>JBDTUD010000022.1:0-49713 GCA_040007915.1 Sphingorhabdus sp.
CAGAATTACGAAGGCGTGTGCATCGCGCGTTCGAACAAGGGCATGGGCTCCAACTTCACCGTACGCAAAATGTCGTTCGGCGAAGGTGTTGAGCGTGTGTTCCCGCTGTACAGCCCGAACATCGAAAGCATCGAAGTTGTTCGTCGCGGCGTCGTTCGTCGTGCGAAACTTTATTATCTGCGCGGTCTGACCGGTAAGAAGGCACGTATTGCCGAACGCCGTGACCCACGTCCAATTAAGGGAACTACGGCGGCCGAATAGGTCTGATCCCGCACGTTCCTAAACCGAACAAACAGGCCGGGGTCCCACAAGACCCCGGCCTTTTTTAATGTCTAATTTTATCGTCACCGAAGGAATAGAATATGGGTTATCGTATCGTCGTTGCAGGAGCCACAGGCAATGTGGGCCGCGAGATGCTGAACATCTTGGCCGAGCGCGAATTTCCGATAGATGAAATCGCCGTGCTGGCATCGAGCCGTAGCCAAGGACTCGAAATCGAATTCGGTGAGACCGGCAAGCAATTGAAGGTCCAGAATATCGAGCATTTCGATTGGAATGGCTGGGACATGGCCTTGTTTGCCATCGGTTCCGATGCGACGCTGAAATATGCGCCGATCGCGGCCAAGGCCGGTTGCGTGGTGATCGACAATAGCTCGCTTTACCGCATGGACCCCGATGTGCCTTTGATCGTACCCGAGGTGAACCCCGACGCCATTGACGGTTACAAGCGCAAGAACATCATCGCCAACCCGAACTGCTCGACCGCACAAATGGTTGTCGCGCTAAAGCCGCTGCACGACGCGGCGAAGATCACCCGCGTTGTCGTCTCGACCTATCAATCGGTATCGGGTGCGGGCAAGGAAGGCATGGATGAGCTGTTCGAACAGAGCCGAAATATCTTCGTTGGTGACGGTGCTGTGCCGAAGAAGTTTACCAAGCAGATCGCGTTCAACGTGATCCCGCATATCGATAAATTCCTTGATGATGGTTACACCAAGGAAGAGTGGAAGATGGTCGTCGAGACCAAGAAAATCCTCGATCCCAAGATCAAGGTAACCGCAACCTGCGTGCGTGTGCCGGTATTTGTCGGGCACTCTGAAGCGATCAACATCGAGTTCGAAAACGAGATCTCGGCGAAGAAGGCACAGAGCATATTGCGCGAAGCCCCCGGCATCATGCTGGTCGACAAGCGCGAAGATGGCGGTTACGTCACCCCCGTCGAATGCGTCGGCGACAGTGCGACTTATGTCAGCCGAGTGCGCGAAGACCCCACTGTCGACAATGGCCTAGTGCTGTGGTGCGTATCGGACAATCTGCGCAAAGGTGCGGCGCTGAATGCCGTGCAGATTGCCGAACTGCTCGGACGGCGGCATTTGAAGAAGGGATGATCATTCGCCTGCATGAACTACCTCAATCGGCCCCACTGGTTTTTTGAGGAGGAATATCAGCGGGAGGGTGATGACAGTGATGATTGCCATAAGGTAGAAATTGTTGAGATAGGCAATCATTGCGGCCTGGCGGTTGATTTCGCCGTCGATGGCCGTCAGTGCCGCGCCGCCAACTGCTCCGAACCGTGTGGCTTGTGCAGGGTCGATTGCCGAAAAGGCCGAACGGGTGATGTTGGCCGACAGATATTCGTGGCTGGTCTGCAGGCTTTGCGCGAGCAAGGTGGTGCAGATCGAAATGCCGACCGACGCACCTATGCTGCGCAACAGGTTGAGCAGGCTCGCACCATCGGTCCGCCAGCGCTGGTCCAGTGTGGCAAAGGCCATGGCATTGAGCGGCATGAACACCAGCCCCATGCCTAGACCTTGGATGAAGCCTGCAAACACCACATGGCGCATGTCGAGGTCGAGCGACCAATGCGCCATCATCCACAAAGAATAGGCGCTGATCATCGATCCGATGGCGATCAGATAGCGCATGTCGACCCGGTCGCGCAATCGTCCGCTGATGGCCATCGTGACCAACACACCGACGCCGCGCGGCGCTAGGACCATGCCGGTGTCGATAACCGGATATCCGAACAGGTTTTGCAACATGGGCGGCAGCAACGCCATCGGCGCCATCGTCGTCATGCCGACGACGATCATGAAACCCATCGCGGTGACGAGATTGCGGTTCTTGAACAAGACACGGTCGAAGAGAGGATTTTTGCCGGTCACAAGGTGGACGATGCCGGCCCAGAAACACGATATCGTTATGGCGCAATAGAGAATGATTTCCCAACTCTGGAACCAGTCCTGTTGCTGACCGCGGTCGAGCATCAGTTGCAGGCTGGCCAGCGCAAGTGCGATCATCGAAAAGCCGAAATAGTCGAACGAACGCTGCGTCTTGCCGCGCGAGGGCAGCAGCGCCCACAAGATCGCAAAGGTCATGATACCGATGGGCAGATTGACATAAAAGCACCAGCGCCAGTTATAGCTCTCGGTTAGCCAGCCTCCGACAATCGGCCCCATGATTGGTCCGACCATCACACCCATTCCCCACCAGGACATCGCGCGGCCCTGTTTCGACGGCGGGTTGATGTCGAGCATTGCTGTTTGCGACAAAGGTCCGATAAACGCGCCGCACATCCCTTGAAACAGGCGGAAGACGACCATTTCATTCAAATTGGTGGCAATGCCGCACAGCATCGAGGCAACGATGAAGCCGCCGACCGCAAACAGGCACAGGTTGCGCGAACCGAAGCGCTCGGAGAGCCAGCCGGTGAGCGGCGTCGCGATGGCGGCCGCGATGATGTAGCTGGTCAGCACCCAAGTGACAGTGTCGATTGTTGCGCCTAAACTGGTCTGCATATGCGGCAGCGCGACATTGGCGATGGTGGTGTCGAGTATCTGCATCACCATTGCGGCCATGATGCCGATGGTCAGCAACCCGCGTTGCGCAACCGGCAACGCCGCGATATCCGCCGGAGGAGGTGGCGGTGGCGGGGGGGCGGCTGCAGATGCCGGAAGGGCTGCGCTTGCCATATTGGATTAGCGGGTTGAGGCTTTGGTGCGGTCGTTAAAAGTGACGGTAATCGTCGCGCTCAGACCGGCGAGCAGAGGGCGCGGAGACTTTTCGTCAATCGCGATACGAACTGGCACGCGTTGCGTGACCTTGACCCAATTGCCATTGGCATTTTGCGCCGGGAGGATCGAGAATTCCGACCCCGTGCCTGCGCCGAGGCTCTCGACATGGCCCTTGAGCTTGAGATCTGGATAGGCGTCGATTTCTACCACGGCTTTCTGCCCCGGCAGCATCTTGTTGAGGTCGGTTTCCTTGAAATTCGCCTCAACCCAGCTCTCGCCGCTCGACACGATAGTGACCGCTGGCAATCCGGTGACCATCATTTGCCCCACCTGCAGGGTCGACATCTGCGTTACAATGCCATCGGTGGGCGCACGCACTTCGGTGCGCGACAATTGCAGTTCCGCCTGCGCTCTGGTGGCCATCGCGGCTGCAATCTCCGGATTTTGGCCATTGGCGGCAGAACCGGTCGCCAGCCGTGCTTGATCTTCGGCAGCGGCGGCCTGCGCGGTTGCCAATTCCTGCTGCGCCTGAACCAGATCATGATGTGCCGAATCCATCGCCGCGCGTGTATTGAAACCGCGCCGCATCAGCGCATCGTTGCGATTATAGGTTTCCTGCGCGAATTTGACGCTGTCGTGCGCAGCGGCAATTGCGCTGTCGTTGCTAGCGAGCGTCGAACGCAATGTGCCTATTTGAACCTCGGCCTGAGCAATCTGCGCATCGGCTTGTGCGATGGCGATTTGATAGGGCTGCGGGTCGATTTTGTAGAGCAGATCGCCCGCCTTCACTCGTTGGTTTTCCTTAATATAAACCGCGACGATCCGTCCGCCGACCTCGGCCGCGATCGCAACCTTATTTTGCTGCACGTAGGCATTATCGGTTTCGGCGATGCGTCCGCTCGTCAGATAGAAATAGCTGCCAATAATGGCGAGTAACAGCGGTACCGAAAGCATCAGCGCCAAACGGCCCCAGCTCCCGCCTTCCTTGGGAGGCTGGGCGACATCGGCGGCGGATGCTTCCGCTTCTATCAATTTTGCATCGGCTTCAGCCATTTGCGACTGCCTTTCGGTCATCATCTATCGGGGAGAGGTTGTTACGGATGTGCTCAAGCATATTCCGAATGTCATCGAGTTGCTGCTTCGAAAGGCCATCGAGCATCTGGACATGCAAATCATCCGCGATGGCCTTAATCTTGTCTACCAACGGGTCGGCCTTGGCGGTCAAATGCAGGCACCAGGCGCGGCGATCATGCGGGTTAGCGCGGCGTTCAACCAAGCCGAGTTCCTGCAAACGGTCGATCATCCGCGACAGCGAAATTGGTTCGACTTCGAGCAGTTCGGCAAGCGGGGCCTGTTTCATTCCCGGTTCCCGCCGCAATTGTGCCAGCAAGCGCCATTGCGGCCCGGTCACGCCCAAGACGCGTGCGCGTTCATCGAATTCCTTGCGGATCATCCGACCGGTGTCGCTGATGAGATAGCCGAGAAGATATTGAGACATGACGCTGACATAATAACTGTGCTTATAATAAGCAAGCATGATCGGCGACAGCATTTGCAATTTTTGCTTTGTCCGCGCATCAGCGTTTTATGGTCACAACCACCACTTTCAAAACGCCCGACGGTATCGATATCGCGGTGCATCAAACCGGCGAGGGCCGCCCGCTGGTACTGCTCCACGGCTATTTTTCCGACGCAGATACCAACTGGATCAAATACGGCCATGCGGCTTTGTTGGCGCGGGCGGGCTTTCGCGTTATCATGCCAGACCTGCGCGCGCATGGAAAAAGCGAGAAGCCGCATGACCCTAGCGCTTATCCGGCTGACATATTGGCCGATGACCAGTTTGCCCTGATCGAACATCTTGGTCTGACCGACTTCGACCTTGGCGGATATTCATTGGGAGGCCGAACGGTCGCGCGGATGCTGGCGCGCGGATGTCGGCCGCGCCGTGCCATCATATCGGGGATGGGATTGCAGGGGCTGACCAATACCAGCGGTCGCAGCGCCCATTTCCGGAATGTGCTGACCAATCTGGGCACCCATCCCAAAGGTTCGCCCGAATGGATGGCCGAGGCATTTTTGAAAACCAGCGGCGGCGATCCGGTGGCGCTGAACCTGATCCTCGATACCTTTGTCGATACGCTTGCCGATATGATTGCCGGTTTTGATTTGCCGGTCGCAGTCATTTGTGGCGAAGATGACGATGACAACGGATCGGCGGCGGCGCTGACCGAATTGTTGCCACATGGGAAGTTGATGACCGTCCCGGGCAATCATATGAGCGCCGTAGTCAAGCCTGAATTGGGAGAAGCGATATTGGCCGCATTGACCGGTAACGCATGGTAGATACAGCGCCGTTCGATATTCAGCCAACGCTGGTGGGCGAGAAAGTCCTGCTGCGGCCTTTGATAGCGGAAGATTGGGAGGCGCTGTTTGCTGTCGCGTCAGATCCCACCATATGGGCCATGCATCCCTATAAGGACCGCTATAAGCGCGAAGTTTTCGAACGGTTTTTTGCCGATGCGGTGGCATCATTGGGCGCGTTTGCGATTGTCGATCAGGCTGACGGGGAAATTATCGGCAGTACACGTTTTGCAAATTATGTCGCGGCCACCAAAGAGATCGAAATCGGATGGACTTTCTTTGCGTGCTCGCACTGGCGTGGTGGCTATAACCGGGGGGTCAAGGCATTGATGCTGCGCCACGCATTCCCGCATGTCAGCAAGATCGTGTTCCAGATCGGTGCCGACAACCAGCGATCAAGGACTGCCGTCGAGCGGTTGGGGGCCAGGCATACCAACAGTTATCAGCGCGAATATCGCGGCCGGATCGATGATTATGTAACGTATAAGCTGACAGCTGAGGACGCGGCGCGCGGAGCTCTGGCTTTGGTTTGAGGAGGGACTGAGAATGTCCGAGACGAAACTGGAGCGCGCGGGGATCGCCGCCATGATGCCGCCGATCAAGTCGGTTGCTTTCCTGATAAGCTTTTTCGGTCTGCTAGTGGCATTATTCCTTCGACGAACAACGGCAAAGGCGGCTTGACGGACGAGAATTAAAGTATCACGCTGCGGTAATAATATTTTTTGAGAGAGCAGCCCATGAAAAATCTCGTTTCGCTCGCCGCTTTAGCGGTTGCCACCATGTCCGCGCCCGCCATTGCAACAGAAGTCGCGGTGCAAGATGCCACGGCCGTCGCGACTACCGCAGTGGCCGAACCGACTGTTGCTGATGCGGAAACCTTTATCGCCAAGGCCGAAAAAGACCTGTTTGATTTCTCTGTCGAAGGTGCCCGGGTTTCATGGGTGAATTTGACCTTCATTACCGATGACACCGACGCACTCGCAGCGAAATATGGCGAGATCGGCACCGAAAAAGCGGTGCAATATGCGCTTGAGGCCGCAAAATACCAGAATGTTGCAGGGCTTTCGGCTGAAACAAAACGAAAGCTCGACATATTGCGTGGCGGGCTGGTTCTGCCCGCACCAACAACCGCAGGTGCCGCCAAGGAATTGTCCGAAATCGCAACGCGCCTGAACTCGGCTTATGGCAAGGGCAAGGGAACCCTGAACGGCAAGGAAATCAACGGTTCCGATATCGAAGCCGAAATGGGAACCAACCGCAATCCCGAACAGCTCAAGGAAATGTGGTCGAGCTGGCATGATAAGGTCGGCGCGCCGATGAAGGATGATTATGCGCGGATGGCGGAAATTGCCAATCAGGGCGCGAAGGAATTGGGCTTTGCCGACCTCGGCGCGATGTGGCGGTCGGGATATGACATGCCTGCGGACGACTTTGCCAAGCTGACCGATAAATTGTGGCTGGAGGTGAAGCCGCTTTATGACGAGCTGCACATCTATGTCCGCAACCAGCTGAACAAAAAATATGGCGATGCGGTGCAGGCCAAGACAGGCCCTATCCGCGCCGATTTGCTCGGCAATATGTGGGCGCAGGAATGGGGCGATATTTATGATATCGTCGCACCTGCTGGCTCCGGCGACATCGGCTACGACATCGGCGCGCTGCTGAAGGAAAAGCAGTATGACGAGATGAAGATGGTGAAAACCGGGGAGGGATTTTTCTCCTCGCTCGGTTTTGAGCCGTTGCCCGAAAGCTTTTACAAACGCTCACAGTTTCTGAAACCTGCTGACCGGGAAGTCGTGTGCCATGCGTCTGCTTGGGACATCGACAATGTCGATGATTTGCGGATCAAGATGTGCATCAAGATCAATACCGGTGATTTCGTGACCATCCATCACGAACTGGGCCACAATTATTACCAGCGCGCCTATAACAAACAAAGCTTTCTGCATTTGAATGGCGCAAATGATGGCTTCCACGAGGCTATTGGCGACGCGATAGCACTGTCAATTACGCCCGATTATCTGGTGCAAATCGGCTTGCTTGACAAGGCCAAGGTGCCAAGCGCCGACAAGGACAATGGCCTGTTATTGCGGCAGGCGATGGACAAGGTCGCGTTCCTGCCCTTCGGCCTGATCGTCGATAAATGGCGTTGGGGCGTATTCAACGGCTCGATCAAAACCGCCGACTACAACACCGCATGGACCGGCCTGCGCACCCAATATCAGGGCATCGTCCCACCGGTCGAGCGGCCTGCCAACGCGTTCGACCCCGGTGCCAAATATCATGTCCCCGGCAACACGCCCTACACCCGCTATTTCCTCGCCCGCGTCTTGCAGTTTCAGTTCTACAAGGCGGCATGCGACATTTCAGGATGGAAAGGCCCGCTCCACCGCTGCTCGTTTTACGGCAACAAGGAAGTGGGTAAGCGGCTGAACGCCATGCTCGAAATGGGCGCATCAAAGCCTTGGCCGGATGCCCTGGAAGCCTTCACCGGCAAGCGGGAAATGTCAGGCAAAGCGATGATTGAATATTTCGCGCCGCTGATGAAGTGGTTGAAAGTGCAGAATAAGGGCCAGAAAAAGGGCTGGTGAGCAATACAAAGGGCTGATTGACGTTAGTCAGTACCAAGTCTCTCGTTATCCTGAAACAAGTTCAGGATGACGAACGGGAATGATGTGAACTGTGATTCCAAGAACGGTTTTGGTTGGCGGAGTTGGGCTTCACCTAAACGGCGGCTCGTTAAACGCCCTCAGCTTCCGGCTGTGCAGGCTGTTGCCCGCGTCGCGCAGCAGTTCGCACGTCTGGATGCCGATCTGCAAATGCGCGGCGATGGCTTCCTCGTAAAAGCGGTTGGCTTGGCCGGGGAGTTTGATTTCGCCGTGCAACGGTTTGTCGGAAACGCAGAGCAAGGTGCCATAAGGCACGCGGAAGCGGTACCCTTGGGCGGCGATGGTGGCCGATTCCATGTCGATGGCGATGGCGCGCGATTGTGAAAAGCGCAGTGCCGATGCCGAATAACGAAGCTCCCAATTGCGGTCGTCGGTGGTAACCACGGTGCCCGTGCGCATGCGGCGTTTCAGATTGGCACCGCTGGTTCCCGACACGCGTTCTGCGGCGGCCGCCAATGCCTGTTGGACCTCGGCAATCGGCGGGATCGGGATTTCGGGGGGAAGGACGTCGTCGAGAATATGGTCGTCGCGTAAATAGGCGTGGGCAAGGACATAATCGCCAATCCGCTGCGTTTCGCGAAGCCCGCCGCAATGCCCGATCATCAGCCAGGCTTCAGGCCGCATCACGGCCAGATGGTCGCAGATCGTCTTTGCATTCGACGGTCCGACGCCGATATTTACCAGCGAAATCCCCAATCCGTTCGGCGCCATCAGATGATAGGCCGGCATCTGATGTCGTCGCCAGGTGCTGTCGGCCACCAATTGTGCGGAGTTGTCGCTGGGCTGATCAACATATAGCCCGCCCGCACCGGACAATGCAGTATAATGTCCGTTGCCGACCTGTGCGCACGCCCAGCTGACAAATTCATCGACATAGCGGTGGTAGTTTGTGAACAATATGTGGCGCTGTACATGTTCGGCAGGCGCGCCGGTATAATGGCGCAGGCGCGCCAGCGAGAAATCGGTCCTTAACGCATCGAACAAGGCAAGCGGAGAATTATCACTGCCTTTGGTCCGCAATAGCCCGTCAGCAAGTTCGTCGCCAATGTCGGCCAGTTCGGTTGTCGGGAAATAGCGGGCGAGTTCCAATGGAGTGGCCGTACCCAGTTCCAAATCTGCCGAGCCATCCAGCACATAAGGAAACGGAATTTCCTGCGTACTGCGACCGATCGAAATTTCCACTTCATATTGGCCAACCAGAAGATCGAGTTGATCGCACAGATAATCGGCAAATAATTCAGGTTTGGTCAGCGTAGTGCGATATGTCCCCGGCTTTTCCAGCTTGCCAAAGGCGAGGTTGCTAACAGTGTCGCGTTCTTTGCCAAAATAGCGGATTGCCAGTTCGGGGTAACAAAAGTCCCGGTTGGTACGTTCATCAATGGTCGGCGCGATGCCGTCATTCAGGTAACGCGATAGTGCCGTTCGCAGGCGCTTAACCGACGCTGCATATTCTGCAACGAGTTGATTGACTATGTCTTTGGAGTGATTGGTAGCCATAGCGGAATGTCTACTATTCCTACATTTTTCGCAACAAAAAAGGGAGGGTTACCCCTCCCTCTTGTCCATTCCACATTGGAATGACTTGGTATGAAGTCTACAGTTGACCAAGCATATGTTCGGCTGAACTGACGTTGTAATCGCCCGGCGCTTCGACGTTGACTTGCTCGACAACGCCGTCGTTGACGACCAGCGAGAAACGCTGACCGCGTTTACCCATGCCGAATGCTGTACCATCCATTTCGAGGCCCAGAGCGGCGGCAAATTCGCCATTGCCATCGGCCAGCATAGTGATCGCGTCGGAACCACCGGCCTTGTTCCATGCGCCGAGAACGAAGGCGTCGTTCACTGCGGTACAAGCGATTTCATCGATGCCTTTGGCTGCCAGTTCATCGGCCTTTTCGACAAAGCCGGGCAGGTGGCGAGCCGAGCAGGTCGGAGTGAACGCACCGGGAACCGAGAACAGCGCAACACGGCGTCCGGCAAAATAATCTGCCGACTGCACAGGCTGCGGACCTTCGGATGTTGCCTTTACCAGTTTTACATCAGGAATTTTGTCACCAACAGAAATACTCATCATATGTCCTTTCATGAGGTCGGGTTGCGAAGCCTATTCCGGGACCGCCACTATCGAGTCAAGCGGCAGTTGTTAACGGTCATCGCATAGACAACGTCACTGGCCAAAAAGTTCCCTCAATCGGCAATTTTAAGCTCAGCCCTTTTCAGCGCCTTATATGGTTATTTTTGCTTTACCCTCCATGTTGAAAAATCGGTAAACAGGATCGTCAACATTGCCCTTGTTGAACACTAACAGGGGACGTCCAAATGAGGGGAATTTTTAAGCAGGCTGCGCTTGTCGTAGCAATCGCACTTGCATCCACCCAACCGGCACAGGCTTGCTGGACCAATGCCGGTCAGGACGCCGTCAAAATCAAGCATTTGAATACGATGCTGATGGTAACCGCTCTGCGGTGTCGGGGCGGGGCGGATAATTTCCTGCCGCAATATAACCGCTTTGTAACCAACAACAGCGCGCTCATCGGGACGCAAAACAATCTGATAAAATCGCATCTCGCCCAGACCGTGGGGCAAAAGGGCGCAGTTAACGCGCTTGACAAAATGTCGATCGGCTTTGCCAACAGTTATGGCACCGGGCACAGCCGGATGAACTGCCATGAATTGAAGCAACTGGCATCCGATCTGGCGTCGCAGCGTCACGGTGTTGCCACGCTGGTTGCTGCTGCTGATAAAGTGGTAGACGATACAAGACTGCCCGGTGGTGTTTGTGCCACAAGGATGGCAACACGCCCCTAATGATATAAAGCAATCTTTATATTTGATTTCGTTGAAAGCCACGGCTAGGGCGGGCGCATAACAAACCTGCCGGAGACCAAGCCCGTGGCTTTCAACGATTATGTCATCGCCGATATCGGCGAGGCCGATTTTGGCCGTAAAGAAATTAACATTGCCGAAACCGAAATGCCTGGCCTTATGGCGTTACGCCGCGAGTTCGGTACATCCAAACCGCTGACGGGGGCACGCATTGTCGGTTCGCTTCACATGACGATCCAGACGGCGGTCTTGATCGAAACATTGGTCGATCTGGGGGCTGAAGTACGTTGGGCGACCTGCAATATCTATTCGACCCAAGATCATGCGGCCGCCGCGATCGCCGCGAAGGATATTCCGGTGTTCGCGATCAAGGGTGAGAGCCTTGCCGATTATTGGGACTATGTCGGGCGCATCTTTGATTGGGGCGATGACATTACCTCGAACATCATCCTAGACGATGGCGGCGATGCCACAATGTTTGCATTATGGGGTGCAAGACTGGAGCGCGGCGAAACTTTCGGCGAACCGGAAAACGAGGAAGAAGTTGAATTCCAGCGGGCATTGAAGGCATTCGTTGCCGCCAAACCGGGTTATCTGACCGAGACCGTCAAAAACCTGAAGGGCGTTTCGGAAGAAACCACCACCGGCGTTCACCGTCTCTACGAAATCGCCAAGAAGGGCGAATTGCCTTTCCCAGCGATCAACGTCAACGACAGCGTAACCAAGTCGAAATTCGATAACCTCTATGGCTGTAAAGAGTCGCTGGTCGATGCGATCCGCCGGGCAACTGACGTGATGCTTGCTGGCAAAGTCGCTTGCGTGGCCGGTTTTGGCGACGTCGGCAAGGGTTCGGCCCAATCGCTCCGCAACGGCGGCGCGCGGGTGATGGTAACCGAAGTCGATCCGATCTGCGCCCTGCAGGCGGCAATGGAAGGCTTTGAAGTTGTCACGATGGAAGAAGCGGTGACCCGTGCCGACATCTTCTGCACCGCCACCGGTAACGCTGACGTTATTACCGCCGAGCACATGAAGAACATGAAACCGATGAGCATTGTCTGCAACATCGGCCATTTCGACAGCGAAATCCAGATAGCGGCGCTGAGCAATTACAAATGGACCGAAGTGAAGCCCGGCACCGACCTGGTAGAATTTCCTGATGGCAAACAGATCATCGTTCTGGCCAAGGGTCGTTTGGTGAATTTGGGTTGTGCCACAGGCCATCCCAGTTTCGTCATGTCATCGAGTTTCACCAACCAGGTGCTGGCGCAGATCGAGCTTTGGACCAACGGGGCGAATTACAAGAACGAAGTTTATGTGCTGCCAAAGCATTTGGACGAAAAAGTCGCGATGCTGCACCTCGAAAAGCTAGGTGTGAAGCTGACCAAGCTGACGGACAAGCAGGCTGGATATATCGGCGTGTCAACTGACGGGCCGTTCAAGCCGGATCATTATCGCTATTAGGGTCAGAACCTGTTAAATCCGCAACTGAGGCGGCAAAAAGGCAAAGATATCGGACGTAAATGCCCGCCGGACTTAGTGGTTCTAAGTTCAAGGGTGTTTATGTTCGAGATCGAAGCCATTTTGTCGTCCCTTCGGGATTTGACCGATTTTGTCCATTGCTGCGTTGGCAAGACTTGAAATATATTCATATTCCTGGGCCTTGCCGCCTTGCACTGAACAAAATCGCTTCAAACCTCAGATGCGTATTTAACAGGTTCTGACCCTAACTGTCGCTCTAGCAAAACCGATGAAAGCCCGCCCGACCCAAAGGTGGGCTTTTTTCGTTGCACCTTTGCCGCTTTTGCGCATTAGCGAAGGGGTGATTTCTCAAAGGATAAACTTGGCATGACGGGCGACGGCCTGCCAGTTGCATTGATCGGTATCCTGTTGGCCCTGTGGCTGGTCGGGGCCACGGTTGCAATCTGGATCGGGCTATCACTGCGCCGCCAGTCCTTGAACATGTTGCGTCAGACTTCGCGGCTCGCGCGTTTGCTGGAAACGGCGCCAGCGATACCCGTCGTGGTCAAGGGTGACGGCAGGATTGAGGCGGCTGACCGTTTTTCAAGACTGCTGGGGTTGGCAACGCCAGCGGCATCATTAGCGGATTTGGGCGGCGCGGATGACGCCGGGCTGGTCACCACCGATTTGCAACAATTGGAAGCCTGTGTGCGGGATACACAACGCACCGGTAAGGATTTCGTCTTGCCGGTCGCGATTAACGGATCGGAGCGCCGGTTACTGGTCGTTGGCAGTATTGCAGATGCTGTAATCTATCCAAACGGTGCCGCGCTGCTGTGGTTTTTCGATTCAACCGAAAGCCTGCGCGAACTTGAAAGGAGCAAGGGCGAATCGGAAGAGGCACGCGCCGCATTTGAGGCACTGGCTGGGCTGATCGAAGCCGCACCGCTGCCGATGTGGCACCGGGGGCCCGATTTGCGACTGAACTTCGTCAACCGGGCTTATGTCGATGCCGTTAACGCCAGCCATGGTCTGCAAGTGGTCGATGAAGGTATCGAATTGGTCGAGCCTTCCAATGGAACGACAGCAATGGCCTTTGCCGCAAAGGCGCAGGCGGACGGCGTGCAGGCCGAACGGGTGGTTCCAACTACACTTGACGGTGAACGGCGCCAGATGCGGGTGTTCGACATCCCGCTTGGGGACATTGGCGTTGCGGGGCTAGCCATCGATATTCAAGACTTGACTGACGCCCGTAACGAGTTCCGGCAATTGTCCGATTCACAGCGCGATTTGCTCAATATGATGTCAGCGGGCGTCGCGCAGTTTGATGCCGACCAGGTGCTGAGCTTTGCAAACTTGCCGTTTCAGCGACTGTTCGCATTTCGGGACCAGTGGCTGGCGGACAAGCCTGAATTCATCCGCGTGCTGGAACGGATGCGGGAAAATGGCAAACTCCCCGAAGTCCGGGACTTCCCGGAATGGCGCGCCGAACGGGAAGGCTGGTTCCGCACGGCCGAGCCATCGGAAGAGAACTGGCTGTTACCCGATGGCACGCATCTGCGCGTATTGGCCCAGCCGGTGCCCGACGGCGGCCTGCTTCTGATCTTTGAAGACCGCACCGAACAAGCGCAGTTAGCGAGTGCCAGAGACACATTGCTGCGCGTCCGCACGGCCACTTTCGATAATTTGTTTGAAGGGATTGCGGTTTTTGCGGCCGACGGCCGCCTGAGTATCTGGAACCGGTTGTTTGCCGAAACATGGGGCTTGACCGACGAGACCTTGATCAAGCACCCCCGGCTTGATGAGTTGCTGCCGCTGCTCGCGGGGCATCTTAAAAAGCCGTCGCAGATTTCGGTCATTGGCGAGTTGATCCGGATGACAACGGCCAATCGCGAGCAGCGCCGCAGTAAGGCCCATTTTACAGACGGCAGGATTTTCCAGATCGCCACGATCCCGTTGCCCGACGGCAATGCGCTGTTCACGATGCTCGACATGTCGGACAGTATGCGGATCGAACAGGCGCTACGTGATCGCAACGCCGCCTTGTCCGAAGCCGATGCGATCAAAGGCAAGTTTCTTGCCAATATGAGCTATGAATTCCGCACGCCGTTGACGTCAATCAGCGGCTTTGCCGATATGCTGCGCTCCGGCATTGCGGGTGAGTTGAACGATCAAGCGCAGGATTATGTCGAGGCAATTGCAACCTCGGCGGAGCGGCTTTCCGAGCAGATAAACACGGTGCTCGATTACAGCCAGAGCGAGGCGGGCGCGTTGCCCATCGCGCGTGAAGACGTTGATATCCGGTCGCTGCTTGTCGAGGTGGCGCAAGGGAAGGCAGGGCTGGCGGATGAAAACGGTGTCCTGTTCGATTCGCAGTTGACCGACCTGACCGGGTTGATTTCCGCCGATCCCAAACGTTTGGGGCAGGCCGTAGGACAGGTGCTCGACAACGCCATCCGGTACAATCGCTCTGGCGGCAAAGTCTTGCTGTTCGCGCGTTGGCAACAGGACAATCTGGAAATCATCGTTTCTGATGATGGGCCGGGTATCAAGGCGGAGAACAAGGCCGCGTTGTTTGACGGTTTCGCACGGTCGCAGCAGCGGTCCGAAGGTTCTGTCACCCAAGGTCTCGGGTTGCCGCTGGCGAGGCAGTTGATCGAATCGCACGGCGGAACATTAGAGATTGAATCCGAACCGGGCCAGGGGACGACCGTCATGATGACATTGCCGCGCGGATGATTATTGCCGACGAAAATGCAATGTCGGCTTATGGTGAGCAGCTGGCCAAGACCTTGGCAGTGGGTGACTGGGTTGCGATTGACGGTCCGCTGGGGGCTGGCAAAACGGTGTTGTGCAAGGGCATATTGCGGGGTTTGGGTTTCGGTGGAGAAGTCACAAGCCCGTCTTATGCCATCGTCCATCATTATAGCCCGCCCGAAACAAGCATTGCGGTTGCGCACGCCGATTTGTATCGCCTCAATCATGTTGAGGAACTGGACGAGATCGGGTTGGCCGAAGAACGCGACGGTTGTGTCACGCTGGTCGAATGGGCCGAGCGCGGCGGTGCCAATTATATGAAGCCCAGCCACCATATCCAGATTGCACCCCAGCCTGACGGGAGCAGAATATTGACTTTGAAAATGGATACCAATGACACCGGCAAATAATATGATCCCGCCCGATGGTTTGGACGAATTTTTGGCCACACATGGGTGGGCCAACGCAGTAGTAACGCCTGTCGCTGGCGACGCGTCATTCAGGCGCTATTTCCGTGCGACTGCTGAAGACGGGCGCAAGGCCGTGCTGATGGACGCGCCTCCGCAGCATGAAGATCCGCGCCCTTTTATCGACATCGCGCGTTATCTGGGCGGTCATGGCTTTCGCGCGCCAGAGATTTACGCCGCTGACCTTGATCATGGTTTTGTCTTGATCGAAGATTTTGGCGATGTGCAAATGCGGCAGCATCTGGACCTCATTCCTCAAGATGCCGACAGAATATACCGCCAGGCGATCGAGGTTTTGGTCCGCCTGGCAGATGCGCCCGCTGCAGAACTGCCCCCTTATGACGAGGCGGCCTATTTGCGCGAAGTGCGGTTGCTCACCGAATGGTATGTGCCCGCAATGGGGCTGCCAGTGGATGCGGATGAATATGATACGCTGTGGCGGGAGGCGCTGGCTCCCGTTTCCAACCAGCAGTGCGTTACGGTGCTTCGCGATTATCATGCCGAAAATATCATGCTGCTGGATGATGGCGGGCAGGGGATTATCGATTTTCAGGACGCTTTAATCGGGCATCCGGCCTATGATCTGGTATCGCTGCTGCAAGATGCGAGACGCGACGTTGACCCGGCGCTGGAGCAAGAGATGCTTGCCTTTTATCGCAATGCAACGGGCGCACCTGCTGCGTTCGACCTGCATTATGCTTTATTGGGCGCGCAGCGGAACACGAAGATTATCGGAATTTTTACCCGGCTCTGGAAACGCGATGGCAAGGACCGTTATCTCGGGTTCCTGCCGAGGATGTGGGGTTTGCTTGAACGCGATCTCGCGCATCCCGGACTTGCTCCGCTAAAGAACTGGTTCGACCGGAACATCCCCGCCGATATTCGTGCCCAATCGCCAGCCAATGTGGTTGCCGCGTGAGTAACCACGCTAACACTGTGATGATCATGGCCGCCGGCAAAGGCACGCGAATGATGCCGCTGACTGCCGACCGGCCCAAGCCATTGATAGAGGTCGCAGGTGTCGCGCTACTCGACCATGTGCTTGATCATCTGCGCGGGGCCAATGTCGGCAATATAGTCATCAACGCCCATTACCGTGCCGCACAGGTCGAGCAGCATATGGCGCAATATGCCTCCGACTTTGATGTGACGATTTCTGATGAGCGCGATCTTTTGCTTGATACAGGTGGCGGGTTAGTGCGTGCTTTGCCGGTAATCGGCGACGATCCCTTCTTCTGCGTGAATGCCGACAATTGGTGGACTGATGAGGGTGAGAATGCCTTTAGTCGGCTCATGGCGGCGTGGGATGACGGGGCGATGGACGCACTGATGCTGCTTGTGCCGTTGGCAGAGGCGAATAACACGCAAGGCCAGGGCGACTTTGATATGGACGCCGAAGGCCGTCTGTCGCGTCGTAAAGCGGGACATCACGGTGCCTATGTCTGGACCGGCATTCAGATGCTCGCCAAACGGTTGATCGTCGACCCGCCATCGGATGTGTTTTCAACCAACATATTCTGGGATCGGGCGATTGCCCAAGGTCGGTGCTTCGGGCTGGTTCATAACGGTCTCTGGTTTGACGTCGGTTATCCCGCAGCGATTGCGGCAACCGAGCTAAAAATCGCAGAATATGCCGACGGCTAATCGCGCCTCCATCAGGCCGACGCTCTATACGGTACCGTTCGGTACCGATTTATGTGAAGCGACGGCGTCACTCGTTCTTGAAAAATGCAGCAATGATCCGTTGCAAGTCAGTGCGGCAACTTTGCTGTTGCCCAACAACCGAGCCATTAAAGCTTTGACCGATGCGTTCGTGCGCCAAGCAAGGCCGGGATTGTTACTGCCACGAATGGCCGCGATTGGTGATCTGGCGTTGGAGGAAGCGCTTGGGCCGTTGCTTGACCCGCTGGCAGATGACGCCTGTGTCTTGCCTGCGATCAGCCCGGCGGCGCGAATGTTGTTGTTGGCACAGCTTGTCACCAAACATCGTCCTGCAGGCCAAAGTATCAGCCCGGCCGAAGCCCTGCGTCTCGCGCGCCATCTGGCCGAAATGATCGACGAACTGGAGATCGAACAGGTTGGGCTGGACGCTTTTGCCGATATTTCGATTGAAGCGGATTTGCAAAGCCACTGGCAATCTTCTTACGGTCAGTTGTTGCGGATACTACCCGATTATCGCCAGGCATTGGCGGCGAAAGCGTTACTTGGGCCATCCGAACGTCGCAACATATTGCTTGACTGGTTGAGCACGCGGTTACGTGCAAACCCACCGCAGGATCTGTTTATCGCCGCCGGAATTACGACCTCAGCAAAGGCGGTGGCGCGCGTTCTCAGCCATGTCGCGAAGTTGCCGCAGGGGATGGTGATTCTGCCGGGCGTTGATCTCGATATGCCTGAATCACTATGGGAGGCACTGGGGCCGCATCCGAAAGCGGAGGGGGATGCCAAACCCCGCCGGTCGCACGAAACGCATCCGCAATTCCATTTGAAATTGCTGCTCGAACGGATGAGTATGCGGCGGGAAGAAATTGCGCCGATTTTGGCAATTACACCCTCGGCGTCGCAGCGCGCCACAGTCATTACCGACATCTTCTGCCTGCCCGAACAAAGCGCCAATTGGGGGGCGCTGCCGCCAAAGCGCAAGCAATTGGCCGATGTCGCTGTTCTCGAAGCGTCTGACAGCGCCGAGGAAGCGCGTGCGATTGCGATAAAGGCACGCGCGGCGCTTGAAACGCCGGGTTTGCGCATCGCCGTGATCACCCCCGACCGCGAACTCGCGGTGCGCGTGGCGGCTCAGCTGCGCCGTTGGGACATCATGGTCGACGACAGCGCCGGAACGCCGCTTTTGCAGACGCCAAACGGCACACTCATCCTCGCACTTGCGGAAGCATTCGCCAACCGGTTTTCGCCGGTTTCATTGCTCGCAATCGCCAAGCATCCGCAGGTGCATGCAGGCGAGGAAAGGCTTGTCTGGCTGGAGATGGCGCGCAAACTTGATCTTCGACTGCGCGGACCCGCCACCGGCGTGGGCCTTAGAGCGGTCACCAAAATATTGGCGGAGGAGAGAAAGCCGGACGAAGAACTCATGGCCTATTGGGGGGCGTTCCAGACAGTCCTTTCTAGCCTGGAAAACGCAAATGGAAAGCCCTTTGCCGACATCATGACCGCCATACAGGACATCGCGGGCAAATTGACCGAGAACGGTATATGGAAAGGTGCGACCGGGAGGCAATTTGCAACTCTGTGGGAGGAGTTTAGCGGTTGCGATTTGTCAGCGATTGGCCCGGTTGAACGAAATTCCGTGCCTGCAATCCTATCTGAATTGTTCGGACGCGCGGTGGTTCGGCCGCCATATGGCGGCCATCCGCGTGCTGCGATTTACGGCCTGTTGGAGGCGCGGATGCAGCAGGCAGACTTGATGATCTGCGGCGGATTGAACGAAGGTAACTGGCCGCAACTGCCGCAGCCGGACCCTTGGCTCGCGCCTGCCATCCGGCGACATCTGGGACTGGCCACACTCGACCGCAATATCGGACTGTCGGCGCATGACCTTTCGACTACGTTGGGTGGGAAACAGGTGCTGCTCACCCGGGCCAAACGTGACCGGAGCGGACCCACCGTGGCATCACGGTTTTTGTTGCGGATCAAGGCGCTGCTCGGCGATCAGCTCGATATCGAACAACAGGCAGCGGCGCTGGCGTCACGAATTGACCAACCATCGGAGCGGGTTCGCTTTGCAACGCGTCCGGAACCGGTACCCAGTGCAGAACAGCGGCATGTTGCACTGTCGATTACCGATTTCGACCAACTCAAGTCCGACCCATATTCCTTTTACGCCAAACGGATTTTGGGTTTGCGCGTTCTGGAACCTGTCGATGCGGAGCCGAGCTATGCCTGGCGCGGAACCTTGGTACACGACATTTTGGAAAAATGGTTCATTGAAGACCATTGCGACCCCGAACGGCTGATCGAGCGGGCGGAAGCGCTGTTAACGAACGAAACGCTGGACCCGTTGCTGCGCGCTTTATGGCAACCGCGCATGGCAGCGGGTCTGCGCTGGATTGCGGAGGAAACCCGGCGTTTGCAAGACGACGAGGGCCGTCAATTGCTGGTTGCCGAACGGTCAGGATCGACGGAATTGCTGGGCGTAAAAATCAAGGGGCGCGCTGACCGGATCGACCGGCTGGCCGATGGCAGCCTTGCCATCATCGACTACAAAACCGGTGCCGCGCCGAAAGCGAAGCAGGCCACCGCCGGGTTTGCGATGCAATTGGGCCTGGTCGGGTTGATGGCCGATCAGGGGCGGATCAAGGATGTCACCGGAGCCGCAGGCCGATTTGAATATTGGAGCCTGGCGAAAAGCAATGGCGAATTTGGCCATATTTCCCGGCCCACAAGCAAAAAAGTGGGTGACGGCAATATTGAAGCATCTGATTTTGTGGAATTTGTCAGAACCCAGGCAGAAGAAGCTCTTGCCAAATGGATTATCGGCACCGCCCCGTTCGCGGCCAAACTGCATCCGGAATATGCCAATTACGAAGATTATAACCAACTGATGCGCTTGCAGGAATGGGATGGTCGCCAACCGGTTGGCGACGTCGAAATCGGATGAGTAGCGAACCCGACGAAAAGGGCCTGAAGCGCCTGATCCCGGCACAGCTCGATGCCGTGGTACCCGCCAACAATATCTGGTTGAGCGCGTCGGCGGGCACCGGTAAAACGCAGGTGCTGACGGCACGGGTTATCCGTTTGCTGCTGGAAAAAGGGGTCGAGCCAGAGAATCTGCTCTGCATCACCTTTACCAAAGCGGGTGCCGCCGAAATGGCCGAGCGGATCAACCGGCTGCTCGCGTCGTGGGTGCAGAAGCCGGACAAGGCCCTGTTCCATGATCTGGAAGCAATTGGTGCTGATTCCCACCCCGAAGCCCGCAACCGCGCGCGGCAATTATTTGCCAAAGTACTCGATGCACCGGGTGGCGGGTTGCAGATCATGACGATCCACAGCTTTTGCCAGTCTCTGCTCGGCAGCTTTCCCGAAGAAGCAGGGCTGGTCCCCGGATTCAAGCCGGTTGAGGGCCGCGAACAGCAGGAATTGCAGCGCGAAGCCCTGTCCGCGATGATCCTGGCAGCAGAAGATCGCAAGGACAGCAGGCTGATTTCCGATCTGCAATCGCTGAGCCTCGCGATGGGTGAGGATGCGGCACGCAAATTCCTCCACAAATGCGGCGCAGCACCTGATGTGATGGCGCAGATACCCGACGATCAAGGTGCTGTCGTCTGGGCGCGTAGTGTCGCAGGGGTTGGCTTTGACGGGCCGGTCGAAGCGATGCTGGAGGCCGAGTTGGCGGATGAGGCCATTGACCGCGTGTCGATGACCACCATTGCTGAAATGAATCTGGAGTGGTGCAAAAACAAGCCCGATAGCCGGGGCTGGAACAGGTCGCTGACGATCACCAACTGGCTGGCGTCAAACCCTGCTCAACGTGCGGCGTCGTTCACAATGCTGCATGGCTGCTGGACCAGTTCCAAGGGCGAGCCGATGATTGCATCGAAGGGATATACGCCGACCGACCCGAGCTATGCAGCTTTGGCGCTTGAACTCCATGAATGGACAAAATCGCTCAGCGACCAAGTGACCCGCGCGCAATACGCCGACCGCCTGGCCAAAGCGTTGCTGGTCGGCAAAGCCTTTGCTGATGAATATGCCAAAACCAAACATGCGCTGGGCGTCGTCGATTTTGACGATATGATCCGCAAAACAGCTGACTTGCTCAATCGCAGCCACATGGCCGATTGGGTGCGGTACAAGCTGGACCGGCAGATTGACCATATTCTTGTCGATGAGGCGCAAGATACCAACAAGGCGCAGTGGGATATTATCCGCGCCCTCAGCGATGATTTCTACAGCGGCTTTGGTCAGCGCCCGGAAAAGAACCGCACGGTCTTTTCGGTCGGCGATTTCAAGCAAGCGATTTACGGTTTTCAGGGCACTGCACCCGAGCGCTACCGGGAAGCGGGCGAGGAGTTTGCCGACCGCATCAACGCGGCCGACCTGGAATTGCAAAAACTCGCGCTGTCGCAGAGTTTCCGTTCGACCGCGCCCGTGCTGGATTTTGTGAATGCCGTGATATCGACAACCGGCGGAGAAAATTTTGGAATTACCGATGAGATCGAGGATCATTATAGCGAGAAAGCGGCGGTGGGGCTGGTCGAACTCCTTTCACCCGTCACCCCGGCATCGGTTGCAGACGAAGCCGCCGCCAACGACAATGCCGACGAAGAGAACTGGATCACCAGCGAGAAGCGGCGCCTAGCCGAAAAGCTTGCGGACCACGCCAAAGCATTGATCGACGAGCGGCCCTGGCTGGATACCCAACAGCGATATTTGCAACCCGGTGACATTATGTTTTTGTTGCGCACGCGCGGCGATTTGGCGTCGCTTTTGGTCGCGCAACTGCATGAGCGTGGGGTGCCTGTCGCCGGGATTGACCGGTTGCGGCTGTTGCAACCGCTGGTCGTGCAGGATTTGCTGGCGGCCATCCGCTTTGCCCTGCAACCCGGTGATGATTTGAGCCTCGCTTGCCTGCTGGTTTCGCCGCTGATCGGCTGGTCGCAGGAGAAGCTGCTGCAAAATGGCTATCGCGGTGGCCGTGAGGTGACATTGTGGCAGCATCTGCGCGAACAGGTCGCGATCGCCGACGATTTGCTGCCGCTGCGTGAGATTTTGGCGAGTGCGGACTTCACCACGGTCTATCATTTTCTTGAACAAATTTTGTCGGGGCCCACCGGCGGACGCCGCAAATTTGCGGCGCGGTTGGGACCTGAATCGCTGGTGCCTATGGAGGAGATGCTGAACGCCGCGATGCAGTTTGAGCAGCAGCAGGGCGGGGGCCTGCAATCTTTCCTCGCTTGGTTCGACCGGGGCGATATCGAAATCAAACGCGACGGCGAAAGCGGCGCGAATGAAGTGCGGGTGATGACCGTGCATGGTGCGAAGGGTTTACAATCGCCGGTCGTGATTCTGGCCGACACAACATCGGACCCGGGGAAAAAGCCCGACCAGTCTGCCGAGCTGATCGTCGATGAAGGCAGGCGGACACCATTGCTACCGATCCGCAAGTCGGAACAATCAGGGCAGCTTGCCGAAATTTGCGAAATGCAGAAGAAGCGTGAGCTTCAGGAGCATAAGCGTTTGCTTTACGTCGCAATGACCCGCGCCGAAGAAAGGTTGGTCATGGGCGGTGCGCTGGGTGTCAGCCGGAAGGGCGAAGCCCCCGCGGACAGCTGGTATGCGGCTTTGCGGGCAGGAATGTTGGCGCTGGGATGCGATTGGGAAGCCGATCCGCGCTGGGGCGAGGTGATCCGTTACATCGGTGCTGATGGTGTCGCGGGCAATCCGCCGGTTGCAGATGACGAGATCACGCCTACCGCGGGGGATACCGCTGAAGAAGCGTTGGCATGGCTTTTTGCCCCAGCGCCCGATGAAGGCAGGCCGCCACGTCCGCTGGTGCCGTCGCGACTGGACGATGACGATTATGGCGATGCTCCTGCGGCCCAGGCGATGCGCGCGGCGGCAGAGCGCGGCAAACTCATCCATGCGTTGTTCGAGCGGATGACAGACGCAGATTCGCTCGTCGATGCCGAACGCTGGCTGGAGCGCAATATCAGTGACCGGACCATCGACAAGGCCAGAATATTAAATGACGTGCGCGGCGTGATTGCCAATGCCGATTGGCAATCGTTCTTTGGACCTGACGCCCGCGCAGAAGTGCCACTTGCAGCGGTTGTCGGCGAAATTGTGGTTTCGGGACGGATCGACCGGCTCGTGATCGAGCCAGGCTTGGTCCGCATTCTCGACTTCAAGACCGGTCGTGTCGTCCCCGACGACGAAGCCGCCGCTCCCGTACCCTATCTGCGGCAAATGGCGCATTATGTGGCGGCGCTTGAAACCATTTTTCCAGATTCGAAAATCGAGGCATCGCTGCTTTTTACGTACGCTCCGCGCTTGATCAGGCTCTCCGACGCGGTTCTGACGCTCTACAAACCAGCCTCTTGACCGCCCAAGCAAAACTATTGCCGCTCCCGCTTGTCAGCGCCTGATCAACACCATACATTCAAATTCAACAAAGGAGACTTCCCATGGCAACCTCTTCCGTAGGTGATAATGATTTTGACGCCCAAGTCCTGAATTCCGGTAAGCCCGTTTTGGTCGATTTCTGGGCCGAATGGTGTGGTCCGTGTAAGATGATCGGACCGAGCCTAGAGGAAATCAGCGAAGAGTTGGGTGACAATGTGACAATATTGAAGCTCAATATCGACGAACATCCCGACACTCCCGCCAAATACGGCGTGCGCGGTATTCCCACGATGATATTGTTCAAGGACGGTGCGGTTGCCGACACCAAAGTTGGTGCAGCGCCCAAGGCGCAACTGAGACAGTGGCTGGAGGCTGCGCTTTAAGCGGTTTCCGATTAATATGGGTTTGAGGACTGTCCCAAGCGCAGCGCCGTGGACTGTCCCCAAAGCCAGCGCGCAACCTGCCGGGGACAGTCCACGGCGCTACGCTTGGGACAGTCCCCTACCGGCGGCGTAGACCTGTCGGCCACTCAGGGGGACTGTCCCCAATTATCCACCATCCGTGCATATCTGGTCGATTTCGGGTCTAACTCCGGTAATCGGCGTTGATCGAAATATAGCCATGGGTCAGGTCGCACGTCCAAACGGTCGCGCGGCCTTTGCCCAGCCCTAGATTGACGCCGATATCGATGTCTTGCCCTTTGAGATGTGCGGCAACAGGCGTCTCGTCATAGCCTTCCACCGGCAGGCCGTTTCTGGCCACCTGCGTTGCGCCGAAACTGATTGACAACCGGTCACGGTCGGCGGGTTCGCCAGCCTTGCCGACCGCCATCACCACACGCCCCCAATTGGCGTCTTCCCCAGCGATGGCTGTTTTGACCAGTGGCGAATTGGCAATGGCGAGGCCCACACGACGCGCGCTGTCGTCATCGACTGCGCCGGTTACGCAAATCTCGATAAACTTCTGCGCTCCTTCGCCATCACGCACCACCAGATGCGCGAGTTGACGGCAGATATCGCCCAGCGCCGCTGAAAACGCGTCTGCACCGGCATCGTCGAACGACTTCAACGGTGCGTTGCCCGCCTTACCGGTAGCAAAGGCCAGCACCGTGTCGCTGGTCGATGTGTCGCTATCAACGGTGATGCAACTGAATGTATTCAGGTTCGATGCCGACAATAATTGCTGCAAAAACCCTGCGTCCACCGCAGCGTCGGTAAAGATATAGCCCAGCATTGTCGCCATATCGGGTGCGATCATGCCGGAACCTTTGATGATTCCGGCTAGATGGACTTTGGTGCCGCCAATCATCGCGCTGGTGGTCGCACCCTTTGCGAAGGTATCGGTGGTGCCGATGGTGTTGCAGGCTTCTTCCCAATTGCACGGTGCTGCGCCGAACACGGCTTTTAAGCCGGCTTCCGCTTTGTCTTTAGGCAATGGCACGCCGATCACACCGGTTGACGAAACGAATATCTGCCCTTGCGGACATCCCAGATGTGCAGCGACTTGGGCAGTTATTGCCTCCACCGCTTCTCGCCCGCGATAGCCCGTAAACGCGTTGCTGTTCCCCGCATTGACGACCAATGCGCGCGCTTTGCCGCCTTTGACATTCTCGCGGCACAGTTCGACCTCGGTCGAGCAGCAGATATTGCGCGTGGTGACCCCCGCTACCGCCGTGCCTTCACTCAGTTCGACATAGGTTAGGTCGCAACGCCCCCAATCCTTGTAACCGGCGCGAGCAACGCGCGGAACAGCACCGGCAATGGCGGGCATGTCGGGGAACGGAACGGCAAGGGGAGAGATGGCAGGCACCAGAAACTTTCAATTGGTTAGAGCAATTTGTTCATAGCTATATGTTATCAACAAGGCCGATCTACGCATGTTTGCGTGGCGCGGCAATGGCGAGTGTATCTCTGCTTTTCAGCATAGACGAATGTTAACCCTGTCCCTATATGGCCAGCATAACCGAATAGGGCATTTCATGCGTTTGCTGATTTATCTTCTGGCGATGATGACCGGCTTTTCAGTCGCCGATGCTGCGCGCCCGGTTTCATCGACCCCGGCTACACTGGGTTCTGCTGTTGCCCATGGTGCGGTCGTTGCCGCTTCGGTGGCGTCGGTGCAGCAAGAGGTCGCCTCGGCTTCTTCGACCGCGTTGCCCGCATTATCCACCGTTGCGGTACTCCCTGTATCAACTACAGCATCCGTGGCCGTTACCTCGCCGGTCATCCGGCACGACGTCGCGCGCCAATAAGGCGCGTTTTGGCGCAGCTGCGCCTTTTTACTCGCTCATCTCCAGATTGATCGTCGCTTATGCCTGTTCGGGTCGGCGGCGTATCCAGACAAAATTTCAAAGGAAATCCTATGCTCGGCGCAGTAGCCAAAGCGATATTCGGATCGTCGAACGACCGATATGTAAAATCGATCATGAAGATTGTTACCAAGATCAACGATCTTGAGGACCAGATCAGTGTGCTTTCGGACGAAGATTTGAAAGCGCAGACTGATCGATTTCGCAACCGGCTTGCGGGCGGTGAAACGCTGGATGATATCCTGCCCGAAGCCTTTGCAACCGTCCGCGAAGCATCCAAGCGTGTCATGGGAATGCGCCATTTCGACGTGCAGATGGTCGGCGGTATTGTTCTTCACCGCGGTGAAATTGCAGAAATGCGCACGGGTGAGGGCAAAACGCTTACCGAAACATTGGCCTGCTACCTCAATGCGCTTGAGGGCAAGGGTGTCCATGTTGTGACCGTCAACGACTATCTCGCCCGGCGCGATGCCGAATGGATGGGCCGGATATACGGATTTCTGGGCCTAACGACAGGCGTAGTGGTTCCCAACATCGCCGAACACGAACGCCGCGACGCTTATGCCTCCGACATTACCTATGCGACCAACAACGAGCTGGGTTTCGATTATTTGCGCGACAATATGAAATATGAGCGGACACAGATGGTGCAGCGTCCGTTCAATTTCGCGATTGTCGACGAGGTTGACTCGATCCTTGTCGATGAAGCGCGGACGCCGCTGATTATATCGGGACCAACCGACGACAAGTCCGAACTATATCATCAGGTCCACCAGATTGTGCTGCAATTGGATGAGACCGATTACGAGAAGGACGAAAAGGCCCGCAGCATAATGTTGACCGAAGACGGCACCGAAAAAGCCGAGCGCCTGTTGGAGAACGCTGGCCTGCTCACCGGGTCCAACCTGTATGACTATGAGAATACGCTGGTCGTCCATCATCTCGACCAGGCGCTCAAAGCCAATATCATGTTCAAGCGCGACACCGATTATATCGTCAAGAATGGGAAGGTGATCATCATCGATGAGTTTACCGGGCGCATGATGGATGGACGGCGCTGGTCAAATGGCCTGCATCAGGCGGTCGAAGCAAAAGAAGGCGTAGAGATCGAGGCCGAAAACCAGACGCTGGCGACGATCACCTTCCAGAATTATTTCCGGATGTATCCGAAAATGGGTGGCATGACCGGTACGGCTGCGACCGAGGCGGCCGAATTTTATGAGATTTACAAGCTGAACGTCGTTGAAATTCCGACCAATCTCCCCGTTTGCCGGATCGACGAGGATGACCAGTTTTTCAAGAATACGCCGGATAAATTTGGCGCAATTGCCAAGACAATCAAGGAAGCCCATGATCGTGGCCAACCGGTTCTGGTTGGCACCGTATCCATCGAGAAATCCGAATTGCTGTCCGAATTCCTTGAAAAGGAAGGCGTCAAACATAGCGTTTTGAACGCGCGCTTCCACGAAAGCGAAGCCCATATCGTCGCGCAGGCGGGCCGCTTGGGCAGTGTGACGATTGCGACCAATATGGCGGGTCGTGGTACCGACATCCAGCTCGGCGGCAACTATGATTTCCGTTTGGAAGACGAACTGGGCGAAATGCCCGAGGGACCCGAACGCGATGTGGCGGTCGAGGCATTGAGGGCGGAGATCGCGGCGGAGAAAGCCAAGGTGATCGAAGCTGGCGGGCTTTTTGTGCTTGCCACAGAGCGCCACGAAAGCCGCCGTATCGATAACCAGCTGCGCGGTCGTTCGGGCCGTCAGGGCGACCCTGGCCTTTCGCGCTTTTACCTCTCGCTCGATGATGACCTGCTGCGAATTTTTGGTTCGGAAACGTTGTTCGCGAAGATGATGAATTCAAGCCTCGAAGACGGCGAGGCGATTGGAGGCAAATGGTTATCCAAGGCGATCGAAACCGCCCAGCGCAAGGTTGAGGCGCGCAACTATGATATCCGCAAGCAGCTCGTCGAGTATGATAATGTCATGAATGACCAGCGCAAGGTAATTTACGAACAACGCAGCGACATAATGGATGCCGAAGCCGTCGACGACGTGGTTGAGGATATGCGCAATGATACAGTAAATGCACTAGTGGGCGACCATTGTCCCGTTGGTACCTACCCTGAACAGTGGGATGTCGAGGGCCTGAAAACCCAGTGCGCCGAAGTTCTGGGCCTCGCCCCTGATCTTGACAGCTGGTTGCAGGAAGAAGCGATCGAGCCCGAAGTCATAGAAACCCGTCTGGCCGACATGGCAGCGGAGAAGTTTGCCGCTAAGAGTGGCAATCTTGATGAAACAGTCTGGCGCCAGGTCGAAAAGAGCATCCTGCTGCAAACGCTCGACCATCATTGGAAAGAGCATCTCTCGACGCTCGATGCGCTGCGTCAGGTGATTTATTTGCGGGCTTATGCGCAGAAAAACCCGATCAACGAGTATAAGCAGGAATCGTTCGGGTTGTTTGAACGCATGTTGGCGGCAATCCGTGAGGATGTGACCAAAACCATCGCAACCAACGAATTCCGCACCGAAGAACAAGTGACGATGCCCGAGTTGCCCGAGTTGCCCGACTTCCTGACAACTCATATTGATCCGTTCACCGGCGACGATGACAGCGATGACGTTGACGGTGGAGCAATGGGGCTGATTACCAGCAATTTACCTTTGCGTCCGGCGTCAAAGGTTGACGACCCGTTTGCAGGTAATCCCGATATCCGGCGAAACGATCCTTGTCCTTGCGGTTCGGGCCAGAAATACAAGCATTGCCACGGCGCGTATTGATTGAGTTACGATAAGGGAGGGCATTGATGTTCTGGCTGCCGACTCTGTTCGCGCTGGTTGCGCTCATTTACGCCTCGGTCGGCTTTGGCGGTGGATCGACATATAGCGCATTGTTGGCGCTTTCGGATGTTGATTACAGACTGATCCCGGTTATCGCTTTGTTGTGTAACATCATCGTTGTGACCGGCGGAACGATCCGCTTTGTCCGCGCAGGATTGATCGACTGGCGTGCGGTGCTCCCGTTGGTTGCTGTGTCCGCACCTCTGGCGTTTATCGGCGGACTGGTACCGCTGAAGCAATCGGTCTTTTACATGCTGCTGGGCAGCGGTCTGCTTCTGTCGTCGCTGGTGTTGCTGGTACGGGTCGAAACGTTCGCAGCTAAACGGCTGCCACAGCCGCTCCTGCTTTGCATTTCAGGCGCGGTAGGCTTGCTTGCCGGGCTGTCGGGCATTGGCGGCGGCATTTTCATGTCGCCGGTGCTGCACCTCATCCGCTGGGCGGATGCAAAGCGGATTGCCGCCGTTGCGTCGCTTTATATCCTCATCAATTCGATCACCGGGATTGCAGGACAACTGGTCAAGGCCGGACCGGTTTCGCTGATGAACCCGGCTGCAGAATATTGGCCCCTGATGATCGGGGTTTTGGTTGGCGGGCAGATCGGCAGCTATTTGGGGTTGCGATTATTGTCGGCAGTCTGGATCCGCCGATTGACCGCGGTGCTGGTCGGTTATGTCGCCATCCGCCTGCTGTGGCAGGGATGGAACTTGCTCTAAGGAAAAATGGCTCTCGGGGTCGCGAAGTTGCCAACTACCGGTTCTCCTTCCTCCCGCGCCAGCTCGACGGGGTGAAGGCGGCCCATATTTGTCTCCGCTTGTTGCCCCGAGACGGCTTTGACGCGCTAAGCCCACATTCCAACTGCGCCGGAACGTTCACGCTGGCATATATCACCTACATAATGGTCCGCAGTGGCGACAAAGAGTGTCTCACCGTCGGGGCCACCTAACGCGCAAGACCAACAGGGATGATCGAGTTCGAGGACCTCCTGCTGCACCCCCTCTGCGCAGAAGCGCACCAGGCGGTTGCATGTCATTGTCGTCACCCAAATGTCGCCATTGGCCGCGCCGGCAATCCCGTCGGGTTGACAACCATTGAGTTGCGCAAACAGTCTGCGATTGGAAAGCGCGCCGCCCTCGGCAATGTCAAACGCCGTCAGGCATTGACGCGCGGATTCCGCGACCACCAGTGTCTGTCCACCGTCCGTCAGGGCCATCCCGTTGGGAAAGGCCATCTCGTCGGCCACCACATGTGCGCGGCCATCGGGGTCTACGGCAATCAGCGTCGTGTTCTGCGGGTCTTCACAATGCGGATCGAATCCGAAATTGCCAACATACGCGCGGCCTCCTGCTGTCACGAGCATATCGTTGCAGTGAAAACGCGCGAAAGGCGATAGGTCAGCATGAACCGATAGCGTCCCCCGGTGCAGGCGCATCACTTTCTGATCGACCATCGATACCACCAGCAGATCGCCGTCTGGCAACCAGCCAAGACCGCTTGGTTGGCCCGGTACATCGACAATCTTTTCGCAATTGCCGCTGAGACCAACCGCATAAACCGCATGGCTGTAAAAATCGGAGAACCACAACCGTCCCTCATGCCAGCGCAGCCCTTCGGGGAAGGTCAGGCCAGCGACGAGGGTTTTGATGTGCGCCATTCTACTGCGCTTGCATCGCGCCGCCGTCGACGAAAAAGCCTTGACCGCTCATGAAGCGGGCATCGTCGCTGGCAAGGAAAGCAATTACGTCTGCGATGTCTTCGGGCTGACCGAGCCTGCCGAGCGCGGCCTTGTTCTGCCAATAGGTTTTGAACTCGGGCATGTCTGCGAAGGCAGGCGCGGTCATGGCGGTTTCGATGGCGCCGGGCTGGAGGCAATTGACGGTGATGCCGAATGGCCCAAGCTCGCAGGCCGCCGAACGTGTCAGCCCGAGCACAGCATGTTTCGATGTACCATAGGCGGCCAGACCGGCTCCGCCGAAACGGGAAAGGGTCGATCCGATGGTGATGATCCGACCGCGTCCGGATGCTTTCAGCGCCGGGACGGCGGCACGGATGATGCGGAACACGGCCGTGACGTTGACGGCCAACATGTGATCCCAATAGGCGTCGTCATGTCCCTCGATCGGGTGGAACGCGCTGATCCCGGCGCAGGGAACGAGAATATCGAGCCCGCCCAATCGGGCGATGGTTTCCGCAACCAGCGCATCGTTGATGCCCGGTTCGGTGACATCGGCGATACGATCCACATCGCCGGCGCGGTCGATCGTATAAACCCGAGCGCCCTCCGCTGAAAGGCGACTGGCCGTGGCGGCTCCGATGCCTGAACCGGCGCCTGTGACCAGCGCGATGCGCCCTTGGAGTCTTCCGCTCACTACACGATCTGGAGAATGAGTTTGCCGGTATTGGCTCCCGAGAACAGCCGCATAAAGGCGTCATAGGAATTCTCGAGCCCCATTTGCACATCCTCGTCCACGCGCATTTTTCCTTGGCCGATCCACGCCGCCACCTGCATCCCGCCTTCGGCAAAGCGCGGGACATAGTCGGAAACCAGGAAGCCTTGCATCGTCGCGCGCTTGACGATCAATTGCCAGATGTTGCGAGCGCCCACCTTGCCATGATCGCTATTATACTCACTGATCAGGCCGCACAGGATGACGCGCGCGTTCGTGGCAAGGTTCATCAGCCCGGCATCAAGCACGTCACCGCCGACATTCTCGAATATCATGTTAACGCCTGTCGGCGCGGCGGCGGCGATTTCTGCGGAGAGCTGCTCCATGCTTTTCCCACGATAATCGATCGCGGCATCAAAGCCATAATCCTGCATCAACCGCTTGCATTTGGCAGCGCCGCCCGCGATGCCGACCACCCTGCACCCTTTGATTTTGCCGATCTGTCCAACGATCGAACCGACAGCGCCGGCGGCCCCTGAAACGAGCAGTGTTTCACCTGCTTGCGGCTTCAACCCCTCAAGCGTTCCGAAATAGGCGGTCAGCCCCACCGCGCCCATTCCGGAAAGAAACATTGTCGGACTGGGGACAAGCGAAACGTCAATCTTGCTGGTGAAACCGCCCGGTGAGACAAGAGAATAATCTTCCAGACCGTTAAGCCCAAGCACCCAGTCTCCCACTTCGAAATCGGGATTGGCGGACGCATGCACGCGCCCCACCGTTGTGGACATCACGGGGGTGCCGAGAGGGATCGGCGGCATGTAACTCGGTGCGTCGTCCATCCAGCCACGCTGTGCAGGATCGAGCGATGCAAAATGATTGCGGACCACCAATCCGCCTGGCGCGGGTTCAGGAATCGGATTTTCCACAAGCGAGAAATCCTCCCGAACGGGATCACCGTTGGGACGGCGGACGAGCAGGAACTGGCGGTTTGCAGACATGGCTAAACTCTCTCTTCTCCGGTGAGCTTATACCTTGGCATGTGTCCCGAATGTCGCACCTGTCCAAAGTGGCAGTTCGCTTCGGCATCCGATTTTGCGAACTAGCGCCGCGGGGAATTTATAGATTTTAGAGCGGACCTGAAACCGGATCGTCGAATCAGGCCGTACGCAAAGGGGGAATCATGAAAACATCATTTATCAAACACAGCCTGATTGCTGCATTAACCACGACCAGCCTGATGGGCCTGTCTGTACCGGCATTCGCTCAGGACGCTGCCGCGACAGACGACCCCGATAATCCGGAAATTATCGTGAGCGCGCGCCGTCGCGATGAAACCCTGCAATCGACACCGGTTGCGATCACCGCTATCGGCACCGCCCAGATCGAGTCCAAGGGCGCGGTAAATATGGGCGACCTGCAGGGCGCAGCGCCAAACCTGCTGATCACCCAGCAAAATTCAGGGGCCGCCGCAGCAAACCTGTCCATCCGCGGTCTCTCTTTTGCTGACATCGAAAAGTCGTTCGATCCGACGGTGGGCGTCGTGGTGGACGGTGTCTTTCTCGGCACCAGCACCGGGCAATTTTTCGACTTCTTCGACATTGCCCAGATCGAGGTACTGCGCGGGCCGCAAGGCACGCTGTATGGCCGCAATACGATCGGGGGGGTCATCAACATCAAACGCAGCCGCCCGACCGGCGAGTTCGGCGGCAAGTTCGAGGCGTCTTACGGCAGTTTCAACAGCTATGCGATCCGCAGCCTCGTCAATTTCGAAATGATCCCCGATGGCCTGGCCGCCAAGACCTGGTATTTCCACAATCAGAGCGACGGTTATTACCGGCATGGCATAACCGGCAAGCGCGCGGGCGGTAGCAATAATGAGAACTTCGGCGTGTCGTTTCTGGTGACACCCGCCGGGGGCAATTTTGACGCGCTGTTGACGGTCGAAAAACAGATCCAGGATTTCGACGTAACGAATTCGAATATATGCGAATTCAATGCGACGACCGGCGTGGGCGAACTGTTCTGCTCGTTCGAGCCCGTGAACGAGCGTAATCGCAACACGACATCGGATCTCTACACGGTGTTTACGAGCCCCGGGGCGTCGCATTATGAATCCCCCGCTGTGACGCTTGAGATGAATCTCGATCTGGGCGGTGTGAAACTGACGTCTGTTTCGGCCTATCGGCGTTCAAGCGAAGACCAGACCCAGGATTTCGACTCCTCGACCGCAGATCTCTATCGCGTTCGCCGACAACAGGACTTTCGGCAATACAGCCAGGAGTTGCGCGCGGCCGGCAAGATCGGGAACGGGTTCGACTATGTGGTCGGGGGCTATATTTATGATGGTCGTTATTCCCTGACCCAGAATACTGCCGTGTTCGGAGCCGATGTCGGTGCGCCGCAGATCGTGAGCGGCATTGCCAAATCGGTGGCGGCCTTTGCCGACTTCGATCTCACGTTAGCCGAAAAGTTTCGCGTCAATTTTGGTGGCCGCTACACCCACGACAAGAAAAGCATCAACAATTTCTTCTTCGCGCCGCTGGGAAGTCCGAGCAAATCGTTTAGCAAGTTCACCCCCAAGGTCAGCGTCGATTATCGGCCCAACGATGATCACATGGTCTATGCATCATGGTCGCGGGGTTACCGCTCCGGTGGATTCAGCAACCGCGCCAACACGGCCATTTCCACCAACACGGCGTTCGATCCGGAAACCGTCGATTCCTACGAAGTCGGCCTGAAATCGGCATTCTTCGACCGCAAACTGCAATTCAACATTGCTGCCTTCTATTCGCAGTACAAGAATCTCCAGCAGAATACGACGATTTCGGGAGGGCCCACCGGTAACGAAACGATCGTGTTCAACGTCGGATCGGCCAAGGTCAAAGGCGTTGAAATCGATTTTACAGCGCGGCCGGTGCCGGGCCTGACCTTCAGCGGTGCACTCGGCCTGTTGCGGAACCGTTTCCACAATTTTATCACGACCGCACCGAGCGGCACGGTGGTTGGTGGGCTTGATATCTATGATTATTCGGCAGTCAATCCGATTTACTCGCCGAAGGTCACGGGCTCGCTCAATGCGGCCTATGATATGCCGACGAGCTTCGGTAAAATCGTGGGCACCGTAGGATATCGCTACATCGGGCGATATGATCAGCAGATATCCATCGGACCCAACACATCGGTGGTGATCCCGAACTCGGGCGGACTGCAGGCCTACACCATCCTTGCCAACGATCCGCGCATGCGCACCGACCGGCAGGGGCTGCTCGATGCGAGCCTGTCCTTCCATTTCGATCTGGGCGGAGCCAAAGCCAAGGCAACGGTCTATGGCCGCAACCTTGCCGATGATCGCGGAACGAGCGCGGCATTCACAGTGGCAGACAATCCCAGCGGAACCGGTCTTTGGGCGTTCGCTTCTGCGCGCGAACCGCGCAGTTTCGGGGCGTCGCTAGGGTTCGAATTCTGACCCGGCGGAGCACTGGATAAAATGCGGGTCGCGATCGGATAACCTGATCGCGGCCCATTTTTTTGGCGGAGTGACGACGGGCTGAAGATTCGTAAAATTTAGGTGTCGTTCGCGGTCTTCACCCATCGGATCGCATTCTCCACCAGCTTCCGGTAATGCGGATTGTCATAGCTCGATGGTCCGTCTCCCGGCTGCAGATACACCAGCGGGGCATTGATCGCCTGTTTCGCCCAGCCGATCAGGTTCGATCCAGTCGGATGATCCCAACCTTCGCGATCATGCATCCTGCCCGCCACCGCCGCATCGGCAGACCAGAAATGGTCGCGCGTGAACGCGGCATCGCTGGCAAGCAGCGGCATCACGGAGTCGTCGAATATCTGGGCGAGATAGAGTTCATCGGTCATGGCAAACGCGGGTGGCAGGTTCCTGGTTACAGGATGATCGTTCACGACTTCAGCCATGTAGCGTACATCATGGGCATAGCCTGAATCAGGGCAAGCTCGGCCTCTCACCCGTCCCGGATGATAGAGGAAGCGTCCCCCGAGCCACTCGCCATACTCATCCCATGTCGGCCATCCGGCAAGCGCATGATGAAGCGCTACGACGCCTTTGCCTTGTTCAAGCAGTGCACGAAAACCGGATTTCAGTTCGGGATCGGGCTCGAGATATGCGGGTGATCCCTCACCACTGGTGAAATCCAGGCCCGGCATGTCATACAGCACCAACACATCGAAGTCGCGCATCCCTTCCGGGTTCATCAGCCTCGCGGCGGCGGGCTGATCGACCATCGTTGCCGAAATTCCTTCCATCGCCTGAAACATCGCGTCGAACGCAGTACGATCGAACGGATGGCCGCGCACTGCGACGAGGCACTGGATCGGCGCATTGTGGAGAAGGATCGGCATTAGCCTTGTCGGTGGATGTTGCGGAAGGAGCGGCTCGCAAAGCGCCATTGTCCGCCTGCTTTCAAACAGACATCGTCATAGCATCCGCGCTCGCGCTTGGTGATGCCATCCTGATCATAGACCTCGGACGTATAACTTTTGACTACTGCACGGTTGCCTTCCACCATCATCGAGCCCGGCCAGGCCTGGAACATGACGCCAGGATAGCCCTTCATAGCTTCGATCCACATGGCGACGATCGCGGGCTTACCTTTTATCGTGCCGATTTCGGGGTAGTCGGGCAGCGACCATTCTGCGTCCTCCGTCCAGCACGCCGCCCAGTCTTCCGCGTCACGCCGCGTCACCGCATCGGCATAGGTTTCAAGCAGCTCGCGGATGGAAAGCCGGTCTTCGGCGGGGCCAGTGAATGTCATCATCGCGCTCCATTGGATTTGAAACCACGTCCTGAGCCCAGGCTAGTCGTTGGCCGACCCGCGAGAACCTCTCGCTATTGTGAGGGTCAGCCAATGCTGACGGCATGATCAATCACGAGTTCAGCGTGAGCCGAACCGGCACGGATGCAGGTCCGCGCAGCAGGACATTCGGCTCGTAAACAAGGGTTTCGGGTGCGCAGTCCAGCTCGATGCTGCTAAAGCGATCCACGAGGATCTCCAGCGCGACCGCCAGTTCGCGCCGTGCCAGCAGATTGCCGATGCATTGGTGAATACCGCGTCCGAATCCCAAATGCGTCCGCGCGTTGTTGCGGTCGGGTTTGAAGGTTTCTGGGTCCGCAAAGCGCGCCGGATCGAGATTGGCGGAGGCATTGCGCAGCATGAGCTTATCACCGGCTTTCAATGACACGCCGCCCAGTTCGCAATCGCGCGCCACAACCCGCCAGCTGCCCGCAACGGCGCTCGTTATGCGCAGGATTTCCTCCACTGCGTTGGGGATCAGGGCGGTTTCAGCGCGCAACCGGTCCAGTGCTCCGGGCGTACGCATCAGAATGACCAAGCCTTCTGAAAGCGTGTTCGTGGTAGATTCATTGCCAGCAACCAGCAATTGCTGGATGATCGAAAGCATCTCTGGAATGGTGAGCGGTTCTTCCCCATCCAGCCGCGCATTGACGAGGTCGCTCAACAAATCGTCGCGGGGTTCCGCCTGACGGATGTCGATTTGTGCCTTCATCGCGTGCTGGAACTCCACCACCTCACGGGCGCATTCGATTTCGCGTTCGAGCGGGATCATGCCGCCCAACCGGTCCACAAAGGCGGTGGACCAGCGTTTGACGCGCTCGCTATCCTCGGGTGGCAAACCCAGTTCTCCTGCAATCATCGCTACCGGTAAAGGGACGGCGAAAGCAGTAACGAAATCGCAGCGCTCATTTTGGGCCATCTGATCAACCAGGTCGCTCGCAATGCTACGGATGCGGTGCTCGATCGCATCGACCCGCTTGAGCGAGAATGCCAGATTCACGAGCTTGCGATAACGGCTGTGCGCGGGCGGATCGGACCCCAGCAGTACATTTTGCTGCGGCCAGCCCTTGTCCAGAATGGCGGCGACATCCGGGTGATCGGATTTTGCCCCGGAGATGAGCGACATGATGTCATTGGAAAAATCGTCGGGCCGCCCGAAGGCTTCAAAAACGACGGAATGAGAGGCGGCCAGGTAAATGTCGCTTTCGCCAAAGCGCAGCACCGGAGCTTCGGCCAATGCCTGCCGGTAAAAGGCGTGGGGGTGCGCGAGAAGCGCGGGATCGAACAGGTTCACTGTGGCAAGATCATAGTCATTCATAGCGAAGATCCTCCATCCACACGGAATTCCGCACCGGTGGTAAATGCGGCCTCATCCGTCGCGAGGTAAACCGCCATCGCCGCAATCTCCTCCGGCTTACCAAGGCGTCCGACAGGATGGCTCGATACCCAGCCATCATAGAGCGCTTGCCCGTCCTCGACCTGGCTCATTACCTTGTCCAGGATCGGCGTGTGAATAGCCCCCGGGTGGATCGAGTTGCAGCGGATGCCGTAACGCTGGCTGGCATAATGCAACGCGACCGACTTGGTGAGGTGCGTCACTGCGGCCTTGGCGCTGTTATAGGCCGCCAGATCGCCCTGCGCCCTGACGCCGCACATCGACGACATGTTGATGACCGAACCGCCGCTCGCCTTCATCAGCGGGATAACATGCTTGCATCCAAGAAACACGCCCACCACGTCCACGTCAAATTCATGCCGGAACTGGGCCAGGCTAAGGTCTTCGATCGAACCGTGGGTGGTGATACCGGCGTTGTTGACCAGCACATCAATACGGTCGCAGGCGGCAAAGGCATCCAGCCAATCCTGTTCACTGGAAACGTCGAGCTTCTGGAACCGTGCCGCCGACCCCAGTTCGGCGGCAAGCGCGTTTCCTGCAATTTCGTCAATGTCAGCGATGATGACCTTCGCGCCTTCGGCGGCAAAGCGTCGCACAATCGCTTCACCCAGTCCGGAGGCACCGCCGGTTATGAACGTTATCTTGTCCGCCAGCCGCAATATATCTTCCCTGGATTTCAAACAATCTCTCCGCCGCCTCGATCAACCCTTTGAGTGTGGACGGCGGGGTTTCATCGGTGAACAACAGATAAACGATTGGCCGCATCACATCATTGATTCTTGTCCCTGCACTAAGCCGCAAAAAGGCGGCGGGCGTGACTCGTCAAAACGATAGGTGTGTCATATTTGAGGCGTGATCATAGAGGCACTTTCGGGGAGGCTGACGACCATGGGAAAGCTTATGAAGCAGGCGCAGATGTCGAACATCGAAATCGTGGAAAAGTTCATCGACGCGTTCAACAGCGACGATATGGAAGCGGTCTACGCTTGCTTGGCCGATGACATCTTCTATCACAATATCCCCTTGAACCCGCTCTGCGGTATCGCCGCGGTCCGCCAGTTCTTCGAAGAAGCCGGACCAATGACCAGCAATGCCTGGGAGATCTTGAACATTGCGGAAAATGGGCCAGTCGTTCTTACCGAGCGGGTGGACAGATTTCGCTATAATGGCAAGGACGTCACGATCGCCGTGATGGGCATTTTCGAAATCAAGGATGGAAAGCTAAAATCCTGGCGAGATTATTTCGACCTGCAAACTTATCTTCAGCAGATATGAGGCTGCTTTCTCGCGGTTTCCGGCGCTACATCTTGCACCAACGGGCCGCATAACATCCCCGATTCGCACCCTTGCACTAAGCCGCAAAACGGCGGCGGGCGTGACTCGTCAAAACGATAGGTGTGATACATCAGTTTCCGGTGGAAAGTCTGCTCAAACGGGAGGGACGGCGGTGGCGGACATCTGGGATTATATCATCGTCGGCGCTGGTTCTGCGGGTTGTGTGCTGGCAGAACGTCTCAGCGCGGACGGCAAGGCGAGGATACTTGTCCTCGAAGCGGGCGCCGAGGATAGCAGCCCGTGGATCGCGCTACCCAAGGGTGTGGCCAAACTTGTCACCAATCCCAAACACATCTGGGCCTATGCAGTCACGCAGCCGCGATTTGCGAACGAGCTGGCGGGGGAGGTGTGGATCAGGGGTAAAGGCATTGGCGGCTCCTCTTCGATCAATGGTATGATCTGGAGCCGGGGTGAACCGGAGGACTTTGACCTATGGGAAGCGGCGGGCTGCACTGGCTGGAATGGCGATGCGATGACGGCGGCGTTCAAGGCGCTTGAAGATCATGGCCTTGGCGGGAGTGAGACCCGGGGCGAGGGCGGTCCTGTCCATATTGCGGCCAAGCTCCATTCCTACCCACTCGCCGAGACGATGGTTGAAGCCGGAGTTCAGGCAGGGCTGACCCCTGTCGATGACCTCAATGGCAGCACCGGGGATCGCGTCGGATTCTACGCCCATAACATCCGCAAAGGCCGCCGCCAGAGCGCGGCGACGACCTTCCTCGCGCCGGCCCGCAAGCGCCCCAACGTCCGCGTTGTGACAGGGACTGTGGTCGAGCGCATCATATTCGATCAGGGCCGGGCTGCGGCCGTGGAGGTTGTTGCAAATGGCAAACCTGCCCGTTTCGATTGTGCGGGCGAGATCATAATTGCGGCTGGCGCGATCGAAAGTCCGTTGCTGCTCCAGCGTTCGGGGATTGGCCCTGCCGAAACCCTCAGCGCTGCGGGCGTCGCTCCGCTGTTCGATTCGCCCGATGTGGGCGGACGGATGCGCGAACACCTCACCTTTTCCATGCCGCACCGGCTCAAGGACGAGATCGGTACCAGCAAGTCATTCTATGGCCTCGGCCTGTGGAAGGCGATGGCGCAATATATCCTGACGCGCAAAGGCATCATGGCGACCGGTCCGTTCGAAGTGGGCGCCTTCTTTAACGTCGCGCACCCCGACAAACGGACGGACCTACAGTTGTACCTGGGCGGCTACACCTTTGCCATGAGCGACGACAACCACCCCGTTCCGCTGGGCAGTATAGACAGACGGCCCGGCATAACGATCTGTTCCCAATTGCTTCGGCTCACCAGCGAAGGACGTATTGCGATCACCGGCCCGAACGCTGCGGACGCGCCCCGGATCGAACCCAACTGGCTATCGACCCCCGAAGACAGGGAAACCGCCATCGCCACTGTCCACGCGATGCGGCGCTATATGGCGCAACCCGCACTGGCGCCACTGATCGAGCAGGAAATACTCCCCGGCTCCGCTTGCCAGAGCGACGATGACATTCTCAACGCTTTCCGCCGCCTGGCCACCTGCGGGCTTCACGCCATCGGTACCTGCCGGATGGGATCGGACAATCGCGCCGTTACCGACCCCCGGCTGCGGGTGAACGGCGTGCGCGGCCTGCGCGTCGTCGATTGTTCGTCGATGCCCGGCCCCGTCACGGGCAACACCAACGCACCCGCCATGGCCTTCGCGTTGCGGGCATCGGCGCTGATCTTGGAAGACCGCCAGAAGGCTGGGTGATGTAGCCGATCTGCGCCGGCCTGCTAATCGACCCATATCGCGTTCCCGATGATACATGCTCTTGCGAAGTGGAATTGAACGACGCTGCGCGCCTTGCAGAATGCATAGGTTTCTTGAACGAAGAAAGCTGCCATTCTCTCGCCAGGAGAGTAACAAAAGGGGGCGGCGTATGAGCAGACTTTTAGGGCGTGTCGGGCTGGTTACCGGCAGCTTGCGCGGGATCGGACTTGCGGTGGCCGAACGCTATCTCGCCGAGGGCGCGAAGGTCGTGCTTTCGGACATGGCGGGTGAGGATCATGCCGATGTTCAGGCCGTTCTCACGCGGCTTGGCGCGGATGCCTTCTACGTCCCACTGGACGTGACCCAGGAAGAGGCGTGGCAAGCTGCAGAGAAAACCATCCGCGCGCGTCATGGCCGTCTCGATATTCTCGTCAACAATGCCGGGATCGACGGCACCGGAGCGGTCGAGACGCTGGATTTCGGGTTGTGGCGCAAGGTGATGTCGGTCAACGTCGATGGCGTATTCCTTGGTATCAAAACCCTCACGCCGCTGATGACGGAAAGCGGCAAGACGACGCCGTTCGGCTCGAGCATCATCAATGTCAGCTCGATCATGGGACTGGTCGGCTATGCCGATACCGCGGCGTACAACACCAGCAAGGGTGCGGTGCGGTTGCTGACCAAGGCGGTGGGGATCGAATTTGCGACCAAGCGCACTCCGATCCGGGTCAATTCGATTCATCCGGGTTTCGTCCGCACGCCGCTGCTCGAGATCGGGTTCCAGAACTGGGTAAATCTCGGCATGGCCGAAAAGGTTCAGGACCTGATTGACATGATTGCCGAGGCGACGCCCAACGGACGGCTTGCCGAACCTACCGAGATTGCTGGCGCCGCATTCTATCTCGCTTCGGATGACAGCAGCTATTGCACCGGTTCCGAGCTCGTCATCGATGGCGGCTGGACCGCCCGTTAGGAGGATATGATGAGCATTTCCCTTCCCGAAACCGTTGTGCTGGTCACCGGGCGCGACCGGCGGCATTGGCCGTGAGCTTTGCAAGGCACTGAAAGCGGCGAATGCCATTGTTGTGGTGACCGATCAAGGTGCGGACGCGAACGGCAGCGAATGCGATTTCTAAATCCAGCATGATGTGACCAACGCCGATCACTGGGTGGAGGCGGAGGCCGCGGTGCGCGAACGCTGGGGGCGGCTGGATGGGCAGACCCGATGAACTGGGCGGTGGCGTAGTCTATCTGTTGTCCGAAGCGGCGAGCTTTGTCACCTGCTCCGAACTTCTGATTGACGGCGGCTTTACGCAGATATGATCAGTCCTTCGTTGCCCCGGCCTTGATCCAGCTCCGGATCATGGCGAGCTGGGCCGCAGGTAAGGGGCCGGCACCGAAGGGCATCCGCGCGCCCTTGCCGCCCTTCGCGAGGTGGGTGCCTTCCAGCTTCATGACGACATAGCTGTCGTCCGGCTTTCCCGGGACGACACGAAGGAGGCCGCTAACGGCCGATTTTGCACCGACCAGGCTGGCGTAAGCGGCCGCAGGGTTGAGCGCCAAATTGCCCGCCTCCTTGCCGGTCAAGTGGCAGGTGGCGCAGCGCGTCTTGAGGATGGGCACGACATCCCGAGTGAAGCTCGGCTTGGTCGATGCGAAAGCGGACGTTGCAAACAGCAGGATCGCGAACAAAACTAGCCTCATGCCGCGCCGTCCTTTGCAGCGTTGCGCCCGGCAATGAAGCCGAAGGTCAGCGCCGCGCCGATGGTCCCGCCAGCACCATAATAAGCCGCGCGCGAAGGTGATGCGATACAGTTCCCCGCACCGTAAAGCCCGGGGATCGGCCTATCGCCGCGCCCGACCACCTGCGCCATTTCGTTGATGACAGGCCCGCCGTTGGTATCCAGCGCACCTGGCGCCATGATAAAGGCGTAGAACGGCCCCTTCTCCGCAAATGGGTGCATCACATTGTTCGGGAACGGATTTTCGGGCTGGCCGGTTCCCTCCCGGCGTGCTGAAAACAGCAGGTGCCATTCGCGGTCATACAGGTGCAGGCCGCGATCGAAGTCGGAATCGTTGCCCGCTTTGGCAAAGCCGTTGAAGCGCGCGATACTTGCCTTGGCGTTAGCAGCAAAATCATCTGCGAGGCGCACGCGTCCTGTCTTGCCTTCGACCTTTTTCAGCCGCTCCGCCAACCCGGAAAATACCGCGTCCCAACTCTCGCCCCGGATCAGATGGGGCTGTTCGCGTTCATCGACGGGGAAGGGGAAGTTGCCGCCAAACGCATCGAGCGAGCGACTGTCAAACAGCATGAACATCAAATGGTTGGGATATTCCTCCCGGCTGGGATCATAATGGAAGTGCGCCATAGTCCGGTCATTATAGTCGCGCTTTTCGTTGACGCAGCGCTGGCCATATTTGTTGACGAGGATCATCGAATCGCCCGGCAGAAAGAACGCGCCCAACCCGACGGCGCGGTTTTCCAGCGCCTCCTCAAGCAGCACCTGCGATCGCCATGCGGTGTGGAGGCTGCCCATTTTTGCACCGGCTTCCTGCGCGATTTCGATGAAGTCTCCAGTGGAGCCCGGCATGGCGCAGGAACCATATAGCGCGATCTGGTGCCGTTCCACCAGTTCAAGATTGTGCGCATAGCCACCGGTGCCGAACACCACCCCGCGTTTTGCCCGGATGCGGATCATCTTGCCTTCCTGCTCCGCTTCCACCCCGATTGCGCGGCCATTTTCCATGAAAAGCCGGTTGACGCGTGTGTCCGTCAGGATCGGCACGGTTTTTGAACGCAACCATGTCTCAAGCTGCGAGGCAAGGCTGCCACCCCCGGCAGCGCCAGACCCGACAGCGGGCTCGAGTGCGCGACCCGTCGGCGTCTTGTTCTCAGGCAAGTGATCGGCATAATCGGGGGCGGGCCGACCTATATGAAACAGACGGAATTCCTTTAGATTGATCGCGCCAAGTTCCTGCATCCGTTCGGTCGCGACCGAGCCATTGTCGTAAAACGCCTCAATCAGCTTGTAGTTTGCCTGCGTCAGGCCCAGCATTGGTCCGTCGGGATCATATTCGAGCGGATAGGCGTAGCGCGCCATGTACCGCATCGCGTCTTCCTTGCGGTCTTCCACTCCATTCTTGCGCAAAAGGAAATGATTGGGAATCCATGCAACGCCGCCCGATTTTCCGGTGGTGCCGCCAAGCAGAGGCATCTTCTCGACCAGCATTACCCGCGCGCCGCCATCAAAGGCTGCGACGGCGGCGGCACAGGCGGCCGCACCACTGCCAACGCACAGCACGTCGGTTTCGTAGTCCCAGTTCAGGGACGATTGTGCGGCGGTGGCGGGGACGGCAAATGCCGCAGCGGCAAGTCCCGTCCCCGCCAACATCCGGCGGCGATTGATGTCGGTCATGATGTTGGTGTTTCCTCTCTATGATGGGTTTCCAGCCATTTGCGCGTGGCCAGCGCGGTGGCCTTTGCGCGTTCGCCGGGATCGGCAAAACGCTCGCGCAGCGCTTTGGAGCGAAGTTCGATGCTCAGCGTAATGTCGACAGGCAGGGCATCCAGCATCGCGCCGAGGGGGAGCACGCCTTCTCCGCATTGCAGCCTCAGATCGATCGCATCAATGATCACGGCGTCGAAATCCGCCGGATCGGGTCGATTGCCGCTTGCGTCGCAAAATTGCGCGTAGGGCAGGAGTTCGCGTGGCACAGCCGCTATCTGTACGGCCGTTCCGCCAGATCGATCAACGTGGATCGGATCGATCAGCAGCGCGCGCAGCGGATGCGCCACCGCGTCGAGGACCGCGATCGCCGCGTCAATCGTCTTGACCTCGGTGAATATCCCGAATTCCAGCGCAACCCGCATCGCGCTGCTTTCGGCATGTTCGCACAGCGCAGCCAACCGCGACACCGTCGCGCCCATGTCGGGATCTGAGGAAACGCAGAGTATATTCTTCGCGCCCAGTTCCGCCCCGATATCGATGCTGCGCCGATGCTGGGCCATGTCGCTGTCGGGCTTGATCCAAATTACTTCAACGTCGAGTAGTTCCAGTCCGCTGTCCAAAAGCGCAGACCGGACATCGCGGATGGTAGCCGCCGTCCAGTTCTCCGGTTCTACCCAAAGGCCGACGGCATCAAAGCCGCCCGCGACCGCTGCGTTGATCGTCTCCACCGGCCCGAATTCGGGGACAACACCAGAAGCAAGGGCGATGCGATTCACTTTCGTGCGCCTTGCAAAGCCGCCAGCCGACGGTTGGCAAAATCAAGCGGATGGGTCGCGTCGCTGACCTCGAGAATTTCGATCACATTGCCATCGGGGTCGCGGCCATATGTTCCCGTCACCGGCAGTTCCGATTTGACCGGCGGACAGTGAAGCCGCAGGCCCAGGCCTTCCAGCCGTGCGCATTCGGCCACGGCATCGTCTACGGCGATGCAGATGTGGGTGAAGCCGTGATCAACTACCGGGCGGTTCTGATCCTGCGGCCGAGGCACTGGCGCGGAAAATTCGAAGATTTCGAGAAAACTGTTGCCGGTGCGCAACATGGCAACGCGGGCTGCGGTCCCCTCGACCGCCAACATCCGGTCAAACGCCTCGACGCCCTCATCCCAGGCAAATTCAAACACCAGTTCAAAGCCGAACAAGTCGCAATAAAAGGCGGTTAGCCGGGCAAGATCGGGTGTCGATATGGCAACATGATGGAAGCCTAGGACGGCCACGTCACTGCCCCTGATTGGGCAGGTCGGCCATCGCCCGGGCTATCGAAGCTTCCATTTCCTTCGACGTAGGGTTACGGCGCAGCGTCAGCCCCCCATTTACTTGCAAATTCTCGCCGGTCATGAAGCATTCGTCGCTGGCCAGCCAGACGCAGGCAGCGGCGACATCTTCCGAGGTACCAATGCGACCGAGCGGGTAGCTGTCAGTAAAGCTTTCAAACAGGCCGGGCACCTCCTTGGCGGCAGCATTCATCGGCGTGTCGGTGACTCCAGGCGAAATGCTGTTGGCGCGGATACCGCGACCTCCGAATTCATTAGCGACGCAGCGGATGACATGGTCGGTTCCGGCCTTGGTGCCCATATAGGCCGCATGGTCATTGAGCATGATTGTGGCAGTGGCTGAACTGATCTGGATGATTGACCCGCCCTTTGCTCCTTCGCCGCTCATCGCCTCGATCATCGCCTGACAGAAGAAGAACGGCCCTTTGAACTGGAGCGCCGTCATCCGGTCGATCTCCTCTTCCTCATTATCGAGAAAGGGCTTCATCAGCCCCCAGCCAGTTGAATTGACGGCAATCGAGACATGACCCATTTTTGCTCTGGCTTCGCGACCGAGCGCAAAGACCTGTTCGCGCGAAGTGATATCGCAGGTCAGGGCGTGACCACCAATTTCATCGGCGAAGCGTTCGAGTTCATCGCGCTTGCGCCCGGAGACGACGACCTGCGTCCCTTCGGCACGAAGTCGCCGCGCAATATGTTGTGCCATGTTATCGCGATTAGCCGCACCCAGAACCACAGCGGCCTTGCCTGCCAGACGTCCCATTATCTCATCCTCCTGCTTGCTCCAAAGGCAGGATTACCATTACATGGAAATCCCGCTTCCTGACTAAAAGGGGAGGGAGTGCGCGCGCGCCAGCGCATTCTGCGCACATGACCAAATCATATCGAGTGGAACGGCCCGATGGATCTGCGGCTGAAAGGCAAGCAAGCCTCTCGATAATCGTTCAGCTACACTCAATAAATGCAAAATGTTGGAACATATGTGGGGCCGAACGTGGCCTGGCCCAAAAATATCGTTTATAAATATAGCGATAAGTGAAGAAAATGGCTCCCCGGGAGGGATTCGAACCCCCGACCAATTGATTAACAGTCAACTGCTCTACCACTGAGCTACCAGGGAACAGCCCGGCTCTCACCGGGCAAGCGGGCCTATAGCAGGGGAATTTGAAGTATTGCAAGCATTGTCATGACGGTCAGGTGACAAATTGTTCCATCGCAATTCGGTCATCTAGCGCATGTTCGGGATCGAACAGCAAAGTCAGCGCGCGGGCGCGGTCCAGAGCCACTTCGACCGATGCAATGTCGCGGATTTCGCGTTGATCAGCCACCGCGCTAACCGGGCGCTTGCCGGATTCGAGAACGGTGAATTTGACCACGTAACGGTCGGGCAGGATTGCACCTTTCCACCGGCGCGGGCGGAACGGGCTGATCGGCGTGAGCGCCAGCAGCGAGGAATCAAGCGGCAGGATCGGGCCATTGGCAGAAAGGTTATAAGCGGTCGAACCAGCGGGAGTGGCAACCAGAACCCCGTCGCAGGTGAGTTCGGCGATAACCGGGCGGCCATTGACCGAAACCTCGATCTTCGCCGTCTGCCGCGTTTCACGCAGCAACGAAACTTCGTTGATCGCGGGCAGGGTGAAGCTTTGCCCGCCCACCGTGGTGACCGTTGCGGTCAATGGTTTGACGGAAAAGGATTTCGCCCGTGCCAACCGGTTGAGCAATTCACCGGGCTGCCAGTTGTTCATCAAAAAGCCGACCGTCCCGCGGTTCATACCATAAGCCGGAATATCTCGGCCGTCCTCCAGCAATTGATGGAGCACCTGCAACATATGTCCGTCGCCGCCCAGGACGATAACCGCGTCAGCCGCGTCCAGCGACACAAAATCATGCTGCTCGCGCAATATGGCCTCCGCCTCGCGTGCGGCGGGGATGGTAGAGGATATGACGGCAAGCCGGGCGAATGCACTCATCCGCCGGTTGCATTCATATGGCGGGCGAGGCGCTGGTCAGGGTCGGCCATCTGGCGTTCAAAATCGTGCCGCTCGGGTTTCAGGCGAAGCGCTTGCTGCAACAACCGGTCAACCGCCGCCATGCCTTCGTCACGCATCGCTTTTTTGAAATCGACGTGCATTTCGGAGCCAAGGCACATGAAAATCTTGCCGTCTGTGGTCAGCCGCAAGCGGTTGCAATCGTCACAAAAATTGCGGCTCATCGGGGTGATGAGACCAAGCCGCAGACCAAGCGGTTCAACCCGCCAATATCGCGCTGGCCCCGCAGTGCGATGGGCAATTTCAATGAGGTTATAGTGCGCGCGTAACGGCGCGGTAAAATCGTTGAGCGGAATGAAATGATCGATCCGTCCCGAAACCCCGTCACCCAGCGGCATCGTTTCGATAATCGCGAGATCATGTCCATTTTCCGCGCAATATTGCGCCAGCGGGATCACATCGGTTTCATTCTGACCTTTGAGCGCAACCATGTTGACCCGGGTACGGATATTATGCGTCTTGGCCGCAGCAATGCCTGCCAAAACCTGATCCAAATTGCCGCCCCGGGTAATTTCGGCAAAGCGGGCCGGGTCCAGACTGTCGATGCTGACATTGATCCGTTTTACGCCGGCGGCGGCCAATTTGGGCGCAAAATCGGACAGGCGGCTGCCATTGGTGGTCAGCGTAAGCTCGTCAAGCCGCCCGGCATGGACATGCTCGCCCAGTGCCGCAATCAACTGGTCGATATCGCGGCGCAACAGGGGTTCGCCACCGGTTAGCCGGATATGGCGGATGCCGTGAGCGATGAAGCGTTCAGCCAATTGGGCAATCTCGTCATAAGTGAGCAGCTCATTATGCGGCAAAAACTTCTGTTTTTCCGGCATGCAATAATGGCAACGGAAATTGCACCGGTCGGTGACCGATATCCGCAGATAATCAATTTTACGTCCAAACCCGTCAATCATGTTTTCTGTTTAGGCCCAAACGCACGGCTGACAAAGCCGAAATGCAAAAACCGCAAGGGTTGGGAAAGATTTTGCCTATATGGTAACGCGATGCAAAAAATGGGCCATCGATCTGACAACAATGCGAGGCGGCGCGCGCCACGGATATCGAGGGCGCGTCATGCGCGGGAATGGCTGGCAGATTATGTTGGGGCGCAGCAAGGGCCACTGGCGCTGTTGCTGGTCGGTATCAAGGATCTTAAGCAGATCAACGAACGGCTTGGGCGAGAGCGAGGCGACGCCGTTATCCGCAAAGTTGGCGGTAAAATTTCCGGATTTGCGGGTGATAAAATAGCGGATGTCGCGCTCGTCGCACGGATGCCGGGGCGAGAGTTTTTGCTGATTATCGGCGGCGAGCACGCCACAAAACTGCTCGAATCGCTGGCGCGTAAATTGCTGGATAGGCTGTCTGATGATTTGGGAGAGGGCGACGAACCGCTGTATATCAGCGCACGGATCGGCATCGCCTGCGCCGAACCCAACGAAACCGGCACCGAATTGCTACACAGAGCAGGGACCGCTTTATCCCGAGCCTATACCCGCAAGGGCAAGCGCATGGCCTTTGCCGAATTTCATGGCACTACTGACTCGCAAGTGACAGCGGCTATCGACGCGGGAATGCGCGCGGCAATTGTCGAGCGCCAGATCGCCATCGTCCTGCAACCGCAATTCGAGGTGGGAACCGGGAGGCTGGTCGGGGCAGAGGCCTTGGCACGTCTGCATCACAAGGAATTGGGCGAGGTTGGCGCCGCGCAGTTATTTGCCGCTGCCGACCGTTGCGATTTGCGCGAAGAACTGTCGCATCTCATTCAGGAAGAGGCGATTGCGATTGCCGCGCGCTGGCCCGTGGCACTCAACAATTTGCGCCTGGCGGTCAATCTGGGCGCGGAGGAATTGGGAGAGGGTTATTGCAAGCGATTGCTGGCATTGTTGGCCGACACCGGCTTTGACGCTGATCGCTTGACGCTCGAACTCACCGAAGAAAGCCTTGTCCGCGATATCGATCTGGCATCGGCGGAGCTTGAACAACTGCGCGCGAAGAAAATCCAGATCGCGGTCGACGATTTCGGCACCGGCTATTCCAGCCTAGCCTATCTCAAAACCCTGCCGCTCGATTATCTGAAGATCGACAAGGGCATGACCCCCGACATCAGCGGCACCGGCAAAGATCGCATTGTGCTGCGCGCGATCATCGCCATGGCCAAGGCGTTGGAGCTGAAGATCATCGCCGAGGGCGTGGAACGCGAGGAAGAACTGGCGATGCTCAAGGCGGAGGGTTGCGACTATTTTCAGGGCTATTTGAGGTCCGCTCCGCTGTCGCCGACGGATTTTGAGCGGTTTGCGCTGCGGAGTAACTAACCCGCCCGCTTTCTTATTAGAGTTATTCCGTTTCTGACGGAGTCACTCCACCATCCGTTCGTGTCGAGCCCAGTCGAGACACCCATCGGCAGCGCCAGACCTCACGGTGTCTCGACTGGGCT
>JBDTUD010000023.1:0-48733 GCA_040007915.1 Sphingorhabdus sp.
TTGGGCCAGGGATCGGGGTGCAGCAGATAGACAAAGCTCAGCGATCCGTCGGGCATTCGGCGCAGCACATCGAGCGCATCGCCCATATGCAGGCGGACATTGTGCAAATTGCCATCGCGAATTTGCGGCAACGCCATCGCCACGCCGTTTAGAAAAGGCTCGCAGCCGATAAAGCCGTGATCAGGCAGCATGTCGGCGCGGTAAGCCAGATGCTCGCCGCCGCCAAAGCCGATTTCAAAATGCAATGGACGCGTGTCGCCGAACAGGCTTTGCGAAGATATGGCGCCATCATCGGGCACGCTGATCTGCGGCAACAGGCTATCGATTAAGGCCGACTGCTCGTCGCGCAGTTTCTTGCCTTTGGAGCGGCCATAGAGGCGGTTGAGGGTAGTGGGGTCCGACATGATCCTGCGCTCTTGCCCAAAAGGCGGCGGCGTTTCAATCGGCCTTTGTCTGGAGCGTGATGAGATTAGGTTTATGTGTTCCCCAGCGCAGGCTGGGGTCCAGCCCCGACAAGAGATTCCTTGTTTAGGTCTGGGGCCCAGCCTACGCTGGGGAACACAGTTGGTTAGCCCAACATCATTACACCCTAAATAGAAAGCTTAGACCATAGATTCCCGATTACGTCGGGGATGACACTGCTTATATCCCTCAGTGCTTGAATCTCAACACGCCTCATCTGTACGGTTTGCAGCGCTTGCCCTCATATTCATGGCGGTGAAGCACGTAGGCCTTGCCATTCCAGCGCAGCACCGGAAAACAAAATCCGGGGCCGCCGATACTCATATCGGGCCAGCCACCCACGCCTTTGGTTTTCAGGAAATCGATCATGCCTATGCCGCTGTCGATCGTTTTCCAGATTCCTGCGGCATTGCGGCTGACGAGGGCATAGCCTGCACCGGTAAAACCGTAGCAATAGGAACTGCTATCGACGACGACAGCTTCGGGGCGGCCATCGCCATTGATGTCGCGATAGACTTCGATGACGGCCTCGCTGGCGTTAGCGTCATCTACGCAACGCACCCATTTTTTGCCGCGGCGGACCGCGCCGATAGCGGTGAATATCTTTGTCTGCTCCGCCTTTGATATGACCGGCATTGTGGTCAAAACCTGCGCACTGGCGGGAGCGGCACAGAGCAAGGATATGACGACTAAATGGGATAACCGGACATCAGGCATGGCAACACCTCCGCAGCGATACCACTTGCTAATACAGCTTTAACCAAAAGGCGAGTCTTGGTCACAAACTCGTGTAATTTATCAGTTGGTGACTTAAAGCGCCGCCTTCAAAGCATCCACCAGATCGGTCTTTTCCCAAGAGAAAAAATCACCATCCGGCGTGCGACCAAAGTGGCCATAAGATGCGGTTGGCTGATAGATCGGCTTGTTAAGGCCCAGATGCGTGCGGATGCCTTTGGGGGTAAGACGAACGAGTGTTGGCAGCAAGGCCTCCAGCTTCGCTTCCTCAACGGTACCGGTGCCATGCAGGTCAACATAGACTGACAAGGGCTCGGCAACGCCAATCGCATAGGACAGCTGGATGGTGCAGCGGCGGGCGAGGCCTGCGGCCACCACATTCTTTGCCAGATAGCGGGTGATATAGGCGGCTGACCGGTCCACTTTCGTGGGGTCCTTGCCCGAAAACGCGCCGCCGCCGTGCGGGGCTGCACCGCCATAAGTATCAACGATGATCTTGCGACCGGTCACGCCCGCGTCGCCGTCCGGGCCGCCAATCTCGAAGCGCCCGGTCGGGTTGACGTGGATGACGGTGTTTTCAGTGATGAATTCAGCAGGCAATATGTCCTTGAACACGCTGATCACATAGTCGCGCAGCGTTTTGTAAAGTTCGGGATTGCCTTCATCATTGTGGAAATAATATCCCGGCGCGTGCTGGGTTGAAACCACGAGCGCGGTCGCTTCGACCGGCTTCTCGTTGGCATAGCGCAGGGTAACCTGGCTTTTGGCATCAGGCTCCAGAAACGGTGCCGTGCCCGAATGGCGGTCGGCGGCCATGCGCGCGAGAATTTTGTGGCTGTAATAGAGCGTTGCGGGCATCAGGTCTGGGGTTTCGTCGGTGGCGTAGCCGAACATGATGCCCTGGTCGCCTGCGCCTTCATCCTTGTCGCCCGTGGCGTCGACGCCTTGCGCGATATGGGCTGATTGCGGGTGGAGATGGTTTTCGAACACCAGATTCTGCCAGTGGAAACCATCCTGTTCGTACCCGATGCGCTTTACCGTTTCGCGCACTACCCGCTGGATTTCCTCCTGCGCGCCGGGTGCCCAATTGCCTGCAGTGTCGATCATGCCATTCCCGCGCACTTCGCCAGCAAGCACCACGCGGTTGGTGGTGGTCAGCGTTTCGCAAGCGACGCGAGCCTCCGGGTCCTTGGAAAGGAACAGGTCAACAACCGCATCCGAAATCTGGTCGGCGACTTTGTCGGGATGGCCCTCGGAAACCGATTCAGAGGTGAAAAGGAAGCTGTTGCGCATGCGGGATTCCTATATGATATAAAGATTGCTTTATGTGAACTAGCGGCGCCTTTAGCGCGAAGTGCGGCGGCGGGCAAGCGGCAACAGCGCGAATGCGATCAGTAGCAGGGCGAAACCGACGGGCAGGATATTGCCGTAGCGTGCGAAGAGCGTTGGCGCCTTGGCCGAAGGCAATCGCGCGTCGATCCGCCCCGCTTTGCCGGAGGCTAGGCTCTCGACAATGCGTCCATCGGCATCGATCACCGCGCTGATGCCGGTCGGCGTCGCACGCACCACCGGCACGCCTTCCTCGATCGCCCGCAACCGCGCCTGCGCCAGATGCTGCGGTGGGCCCCAGCTGCCGAACCACGCATCGTTCGACGGATTGAACAGGAAATCCGGACGGTTCTGGCGGTCGACGACTTGGCCGGAAAAAATGATCTCGTAACAGATTTGCAAGCCGATTTTTACCGGCTTGCCATTCAGCTTGAGCGTCATCGTCTGCGCACCGGGACCAGGCAGAAAATCGATATCGCCGGGCACCAACCGCGATAGCCCGAGCGGCGTCAGCAACCATTTGAGCGGCAGATATTCGCCATATGGTACCAGATGCGATTTATCATATTGGCCAACGATATTTGCGTTGGCATCCATCGCGGTCATGCTGTTGCGCGCGGCGGTCAACTGGCCGTCTTTGTCAATAATCAAGCGGTTGGAACCGGTGAGCAATATATCGTCCGGCCCCATCAACGTCGTTAGCCGCAACCGCGCAGCAATCGCGCTTTCGCCGGGTTGGAACTGGTAGAAACGGTATGGATAGCCGTCCTCCAGATAATCCGGAATCGCCGCCTCTGGCCATAACAACAGGCGCGGGCCTTGGTCGGGAAGGGGGCGGCTATGCTGGGCGAGCTTGGCAAAGTTGAGTTCCTCGTAACCCGGTGCATGTTTGTCGGCTTGGGAGATGTTGGGTTGGACGATGGTAAGGGGTAGCCAACGAGAGCGCTCAATCACTCCAAAATCTCGATGGATAACAATGGAGTCTTGGGCCTGCCGCCATGCCATGCCAAACCACAAGCCCGAAAGGATGAGCAAATAGGTCAGACCTTGTCGCCATTGTCGTTCCGCAAAAATCAGCAGGAGCGCCGATGCCAAGACAAAAAAACCTGACAACCCATATGTACCGACGAAGATTGCTGGCGAAGCGGCAAATGAGACTAACGAAACCCCCAACGGATTCCATGCAAAGCCGGTAAACACCCAAGACCGCAACCATTCGGTGATGATCCAGCATCCGGCAAAGGCGAGGATCAGGGGGAGGGTGGTAATCCTCCCCGGAACGGGGAGGTGGCAGTCCGCAGGACTGACGGAGGGGGCCCACCTCTCCGATAGCATTTCGGCTGATCGCCGGGCCCCCTCCACCGCTTCGCGGTCCCCCTCTCCGTGCCGGGGAGGATTTTGCGTCAGCTTCGCAATCGACCACGCCCCCCATGCCGCCAGCGCCGGATAAATCGCCAGATAGAGCGCGAGTACCATAACTGCGATCCAGCCCAGCCATGCGGGCATCGCTGCCTGAAAGGTGAAGGCGACCGCGATCCAGTTGTTGCCGATGGCGAAATGGCCGACGCCGAACAGCCAGCCGATCATCGCCGCCAGCCGTCCGCTTGTCGCCTGCGCCACCAAATGGATAAACAGCGCAAAGCACAGCAATGTCACCGGCCATAGGTTGAGCGGTGCAAAGCCCGACGCCGACGCAGCACCTGCGATGATGGCAATCCAGCTCGGGTGGCGGCTGATAAATTGTGAGATTTTCTGCACGGTCGTGCAATGCCTGCGCTCCATGACAATTGCAATCGTCGTTGCTTGCGGTTCACCTGCATGGTGATAAAGCCGCTCTTATGCTGATCTTCGCCCTCGCGCTTGCGACCCCGTCGTCATTCACCGAGATCCACCAGCGCGACATCGCCTGTGTCGCGACGCTGGGTTTGGAAGCACAGCGGCAGCAACTAACGGGTGTCGGCCAGTCCGGGCTGCCCGATGTGCGCGAGACGGGCAGGCGTTGGGCCGGTCTGGTCGGCGCACGCATTGTTGCAGAAACCGGCCAACCCAGAGAACTTGTTGCCTTTGCCATCCAGCAAGCGGTCGAAGCGGAGCAAGCTGAAGCCAAATCCGGAGCGGCGTCGGCGACCGCTGCCGCCCGCCTTCAGGAATGCCGCACCCATATGCAGGCGGATTTGGCGGCGGAAGATGCGAAAAATGCGCCGCTGCCAAAGCCGCAGCGATGAACACACTCCGCCCGTTCCATCTTGCTTTTCCGGTGCATGACCTTGCTGCGGTGCGGCACTTTTACGGTGCCATAATGGGCTGTGAAGAGGGGCGGTCGTCCACGCGCTGGATAGACTTCAACTTTTATGGCCACCAGATCGTCACGCATCTCGACCCTGCCGCACGCGCGGTTGCCGTCCACAATCCGGTCGATGGCCATGATGTGCCGGTGCCGCATTTCGGTGTCGTACTGACGATGGAGCAGTGGCACGAACTGGCGGAGCGGCTGACGGCTGCGGGCATTATATTCGGCATCGAACCGCATATCCGTTTCAAAGGCGAGGTCGGAGAGCAGGCGACGATGTTCTTCCAGGACCCGAGCGGCAATGCGCTGGAGTTCAAGGCCTTTGCCGATGATGCGATGTTGTTTGCTACATGAACAGCGGCGGGCGCGATGGTTTGCGATGAACAAATCTTGGCATTTTGCAGGATTTATGCGATCTGCATTTTCGCAGTGTTTATTCTATAGAGATTACCAGAGGTGCGTCATGGCTGTGGAGCGCCTCTTTCTTATTGGAGAGCGGTGGCTGCCCGCCCTCCTCACCGTCATGTGGTGCGGGCCAACTGCTCCATGGTGGTGACGCCGGCGCATTTCTCGCTGCTCTCCGCACCGTTGCCGCTAAGCATGCCGGCCGCGATGAAGCCGCCGACCACCAGCACGACGAAGGTTATGCTGAGGAGGGCCAGATATTTCTCGATAAACGCCTTGATCGGCGCGCCGAATTTCCAGAATAGGAAACCAACGAGCATGAACTGGAATGCGCGGCTGAGGACGCTGGCCCAGAGGAAGGTGAACAGGTTCATCTGGATGAAGCCCGCGGTCAGCGTGATCAGTTTGAACGGGATCGGCGTCGCGCCCTTCACCAATATGATCTCCGCCCCATATTCGCGCAGATAACAGGCGGCGGCGGGGAAGCTGTCCCACAGGCCGAGGGTCTTTAGCAGCGATACGCCGACGGTTTCGTAAGCGAAGTAGCCGATCGCATAGCCGAACAGCCCGCCCAGCACCGACGCCAAGGTGCAGATAAAGCCGTAGCGGAGCGCCTTGTCGGGCCGCGCCAGACACATGAGGCCGAGCATTGGGTGCGGCGGGATCGGGAAAAAGCTGGATTCAACAAACGAGATGATGAACAGCCACCGCTCGGCATGGGCGTGCGCGGCTTTGTCCATTGTCCAGTCGTACAGGCGTTTCAGCATATCGGCGCGGCTATCCGGCTTTGGCGGTTTTGTCTACACCCATCACCCGCCCATAGGCCCAGCCGATCCCGATCAGCACAATGCCAAGGCCCAAAAACGACAGGATACGCAACAGCCCGGTAAGCGCAGCGGCATCGATCAGGAACACCTTGAGCGTCACCGCCGTCAGCAGCGACAGGCCCGCGATCCGCATCAGTTTGGCGCCGCGCATGATGCCCTGCACCAGCCACGCCAGCGCCAGCGCCAGCAGCCCAGCCGAATAGAAATAATTTTCACCGGTCTCGACGCTCGCGCCCGATACCAGATTGCCCTGTACGGCCTGCCTGATACTGGCAAGGACGGTTACGATCATCGCGCCCAAACTCAAGCCTTGTAGCGGCATCGCCAACCGCAGGCCGGCATCGCGCGCGAACAGCCATAGCCAGAGCGCGACCAATGCCAGATGCCCGGTCAGCAAATTCGCCACCGGCACCGGCCCGACGGCTTGCGCGACCATCACCGGATTGAGCAGCAGCAGGTCGAACCAGACCACACGGAACAAGGCGATACCCGCCAAGGCCCATCCGGCGATGCGCAGCGACGGCCAATCGGGCCGCTGTTCCGATGCGCGTTTTTGGACCTGCCACAACATCACCCAGCCAAGCGCGAACAGCATTTGCGTAAAAATGGCGCGCTCGGCAAAGCCCAGCCGGATGAAATCGCCGGGCGTACTAATCGCGGCGGGCTGTTTCGCGATCAGCCAGACAAAGGCGATCAGCCCGGCACCGCCAACCGCAAACAATATTTTGCGGGTGATGGGGCCGGTGGCGAACCAGCCGGTCCATGTCGCCGCCATCAACAATATCGACGGCAGCAATGTTGCCTGCGCCGCGTTTTTGATACCCGGCAACTGCGCAAAAAATGCCCGTTCACCCGATAGCGACGCACCGAACGCGGAGATGAATTCGAACGACCCGGCAAACAATGCCAGCATCGCCAATGTCAGCGGCAATATCGCCAGCCGCCGGACCGCGATCATATCTATATGTTTCGCCCAAGCGGCCACGCCGAGCGCGACAACCGCAAATACGCTGCCCATCCAGTCTTCGTCGATCCACATCATCAACGCGGTCGCCACCATCAATCCGGTGGCGAAGGTCGCGGCCACTTGCAGTATAGCACTGTCGTTCGAAGCCCTCTTGTTTGATGCAGTGTGCCGCTGCCACGCCATATAGGCACCGGGCAGCGCGGCGAGTGCGGCGAACACGCCCCAGATATTCTGGTTCAATTCCGCTCCGTTGCTGAACGCGGCGACATACCAGCCGAGCACGGGCGCTGCCAGACCGATCAGCGCCCAGATATGCGCGCCGTCCTGATCGCCCCGCCCGCGAATATGGCCCGCACCGCCAAACAACAGCACCAGTCCGAATGTCGCGGCCAGCGTCATGCTGGTCGGGCCATGCTCGATCCAAGCGCCCGCCAGCGGGACAGCGGAGACGAGCAACGCGCCTGCCGCCAAGGGCAGCATCGCCTTGTCACGCCACGCCAGCGCCACCGTCAGCGCGGCAAGCGCGCCAAAGAACAGCCAGCCGGTGGCGGAGAAATCGAGCATCGGCATCAACGCCGCCAGTTGCACAAAGGCGACGGCGATCGGGGCAAAGCGCCCGATCTCTGCCCAGCCGCGTTTGGCTTCGTTAATCCGCAACGCCGCCAGCACCGCCGCGCCGCCCGAAACCGTTATGAACAGCCCGAGCAGCCCAAGATTGCTCTGTGCCGTGAACAGCATCGCCGCGCTCCACAGCGCCCCTCCGCCCGATGCCAGCACCAGCAGCCACAACCAGCGCCGCCAGATGGCGAGGCCGAACAAGGCGGCAATGAACACCGCGAGATAGAGCAGCAATGTCGGCAAATTGCTGGCCCCCATGCCCGCGACCCAGGGTGCGGCAAATCCACCGGTCAGGCCCATCAAGGCCGTCGGCGGCCCGTGCCGCAACGACAAAGCGAAGGCGATGGCGGTGACGATCAGCACGAGAATGAAAGAAGTTGGCAGGACGACCAAGCCGTAGATTTCAGACGCCATGTAGAGTGTGCCATATAATGTGGCGACGCCAGCACCCGCGAGGCTTTGTCCGACGCGCGGGTCGGCGGTGAACGACGCGCCGATTTTGGGCAGCCGCCCGCCGAATTCGCTGATCGCGATCATCAGGAGGGCAAAGAGGGTTGCGGTGACCGAACGCGCGGCGGGGCCAAACAATCCGGCCTCTATCGTGTAGCGGACAAGAAAGAAGCCCGCGAACACCAAGGAGATGCCGCCGACCCAGATCGGTAGCTTGCCGCCGACAAGGCTTTCAAAACTCATATCGGCAAAGGGTGAGGGGCGGGGTTCGGGTTCCGGTGCGGAAGGTGGTGGCGTTTCGGCGGGTGGTATTACAGCCGTACCAACCACCGTCGCCGTCCGCCGGGCCTTGGCTGCGACGCGATATTCGGGCTCGGGTTCCGGTTCCGGCCGGGGATCGGGCACAACCGGTTGAGATACGATTTCCGGCAGCGGACGAGATACCCGGCGTTCCAGCTCGTTCACCCGCTGGTGCAACAAAGCGAGATCCGCCCGCGTCAGATACAGCATCAGGCCAAGGCCAAGGATCGCTAAAAACAGAAAACCGGTCACCGGACCCCCCCGTGGTTGTTCCGGCCCCGTTATGACGCGCTTTGCCGACAGGGCAAGGCGCTTAATACAGGGACACAATACCTATTTCTCTACAGCCGGTGCTTCGGGACACATATGAGGCGAGAGAAATAGGTATTGTGTCCCTGTATTAATTTCCAAAGGCAGCAAAGGTAAATCCTGGTCCGTCTCCTTTAGCAAACCCCTCTCGACCAACATCAAAATTTGGTAGTGTCTCAGTTTGAATTTTGACCGATAGCCTATCGCAATCCAGCCTCCGTTCCTATATGCTTAGCGGAAAGCATAGGAGGCGATATGCCCTTACGGACGCATGTGAACCGGATGAACCACGGCAAGCGGGAGCGTGTCGAGTTCGAAGTGAAGGATGACAGCCGAGAGGCTGTCGATGCAATGTTTGCCGAGGCGTCAGCATTTCGGCTAGCCCAAAAGACAGCAGACGCGACGAAAGTTACGCGCACGTCTTTTCGCAACAAGAAGGTGCCAAAAAATGCCTAAAGGTCCACGCGGCGAAAAGCGACCAGCCGACGCTATCGGCCTTGCTGTGTTGATCGGCAAGATTGCGACGGGTGAGATTGAGGATGATGCAGACGGCACAAAATCCGCTGCCGCTCAGCTTGGTTAATACAGGGACACAATACCTATTTCTCTACAGCCGGTGCTTCGGGACACATATGAGGCGAGAGAAATAGGTATAGTGTCCCTGTATTAATTCGGCGGTTCGCTCCGGATCATCAGCATCGCTGCAATGTCGGGGATCGGGCGGTCGGTCATTTCCTTGGGCAGTTCCATCACAATCCGGCGCTCGACCTCCTTGTGAAAATGCTTGCGGAGGTTGCCGAGTGTTTTTGGCGGGGCAATGATCGCCAGCGCATCATAATCGCCCGCCAGCGCCCGTGTTTGCAACTGCTCGGCAGCATCGGCGGCGTAGCGGTCTTCATCCTGCTGGTGGAAATCGGTTTCATCCATCGCCGGTCTGCCAAAACCACCGCTTTGCGTGCCCAGACCCGGGGCGTCGGACTTGATCTCATGATCCTTGAGGTCGTCACGTGCGTGATGCGCTTCGGTGCGCAGATCCAGGACTAGGCCATGGCCGAAGTTGCGCAGGAATAGCATCTTGCGACCATCCGCGACGAGGACGAGGGCGTTATGGGGTAATGTCATGATATTGCTCCTGGCCGGTCATTATCGGGTCCGGGACGCCAAATGGCGGAGTGCGATATCAAAGCCATTTTTTTGTCCTCTCGCTTTGATACCCAAACCGGTGAAGCCGCGTCGGGTTCCGCACCCGATCGCGGCCACGGGTTTATTTGTCGATCTTGTCGACAGCTTCTTCGACGGAATCGCCTACCTTCTTGGCAGCTGCGCCGACATTGTCGGCAGCTTCTGCAATTGCGTCGTCTTTCCTCGACTCATTGGTCTGCGTGAACAGGAAATAGCCGCCGACAGCCAGCACCAGCAGCAGAATGACGATCAGGAATGTGCCCATCCCGCCACCCGATGCCGGGGCAGCGGCGGGTGTTACAATGGTGGTCGGGCCGTCACTGCGTTCAACTGTCCGTTCGACATTGCCGACTTGGTCGGTCCGTTCGGTGATACGTTCGTCTACCACGATAAAATCTCCTCTGTTGGAACAGGGGGAATCTTCGAAAGGGGCAATTTGTTCCGGTTGGGTTACCAGGCGGTCGCTGGCTGGTTGTTTCGGCCCTTTGTCCATGCCGCGTAATGCGGAACCAGTTCAGGCGGCAGCGTTTGCTCGAATGCCGCGTCTAAAGGATATTGCGGCATTGCCGCCGCAACCGCATCGAGCAGAGCCATGCCTTGCTTCAGGTCTTTGGGCCGTTTCAGCGGGTTGCGTTTGGCCTGATCTGCCATCCACAATTTGTGAAGTGCAAACCAGCGCGGGTCAGGTGCTACAATACGGGCCGGTGAGCCGTCGCGGCAGCCGACAACCTGATCGACGGGTTGGCCGAGCAACAGCCATTCCTGTTCGGGTAAAGGGATCGGGCGGGGTTGGTCGGTGCGGTCGAGCGTTGCCGCCCGCGACGGGGCGACCAATATCTCGACCTCATAAGCCTTTGCATTGCGCGCCTGAAAATCGCGTTCGTTGTTGATCGTGAATGTCGGGTCCACGGCTTTTAGCATCGACCATATTGTTTTCTCACCGTTTTCCGCATGTCGCGCATTCCAGGCGAGGTCAAAATCCTCGGTCTCGTCAGGCGCGCCGTCGATAAAGCCGGCTGCTTCGATCATATAGGCGGACATCGCATTGGTGCCGATCACCAACAGATGTGAACCCAACAGCCGCCGCCTGTCCGCCTCGCGCAATATGGGCCCTGCGTCACTCGACAGCAGCGGCAACCGAAGCGCCCGGTAAAGCCGCGCTGCTTCCGCCAGCCCGATGCGGCCGTTGTCGCGACGTTCTTTGGCGGCAGTTTTGCGCGCGCGGTAGTCTGCAAAGCGGTTTCTGGCTTCATCGTCCATGGGCCCAAGGCTCTTGCCATTGCCGCTGGCATCGAAAATCTCGTACAGATATTCCCGCCCGCTGATATTCTTGCGGCGCAGATCATAGGGCAGATCGGCCAGCGCCCGGTCTGCGTCCATCCATACTTCATAACGCTGGCGCAGATTGACCAGCAATCGCGCCTGCTCGTCGGAAAAGGGTCGGGGTGCGGTCATGACGCTTTTTATCCCATATTTTTCAATTTTGTCAAATTATGGGATAAATTCAATGAACAGTTGCAATATGCTACTAGAATGGCACTCTGCCGCCGACGCCGAATCCGGCCGATCCTCAACCCCCATGGAGAAGATGCGATGAAATTATTTGGCTCCCCGGTTTCCCCTTTTGTCCGCAAGGTGCTGGTTTATGGCGCGGAAAAGGGGTTGGACATCGAACTGGTGGGCGGTGGTCTGGACAACGCGAATCCCGAATTCCTCGAAGCCAGTCCGTTCAAAAAGATGCCGGGTTTTTCCGACGGCGATTTCAAGATTTCGGATTCGACCGCGATCATCACCTATCTGGAGGCAAAATATCCCGAGCCGGTCATGCTGCCTGCCGATCCGGCGCAGCGCGCGCGGGTTATCTGGTATGAGGAATTTTCCGACACGATATTGTTCGCAGCGGGCAGTGCGATTTTTTTCAACCGCATCGTCGCGCCGAAATTTCGGGGGATCGAGGGCGATGAGGCGGCGGCCGCCAAGGGCGAAGTCGATATGGGGCCACTGCGCGACTATCTTGAAGGCGTGATCCCCGCGTCGGGATTTCTGGTCGGCGACCGGCTGACATTGGCCGATATCGCGGTCGCCAGCCCGTTTGTGAACCTGGCGCATTGCAACATCCTGACCGACGCCGCGACCCACCCGAAACTGACCGCCTATCTGGCCGCGATGCACGCCCGGCCCAGCTTTGCCGCGTGGATCGTGCGGGAGCGCAAGATACTGGGGATGTGATTTAATACAGGGACACGATTTAATACAGGGACACAATACCTATTTCTCTACAGCTGGTGCTTCGGACTACCGATAAGGCGAAGAAATAGGTATTGTGTCCCTGTATTAAACGGAGATCAAGGGCCATGCCGCGGGTGATCCTGTTCAATAAACCCTATGGCGTGCTGCCGCAATTCACCGATCGCGGCACCGAAGGGTCGGCGCGTCCGACGCTGTCGGATTATATCGACGTGCCCGGCGTCTATCCGGCGGGGCGGCTCGATATGGATAGCGAAGGGCTGATGCTGCTCACCGACGACGGCAGGTTGCAGGCGCGGATTGCCGATCCCAAATTCAAGATGCCGAAAACCTATCTGGTTCAGGTTGAAGGCGACATAATTGAGGCCAGCCTTGATGCGTTGCGCGGCGGCGTTCGTTTGAAAGACGGCCTGACCCTGCCTGCCGAAGCAGAGCGCGTCGCGGACCCCGCTTTATGGCCCCGCGACCCGCCGATCCGCGTGCGGCTAAGCGTGCCCGATTGCTGGATCAGGCTGACGATCCGCGAAGGCCGAAACCGGCAGGTGCGCCGGATGACCGCGGCGGTGGGCCATCCGACACTGCGGCTGGTCCGGTGGGGGATCGGGGACTGGTCGGTTGACGGCATGAAACCGGGGGAGTGGCGCGACGTTGTGGTTTAAACGTGCGGTGGTTGGGGGCCGCACTCAACGCACGGGCCGCGGGACGCGCTTGCCCTTGGTTCGGCTGGTCAGATGAAAATGCTGGCAGCGGTCGCAAAGATAGGGGCGTAATGGGTAATTGGCGCGCTCGGCGATTATTAGTGCGTCTGCCTCGGTTGGGTAGCGCGCTTTTTTAGCGCAGATGCTCAGTCTGGTGCGCATGAGGCTCCCCTTTAAAGGCGTTTGTGCTCCTGCGCAGGCAGGAGCGCTGTCAGGATAAGTGCGCCACTGCCAACGCTCCTGCCTGCGCAGGAGCACGGACCCCGGAAACAAGGTCGTGATTCAATCCTCAAGCTCAAACGCCACGCTGCCTTGGTTTATCAGCGTCGCGATCAACGCCATCGTGCTATCCGATTTGGCTATCGCCGGATCGACCATGACGCGATCCTGCGCGCACAGGTTTTCGGCGAAGGCGGCGGTTTCTGCAGCGCACTCAAAACACGCGCCATCGACGAACAACAACAGCGCATCCGAGGGTTGGCGGATAAACGAAAAGCGGCTGGCCGGGTTGCGGCACAGCGCCGCGCCGCCTGCCAGACCTTCGCGCAATTCCTCGATCTCAACCGGCTCTTCCGGCTGCCATTCGATGTCGGGATATTTGGGCGTGCTGTTATATTTGCCGAACCAGCGGGCAAATGCCTGCGCGTCACCCAGCTTTGCGGTGATCATCGCGTGCAGCCCGGCGACGGCGTCGGCGGAAATTTCGCCCGGATTGCTCTGCTTCTGCAAATCCGGATCCCCGTAACGATCATCGTCCGACATGTCCTCCAGCAGATCATCGTAAAAGTCGGCGATCAACTCCGCCCGCGAAGGCGCGCGAAAGCCGATCGAATAGGTCATGCAGTCATCGCCGAGGGCGACGCCGTTGTGCGCGACGCGCGGCGGCACATAGAGAATATCGCCGGGTTCGAGCAGCCATTCTTGCGCGGCTTCAAAATTGGCGAGCAGGCGCAAATCGTCGTGCGGCAACAACTCGGTGGCAGCATCGCACAATGCGCCCACTTGCCAGCGGCGTTTGCCCAGGCCCTGAATGAGGAAGACGTCATATTGGTCAAAATGCGGACCCACGCCGCCTGCGTCGGTGGCGTAGCTCACCATGACATCGTCGATCCGCCAGTTCGGTACGAACCGAAATGGTTCGATGAGCGCCGCCACTTCCGGTATGTGGTGATCGACGGCCTGTACCAGCAGCGTCCACGGCGTCTTGCCGAGCTTGCCGAAACGCGATTCAGCCAAAGGGCCGTTTTCGACTTTCCAGCTGTCCGGGGTCTGCTCGATCAGCCGCGATTCGACTTCCTCTTCACAGGCGAGGCCTGCGAGTTCATCGGGTTCGAGCGGATTTTCCCACGCCACCCAAGGATTTTTAATCAGCAGCGGCTTCTTTTGCCAGTAATGGGACAAGAAATCGTCGATGTCGAAATGGATCAGTTGCATGGCGGAAGCGGTTCAGGCGTTTCGCAACAGGTCGGTCACGGCTTCAAGCGTACCCTGCACCCGAAGCAGCTGATCCTTGCCAAAGACGATCAGGCATTCGTCATCCGAATTGTCGGCCAGGCGCACAAATTGAACAATTTCGGCATTCACGGAGATTTTATGACCCCGTTTGTCCGATAGCGTCACAAACGGTATCATTTTCATTCCTTTACGAGGGTGGCCTTTACGGGGGTGGCCTTTACGAAGGTAGGGTCATTATTGCGCGCCAATTCCGACCGCTTGCAATGCCTACCGCTTGCCCTTCCGGTTCTTTCGCGCTGCATATTTCGCGTCACGAATGGCTTTCTGTTCCTCCGGGGTCAGTGCCGGGGCCTTCGCTTTTTCGGCAACGACTGCTTGCGCGCTGCGCTCCTTTTTCAGCGCTTTTTCCGCCTCGCGGGCGGCCAGCTTTTCCTCGCGCGCCTTCGCCTGTGCGGCTTCGCGGACGCGCGCGGCCTCAAGGCGTGCGGCGAGGACGGCTTCATCAACGGGGGGCTTGGCGCGAAGTTTTTCGAGTGCGGCTTGCTTGGCTTTGGCGGCGAGCGCGGCGCGCTCCTGAAAGGTAGGCTCTTTGAACGAAGACATAAAAAGTTGATTTTCCAGACGGGTTGGGGATTGGACGGCAGCTCCGCCGGAGCGATGCTGACCGCGCAGAACGGCCATTATATAAGCCGGGTTGGGCCGTAAGACAATCGTGAAGCGGCAACGCCCGCGAATTGGCCCTGGCCCTGTGTTGACATTCACTGCTGTTTAGCGCTCAAAATCAAAGCTCGTCATTCCCGCGCAGGCGGGAATCCATCACCTGAGCATCCCGTGCCAAGCAATGTTTCGTTGTAAATTGACCTTAGGTGATGGATTCCCGCTTTTGCGGGATTGACGATAGTTCCTATTTATCTGCAGCTTATAATTTGAATGAGGCCGAAATGAAACCACGCGAGTTGATCGGGACGGCAATGGTCCCCGGGGGTGAGGAGCTTCGCCTGTTCCGCCGTGGCGACGATTTCATGATCGTGCTCGACCGCAACGAGCTCATGAACAGCCGGATGAGCGGATCGGAAGAGGCGCTCGCGGTGATGACCACGGCGCGGCTGGGCAACAGCACTGCGCCCCATATCCTCATCGGCGGTTACGGTATGGGCTTCACCTTGCGTGCAGCACTCGCGATCCTTTCGCCCGGCGCGCGGGTGACGGTGGCCGAGCTGGTACCCGAAATCATCGACTGGGCACGCGGGCCGATGGCGGCATTGGCGGCCGGTTGTCTCGATGACCCGCGCGTTGATCTGGTGGCAGGCGATGTCGCGGCGGTGATCGGTGCCACGCCCGGCCGCTACGACGCCATCCTGCTCGACGTCGACAACGGCCCCGACGGGCTCACCCGCACCGCCAACGACCAGCTTTATTCAGCGGCCGGCCTCGCGCGGGCAAAGGCGGCGCTCAAACCGGGCGGGATATTGGCGATCTGGTCCGCAGCACCCGACGCTGCCTTTGCCCGGCGGCTGAAAGCAACCGGCTTCGCCGTGGAGGAAGTAAGCGTGCGCGCCCGGAGCAATGGCAAGGGACCACGGCACATAATCTGGTTTGCGCGGTTGTCATAAACGGCACCGCCAATACAGGGACACTATACCTATTTACTTTGTATTATGTGTTGCCTGAAGGACCCGGCTCTAAAGAAATACATGTAATAACGGTGACAGTGCACTTAATTAATATGTTATGTGTTTTCTCAATATCTTATGCTATCAGGAATGCATATTATTCTGAGGTATGAGGGTGAATTAAGTGCACTGTCACCGTTATTTGCCACCAACCCGTAGCGTCCTGGACGAGTGAATGGCGGACTGTAGGCTTTCAAGCAACAGCTCGTAAGGCGGATTCACTGATCCTCGTGCAGCAGCGGATATACGCGAAGAGAGGATAGTGTCATGCAGCCTGAGATGATCGAGATACCCGGTGCACTGATACGGATTGAGAGAGGATGCGATCAGCCCACCACCATCTTCGTACATGGCTTTGGCGGGGACATGCATACATGGGATGAACTTTGGAGACATTTGCCCAACCGGCGTGGGCATTTGCGATACGATCTCCGGGGATTTGGGCGATCGGAAGCGTTGAGCGACGAAACGTTTTATCACGCTGCGGATTTGTTGGCCCTGTTGAATGCTCTCCAGATTAGTCGGTGTAACCTTGTAGGTGTATCTATGGGTGGCAGTATCGCCCTGAATTTCGCGTTGGCTAACGCCAACCGCGTTCACTCTCTCTGTCTACTCAGTCCAGGCCTGACGGCGTGGGACTGGTCCGACGAATGGCAAGCATTATGGTCGCCGATCGTCGCAAAGGCACGAGGTGGCCAGATGTCGCAAGCAAGGCGGTTATGGCTGGCACATCCGCTTTTCCATACCACGCTCGCAAGCTGCGGAGCCAAGTCTCTTAAACTCGAAATCTCGCGTTATTCGGGTCGTCAGTGGATCGCGGATCATCAGGCACCTGCGCTTCCCGAAATCGAACGGCTGCATGAGCTAAAGTTACCAGCGCTCATGTTGACCGGTGGGCACGATCTTCCCGACTTTCGCCTTATCGCCGACGTGGCTGAAGCATCGATCTCCAGCCTCACTCGCTATGATGCACCTGATCTCGGCCACATGATCCATCTCGAAGATCCAAAGTGGTGCAGCGATAAGCTCGTCGCCTTTTGGAACAGTAGCCGCTTAAAGGAAAACTGAACATCAGTTCCTGCAGCGAGAGATGGCAGTATGCTCCGAGGGACTATGGTCAGGCAAAGACGCTCTACAACCGCTGGAAGCGATGGAGCGACAAGGGTGTCTTCATCGCGATGATGGATGGCTTGGCGAGTAGGCGGTGGGATTCTCGCACATCAGCACGCGTTGCATCAGGAAAATGGGCACGTAATTTTGCTGCGGTTTCCGACTCTGAAAACGGCTGCAAGGTTATCAGCTTCACCTCGGGGGGAGGGGGGCGGCGCGAGGCTTCCCTCCAGAATGTCGATCGTTTCACAGCGCAGGATCGCCGACCCGACCTCCGCTTCGTGAATCTCGCAGATGGCGGGACGGGTTAACGGACGTTGTTCCAGGCGCTTGCCTGATGGCGATGTGCAGGCGGGCGCATCTCAAATCTAGAATGCAACTGTAATGCTACGGAATAACGGTGACAGTGCACGTAATTAATATTTATGTGTTTTCTCAGTATCATATGATATCAGGCATACATATAATACTGGATAACGGTGACATTGCGTTAAAACTCTCCAATCGCCCAGAGTTGGCCTCATTCTTATTAGGGACAGTTCCGGCATTATGTAGGAGTTACAGGAACACCGGAGACGGCGCGTGATTAGCGCGGTTTTGGCGGTGCTGCTGGCGGCTTCAAGTATCTTTGGGCCAAGTATCGGGGATGCGGTTCACGAAGAAGAGTTTGCCATTTTGAGTGCTGGGCTTGAGGCCGAAACAGAAATAGGAACGCCTGCCTTTCTCAAAAATCGTATCATACTCAATGAACCCAACCATGTAATGTGTCGGGGGAAATTTTGGGATGACAACCAAATCTTGGCTCTCATCGACTTTGATAGTCCTGTTACCACAGGCGGACGCGATAGACATAAAATGCATCACAATATGGATGTAGATATTTTGGCGGATGAAGCGCAGTACAGGCTAATCGAAATTGAAAAATTCGCAGATACAATTTTTCGTTTTCGACTGGGTTCTAAAAAACGCTTATGGGGATTCAGGATTGTGAATAAGTTTGAAATACTTTGGTATGATCCGGGGCATGAAATTTATCCCACTGACCCTCACTGAATGAACTAACCCAGCGCCCACCGTTTCGGAAACCCGTCAACCACCACAACGCCCTTGCCGACGCGCGCCCGCAATCTCATGTGGATTGAGCCTGCCACTGGAAGGGCAATCTTTCCGGTCCTTTTTGTTTTGGAAAGGAAAGACGCATGGAAAAGCAGGAGATTGATGTTTCTGACATGTTAATTGCCCATGACAGAAATGGCCAATTGCAGGTTATGACGCCCCGCAAGGATAGTTGGACCACCGACGAACAAGCCATATTTCTCGATTGGTTGGCGGCGACGTGCAATGTCAAACTTTCTTGTAATGCCGTTGGTGGTGCAGGACGGGGGTCATGCTGCGCGGGGGGGCGACGCGGGATAATCACAATCTGCCACCGGATTTTGTGGCCACTGTCGAGGCGCTTTATGGTGGCACGAGATATGGCCGGCAGGAGCTTCAGGGCGAGCTGATCGAAGATGTGGAATATGCGCTTTGGAAGCGCGATTTGGTTGAGAAGTGCCGGATTGCCGCTGCGCCTGCGTTGAAACGCATCGTCATCGGCGTCGATCCGCCTGCCAGCGCCCACGGCGATGCCTGCGGGATTGTCGTTGTCGGTCTGGGGACGGATGACAAGGCCTATGTCCTCGCCGACCACAGCGTCGAGCGCGCCTCGCCCGAAGCATGGGCGCGGGCCGTGGCGGTTGCTGCCGATGTCTGGAACGCGGACAAGGTCGTGGCCGAAGCCAACAATGGTGGCGATATGGTGATCAGCACGCTGCGCGCCGCCGATGTCGCGATGCCGGTGAAAAAGGTCAACGCCAGCCGCAGCAAAGTGGCACGCGCCGAACCGGTTTCGGCGCTGTATGAGCACAACAAAGCGTTCCATGTCGGCGCGTTTCCCGCGCTCGAGGACGAGCTGTGCGGGTTGGTGACCGGCGGCGGTTATGAAGGCCCGGGGCGGTCGCCGGACCGGGCGGATGCCTTGGTCTGGGCGATGATCGAGTTGATGCTGGGCAAGGAGCCGGGCAGGCCGCGGGTGTCGGTTTTGTGAGTGGGCGGTCATTGCACCGGCAACTTTGGGCCAATGGCAGCTTGAAAGACGCAGGGCTTCCAAAAGCCTTTTGATAAAAACGAAAGTCGAAAACATGAAAATCTTCGGTTGGAAATCAACCGGGCGGGCTTTTGCGCGTCCGGCCAAGACGCGTGTCTCTTTAGCGCGCACTTACGGCACCTATTCGCTGGGCGATTGGCCGCGTTCGTATGAGCAGCAGGTGCGCGAGGGTTATTTGCATAATGCGATTGCCCAGCGCGCGGTGCGGTTGGTGGCCGAAGGGGTGGCGTCGGCGCCGCTGACGTCCTCCGATCCGGTGGCTCTGGCGTTGGTAAGGGCGACGTCAGGCGGGCAGGCGCTCATCGAAACCGTTGCGGCGCAGCTCCTGCTGCATGGCAATGCCTATGTCGAATTGCTGCCCGGTGCCGACGGTCGCCCGTGCGAGCTGTATGCCTTGCGGCCCGAACGGGTCGCGGTCGAGGCTGATCCGCGCGGCTGGCCGGTGGCGTTTGTGTACCGGGCGGGGGAGGCGGCGACGCGGATGCCTGCCGATGCCGTCATCCATATCCGTGGGCTGCATCCGCTCGACGATCATTATGGGCTCGGCTGCCTGGGCGCGGCGTCGGGCGCGGTGGCGATCCACAATGCGGCGGCGAAGTGGAACAAGGCTTTGCTCGACAACGCGGCGCGGCCCTCGGGGACTTTGCTCTATGAACCGGGGGAGAATGGGGCGCTTTCGGGCGAGCAATATGACCGGCTGAAAGAGGAACTGGTGGCGGGTTTCCAGGGGGCGGACAACGCCGGTCGGCCGATGCTGCTGGAGGGTGGCCTCAAATGGCAGGCGATGTCGATGACCCCGGCCGAGATGGATTTTGTCGGCCTGAAAGAGGGGGCCGCGCGCGAGATTGCGCTGGCGTTCGGGGTGCCGCCGGTGCTGCTCGGATTGCCGGGTGATGCGACCTATTCGAACTACCGCGAGGCCAACAAGGCATTGTGGGTGCAGGCGATATTGCCGCTGGCGGGCAAGATATTGGAGGCGTTGGCGCAAGGGCTGAGGCCATGGTTTGGGGAGCTGGCACTGGCGGTCGATCTCGATGCGATCCCGGCGCTCAGCGAAGACCGCGAGCGGCTATGGGCGCAGGTGAGCGCAGCGGAGTTTCTGTCGGGTGAAGAAAAGCGGGCGATGCTTGGGCTTGGCCCGGTTCAATCCGGCTCGCACGCCCAGCGCGCATAATCCCATGCCCGGCCCTGATCCCGGCAGTTGTCGATGCCTTCATGCTGCAGGAACCAATAGGTCACCACAGCAAGCAGCAGGATGATGGCGGCCATTCTGATCCATCGGAACATGCCGCACGCATAACCCGAAAACCACCTGATTCCAAGCGATTTACCTACGGATGCACTGCATTTCCGGAAAGGATGGAATATGACTGAAATGATCCCGAAAACAGAAGTGAAAAGCGTCAATCTGGCGATACTGCACGAGCTGATCGCCGAAGCATCCGAACAGGGCGCGGCCCGCGCGCTGGCGCGTCTGGGGCTGTCCGATGAGGGCGCATCCAAAGACATGGCCGAACTGCGCGAGCTGTTGTCGGCCTGGCGCGATGCCAAAAGATCGGCGCGCAAGGCCGCGATCGGCTGGATCGTGCGGGCCGGGCTCGCGCTGGTGCTGATCGGGCTTGCGGTGAAGCTGGGGCTGACCGGTTTGGTGCTGGAGTAATCAGTCCTCCGGGGGACCGCTCAGCGCAGCTGAGTATTGGAGGGGGCCCATCTAGAGATTTGCGAAGGCTTAGAGGTGGGACCTCTCCGTCGCTTCGCGCCACCTCCCCGTTCCGGGGAGGATTAAGGAGAAATATGATGCGTTTAGCCGGATATGCCGCCATTTTCGACGCGCCGGACAAGGGCGGGGATATTGTCCGCAAGGGGGCGTTTGCGCGCGCTGCCAAGGCGGGGGTGCCTCTGCTGTGGCAGCACGACGTCAACCAGCGCATCGGCTTTGTCGAAAGCTTGAGCGAAGACGAACGCGGCCTCAGGATCATCGCGCAACTGGACGGCGAAACGCCGGTTGCGGCAGGCGCGGGGCTGTCGTTCGGATACCGCATTCGCGGCATGGCAATGCGAACATATCGTGAACTTACCGACCTTGACCTCATCGAGGTCAGCGTCGTCACCCACCCTATGCAACCGCTCGCGCGGGTGCTGGCCGTTGAAAATCACCAAGGAGAAATATGATGGATTATGAAGTAAAAGCCGACCCTTTTGAGGCGGTGTTTGAAAACGCGGCGGCTGCACCGGTGGCGGTCACGCGGCCGATATTGTCCGGCGGGACGACCACCGCCGACCCGGCCCGTGCGGCGTTTGTGAACGGATATCTGCGGCGCGGATCGGAGGTCGGGCTGAAGAGCTTTTCCGGCGCGGTCGCGGCCGATGGTGGCTATGCTGTCCCGCACGAAATCGACGCCGAGATTGACGCGACGCTGAAGGCGATTTCGCCGATCCGCAGCATTGCCAATGTCGTCCGCGTCGGCTCGGCGGGCTATCGCAAGCTGGTTACGCAAAACGGCGTGGCATCGGGCTGGGCGGCTGAAACTGCGGCGCGGCCGGAGACGGCTACGCCCAATTTCAACGAAATCGTCCCGAGTTTCGGCGACCTTTACGCCAATCCGGCGGCAACACAGGCGATGCTCGACGATGCGGCGTTCGATGTCGAAGCCTGGCTGGCGAGCGAAATCGCCACCGAATTTGCCAAAGCCGAAGGCAGCGCCTTTGTGAACGGCAACGGCACTAACAAGCCCAAGGGCTTTTTGCAGAGCCCGACCGCCGCGCTGAACGATGTCGGGCGACCCTTTGGCACGCTGCAATATCTGCCATCGGGGGCGGCGGGCGCGTTCATTGCGGCGAACCCGGAAAACAAGCTGCTCGATTTGCTCCATTCGTTACGCGCACCATATCGACAGGGTGCGACCTGGGTGATGAATTCATCGACGCTGGCGACGATCCGCAAGTTCAAGACCACCGACGGCGCATTTATCTGGCAGCCAGGGTTGACCGCGGGTCAACCCGATACGCTGCTCGGTTATCCCGTCGTCGAGGCCGAGGACATGCCAGACATCGCCGCCAACAGCCTGTCGATAGCATTCGGCAATTTCAAGGCGGGTTACCTGATCGCCGAACGGGCCGAGACCAACATCATCCGCGATCCCTATACCAACAAGCCTTATGTGCATTTCTATGCGTCCAAAAGGCTGGGCGGTGCGGTCAGCAATTCGGAGGCGATCAAGCTGATGAAGTTTGCGGTTAGTTAAGCAGCGACTCAAAATAGGAAAACACCGTCGCTCCAGCGCAGGCTGGAGCCTATCTCGCTTATCGGTTTCGACTGCGAGACGTGATGGGCCCCAGCCTGCGCTGGGGCGACGGTGTTTTGTCGAATGGAACCAACATGACCCCATATATATTCCAACGCGGCGAAACCATTTCGCTCACGCTTGACGCAGCTGTCGGTGATCCCCTGACCGTCAGCCAGATCAGCGCCAGCATGAAAATGGTGGCCCCCGGGCGAACAGGCGTTAGCGCGAGCACCCCGGTGGCCGCCGTCTTCGCCATTTCCGCGCGCGCGGCGGCGGGCGACATTCCCGCTGGCTGGACCCTCAACATCGATGCCGCAACCTGCGCCGCGCTCGCCACCGGCAATTATCTCGCCGACGCGCGGCTGGAGGTCGCGGGCGGCGTGGTGATTACCGACAGCATCGCCATCCGCATAATCGAGAGCGTGTCGGCATGAATATGCTGCTCCTATGGCGGCGGCCCGATCCGCCGGTTGTCTTGCGCTGGCGCGGGCCGGACGACGGTATCGTGGCGGTGGCTTTGGCCATCCCTCCGGTTGCCATCCCGACAATCATCGGCCCGCCCGGTGTGGCGGGGCCAAAGGGGCCAGCCGGTCCTGCGGGATTGGCGGGCAGCATGGGAGCAACCGGTCCTGCCGGCCCCACAGGATTGCCAGGACCGGCAGGCGAGCCGGGTCCAGCCGGACCACAGGGCATTGCCGGACCAGAGGGCGCTGCGGGTTCACCGGGTGGTGGTGATCTTTGGGTCTGGCAGAAATTGGCGGCCGATGTGGCCAACAGCACGACGACACCGGCCAATGTTCCCGGGCTTTCGTTCACGACGTCCGCCAACACGACCTATATTGTAGAACTGTTCGGCACGTTCCAGTCGGCAGCGATCACCACCGGCATCGCGCTGATGCTCGATATTCCGTCGGGCGGCGTCAGTGGTCAGATGGTCCATCCATCGGGCGCCACGGCGCTGACCGGCACCGAACAGATTGCCGACGGCACCACCACAGGTGCCACCACCAGCGTCCGTGCCGCGAACAGCAATGTGTCGGTAACCGCGCGTTTCATCGTCGCGGTGGGCGCGACCGGCGGCACGGTGCAACTCCAGTTCCGCAGCGAAGTTGCGGCGAGCGCGGTGACGATGAAGGCCGGGCTAACCGCGCTGGGGTGGCGGATGATTTAGGATCTCGAAATCCTCCCCGGAACGGGGAGGGGGACCGCGCCGTAGGCGTGGTGGAGGGGGCCCACCTAGAGGTTTACGAAGGCTGAGAGGTGGGACCCCTCCGTCGCTTCGCGCCACCTCCCCGTTTCGGGGAGGATTTAGAAAAAAGGAAAAAATAACATGCTGGGCATTGATCCGCTCGGCCTCGACAGCGTCATGCTGGACGAGGCAAGGGCTTATTTGCGTCTTGAATCCGGTGAGGAAGATGCGCCGTTGGCGGCTATCATTCTCGCGGCGATTGGCCATGCCGAAGGCTTCATCGGCCAATTGGTTGTCCGGCGGGGCGTGCGGCAGATATTGCCGTCCTCCGCCACATGGCAGCGCTTGGGGGCGGGCCCGGTGCAGGCGGTCACCGTCGTGACCGGTATTCCCGCCGAGGGCGCGACTTTTGCGCTCATGCCTTCGGCTTATGCGGTCGACATCGACATCAATGGCGACGGCCATATCCGGGTGATGCAGCCGGGTTCGGCAGGGCGGGTGGAGGTGGCGTACCAAGCCGGGCTGGCGGCGGAATGGGCCGAACTGCCCGAAGCGCTGCGGCTGGGTATCTTGCGGCTCACCGCGCATCTTCATGCACACCGTGACGCCAGCGATGACAGCGGACCGCCCGCTGCGGTTGCAGTATTGCTGCGTCCGTGGCGGCGGGTCCGGTTTTGAAGGAATCAATTATGACCGAATTTGCAGGCCGCCTGCGCGAACGCGTGGTGATCGAACAGCGCATGGGTAACCGTGATTTGCTGGCCGGGGCGACGGGGAGTTATGCTTATGCGGGCGAGGCGTGGGCGGCGCTGATGCCGTTGGTGCCTGCCGATCTGATGCAGGCCGATGCGCTGTCTGCGATGCCGCGCTGGCAGGTGACGATGCGCAAACGCGAAGGGCTCGACCCCGGCACCAGACTGACATGGCGGCGCAAATATCTCGCGGTGCGTGGAGTGATGAGCGACCCGCGCGAACCGGCGCAAATCGTTCTGACCTGTGAGGAAGTGCGGTGAGGTTAAGCCCCTCCCCTTCAGGGGAGGGGTGGGGGTGGGGGCTGTCCGGCAAACTCTGCGCTTGGCTGACAATCCCCACCCCTCCGCCGCTTCGCGGCTCCTCCCCTCCCCTGAAGGGGAGGGGCATAGTTGGAAAAAACCATGTTCGAAAAACTAACCGCCGCCGGTGAACGCTGTGCGGCTGATGCTGTTGTCAGGACAATCAACCGCCTCGCCAAAACCTCCACACCCCCCGGTGTCCAGATAGAGCCCATCGAAGGCGGCATCGCCCTCACCGGCAAAGCCTTGCGCCGCCGTTATATCTCCGACCCGAATTTAAGGAATTTTGCCCGATGAGCGATGCCGTTTCTGCCGTCCAAATCGCTGCCATATTAGCGCTACAGGCGCATCCCGCACTGTCGGCGGTTTTGACCGGCATCTATGATGGCCCGCCGCCGCGTGCCGCCTTTCCATATATATCAGTCGCTGACGGTCTGGTTGGCGATTGGAGCACGAAGACGGCGCAAGGCCGTGAAATCCGGTTGGCGTTGACGGTTTGGGACGACGGCGAGCAGGCTTCACGGTTGCATAGCCTGATGAGCCATGTCGAAGACGCAATCGCCGCAATGGCGCGCGACCTGCCGGGGTGGCGGGTGGCGAGCAATGTGTTTTTACGTTCGCTGGTGGTGCGTGACCCGGCTGGCCCCTGGGCCGGTCTGGTCGAACACCGGCTACGGATTTTGGCCATGACCTAAATCAAGCTGGTGCTCCTGCGAAGGCAGGAGCGTTCGCCGTCACGCACAGTGTTTGCAGTCCAACGCTCCTGCCTTCGCAGGAGCACGGCTGTTTTTGTCAAAAGGAAATCAAAAATGCCTGTAGAAAAAGGAAGCGCCTTCTTGCTGAAGGTCGGCGATGGCGCGGTCACGCCAGTATATTCGACAGTCGCCGGATTGCGCACAACGCAGATGTCGGTGAACGGCGATGCCGTGGTGATCACCAACAAGGGATCGGGCGCTTGGCGCGAGCTGTTGTCGGGGGCCGGTGTGCGTTCGGTTTCGGTGTCGGGGGCAGGCGTGTTTACCGGCTCACTTGCCGAAACACGGATCAAGAATAATGCGCTGTCGGGGCTGCTCGATGATTATGAACTGAGCTTTGAATCGGGCGAGCGGTTGCAGGGCATCCGTCGCGCACCAACTCAGGCATCTCGACTATGCTCGATGCGAACGGATTTTGGATGTATGTTTTAGGAGGAAGCCCATGCCCTATTGGCTTTGCGACCAACGTCGCGCGCAACATGCGACCCCGGTGATGCGGTTCGATCCGCGGTTCTGGACGGTCAATTTCCCGCGCCCGATGATGGCGTCGGTAGTGACGACGGGTGCTGAATCGCTGCGCGCCGACGCGGTGTTTTACCGCAGCGACGACCTCGCCGGGTTGATCTGGGACAGCGAGGATTTGTGGGACCATCCCTTGCTGGCCTATGCCACCAACCGGGATTACCGGCGGCTGGCGGTCTCTTTCCGCTGGCGTTCGCAGGGCATCATGCCGCTCGACGCAATCAACGGCCCGACGCTGACGATTTCGGGCCGTGATGCCGCAGGGCAGCCGAAAAGCTGGTATGTGCGGTTGTGGAATTATGCCAGCGGCACGCCCGACGATGCGCTCATTACGCTGGCATTCAGCGACCTTGCGGGCGGGTTCCTGCTTCCCGTCGAGGCCGATCCGGTGTTTGCGGGCGATATCGACCGGATGTTCATCTCGCTCGTCCCGCCGGGCTATACCGGGCAGCCGGGCAATTTGGCGGCTCCGGCGGAGGGCTGGGTCGAACTCGGCGAGATCCGTTGCGACGGGGCCGGGGTGATGCTCGACACCGGCGATGTCATGCTGCCCGAACATAGCCTGAAAATGGCGACGGGTTATGACGACGGCTATAACCAGACGCCCGAGCGGTTGCTGCGGCAAATCCATGCTTTGGGCTACCGCGACATCATCAACCATTATGTCGGGATGAGCCATTATTTCCGGCTCGAAGCGCTGGGTGAGGCGCATTATGTAAGTTTGGCGGGCGGTGCTCTCAACACACCCTGTCACACATGGCACACCGATTTTGCGATGCGGGCAAAGGCCATGGGTTTCACTTTGATTATCTCGCTCTCATACGAATTGCTCGATGCACATTGCTGGAATGACTGGAAACAGCGCGCCGAAAATGGCGACCCGGCGCTCACCGGCTGGGAGCCGCCATCGACCTTGCTGTCGCCCGCCCATGCGGGGGCGATGGGCTATTTGCAGGCGGTGGCGCGGGAATTCGTGTTTATGCTGAAAGCGATCGGTCTCCCCGTCCATTTCCAGATTGGCGAGCCCTGGTGGTGGATCATGCCCGACGGGCGCATCTGCCTCTATGACGCGGCGGCAACGGCGGCGTTCAGCGCGCTGTCGGTGAGCATCTCCAGTATCGCTGGACCGAAAAATGCTGCGCAGCAAAACATGCTCGACAAAGCCGGAGAATTGCTCGCGGCCTCCACCGCGTCGATCATATCGGCGGTGCGCGATGAGGCGGGTGCCGCCGGTGCGACGACTTATCTGCTGGTCTATCTGCCGACCGTGCTCAATCCCGGAGCCCCCGAAGCCGGGCGCGCCAATGTGCCCACCGGCTGGGCTTCGCCCGCGTTCGATGTGCTGCAACTGGAAGATTATGACTGGGTGACCAGCGGCAATCACGGCGCAACCGCGAGGGGCGTGCCGTTGATGACAGCCCGGCTGGGTTATCCGGTCCATGAACAGCATTATTTTGCAGGCTTTGTACTGCGCGGCGAAGACGATGCGCATTGGGCCGAAATCGAACAGGCGGCGGCGTTCAGCCAACAACGCGGGACCGCGCAAACCTTTGTCTGGGCGCTGCCGCAGGTTGCCCGCGACGGATACACACATTTTGAAATTGGAGAGGATGAGCCCGACATGCAGGCCTTTGACGACGTAGTTTTTCCGCTTGAGATCGGCCGCGAGGCGGTGGTCATGACGGAGTTTTCGACCAATGTGGTGACCACCTTGTCCGGCCATGAACGCCGCAACAGCGACTGGGCCGATGCGCGGCTCAGCTATGATGTCGGCCCAGGGGTTCGTTCGGAAGCGGAGATCGGCACTTTGCTGAACTTCTTTCGTGGACGGCACGGAGCCGCCATCGGTTTTCGTTTCACCGATCCGTTCGATAACAGCTCGAACGGCATGACTGACGATCCGACAGACATAGACCAGTTCTTGGGAATAGGCGACGGCTTGAGAACCCGTTTCGCACTGGTGAAATATTACGGCGAAGACGACGAGCAGGTGCGGCGGATTACAAGGCCTAAAGCCTTCACCATATTGGTCGCCGTCGATGGCGTGCATGATGACGAATGGAGCTGGCGTGACGGTGGTGTAATCGATTTTATTACAGCACCAGCTGCCGGGTCAGTGATATCGGCGGGCTACCGCTTTGATGTGCCGGTGCGCTTCGCCGCCGACCGGATCGAGGTCGCCCGCGCGACCTTTGGTGCGGGCGACATGCCTTCTGTGCCGCTCGTCGAAATCAAGGAAGCGGCGGCATGAGCGATCCCTGGCTTGCCGGGCCGGTCACCAGCGTGGCTTACGGATGGCGGCTGGAGCGCGGTGACGGCGTGACCCTGGGCTTTACCTCGCATGACCGCGATGTGACGGTGGATGGCGTGTTGCTGCGGTCCAGCCCCGGCATGTTGCCCAGTTCCATCGTTGAAAGCATCGGGCTTGAAACCGACGGGCTGGAAGTAAACGGTGCGCTGACCGCGTCGGCGATCCGCAGCGACGATCTGGCATCGGGGCGATGGGATGCCGCACGGCTGGAAATTTTCCTGTTCGACTGGAGCGAACCGGAGGCGGGCAAACGCATTCTTGCCGTGGGCGAATTGGGTGCTGTCTCTTATTCGGGCGACGCTTTTCAGGCCGAGCTGTTGGGTCTGACCCGCCTGCTCGACCGACCGGTCGTGCCGCAAACTTCGCCCGGATGCCGGGCAAGCTTTTGCGATGCCGGTTGCGGGCTGAATCCTCTGCGATACCGGCATGTTTCCACCGTCAGCTTGGTGGATGACGAGACCATCACTTTAACCTCTGCGGCAACCGCCAATGTCTTTGGTTACGGCCAATTGCGCTGGCTGGATGGACCCAATACCGGCCTGACCGCAGACATCATTGCGAACAACGCCACCCAATTGATTGTGGCGCGTCCGCCGCATTTCCCGGTGACCACCGGTACCAGAATCGAACTTGTCGAAGGCTGCGACAAACGGCTGGAAACCTGCGCCACGCGTTTTGCCAACGCCATCAACTTTCGCGGTGAGCCGCATTTGCCCGGCAATGATTTGCTAACGCGTTATCCCGGTGCCGGATGATGTTGGTGCGCGGATTGCCGCGCGTGTTCTACAGCATCTTGGCGCGCCGTTCCGCCTGCACGGACGGAGCGAGGCAGGTGGATTTGACTGCATCGGCTTGGTCGCAGATGCGCTCTGCCATATTGGTTCGGAGGCAATTGTGCCGATGGATTATGCGTTGCGGGGCCAGTCGGAAAACCGGATGTTCGCCTTCTTCACAAAACCGGCTTTCGCGGCGGTTGCCTCGCTTCAGGCAGGTGACATTCTGGCCGTCCGCACAGCTCCGCGCCAATTGCATTTGATGATCGCGGCGGATGGCGGCTTTATCCACGCGCATGCAGGTCTGCGGCGGGTTGTGCTGACCCCCGCACCTTCGCCTTGGCCAGTGATTGGCCAATGGCGTTTTATCGGAGATTGAGATGGCGACAATTGTTCTAACCGCCGTTGGTAATGCAATCGGCGGCCCAATTGGTGGGGCCATCGGTGCCGCCATTGGCCAGCAGGTTGACCGGGCGCTATTCACCGGCAAAAGCCGCGAAGGCCCACGGCTAAAAGAGTTGGATGTGCAAACTTCCAGCTACGGCAGTGATATCCCTGCAATTTTCGGCACGATGCGGGTTGCAGGCACGGTGATCTGGGCGACCGACCTGATCGAGCATCGGACCAGAAGCGGCGGCAAAGGTAGGCCTTCGACGGTCAATTACAGCTATTCGGTCAGTATCGCGATCGCACTTTCAAGCAGGCCTGTCGAAAGTATCGGCCGGATCTGGGCCGACGGCAATTTGCTGCGCGGCACCGCTGGCGATCTGAAGGTTGATACGCAATTTCGGTGGTATAGTGGGCATGGCGATCAAATGCTGGACCCGTTGATTGCCTCTGCCGAAGCTGCAGGTCAAAGCCCCGCCTATCGCGGCATTGCTTATGCAGTGTTTGAGGATTTGCAGTTGGCCGACTATGGCAACCGCATCCCTTCGCTCACATTCGAGATATTTGAACGGTCGGCACCGGTGCCGGTGCAGGATATCATTGCCGATGCTTCGGTGGGCACCATTTCGGGAGCGAGCAGTGAAACGCTGACCGGCTATGCGATGTCGGGGCAAGATGGCCGGAGCGCAATTGCCCCCTTGCTGGCCGTTATGCCGATATTGCTCCGGCCAAAGGCGGGCCAGTTGAACTTGCTTGATTGGCAGTCTTCAGGGGCGTCGACCTCCGTCATGATGCCGGTGACAAGCGAGGGCGCGCAGACATTTGACCGTCCGGCACGCGGGCTAGAACCGGCTTATTCCGTGCCCAATTCGCTGGCGATACGCCATTATGAACCAGCACGGGATTTCCAGTCGGGTATCCAGCGCAGCCAGCGTTCCGGCAGCGGACGGACCTCGCGCCAGATTGATTTGCCAGCAGCGGTTGATGCGGTCGCTGCCTTGCGGCTCGCTGATTTGCAGTTGCTGCAGGCGCAGCGGGAACGCGATGGCTGGTCCGGCCAGGTCGCTCTGGGGCCGGACAATTTACACGCGGGTGACTGGATAACCGATCAGGCAGGGTCGCGCTGGCGGATAACCGAATTGGAACATTTTCGCGGAACCATGAAGGTGACCGCGCAGGGTTCGACACCTTATGATCCTGTATCACCGGGTGCGGCATCGCCCGGTCGTAATATTTCTGCACCTGATCTGCTGGCGGGTGAAACCCAGATCGTGCTGATAGATATGCCGGTGCTGGACGGCATCGAGCCCGGAAAGCCCCAGATTGCGGCATTTTGCGCAGGCACCGCCAAAGGGTGGCGCCGTGCTGCGTTGTCGGTGCAGTCCGGGGACGCGCTGCTCGACATTGGCTCCAGCGCGTCACCGGCAGTGATCGGATCGGCGCTGACGGCATTGCCGCCGCATAATGCCAATCTGGTTGATATGAGCGGCGCTCTGGACATCCAGCTGTTGCATGACGGCATGGATATCCCCGCTGGATCCGGTTCGCCATTGGCGAACGGGGCAGGGCTGTGCTGGCTCGAGGGTGAATTTTTACGCTACGGCTCGGCGGTCTATTTGGGCAATGGGCATTACCGCCTGACCCAATTATTGCGGGGCTGTTATGGAACCGAAGCCCTCATTTCGGGGCATCAGGCCGGCGACCGGTTCGTTTTGCTGCAATCCGATACCGGCCGATTGATCGAAAACGTCAATCTGGTGCCCGGAATGCAATTGTCCGTCGAGGCGATGGGCCTAGGCGACACCCATCCGGTTACCGCATCAGCGATAATCACCGGCAATGCAATCCGGCCATTGGCGCCGGTCCATGGCGAGGCCACGCAAAATGCAGATGGCAGTCTCAACATCGGCTGGGTGCGGAGAGCGAGAATTGATGCCGGATGGCATGACGGTGTTGATCAGGCGCTGGTCGAGGACCGTGAGCAATATGCCGTTACCTTTAGCGCTGGTGGCCAACATGTTGGCAGTCGCGAGGTGGCAACTAATGCGCTGGCTTTGACGCCTTCGGAAATCGCTGGATTTGGTCTGCCGTCCGCAACTCCATTGGTGGCCGATATCCGCCAAATCGGCCGATTTGCCCAATCGAACCCGCTGACCGTTGTGATCGGCGGTTAGATGCCCAAACTCCCTGAAAACAAGCTCGAAAGTATCAGTATATGCCAGATGATCAGACTAGCCACCACAGCTTGCCCTATATAGCAGTTTCGCAAGCATTGAAGGAAATAACCCATAACGAAGCCCTCTTGCGGATCGATGCGTTGCTGCATCCCGTGATAGAAAGCGCGCTCTCCGTTCCGCCGGTAGTCGTTTTGGCGGATGCTGGAAAATGTTGGCTCGTCACGCAAGATGCGACTGGCGAATGGCAAGGCGAGGACAACAAGATCGCGATCTGGACCGGGGGCAGTTGGCGGTTCCAGGCCGCGACCCCAGGCATGCGAATTCGCAATCGGCAAAATGGCACTGACATCAGTTGGTCGGGCACAATTTGGGTTTCCGCACCCGCCATCGGCGATCCGCTGTCAGGCACTATAATTGATGTCGAAGCGCGCGCGGCAATTACTGCACTATTGTCACATTTCAGAATGATAGGCGAGCTTGCAAACTGAGAAGCTACCACGCGTCCATTTGCTGGCGTTTCGCCGAAATAGCGACAATTTTGCAACAGTTTGGAGGGAAAGTGACTTGCATCGATGGAACAGAATCACTAGACCTGAGTTCTTGAATTTCCAAACCTAGAAAGAAAAGGGGAAAGTTGATGCGTAAGTTAGCCATAGGTATGGCGCTCGCTTCTACTGCTCTGGCATCACCGGCTCTGGCCCGTGATGATCAGTGGTATGTCGGAGTTGATGGCGGTGCCATGATCGTTGAAGATCTGAGTTTAGATATCAGCGGTGTAAGTGACGCGGCACAAATCGATACCGACAAAGGTTATGATTTTGGCGGCCAAGTCGGATATGATTTCGGCGGGTTCCGTCTGGAAGCAGAAGTTTCGTTTCGCGAAGCCGACACTGACAGCTTTACAAGCTCTACTGCGCTACTTCCGGCCGGTCCCGTAGGGATTATGCCTGGCGGTACCTACAGCACTGGTGGCGATGCGAATGCGCTCAGCTTCATGGTCAATGGTTTGCTCGACTTCGGCGACGATGACGGCATCCAGGGCTTTGTAGGCGGCGGCGTGGGCGTTGCCCGCGTGGACGTGGCGAACAATTTTGCTGATCCAGCATGGCTGAACGATTCCGATACCGGATTTGCATGGCAGGCTCTTGCCGGCGTTCGTGCACCGCTCAGCGATAACTGGGATGTGGGCTTGAAATACCGTTTCTTCAATGCCGACAAGGTCGATCTGGTCGATGGTCTGGGTCGTGACGTAAGCACCCGCTTCCGTTCGCACAGCATCATGGGCAGCCTGATTTATAACTTCGGTGGCGCACCGGCACCAGTGGAAGTGGCTCCTCCTCCTCCCCCGCCTTATGTGGCACCCCCGCCACCCCCACCGCCAGCAGTGACTTGCAACAGCGGTCCGTACATCGTATTTTTTGACTGGGATAAGTCGGATCTGCGTCCTGATGCGGCTGGTGTTCTGGACAATGCCGTTGCTCAATATGCGAACTGCGGCAATGCCAAGGTTATGCTTGCTGGTCACGCGGATAAGTCGGGTACTGCGACTTATAACGTTGGTCTCTCGCAACGTCGTAACACTACGGTTAGTAGCTATATCGAAGCGAAGGGTGTTGCTCCAAGCGCAATCTCGACTGAAGCATTCGGTGAAACAGCTCCGCTGGTTCAAACTGCCGATGGTGAGCGCGAACCGCAAAACCGTCGTGTTGAAATCACTTACGGTCCCGGTTCGGGAATGTAAGCTTCGACATTGTCGAAACATGAGGGGGCTGGTCGAAAGACCGGCCCCTTTTCATTTGAACCCGGGAACATGTACCTTTTGGAGTTGGCGGACGATGCAACCTAGATATATTTTTGCTGGCAGATCTGCAGTGTTGTCTGTGGGCCTTTTTTTGGGTTTCGGTTGTGCCCATAACCCGGTGGAGCAAAGAACATTGGCGCGGGCATCGTTGATTGATGCACAAAGCCGACCGAGCGGTGCGGCTACAATCAGACAAGGCTCTGATGGCATTTCGTTAATCGTCGAACCGACCGGCCTGCCTGCAGGCACTTATGCGATGCACCTTCACCAAACCGGAAAATGTGATGCACCTGGTTTTACCACGGCCGGTACCCACTGGAATCCTGCAGGTCGGCAACATGGCCTTGCCAACAGCAACGGCCCGCATGCAGGCGATTTTCCCAACATCATTGTGACAGCGACAGGAACAACAACAGTCTCTGTTCCGCTGGACTTTGAGCCAGCAAGTGGCGCGCAACCGTTACTCGATGGTGACGGTGCGGCAATAGTCATTCACGCCCGACCGGACGACAATATGACCGATCCGTCAGGCAATAGCGGCGCCCGCATCATCTGCGGCGTGTTTCAAGTCACAAACCCATAATCACGCAACCTTGCGTGTTTCTGGGCGTGTTTCCGACATTCTTTGACCGCTTGCTGCCTCGATTAACCGGGCTTCGAGCGACTTCAATCGCGATTTGCTCTCAATCTTTCCACCAAATAAATCGGTGATATAAAATGTATCCACAGCGCGCTCGCCATAGGTTGCGATATGCGCGCTGTGCAATGTCACCTTTGATTGGAACAGTGCCAAAGCCAGATTATTCAGCAGTGCCGGTCGGTCGAGCGCGTTTACTTCGATGACGGTGAACCGGTTTGAGGCCTGATTGTCGATGAACACCGATGGCGCAATTTTGAACGCTTCCGCCCGCCGGAGTGCCTTCGGTTTGGCATTCAGCTTTGCCGTCAGTTTCGAGCGGTTGGCCAGTGCTTCTTCAATATGTCTCGACAGACGGTCAAGCTGGACTTGTTCGCGAAACGGTCGGCCGAGCGGATCTTGCACTAGGAAATTATCAATCGCCATACCATCGGTGCTGGTATGGATTCGCGCGTCGATAATGTTGCCCCCGGCCAGATGAATAGCCCCGGCAATCCGGTAAAACAGCCCCGGATGGTCAGCCGCATAGACTGTAATCAGCGTTGCTCCGCGTTCCGGGTAATAACAGGCATCGATGGCCAGGTCGGCGTCGCCGCTGTCCAACAGATGCCTGGCATTGCGCTCGATGATATCGTCCGGCTCTGCGATCCAATAGGGACCGGGCAATCTCTTCGCCAAAGCGTTGAACGCAGATTTGGAAAGACCAAGCTTCGTTTCCAGCGCTTCCTTTTTGGCTGTAATCCGTTCATCTCTGCCGCGCTGTTTATGACCGAGGCGCAATACCTCTTCAGTCGCTTCAAACAGGTCCGCCAATAGTTGCCTTTTCCAGCTGTTCCAAACCCCTGGGCCGACCGCACGAATATCAACCACGGTTAACACCAGCAGCAACCGGAGCCGTGCGGGCGATTGCACGGCTTGGGCAAAATCCAATATGGTTTTGAAATCTGCAAGATCCCGCTTGAATGCGGTCGCTGACATCAGCAGATGATATTTGACCAACCACGCAACTGTTTCGGTCTCCGCTTCGCTCAAGCCCAGACGAGGACAGAGGTTCATCGCCACTTCGGCACCCAACAGGCTGTGGTCACCACCTCGCCCTTTGGCGATGTCGTGCAACAATGTCGCAACGAACAACACCCGCCTGCTGACAATTTTTCGCATGATCGCGGTGGACAGGGGATGGTCCGCTTTCAAGTCACCCTTTTCGATTTCCGCCAGCAACCCAATCGCGCGGATGGAATGTTCGTCGACGGTATAATGGTGATACATATCGAATTGCATCTGCGCCACGACACGACGGAAATCGGGGACAAAACGTCCGAAAACCGTTGATTCGTTCATCCAGCGCAATACCGTTTCCGGGTCGCGCGGCGATGTCAGGACATCGAGGAACAGTTCATTGGCTTTGGGATCACGCCGGATTTTTTTGTCGATCAACTTGGCATCACGCTGCGCCGCCCGCATCGCCAGCGGATGAATTTCCAAACCAAATTGGTCGGCGAGTTTGAATATCTCAATCAGGCGAACAGGGTCTTCGACAAAATAATTATCGTGCGGCAGCGCCAACCGGCCGCGTTCCAGATGAAAGCCGTTCAGCTTGCGCGGACGACGCGTCAGCGTCGGCAGAAAGCGGCGACCCTTTTTGGCGAGCGCTTCGTCTAGATGCGCTAAAAACAGGCCTGTGACGTCGCCCACGGTTTTGGCGTTCAGGAAATAAAAGTGCATGAAGCGTTCGACTGCGGACCGGCCAGGCCGGTCGGAAAATTGCATCCGTTCGGCGACTTCCCTTTGCAGATCGAAAGTCAGGCGATCCTCCGCCCGGCCCGTGAGAATATGCATGTGACATCGCACCGCCCACAGGAAATTTTCGGCCTTACGGAACCGGCTATATTCTTCAGCCGACAACAAACCAACATCGACCAACGCCGCCACCGAAGTGACCCGGTGAACATATTTGCCGATCCAATATAATGTGTGCAGATCGCGAAGGCCGCCCTTGCCATCTTTGACATTGGGTTCGACCATATAACGGCTATCGCCCATCCGCTTATGCCGTTCATCGCGTTCGACCATTTTCAAGCGTACAAATTCCGGGCCCGTCTTGCCGACTACCTCCGACCAGAACCGTTTTGACGCTTCCTCGTAAACACCCCTGTCGCCCCAGATGAAGCGGCCCTCCAGCAGCGCTGTCCGGATGGTCAGGTCTTCCTGCGCCATCTTCACGGTTTCATCCAGAGACCGGCTGGACTGGCCGACTTTCAGGCCCAAATCCCATAGCATATATAGCATGGCTTCAACGACCTGCTCGGTCCACGCGGTGCGTTTGTAAGGCGTGATGAAGGCGATATCGACATCGCTATGGGGGGCCATTTCGCCACGGCCATATCCCCCGACTGCTACCAGCGCCAAACGTTCCGATGCGGACCGGTTGCCGACCGGATACAGATAGGTCGTGACATAGTCGAATATCAGCCGGACCAGCTGATCGACCAGAAAAGCCTGCTCGGCCGCCGCGCGATAACCTTGCGAAGGGTTGCGCAAAAGCCGCGCGTCAATCTCGCTGCGTCCCTGCGCTAGCGCCCGTTGCAGCTCTTCCAATATTCGGGGGCGCCGCGATGACGGCTCGGCATCGGACGCGATAACGTCGAGCGTTCCGGCCAGCGTGTTGCGGTCAATGATCTCGCGCCGCTTGTTGATGCTTTCAGGGGACGTTGCCATAATCAACCATTAGGCGCGCTTGACGCTTCTGTCAGCCTCCTGCTGCAACCTTTTCATTATATTCACGCCGCAAGGTCACCCGGTCGATCTTTTGCGTGCCCAGACGCGGCAATGGTTCACTGGCCTGCCAATAATATACCGGCACTTTAAACGGAGCGATACGCGGCGACAGAAACTGTTTCAAATCATCCGCCGACAGCGTGGCTTTATCCTTGGTGAAATAGACGATGCCAGGCACCTCACCATAACGTTCGTCGGCAATGCCAAATACAGATAATTCGACGATCGAGTCATGTTCATAAGCGGCGGCTTCAACCTCGGGACAACTGATATTCTCTCCACCGCGAATGATGATGTCTTTCTTGCGGTCGACGATGAACAGATATCCGTCCTCATCGACATAACCGATGTCGCCGGTGCGGAAATATCCGTCATCGGTGAAGGCCGCCTGGGTCGCCTCTTCATTGTTCCAATAGCCGTTGAAATTAGCGATGGAGCGGATGCAAACCTCGCCGCGTTCCCCCTGAGGAACATGCTTGCCGTCATCGTCGAGTATTCCGAGATCGACCAAAGGCTGTGTCGCGGGGCCGGTACTGGTCGGTTTGGCGAGATAATTCTCGGTAAAATTACCACAGCCGACCCCGTTGGTTTCGGTGAGACCATATCCCAATAACGGGTACGCCCAGTGCATCTCCTTGCGGATCTTTTTGACATGCTCGACCGGGCGCGGTGCACCGCCAGCGGCAAAAGCGGTGCAGGTGGTCAAGTCATATTTGTGCCGCGCCGGATGGGTCGCCAGTTCGATACTCATCAACGGAACGCCGACAAAATAAGTGATTTTTTCCAGCTCGATCAGCCGCATCGCCTCTTCGGCATCCCATTTCGGCATCATCACCAGCTTGCGGCCGATGGCGAAGCTTTGCAGCATCACGGGAACAGATGCGGTGATGTGGAACAACGGGACGTTCAATAATGTGGACGGCTGCAATGTTGGCGCATTGCCCGCCGCGGTCATCAGGTCGAAAAATACCAGCGTTTGCCCGAGATAGCACATCGTTGCTTGCACGACCGCACGGTGATCAGACAACGCGCCTTTTGATTGGCCGGTCGAACCCGAAGTGAAGAGGATGGTCGCATTGTCGAGAGTGTCGATCACCGGCAGCGGTGTATCCGTCCCACCACCTTTGGCCGTCAAGGCAGCCAGCCCTTCGAGCGGCCCGCAATCATGGTCGAGCAATAACATCTGCGCTTGGCCCACATCCTGCCCCTCCAGCCGCGCGGCCCGCTGCGCATCGGCCAACACATAGCGGCAGCCGACCATCCGGATACCCTCTGCCAGTTCGCTGCCTTGCCACCATCCGTTGAGCAAGGTGGCAACGCCTCCTGCCAGGATGATAGCCATATAAGCGATGATCCAGTTCGCAGAATTGCGGGCGGCGATGCCCACGCGGTCGCCCTTGTTCAGCTCGTGTCCTTCAACCAAACCGCCCGCCAGTTCACGCGCCGCAGCATAGCAATCGCCAAATGTCAGGCGGCAATCGCCATCGACCAGAAATACCTTGTCAGCGTTGAGGTTGCAGAAGTACGCCAGATAGTCGGCAAGATTGGCCGGTGCCTTGGTAAAAAACGGCAGTTGGACGCCAAATTTCTCAACATGCGTCATTGCCAGCGGACCGTCATTGTCCATCAAACGCGTAATTGTCGCGTTGATCGCGAGGTCCATTTCGGACGGCATAGCGATTCTCTCCTAATCTCTTTGTCCACCTTGTATTTCGCTCTATAGGAATGTCAAAATTTCCAAGGGGCGTGTCCGTGTTGATCGAAATATTTGCCGCTGTTTCCAGTTACACCCGGTTCACCGATCTGGGCGTCGGCCCGGTCGCGCTGGACCTGGGTTTCTTCCAGATTCGGTGGTATTCGCTAGGCTATCTGGCGGGGATTTTGCTCGGCTATTGGTATCTGATCAAACTTTTGGCAAAACCCGGTGCGCCGATGTCACGCGAACATGCCGATGACATGATCCTTTATGCGACGCTGGGGATCATTCTGGGCGGACGATTTGGTTATATCCTGTTTTACCAACCCTCGATCCTCAGCAATCCTGTTGATATCTTCAAGCTTTGGGAAGGCGGCATGTCGCTGCACGGCGGCACGTTGGGGACCATCTTCGCAATCTGGCTATTCGCACGAAAGCACAAACTCTCTTTTCTGCGCATGTGCGACTATATCGCCTGCTGCATCCCGTTCGGATTGTTTCTCGTCCGTCTCGCCAATTTTGTGAATGACGAATTATGGGGCAAGGTGACCGACGTCCCATGGGCGATCATTTTCCCTAATGGGGGCGATCAGCCCCGCCACCCCAGTCAGTTATATGAAGCCGTGCTGGAGGGGTTGTTGATGGCGGCTATCTTGTGGCCGTTGTTTTGGAAGACCGACGCACGATATAAACCCGGATTCTTGTTTGGGGTCGCCGCACTGGTTTATGGCATTTCGCGTTTTGTCGTCGAGTTTGTGCGGGAGCCCGATAGCCAGTTGCGCGAATTCGCTGAACAAACCGGTCTCAACATGGGGCAATGGCTGACTATCCCGATGACCCTGATCGGACTTTATCTTGTGCTTACAGCGAAGGGCCGCAGGTTGCGCGTCGAGCCAATTGCAGGAAGCAAAAGTGTTGCTTAACCGGTTGGCGCTGCGGCTAGGACGGCAGATTGAGGGTTCAGGCCCGATAAGCGTTGCTGAATATATGCGCGCTGCCAATGCCCAATATTACAATCGCGCCGATCCGCTGGGCGTTGAGGGCGATTTCATTACCGCGCCGGAAATCAGCCAGATGTTTGGCGAACTGGTCGGCATGTGGCTGACCGATATCTGGATGCGGCAGAACAGCCCTGCCAATTGTCATTATGTCGAACTGGGGCCGGGTCGCGGTACATTGGCCGCCGATGCATTGCGCGCGATGGCGCGGTTCGATTTCGCGCCTCCCGTCCATTTTGTCGAAACGAGTGAGGCGCTGCGCGCTAAGCAGGCGCAGGGAGTTCCGCAGGCGCGATTTTACGAAACCATTGGCGAGTTACCCGATGACGGGCCTTTGCTGATTGTCGCGAATGAGTTTTTCGACGCATTACCGGTGCGGCAGTTGGTATCGACGCATTCGGGCTGGCGCGAACGTGTGGTCGGGCGGGACCGGGGATCGAAATTTATCGCAATGCCGGGGTCACAATCGATGGATGCCGCCGTGCCGCCCGAGTTCCGCAATGCCGGGGTGGACAGCATTTACGAAACGTCGCCCGATGCCAGTGGCATCACCTACGAGCTGGCTTCGCGGATTGACAAGCAAGGCGGGCTTTTACTCGTCATCGATTATGGCTATGTGCAGCCAGGGCTGGGTAGCACATTGCAGGCCGTGAAAAACCACCAGTTCGCGGACCCATTTGAAAACCCCGGCGAGAGCGATCTCACGGTTCACGTCAATTTCCTCGAAATAGCCAACCTTGGGCGGATGTGTAATTTGCGGGTCAGCGGGCCGGTTGATCAAGGTTTGTGGCTGGAAGCTTTGGGTATCAACCAACGGGCAACCAGCCTTGTCAATGCGGCGCCGGAGCGATCGGGCGAAATATTTGCAGCGCACAACCGGTTGGTGAATGCTGACGAAATGGGCAGCTTGTTCAAGATATTGGCGATTAGCGCGCCCAACTGGCCCCCGCCCGAAGGGTTTGATCACGCTACCTAACGGTAGTGCGAACTTTCACCCAACCCATGTGGCAATTTGCACAGCGACATCATTTGCCGCTGTGTTGAGCGCGGCGCCCGCCAATGCAGCTTCTACTTTCAACAGCGGTTTCCGGGCTTCAAAACGCTTTTTCTCGACAACTTGCCCGCGTACCAGCTTGACGGCGTCATAAATCACGACCGCCTCCATATCATTTGCGTCGATACCAAATTCAATCAGGCTACCCGACAAATATTGCTGCGCCTTGCCACCGGCATCGACCTCATTGAGGACAAGTCGGCCGGTTTTTGCCGAAACGGTTTCCATAAGCAGCAACTGCATCAACCGCGCGGGTTTGTCGGCCCAAACAGCATCTTTCACATAGGCAATACTGCTGTCGTCGATCTGGACGGGTATGCGGTTGGTGTCAATTTTGCGCGGCACATCGGGCAGCAGGATGATCAGCGCATCGCTCGCGGCTCCGCTTTTTGCGGCGCCGCCCTGAACCCCATTTGCTGCAGTGAGAACGAGCATTGCAGGCGGCGCTTTGGCACCGAAGCTAACACAACCGGCAAGCGGCCCTGACAAGGCCAGCAACACGAGCATCGAACGATAGGATATTTTACGCATCACGGTCATTTTCGATTCCCGCCTCTGGATTCATATTCAGGAAGGGCAGGCGCGCTAACAAGGCTGCTGACACCCCCTTGGTCAAGCTTCTCGGTCACCGATTTCAATGACCCCGACAATTGGCGCAAGTCACGGGCGAGTTGATGGACCTCGGGCAAAGTCTGCGTGCTGAGCGTCTCGATCGCGGGGTTCGCATTGTTCAACGTTGTTTCCAGCGCCGCCAAACTGCCATTGGCCGAGTGCAGTGTTTTGCGCAGTTCGGCCATCATCGGCCGTCCATCGCTGTCGAGCAATTTATTGGCAGATCCCGACAGCAGGGCGATCTGGTCGGCAGCAGCCCCTGCTTTCACCAGAGTCAACCGCGACTCCCTGATGGCCGCCCGCATGTCGGGTGCTTGTGTTGCCAGCGATCCGGAGAGGCTTTCGACATTATCGAGAATTTGCTCGATTGATGCCTGATTTTTATCGGACAGGATATTGGTCAACCGCTCGGTCAGTGTTGACAGCCGTTCAAGTAAAAGCGGCGCGTTGTTCAACAGCTCGCCGAGCGCGCCGGGCTTGGTCGGAATGACAGGAACACCGGCCGGGCAGGCCGACATCGGGTTTTCTTGCGGACAGCCAAGCGGCTGCGCACCCTTGACCGCGCCGTCCAGCTGAATTTCGGATACGCCGGTGAATCCGACGCCGTTGATCGTTGCCGTGGTTCCCAGCAATATCGGCACACTTCTTTTGATCGAAATACGTACGCGAACAAAATCAGGGTCCGGGTCCCACAATTCGATGCTCTCGATCTGCCCGACCGGCACACCGGAAAACGATACGCCCGAGCCCTTGGCCAGCCCGTTCACCGATTGCTGGAAGAAGATGTCATATTCCTTTGTCGCACCCTCGTTGACGCGCGAAAGCCAAACAATGAATGCGGCCAGCAATACCAGCAACAGCAAGGTCACTGCCCCGACAATGATATGATTGGATTTGGTTTCCATCGGTGTCCTTTATGGCCTTTGTTTCAATTGCTTGTCCACGGCCTATTTTACTGGCTCGGCTTTGGGTTTTGCATGTCCGCGCCTCGCCCTTCGCCCACGTGGTCCGCTGAAATATTCCTTTATCCATGGGTGATCGGTGGCAAGCAGGTCTTCTATTGGTCCGACAGCTATGACTTTATGGTCGGCAATCACCGCGACCCGGTCGCAAATGGCGTAAAGCGTGTCCAGGTCATGGGTGATCAGAAACACGGTCAGGCCCAATGTCTCCTTCAAGCTACGGGTCAAGTTATCGAAATTGGCCGCGCCGATGGGGTCCAGCCCTGCGGTTGGTTCGTCGAGGAAAAGCAGTTCCGGGTCCATCGCCAGCGCGCGGGCAAGGCCGGCTCTTTTTCTCATTCCTCCGGACAGCTCGGAAGGATATTTCAGCGCTGCATCTGCGGGTAATCCGCTCAGATGGATTTTGTAGCGGGCGATTTCATCGATCATCTGGCGGCTGAAATCCGGGTAGAATTCGCGCAATGGAACCTGCACATTCTCTGCGACCGTCAACGTCGAGAATAGAGCGCCGCCCTGAAACAGCACACCCCAACGCCTGCGGACGTCGGTCGCTTCGTCTTCTTCTTTGCCGATCATGTTCTCGCCGAAAACGGTGATTTCGCCAGCCTGGGGTTCCTTAAGCCCGATGATCGAGCGCATTAATACCGATTTCCCCGTCCCTGACCCGCCGACTACTCCTAAAATTTCACCGGGCCGGACATCCAGGTCCAGACCTTCGTGAATGACGTGATCGCCGAAGCAATTCTTCAGTCCGCGCACGCTAATGATATTATCGGCCATGCTCAGTCCCAGCCAATATTGCTGAAGAACACGGCAAAAAACGCATCAAGCACGATGACCAGGAATATTGCCTGCACCACTGCGGCAGTGGTTTTCAGGCCGACCTGTTCGGAGTTACCCTCAACTTGCATCCCCTGAAAACATCCGCACATCGCGATGATCGCACCAAACACGGGGGCCTTGATCAGGCCGATATACAGGTCGGTGATCGGGGTCACTTCGCGCAACCGTATGATGAATGTGGCGGGCGGAATCTCGAGGACTATCCAGCACAACAGGCCGCCACCTACCACCGCGAGCAGCGACGCGTACATGCCAAGCAACGGCATCATGATGACGGCAGCCAGGACGCGCGGAATTACCAGTGCTTCGGTTGGCACGACACCGATCGTGCGCATGGCATCGATTTCTTCGGTAATTTTCATCGTTCCGATTTGCGCGGCAAAGGCGGAGCCGGAACGCCCGGCAACCATGATCGCGGTCATCAATATCCCAAGTTCGCGGAACGTCAGCCTTCCTACCAGATTGACGGTGAACACCTCTGCACCGAACTGGCGAAGCTGAACCGCCCCCTGTTGCGCAATCACAACCCCGATCAGGAAACTCATCAATCCTATTATGCCAAGCGCGCGGACACCGACCATGTCGAAATGCTGTACCACGGCGTGAATTCGAAAGCGGTGCGGATTGGCGAGCAACACGAAGGACGCTTTGACGACCTGCCCGACAAAGCCCAGAAAGTGCAGTAACGTGAATAATGCGTCCGTTACACCGGCCCCGATTTCGGTGAGGAACCAGATCAACGGCGTGGGGCGTGGTTCAACTGGCGCGACGTCCTCATCCACGTCGCCAACGGCTTCGATCAGCCGCTGTGCATCGGAATCGGCACCGGTGATTTTTGCGTCATGGTCGCGCACTGTCCGGTAAATGAGCCAAGCACCGACGGTGTCGATATGGTCGACATCGGCAAGATCGATAATGCTGACCGGTCCGGCCAGCTCGCGCAACCGCGCATCCAGTCCGTTCACCGATGCGATCACCAGCGTGCCCGAAAGACGGATGACGCTGCTGCCATCGGGCAGTTGTTCTTGCGTGAAGTCTGCAGCGTCAGTCATGCAGATGTAGTTGGCTTATATTCTTCATTATCACAACCCTATAGGCTTCCACGCCGTGCATATGGCGCTAAGGTGCGATGATGGAAAGAAGCCTTACCCGGATAGCCGTATACGACATGGACAAAACCGTGACGCGGCGCGCGACCTATAACGGGTTTCTGATGCATATGGCGTTTAACAAGTCGCCGTGGCGATTGTTCCTTTCACCGCTTTTGCCGTTCGGTTTGCTATTGTATTTGTTGAAGATTTGGGACCGGCGAAGGCTCAAGCAATTCTCGCAAAGATTATTCATCGGCCACAGGGTCAAACGCGAAAGCTTCGCCCATTATCTGGAAAGCCATGCCGACCTCGTGCTCGGCAGCAATGTCTATGCCGAATTTAAGGAGCGGGTGATCGCGGAAAAGGCCGAGGGCTATCGCCACGTCATGGCGACAGCCTCTTACCGGCTTTATGTCGAGGCAATCGCACACCGGTTGGGTTTCGACGATGTGATTGCGACCGATCTGGCGACTGACGATAGCGGTCATGTACTGGCGCAGATTGACGGGCATAATTGCTATGACGCGGCAAAACTGGACCGGGTAAAAGAGTGGTTGGCGGCCGAAGGACTGGAACGCAAAGACTGCTACATCCGCGCCTATTCCGACCACATATCCGACGCACCGCTGCTCGATTTCGCCGATGAGGCGTTTGCCACCAACCCGCACCCGCCGCTCGCCCAGATGGCGAAGGCGAACGGCTGGACGATTATCGATTGGCGCAAATCCTAAACTTGAAAGGGATCAGATCTGCAGGGTGATAGTTTGGTCACGGCCCTATCGCTGTGCAAACCTGATCGATTTAGGATCTAAACCTGCTCCAGCGCCTGGTCAAAATCGGCTATCAGATCATCGGGGTCCTCAATCCCGATTGAAACCCGCACCAGATTGTCGGTGATGCCGAGCGCATCCTTGCGTTCTTGCGGCACCGACAAATGGGTCATCGCCGCCGGGTGGCTGGCAAGCGTTTCGGTGCCACCCAGGCTAACCGCAAGTTTCGCGATTTTAAGAGAGTCGAGGAATTTGAAGCTCTCCGCCTCGCCGCCTTTGATGAACACCGAAAAGGTTGACCCCGCGCCTGTGCAATGGCGCTTGTAGATGTCGAGCTGCCGCGCGTCTTCGATAAAGCCGAGATAGCCAAGCCCAACGACCTTGGGATGCTGTTTCAGGAAAGCACAAACCTTGGCGGCATTTTCGCCCGCGCGGGTCATCCGCAGTTCGAGGGTTTCCAGACTGCGGAGCAACATCCAAGCCGTGTTCGGATCACAGATCGTGCCAATCACATTGCGCATCGGGCGGATGATGTCGATCAACGCCTGATTACCCGACACGCCGCCCGCCACAAGGTCCGAATGCCCGCCTGCATATTTGGTCAGGCTGTAAACGACAAGTTCGGCGCCCTGTTTGATCGGTTGCTGCCACAATGGTCCAAGGAAGGTATTATCGATGGCGATGGCTGGTTTTTGCTCACCGGAAAAAGCAGCATCGCGCGACGCACGAACCGCCTCGACATCGACCAAAGCATTTGTTGGGTTGGCGGGGCTTTCGAGGTAGACGAGCGCAACCTTGCCGCCTTTTTCTATGGCCAGCGATTTGGCCCGCTCCAATATCGCATCGATTTCTGCACGCGTCGCGCCGGCTGGAAAATCCACAAAGCTGACGCCGAAACGCGACAATATCCGCGCGATCAGAGTTTCGGTCGCGGCATATAACGGACCCGAATGGACAATAACGTCATTCTGACTGACCAGCGCCAGCAGCAAGGTCGCAATCGCCGACATGCCACTGGAAAAAACCAGCGAGTCATCGGCCTCATCCCACACCGCCAGCCGGTCTTCCAATATCTCCTGGTTCGGACCGTTGAAGCGCGAATAGACGAGGCCCTCGGCAGGGCCCTGTCGTTTGCCGGTGATATGCTCGAAAAACCGTTTGCCTGCCGCCGCGCTTTCAAAAGCGAAGGTCGAAGTCAGGAAAATCGGTGGTTTTAACGAACCTTCGGACAATGTCGGATCATAGCCATGGCCCATCATCAGTGTGGATGGCTTCAGCTTCCGCCCGCCAATAGTCTCGATATCGGGCTTTGGCTTGCGGCGCGGCGCGGCTGGCACGATGGGGGGCATATTGCTGTCGGTCACGGGAATCTCCTGTTGACCACAACTATAACATTATTCGTTACAATTGAAACTAAATTACGCGCCGCCCAGTTGCCCGACAAGCCAAATCACGCCGACAATCAGCGGTATTCCAGCCAAATCGATCAGAAACCCGGCCCTGACCATTTTTGGCAGGGCAACATGGCCGGTTGCCCATGCAATCGCGTTCGGGCCCGTGCCCGAGGGCATCATGAAGCCCCAGCTTGCCGCCATAGATGCCGCCATCGCCATCAGCCACGGGTCGGCACCTGTCGCCGTCACCAGCCCGGCAACGACCGGCAAAACGCCACTGGCAGTCGCGACGTTGCTAGCAAATTCGGTGATTAGGATGACAAGCGCCGTCAGCGCCAGTGCGATGATGATCGGATGCACCGCCGCCAGTGGTTTCAGCACTTCACCCAGCCATGCGGCAAGCCCCGATTCGGTAATGCCAGCCGCTAGCGCGAGTCCGCCACCGAACATCATGATGACACCCCACGGGGCACGGTCTGCCTCTTTCCAGATCAACAACGAACGCCCCGTGCCGTCTGGAACAAGAAATAACAACAGCGACGCGGCAATTGCGATACTGCCATCAGTGATACCACCTTTGGGCAATAATGGTTCGATCAATGGCTGGGCAATCCACGTGGTAATTACCAGTAGGATGATTGGCACCAGCCGCCGTTCGGCGACCGACATTGGATGCGGCTTGCCGATAGCTGCGCGGGCGGCATCTATATCGAAACTACCCGCCGACACTTTTTGCACGCGCATCAGGATGAATGCGCAAAGCGGCACGCCGATAATGACGATGGGTAGGCCATATACCATCCAAGTGAGAAAGCTGATCTGGATGCCCAACTGCCTTTCGACCAAACCTGCCGCAATCGCATTAGTGGGTGACCCGACCAACGTGCCGAGCCCGCCAATGCTCGCTGCAAATGCCACGCCCATGATAAGCGCGCCGGGTAATCCGTCTGTTTCGCCTTCCGTGACACCGCCGGCCGCCAATACTGCAACCGCAATCGGAACCATGATGAGCGCAATCGACGTGTTCGACATGATTGTACTGAGCAGCGCGGTCGATCCCATGAAGGCGATCATCAGCCCCCTGACGCTATTCCCCGATTTGCCCAGGATCGCCAGCGCAACCCGCCGGTGCATGCCGGTGCGCTCGATAGTCAGCGCGATGAACGCACCGCCCAAGATCAGGAAGAGAATGGGAGAATAATATTCCTTCGCCACATCCTGCGCCGTCATAACGTCCATCAGGGGGAGCGCGAGGAAGGGCATCAATGCGGTAACGGTCAGGGGCAAAGCCTGCGTCATCCACCATGTCGCCATTAATATAGTGAGTGCAGCGACATGCCATGCGGACGACGCCATTCCGGCAGGAGTGGGAGCGATGAGCATGGCCGCGAAGACCAGCAGTCCACCCCAAAATCCAGCACGTGCAGCGTTCATGCGCGCAGGCCGATCAGCGAAATCTGCCGCCCGTAACCGGGTTCTCCCAAATGGCAGCTCCGCCGGTAACTGAAGAATCGGTCAGGCTGGCTGTACGTATCTTCGCCGAGACACTCGACCTTGCCGATTCCGGCGGAGGCCAGCCGAGCGGCGACATAGCCTTCAATATCGAACTGGTAATGGCCGGGTTTGCCGTCCGAGAAGAACCGTTCGTTCATCGGGTCGTCCTCGGCGAACCGTTTAAAAAATCCGGCGTCCACCTCATAGCTTTTTTGCGCGATGCAGGGTCCGATCGCGCAGACGATCCGCGCCCGATCCGCGCCCAAAGCTTCCATTGCGGCGATTGTGTTGTCGGTAACGCCCGATATCGCGCCCTTCCATCCGGCATGTGCCGCCCCGATTACCCCCGCCTCACGGTCGGCAAACAGCACCGGAACGCAATCGGCGGTCACGATACCGAGCAAAATACCGGGCGTTTTGGTTACCATCGCGTCGCCCTTTTGCGGGTCCCCTTGTTCGTTTGCCTGGGTGATCGTCACCACATCAGCGGAGTGGATCTGGTAAACCCGGGCCAGCTGTGCGCCGGGCAGGACGGCCGAAGTTGCCAGACGCCGGTTTTCCAGCACGGTCGCGCGGTCATCATCACTGCCGATGCCAACATTCAATCCGGAATAGATGCCGGTCGAAACCCCGCCCTTGCGACCAAGAAAGCCGTGAGAAATGCCGTCGAACGCGCGTGCCCTGATAACTTCGACTGTCATGGAACCCGCTCCTTTCCGGCCTCCATTGCAAGCTGCGCCCTGCTTTGCAACCGCTGAGCTTGACGGCATGCCATAACATCGCGAATTAGGGTCAGGACCTATTAAATACACGGCTGAGGTTTGAAGCGATTTTGTTCAGTGCAAGGCGGCAAGGCGCAGGCATATTGGTGCTATGTCGAGCTTTGCCAACGCAGCAATGGACAAAATCGGTCAAATCCGTAGGACGACAAAATGGCTTCGATCTCG
>JBDTUD010000024.1:0-48467 GCA_040007915.1 Sphingorhabdus sp.
GCGCACCGGGGGCAATCGCGATCACCTGGCTGTAGTTCCACAGCTTCTGGCTATCCGCCAAACCGTTCGGAGAAAGACGCTCGAACGCCGCCTTATCTCCTTCCCGCTGGTGCTGTCAGTCTAATGCTAACTCGTCTCCGTCAAGGGGGGACGATGAAACCGCTATCCTATAAGCGGCACCGCTTTCCGCCCGACGTGATTCGTCAGGCGGTGTGGCTGTATTTCCGCTTCACGCTGAGCCTGCGCGACGTCGAGGAAGTGCTCGCCGCGCGCGGGATCTACGGCAGCTCCGAGACGGTGCGATGCTGGGTCAACAAGTTCGGCGCGGCCATCGCGGCCAACATCCGCCGCTTGCGAGGAAAGACCGATAGCGTCTGGCATCTCGACGAGATGGTGGTGCGGATCCGGGGCAAACGAATGTACATGTGGCGTGCGGTCGACAACGAGGGCGAGGTCCTCGACGTCCTGGTGCAGAAGCGCCGCAACAAGGCCGCCGCGTTGAATTGCTGCGGAAGCTACTCAAGCACCAGGGTTTTCTCTCGGATGAGATTGTTACTGATGGCCTGGCCTCGTACGGTGCTGCGATGAAGGTCCTGGGCTGACAACACCCCCTATGGTACCGCGATTGAAGGGTTATATGCGGTCGGCGATATGGTCGAAGGGCTCGATCAAATCAGCGTTGCCATGGGCCACGGCGCGATTGCCGCGACCAGGGCACATAGCTGGTTGCTGGAACGCGATGGCCATGTGCTACAAACTGACGAGGCTATAAGCCGCCGGGCTATGTAGAAATCCAGCTAATTTGGCCCGCGAACGCGCAGCTAGGGCGGCATTGCACTTTGCCCTGTCCTACAATGAACCATATTGGTTATTCCGATTCGCGAAAGTGAGGACGAATATGACCGATGTGAAGATAGATGAACTGATCGAAGACGTGATCGAGCGCGAAGGTGGTTATGTCTGCCATCCCGACGACCGGGGTGGCCCAACGCGTTGGGGGATCACCGAAGCGGTGGCGCGGCGTCAGGGCTATATGGATGACATGCACGCCCTGCCGCAAAGCGATGCCGCCGCGATTTATGAGCGGCTATACTGGATTGCCCCGGCGTTCGACAAAGTCGCGGTACATGCACCCAAACTGGCGGCAGAACTATTCGATACCGGCATCAACATGGGTACAGGCACCGCGACCGGTTTCCTGCAACGTGCGCTCAATGCGCTTAACCGCAATGGCCGCGACTATAAAGACATTGCCGTCGATCGCCGCATTGGACCGGCGACGCTGTTCGCATTACACGCCTTTTTCCGTCACCGTGGCGCTGCTGGTGAGGCGGTGTTGCTGAAGGCCGTCGAGGCCCTGCAAGGTGCGCATTACGTCCGTTTGGCCGAAACCCGGCCTTCGCAGGAGGCGTTCCTCTATGGCTGGCTGGCGAACCGTATTGGATAGCATAGCACATCATTCAAGTGAGACTTTAGTGTGACCTTCCGGCAAATAAGGAAAATGAAAATGCCCCTAATCGAAAGCATAATCGGCCCAATCGCCAGCCTGATCGACAAGATCATCCCCGACCCCAAGGCCCGCGACGCCGCCAAACTCGAACTGATCAAGCTGCAAAATGGTCAGGAGATGGAGGCGCTGCGCACGCAATTGTCCGCCATCCTCGCCGAAGCCCAGTCCACCGATCCGTGGACAAGCCGGGCGCGGCCAAGTTTTCTCTACGTCATTTATGCGATGATATTGTGGGCCATTCCGATGGGCCTGATCGCCGCGGTTCGTCCCGATGCCGCAGCGAATATAGCCAGCGGCATGAACGCCTATCTGAATGGGCTGCCCGAACCGCTTTATGCTTTATTCGGCACCGGCTATCTCGGTTACACTGCGGCGCGCAGCTGGGGCAAAGCAAAGGGCATCGAAAAATAGTTGCAACCAGACGGTTCCATCCGTTACCCTTTCGCTCCCGCTAGGGGATATAGGAGAAAACAGAATGAAGAAATTGAACAAAGCGGTCGCAACTGCTGCTGCTCTGATCCTTATGGCACCGCTTGCTGCTTGCGGCGAAGCTGGCGACAAGGCGGCTGAAGAAACCGCAGAAGCCGTTGAAGCAACGGGTGAAGCGGTTGAAGCAGGCGCTGGCAATGCAATGGAAGCGGCTGAAGGCGCGGCGGATGCAACGGCCGATGCAGCCAAGGACGCTGTTAATGGCACAGAAGAAGCCGCTGATGACGCCGCCAAGGCAACCGGTGACGCTGCCGAAAAAGCTGGCGACGATGCCAAAGAAGCCACCAAATAAGTTACGCGTTTAATAAAAACACATAAACCCGCCCTGCCCCTGTGCAGCGGCGGGTTTTTATGCGGAGATGCAGGACTCAACCAGTTCCAGCACCTGTTCTGCCTGCTCTTTTCTGCATATGAGGAGGTCAGGCATATATACGTCTGCCTGGTTGTAGACGAGCGGGGTGCCATCGATGCGGCTGACGTGGAGACCGTGGGCGGCGGCGACCGCGACGGGGGCGCAGCTGTCCCATTCATATTGGCCGCCGGAGTGGAGATAGATATCGGCTTGTCCGCGGATGATGGCCATGGCCTTGGCTCCGGCGGAGCCCATCGGCACCAGTTCGGCACCGATCTTTTCAGCGACATCGACCGCTTCCTTGGCAGGCCGGGTCCGGCTGACCACCATGCGCAGCGGGGTGCCTGCAGGCGGTAGCGCTGATGGCTGGTCGCTGCGCAGCACCAGACCCAGCCCGGGCAGCGCCACCGCACCGATGGTGGCAACGCCGTCGATCGCCAGCGCCACATGCACCGCCCAGTCGGTGCGCGCCTCGCCATATTCGCGGGTGCCATCGACCGGATCAATGATCCACACCCGGCTCTTGGAAAGACGTTCGTCGGTATCCTTGCTCTCTTCGGACAACAGCCCGTCTTCGGGGCGTTGTTCGGCGAGCGCATGGATCAGGAACTGGTTGGCGGTCTGGTCCCCCGCCTTGCCCAGCGCCTTGGCCGTCAACAACCCGCTGTCGCGGACCTGGAGCAGTAACTTGCCGGCAACATCGGCAAGATGGGCGGCAAGATCGGCATCGGACGCGATCAGGGGCGGGGCGATCAGGGTCGAACTCACCCGATCAGTCTTTCGACGATCAGATCGGCTGCCTGCTCGGCGGTCATCGCGGTCGTATCGATCCGGATCTCGGGATTGACCGGTGCCTCATACGGGCTGTCGATGCCGGTGAAGTTCTTAAGCGCACCACTGCGCGCCTTCTTGTAGAGCCCCTTCACATCGCGCTTTTCTGCTTCGGCCAGCGGGGTATCGATATGCACCTCGATAAACTCGCCTGACGGCAGCATATCGCGCACCATTTGCCGTTCGGCGCGGAACGGCGAGATGAACGCGGTGATCACGATCAGGCCGCTGTCCGCCATCAGCTTGGCAACCTCACCCACCCTGCGGATATTCTCGATCCGGTCAGCTTCGGTAAAGCCCAGATCCTTGTTCAGACCATGGCGGACATTGTCGCCGTCGAGCAGGAAGGTGTGCCGGTTCATCCGGTGCAGCTTCTTCTCGACCAGATTGGCGATCGTCGACTTGCCCGAACCCGAAAGCCCGGTGAACCACAGCACCGCAGGCTTCTGGTTCTTGAGCCCGGCATGCGCCTCGCGGCCGATGTCGAGCGCCTGCCAATGCACATTCTGTGCACGCCGCAGACTGAAGTGCAGCATGCCGGCACCAACCGTGGCATTGGTGATCTTGTCGATCAGGATGAACCCGCCCAATGTGTGGTTGTCCGTATAAGCTTCGAACACAACAGGCTTGTCGGTCGCGATCTCGGCAACGCCAATGGCATTGAGCTCAAGCGTCTTGGCCGCCATATGCTCCATGGTGTTGACATTGACCGTGTACTTGGGCGCATGGATCGTTGCCGACACCAGCTGCGTCGCCGATTTCAGCCAGTAAGACCGACCGACATGCAACGCCTCGTCGGCCATCCAGACGATCGTGGCCTCGAACTGATCGGCAACCTCGGGCGGACTGTCGGCCGCCGCGATCACGTCGCCGCGCGAACAGTCGATCTCGTCGGCAAAGCACAAGGTGACCGATTGGCCCGCCACCGCTTCTTCAAGGTCACCGTCAAGCGTGACGACCCTGCTGACGCTCGATGTCTTGCCGCTCGGCAGCACCCGGACCGCATCGCCCGGCTTGACGCTGCCAGTGGCGATCTGGCCGGAAAACCCGCGAAAGTCGAGATTGGGCCGGTTGACCCACTGCACCGCCATCCGCAAAGGCTTCGCCTGGTCCGCCTCATTGTCGAGCGCAACCGTCTCCAGATGCGCCATCAACGGCAGACCGGTATACCAGGGCGTGTTCACCGAGTTATCGGTGATATTGTCACCCTTGAACCCGGAGATCGGGATCGCGGTAAAGTCGCTAATCCCGATGCTCGTCGCAAATGCGGTGTAATCGGCGACAATCGCATCATATTTAGCCTGATCATAATCGATCAGGTCCATCTTGTTGACCGCAAGCACGATGTTGCGGATGCCGAGCAACTTGGCAAGATAGCTATGCCGCCGGGTCTGGACCAGCACACCTTTGCGCGCATCGATCAGGATAACCGCCAGATCGGCGGTCGAGGCGCCGGTGACCATATTACGGGTATATTGTTCATGCCCTGGGCAATCGGCGACGATGAACTTGCGCTTCTCGGTCGCAAAAAAGCGGTAGGCAACGTCGATCGTGATGCCCTGTTCGCGTTCGGCGGCAAGGCCGTCAACCAGCAACGCAAAGTCGATCTCCTGGCCCTGCGTCCCGACCCGTTTGGAATCGGCCTGCAAGGCTTCGAGCTGGTCCTCGAAGATCATCTTTGAATCATACAGCAACCGTCCGATCAGCGTCGACTTGCCGTCGTCTACCGAGCCGCAGGTGATGAAGCGCAGCAGGCTCTTGTGCTGGTGCACGTCGAGATAGGCATCGATATCTTCCGCGATCAGCGCGTCGGTCTTGTAAATGACGTCTGACATATCAGAAATACCCTTCCTGCTTCTTCTTCTCCATGCTGGCGTCGCCGGCATCCTTGTCGATCGCCCGGCCCTGGCGTTCCGAGGTGGTGGTCAGCAGCATCTCCTGGATTACCTCGGGCAAGGTCTTCGCCTCGCTTTCAACCGCGCCGGTCAGCGGATAGCAGCCCAATGTCCTAAAACGGATCGAGCGTTCCACCGGCACTTCGCCCGGCTCCAGGCGGAACCGCTCGTCATCGACCATCAGCAACATGCCGTCGCGCTCGACGGTCGGGCGCTTCGCGCTGAAATAGAGCGGCACCACCGGTACGTCGTTCAGATGAATATACTGCCAGATATCAAGCTCGGTCCAGTTCGAGATCGGGAATATCCGGATGCTTTCGCTTTTGGACTTTTTGGCGTTGTACACATTCCAGAGCTCGGGCCGCTGGTTCTTCGGATCCCAGCCATGGCTCGCTGTCCGGAACGAAAAAATCCGCTCCTTGGCCCTGGACTTCTCTTCATCGCGGCGCGCGCCGCCAAAGGCTGCATCAAAACCATAATGATCAAGCGCCTGCTTCAACCCTTCGGTCTTCCACATGTCGGTATGCAAAGGACCATGATCGAACGGGTTGATCCCGCGGTCCATCGCATCCTGATTGTGATAGACCAGAAGCTCCATGCCCGACTCCGCCGCCATCCGGTCGCGAAGCTTGTACATCTCCTGAAACTTCCACGTCGTATCCACATGCAACAACGGAAATGGCGGAGGGCTCGGATAAAACGCCTTGCGCGCCAAATGCAGCATCACCGCACTGTCCTTGCCAACACTATACAACATCACAGGCTTGTCCGTCTCCGAAACAACCTCGCGCATTATATGAATGCTCTCAGCCTCAAGCCGCTCTAAATGGGTCAGGGTTCTCGTCATCGTTTTTCTTTCGCTTTCACCAATCCCTTTGACATCAGACCCGGCAATCGCAAGATAGAATTACGGGGTAGAGACCTAGGAAATATTGGCTACTCCGCCATGGAGATAATTTGATGACCGACAAGGCAATTTATCCGGTGCCAGCCGAATGGGCAGTATCGGCACGGATGAATGAGACGAACTATCGCGCATTTTCGCAACGCGCATTGGACGATTCACCTCATTTCTGGTTGGAGCAGGCCCAGCGTCTCGACTGGGTCAAGCCGCCGACTGTCGCCGGTGATTGGTCCTTCAATGAAGCGGATTTCCATATCAACTGGTTCGCCGACGGCACATTGAATGCCAGCGCCAACTGCATCGATCGCCATCTCGCGGAACATGGCGACAGCCTGGCCATTATTTGGGAACCGGACGATCCATCCGAAGCTCCCAAACATTTCACCTACCGGCAACTGCACGCTGAAGTTTGTAGATTTGCCAATGTCCTTAAAGCACAGGGCGTCACCAAAAGCGACCGTGTGACCATCTATATGCCGATGATCCCGGAGGCTGCATTTGCACTGCTTGCCTGCGCGCGAATCGGGGCGATCCATTCGGTCATCTTCGGCGGGTTTTCAGCCGATTCGATTGCGGGGCGGGTTCAGGATTGTGATTCCGCCTATATTGTAACCGCCGACGAAGGACGGCGCGGCGGCAAAACCGTGGCGCTGAAAACCAATGTCGATGCCGCTGCCCGGTCCTGCCCGGGTTTGAAATCGGTTATCGTGGTGAAAGCGACCGGCGCCGATGTGCCAATGCAGGCAGGCCGCGATGTCTGGTATCATGAAGCCGCCACGAGCGTCAGCAGCGATTGTCCGCCCGAGCCGATGAACGCCGAAGACCCGTTATTCATCCTGTACACATCGGGCAGCACGGGCAAGCCCAAGGGCGTACTTCATTCAACTGGCGGCTATCTCTTATGGGCGAGCCTGACCCACGAACTGTGCTTCGATTACCGGCAGGGAGATGTCTGGTGGTGCGCCGCCGACATTGGCTGGGTCACCGGGCATAGCTATATTCTCTATGGCCCGCTGACGAACGGCGCGACCACGCTGATGTATGAAGGCGTGCCCAATTGGCCAACCGCCAGCCGCATTTGGGAGGTGTGCGACCGGCATCAGGTGCACACCGTCTTCACCGCGCCCACAGTGCTGCGCTCGCTGATGCGCGAGGGCGACGAACCGGTTACCAGAACGTCGCGCAAGTCACTTAAATTGCTGGGGACGGTGGGCGAACCGATCAATCCCGAAGCATGGCGCTGGTATCACAATGTGGTTGGCGAAGGCCGCTGCCCGATCATCGACACATGGTGGCAAACCGAAACCGGCGCCGCGATGATTGCTCCCCTGCCCGGCGCAACCGATCTTAAACCTGGCAGCGCCACCCAACCGCTGCCCGGCGTCGAACTTCGCTTGGTTGATGCCGAAGGACAAACGCTGGTCGGCGCAACCGAAGGCAATTTGTGCATCACGCGCAGCTGGCCGGGGCAGATGCGTACCGTCTGGGGCGACCATCGCCGCTTCTTCGAAACCTATTTCACTACATATCCCGGCCTCTATTTCACCGGCGACGGATGTCGGCGCGACGAGGATGATTATTACTGGATCACCGGACGGGTCGATGATGTCATCAATGTCAGCGGCCACCGGATGGGCACGGCCGAGGTTGAATCGGCGCTGGTCCTGCACTCCAAAGTTGCTGAAGCGGCAGTGGTCGGCATGCCGCACGATATCAAAGGCCAGGGCATTTACGCCTATGTCACGCTCAACGCCGGAGAGCCCGCAAGCGATGATTTGCGTGGCGAACTGGTCAAATGGGTGCGCACCGAAATCGGACCGATAGCGACACCCGACGCGATCCAGTTCACGCCGGCACTGCCCAAAACCCGTTCGGGCAAAATCATGCGGCGAATATTGCGAAAAATTGCCGAGGGCGATGTATCGTCGCTCGGTGATACCAGCACACTTGCCGATCCTGCGGTTGTCGACGATTTGGTGGCGAACCGGGTATCGATCTAAAAACAGCTTGAGGCCGGAAAACAATTTGGTGCACCCGACTGGATTCGAACCAGTGGCCCCCAGATTAGGAATCTGATGCTCTATCCTGCTGAGCTACGGGTGCATTTGTGGTTCCCATAGCTTCGCAACATCACAGGGTCAATTTTTTGCCTCGGGCGGGATGAACGGAAAAGGCAACGGCGCTACCGATATGCCTTCCTCTGCCAGCGCTTCGGCCTCGTCGGGGCTGGTTTCGCCATGGATAATCCGGTCGTCGCTCTCTCCGTAATGGATGGCACGTGCGGTTTCGGCAAATTCGCGCCCTACCCATTCGGAATTTTTCAGCACTTCGGTTTGTGCCAATGCCAGCTTCTGCATCATTTCGATCATGAGGGTCGGCAGAATCGGTGTGTTGACGACTTCACCGCTAACCGGCGCTTCATCGGCCGGTGTTACGGTCACCGGCACGTTCGCCTGATTGCCCTTGCGCCCGATGTTCGGGACCGACAAGGCTTTGTGAACAGCCCCGTCGTCGCAGACCGGACAAACGACCAGTCCACCGGCTTGTTGCGCATCATAATCGCGGGAGGAAGAGAACCAGCCTTCGAAGCGGTGCCCTTTGCCACAGCAAAGGTCGAAACTGATCATCCGCCCGAACCTTCGGCAAGCAAAATATCCAGCTTACCCGAACGATCCAGTGAAGCCAGATCATCACTGCCGCCGATGGCCTCATCATTGATAAAGATCTGCGGCACCGTCCACGCCGTTGGTGCGCGTCTGGCCATTTCTTCACGTTTCGAGCCGCCCATGGTTACATCATATTCGGTATATTCGACACCTTTTTGATCGAGCAAATGCTTCGCCCGCACGCAAAAGCCGCACGCGAACTTGGTGTAGATTTCAACAGTCGCTGTCATAAGATTGAAATGGGGTCGTCTTGCGTTCGAGTCAAGCATCGAGCGTTACAACTTCACCAACAGGCAAAGCCTCACCACGCAACGCCCTCGCCCAGCAAAATAATTGCACCCAATCGGCACCTGCTTTTTTTAAGGCCTTAACGCATCCGTCACTGGTCGCGCCGGTTGTCAGCACATCATCAACCAGAATAATTCGTCCCCTCGTCATCCGGCTTTGCCAGCGAGGGTTAGGCAGGAATGCATTGCCAACCGCGCGGCGGCGGTCTTTTGCAGACAATCCGCGCATGCTCGGCGTACGTTTGGTCCGGAGCAGCAGGTCGGGCGCGCATTCAAGCCTGCCAAGCCGCGCAAGTTCCTGAGCGATCAGGGCCGACTGGTTGAAACTGCGCACCCAAAGCCGTGTCCAATGCAAAGGAACGGGTGCGACAATCAGGCCTTCCCTGTCGGCGGGCAAATGCCGCACCATTTGTGCCGCGATCATTTTGGCCAAGCCAATTTTACCGCCATATTTAAGCTTGAGAGCAACCTGTCTCGATACATCATCATAAGCGACTACCGCCCGTATGCCGTCATGCTGCGGTGGCTTCGCAAGACAAGTCGCACAGCGGGCATCTTCATCCTGCTCATAGGCGAAGGGAACCGCGCAGCTGGCACACCACGGGGGCACCAGAAAATGCATTTTCTGCCAGCATGAACTGCAGAAAGTTCCGCCTGACGGTGTAATCACCCCACATGACGGGCAACGCTCAGGCAGGACAAAATCGATCGCCGGGCGTATCATTTCTGTGAAGGAAACCATATCTGGCTTGTCGGATAAAGCCTGCACCGGCACAAGGCGCAAATGTCGGCGTCCAGCACCCCTCCCGAAATCTTTAACCGCAAAAGGCGGCGCGCGTTGCGCGAACGCGCAGGACGACGCGGGGGCAATTCCTTTCTTTGGCAACGGATCGCCGAGGATATTGCCGACCGGTTGGCCGACGTTAGCCGGACGTTTGAAGATGTCCTTGTCATCGGGCCAATGGCAGCATTTGGACATCAGATTTTGGCGGGACGCGGAGCCAACATCACGCTGGCCGCGTTAAGCAGTGCAGAACTGCCCCTCGACGGAGGAATAATCATTGAAGAAGACCGCCTGCCCTTTAGCCCGGCAAGCTTTGATCTGGTCATTTGCGCGGGAACGCTGGACAGCGTCAATGACTTGCCGGGTGCGCTGGTGCAGATCCGGCGCTGTCTCCAGCCCGATGGGCTTTTCCTGGGGCACATGTTCGGGGCCGGAACGCTTTCCACGTTGAAAGCGCTTTTGCTTGCAGCGGAACCAGACCGCGCGTCACCGCACATCCACCCGCAAATAGATCTGCGGGCGGCGGCAGACCTTTTGACGCGAACCGGTTTTGCGTTGCCTGTCGCGGATATGGAAACTTCCAGGGTCCGGTACGGTGACTGGCGGCGGCTGATTGACGATGTCCGCGACATGGGGGTTGGTAATGCTTTGGCCGGACCGCGCCGCTATCCTGGCCGCAGCATTGTCGACCATCTGGATCAGCTTTGGCGCGCCAGATCAGTTAATGACAAGGTCGAAGAGTTATTTGTCCATCTTCACCTGAGCGGCTGGGCGCCATCTGCCGATCAGCCAAAACCTGCCAAACGGGGCAGCGGCACGGTCTCGTTGGCTTCTGTTCTTCCTCCCACAAAACGTGCGGCCTAGCTTTTACATCTCTTTTCAAGCGCAACGACCAATGGCTCGTCCGCAGGTGGCATCGGCAAGATATGCATATCGGCTGGCTTGAGCCATCTTATCTCCGGACTCTCTAACGGCATCGGGTCACCTTGCCACCGATCACAGATATAGAGCAGCAACAGCAGTTGGCGGCTATCCAAAGGTTCACTGGCAAAGGCAAATGGGTGCAAATCGGATGGGTCCACGACCACGCCCAACTCCTCCTCCAATTCCCGTACCAAAGCCGATTCGGGGGATTCGCCCGCTTCCACCTTGCCTCCGGGGAATTCCCAAAGGCCTGCCATGGGTCGGTCATCGGGTCGCTTTTGCAGCAATATCTCACCCACTTGGTTGGTTAACGCTGCCGCAACCACGAACAGCATTGTCGGATTTTTTTCCATTTTCTCATTGCCTAACAAGGTTTTGTTAACATTTGTGTGGAAAATTAATGGAGTTCGCAACCAAGTACTGAAGTGGGGGGCAGAATGTTGAATTTAATTCGGCGCATCCACGGATGCGAACGCGGTGCGACAGCAGTGGAGTACGGTTTGATAGTATCATTGATCGTCATCGCAATGTTTGCGGCGTTGAACAATGTCGCTGGATCAACAACCAATATGTGGAATGACGTGAACACCCAGATCATCGATAGTACGAGCTGAACTCGTATTAACTTATTGGTAGGAAGTCCGGTTTATCAAATGACGACGGTTATTATTAAGATTGAGAAAAATGACCGTCCGGGTGTTATGAACAAGCAACAGGAGACCTAAAATGAAATTTCTTTCGAAACTTTTGAAAAAAGAAGAAGGCGCAACTGCAATTGAATACGGCCTAATCGCTGCTTTGATCGCCGTTGCTGCAATCACCGCTATGACAAGCCTCGGCGGGAATCTGACCAATACCTTTACCGAAGTCAGCAATGCAATGGACACTTAATAAATTGTTCATATTGTTATAAAAAGAGGGCGGTGGTCTGTGACCACCGCCCTTTTTTATTGCTACTGACTAATCGTCAGTAAGTGACAATTTTTACCTTCTGACCAGCCTTTAACGTGGCACTGCCACTCATCCCATTCAGCGCCCGAAATCTTTCAGCTTGCAGAGATGAATAAGCCATCTTTGCTGACATTGTCGCAACTGCATCGGTTTTGCCGACAGTCACCACCTTCAGCTTGCGCGGTTTTATCGCCGCCGCTTCATTTGCGGTCAGTCTCGACACGCTTTGGAACATGCTGGTGAACGGGCTCGCATTGGCTGCCGACACGGTAACGAAATGATAGGCTGTATTCCCTCCCCATTCGTAGGCAAATACCGTCAGTTCACGCTGCCCTTGCTGCGTTGAAACCACAGCGGTTGAATAAAAGGCGGGGATGCCATTGACTGTGGTCCGGTTAATCTGGCCGGGCGTTATCGTTTGCTGATCGCCCGATATCGATTTGAAGGCTGCGGCAACATAAGCAGCTCGATCACCGGTAAATGCGCCTTGGGTGAAAATCGCCTGCCCGCCATTGCCGTTGATCGAAACCGCGTCGGTACCGTTCTGCATTCCGAAGCCGGTTGGCACCGTGAATTTCAACTTAATGTCGCGGTGCAGAAATTGCTGGCCTTCGACCACGCCCTGCGCGGGATCGTCGCCGTAAAGCATGCCGTTAATCGCCGCCAAATGCGTATCGGTTTTCCGGACTGTGCTGACCGGATAGGCTTTGGCCTTGGTGGCCGCACGCACGACACGTTTTGCGGGATCGGGGTGGGTGCTCGCCCATTCGGGAATTGCACCACTATTTTGGCCCGAAATCCTCGCATCAACTGTGGTTTGCAGCGCAAGAGAGGTCAGCATAGAGGATAACGCTGATGGGTCATAGCCGGCTTTACTCAGATAGCGGATACCCAGATCGTCCGCCTGTTCTTCCTGGCTGCGTGAATAAGAAAGTGAAAATAATTGGGCAAATGTTCCCGAATATTGCTTCAGCCCTCCCCCTAATACTCCGGCGAGGCCGCCATTGTCTCCCAGAACTGACCCCAGTATCGCTCCGCCTACGCCCAGGATATTGGCGATCGTGGCATTGCGTTGCCGTTTTTTGCTGTGACGCGCGGCGGTATGGCCAACCTCATGGCCAAGCACACCCGCCATTTCCGCTTCGCTGTTGCACAGCGCAACCAGTTGCCGGGTGATGTAAACATAGCCGCCGGGAATCGCGAATGCGTTGTTTACGGATGAGTTGAGCAGGGTGACGGTGAAGTCACTCTGGGCGTTGCCCAACCCGGATTGCATTGCGATATTCTTGCCTACCCCGACGACATAATCCGTTTGGGCTCCTTGCATCTCTCCGCCAAATTCGGCCTTGATTTGCGGATGATTTTTGGCGCCTTCTTGCTTTTCGCTAGCGGAAAATGGTTTGGGTATCGACGATTTGGTCTTGGCTGCCGCATCGACAGGCGCAGAGATATTGACGCTTGAAAATGCAAGGGCTGCACCGCCGAACGCAAGTAATTTTTTGCTATAATGCATGATACGCACTCCCTGGTTACTAAACCGTCCTTGGCATGATTTGTGCCAGAGATGCGTAAAATTTTGATTCAGTGCAACAGGTTAGCCCCCTTATGCACCCATGGCCAGAAACTTGGCGCGGCGCTGCTGCTGCAATTCCCTTGATGAAAAACCGCTCAATGCTTCAAGTTCTTCGTCAATCGCTTTGCCAAGGGCTGCCCCGGCCATCGCATGATCACGGTGCGCACCACCCACGGGTTCTGGAATGATGCGGTCGATGACGCGCAAACCCTTCAAATCCGCAGCCGTCATTTTCATGGCCTGCGCCGCATCGGCCGCTTTATCGCCCGTCCGCCACAGGATCGACGCACAACCTTCGGGTGAAATCACCGAATAGACAGCGTGCTCGAACATCAGCACCCGGTCCGCCGCCGCCAGTGCGACCGCACCGCCCGATCCGCCTTCGCCGACAATACAGGCAATCATCGGAACGCCCAGCGACAGGCTTTTTTCGGTGGAACGGGCAATTGCTTCCGCCTGCCCTCGTTCTTCGGCCTGCACGCCGGGAAAGGCCCCCGATGTATCGACAAGGGTCACCACGGGCAGCCCAAAGCGATCGGCGAGTTCCATCAGGCGGATGGCCTTGCGATAGCCTTCAGGTTTGCCCATGCCAAAATTATGATGCAGGCGGCTTTGCGTATCGTCGCCTTTTTCATGGCCGATCAGCATAATCCGCCTGTCCTCCAACCGGGCCAGTCCGCCCAATATTGCCTGATCATCGCCGAAGGCCCGGTCGCCGGCCAGCGGCATGAAATCGTCAAAAACATTGCTGATAAAATGCTTGAAATGCGGACGTTCGGGGTGACGCGCGACCTGGGTTTTTTGCCATGCTGAAAGTTTCGCGTAAGTGTCCTTCAACTGCCTGTCGGCCTTATCACGCAGCTTACCGATTTCGGCGGCCACATCGACCTCGCTCTCGTCGGCGGCCTCCTGCAATTCGATGATGCGCGCTTCGAGCGCCGCTACCGGCTTTTCAAAATCAAGATAGACAGTCATGCAACGCGGTTAGAACCTGAGGCCGTCCCGGTCAACGCGACAAGTTGCGTTTGGGGTTCAGTTTTGCGAGTGGATGGCGCTTATTGACCAGTTCGACCAACCTGCTGCTATCGACATGCGTATAAATTTGCGTGGTCGCGATATCGGCATGGCCCAGCATCGCCTGTAATGCGCGCAAATTGGCGCCTCCCGCCAACAGATGCGTGGCAAACGCATGGCGCAGGACGTGCGGACTGACTTTTGTCGGATCGAGTCCGGATTCCGCCGCCAACGCCCTGATAATCTGAAACAAGCGTATCCGGCTGATATGGCCGCTACGCGACGGGAACAGGAAGCGCGATTCGCGCGGGACAAAGGCATGCCAGGCGGCCACCGCGTGGCGGGCGCGGTCCGAAATCGGCACCAGTCGTTCTTTCGATCCCTTGCCGGTCAATATGATGAAAGGGCGGTCTGCAACAATCGATGTCCGCGGTAACGCAACCAGTTCCGATGCGCGCAAACCCGATCCGTATAGCAGCTCGACGAAAGCCGCGAGGCGGTAATCACGCGCAGAGGGATGGGCCTGCACCAAACGCGCTTCAATAGCCTCGAAGAGATTATCAACTTCATGCTGGTCCAGTATCTTGGGTAATCCCCGCGCCTGTGCCGGTTTGGGAAGGGCTGCCGACGGGTTGTCCGCCCGCAAGCCTTCCTCATGCAGAAAACCAAAAAACCGCCGCAAGGAGGACGCTTTGCGCGCGACCGAACTATTCGCCAGCGCCTCCCAACACGCCGCCAGACGCGCGAGCGCCTTGCCATCTGCTGTCGCCAGCTTGCCACCCAAAATATTTGATGCCGCCGACAGGTCGCTGCGATAAGCCGACAAGGTATTGCCCGCAACGCCGCGTTCGGCGGCCATCATTTCCAGAAAGCGATCAATCAGCCCGGCATCTTCCGAACTCTTCAAATCGCGCAATGCGCCCATCTTGGCCGAACCGTTCAGCCGAACGTGACCGCTTCAGCCGCAATCATCCGTGCCTCCGCCTCCAGGCCGACCTGACGAAGCGAGCGGACAATGTAATAAAGATGGTTTGCCGGAATCAACGTCCAGTCAGCCGATTGCAAACCAGCCAATGCCAACAGCGCAACCGTCCCGCTTTCACCGCGATCAGCCGCCGCAGAAATCGCACGGCTCCACGCGGTCTGACGGGTCACGTTGACCCCAAGATCGCCTCCAAAGTCGGCCTGCGCCTCGGTATCAATGCGCCCGAGACCCGCCAGTCCGGCAAGCAGCAACGCCGATTTATGCCCGTTGCTGCTATTGTCGTTGCTATAAAAATCATTGAGCGGGGAAAATTGCACGGCTGCGTGGCGCCCGGGCGCGCCAACGGCCAATAACGCCCATGCGAGCGAACCTTTTTCGACAATATTGGTCCATGCGGCCGCCGAACGGTCGAGCCCTGCCGTCATCATGGACGCGACCAACCTGTCCGCCGCTGCGGCGTGATCCGATGCGGGCCTAATCAGTGCCGCTGCCCGAGCTGTGAGGACAAGCATGCCCTGATAATCGACACCCGGCGTCGCGCCGTCCCAAAGCCCGGTCATCGCGCTTATCCGCGCTGCGTCATCTGATCCTGTGTAGGTTAGTGCGAGATTTTCTGCACGCTCTTTCGCCGCATCGGGTGCATCCGGATCGTCCAGTACCTGGGCATAGAGATCAACCATATCACGGTTTGACAACACTCCGAGCGCCGCCGCCCCCGGTGCCGTTTTAGCCCGTGTCCCGGCACCAAACATCGGCAATTGCACACGCCAACCGTCGATATGGCGGCCAACCTCGGAATATAAACGATCGGGCGCTTCCAAACCGGTGGCGGCGGACAGGCCGAAGCGCCAGCTATTGATGCCGGTGACGTCTTCCCACTCAATCTTGACGGACCGCCTGCCGTTAATTCCTGCGCCAACGGCTTTTTCGGTCAGCAGATAGTCGACACCCTTCACCCAGCCCTGGTTGCGGCCCTGCGTTAAAAGCGCGGTTGCGTTCCCCTGATCTCCCGCGAGCGACGCGCATATCGAGCGTGACATTTTCCAACTGCCGTCACTCACCATGCGCACACCGTTCTCGCTCAGCGGACACATTGCCGACAGATCGCCATTGGCCAGAAACGTCTGCATCGACACTTGCAACAAGCGTTTCGAATATCGGTCGGCATCGACCTGCTGCACCAATTGCCGTGCCACCACCGAATCACCCATTCGCAACAACAGCCAGGCACGCTCCGCCGTCCAATCGGCGCCGTCAATACCGCTTGGTGTTTCGGTACGGCTCGCCATCAAGCGGCGGGCCATGATCATGCCCCAACGCGACGCCAGCGGCGCGGATGTCCGGCGGAGCGCCTGTTTAAGGAAACCGCCATCAATCCGGCCGAATGCGTCCGCCGGAAAGCCGCCCGCTGCTGGCGAAATTATACCAACCGCAGTCAAGGACCGACGGGCTGCGGGTGGCACGTCGTAACGGATGACGAGTTCTTCCTCCTCCTCGTCCTCTTCTTCCTCGTCCTCGGATTTATCCTTGTGACCGTCTGCTTCCGCTCCGGCAACGGAAGAATCGGGACGCCCCGGCGTAGTACCAACTGGAACGGCCGGGTCGCCGGTGGGTAGACGGGTGGTTTCAGGCGGTGGCGGTGGGTCGCCGAATCCCGGTGGCAGCAGCGATTCGGGCCCTTGTTGGCCAATGGCAGGCAGCGTGAACACCAGGGCTGTTGCACAGACAGCCAATAATCCCGCTTTAGTCACTTTACTTTTCAACTGTTGGACCCGTTTTCTCGACTGGAACCGAAATCGGCACTTCGACGGTGGTTAATTGTTGCTCTCTGCCCAGATATTCGAGGCCGAACAGGATTGCTATGGCCAAAATCGCGGCACACAAAAGCCAAATCCATCGATTTTGTCCTCTCCATTGCCGTCTCATAGGCTCAATTGCTGTTTCATCTATTCGAATCCTGCGCGACGGCAAATCGCTTTCCGCCTACGCCTAGCCGATATATAGGCCTCATCGCAATGGCTTCACATAATGATCTCGACAGCGAAGATGCGCACGAACGGTTGATCGTTCCGACCGACAAATCCATTGTTCTGGTCGGGATGATGGGTGTCGGCAAAAGCAGCATTGGCCGCAAAATCGCCGAGCGGCTGGCATTGCCATTCGTCGATGCCGACGACGAGATCGAGCTGGCAGCGGGCATGAGCATCGCCGAAATCTTTGAACGCTTTGGCGAGGCTTATTTCCGTGATGGCGAGCGTCGGGTGATCGCCAGACTGATCGACGGCGACCCCAAAGTCATCGCGACGGGCGGAGGGGCATTTATCAATGATGAAACCCGCGCATTAATACTGGAGCGCACGCGCTCGGTCTGGCTTGATGCCGATATTTCTGTACTGGTTGAGCGTGTGTCGAGACGTAGCCACAGGCCACTTTTGACCGGTCGCAATCCGGCCGAGGTGCTGACTGAGCTTGGCGCGGTGCGAAACCCGATATATGCGCAGGCCGAAATCCATATCCGAAGCGACACTTCACCGCATATGCGGACGGTCAAAAACATACTGAAAGCATTGGCACAATGACTACCGTCACCGTTGATTTGGCTGACCGGCCTTACGATATCTTTGTAGAAAGCGGATTGTTGGACCGGGCAGCCCAACTCCTGGCACCTTATGCGCGGGGCAAAAGATTGCTGGTAATCACCGACGAACAAGTCGCCACGCATGTCTGGCCGCGTTTTGAAGCATCGCTGGCTGGCTCCGGTATCGACACCGCACGTTTTACCTTGCCCTCGGGTGAGACGGCAAAAAGCTGGTCACAACTCGAACTTCTAACCGACTGGCTGCTCGATAACCATGTCGAGCGTAGCGACCATGTTATTGCTCTCGGCGGCGGTGTGGTGGGCGATATTACGGGTTTTGCCTCCCATATCGTCAAGCGGGGATGCTCGTTCATTCAAGTCCCGACCACGCTATTGGCACAAGTCGATAGCAGTGTTGGCGGTAAAACAGCGATAAACAGCCGCTCGGGAAAGAATCTGGTCGGCGCGTTTCATCAACCGTCGCTGGTATTGATTGATCCCGATGTTCTGGCGACCCTGCCGCCCCGGCAACTGGCGGCGGGGTTTGCCGAGGTGGTGAAATACGGATTGATCGATGATCCCGAATTTTTCGACTGGTGCGACGACAATCTCGATGCTTTTTTTGCAGGCGATGCAAAGGCGCGCGAATATGCCATCATCCATTCGGTAACCGCAAAGGCGCGCATCGTTGCAGCGGATGAACGCGAATTAACCGGAACCCGGGCGCTACTTAATCTTGGTCACACGTTCGGCCATGCGCTGGAGGCGGAAACCGGTTTTTCCGACCGGTTGCTGCACGGCGAAGGAGTAGCGGCGGGCATGGCTCTGGCATTTCGTTATTCGGCGCGGCTGGGGCTGTGCAGCGAAGAGGACGCGTCGCGGGTTTCCGCCTTGCTCAAATGCGCCGGGCTGCCGACCACCTTGGCCGAAGCTAGCGTTGTGGCAAGCGGCAAGCGGCTGGCCGAACATATGTTGCACGACAAAAAAATGAGCAGCGGCACCCTGCCCTTCCTTCTGGCGCGCGGTATCGGCCAGACGTTCCTCAGCAAAGAGGTGAAGCTGGACGATGTCGCCGCGTTTTTAGACGAGGAAGCGCAGCTTTAATCTATCAGAAAATCATCCGAGTCGTCCCTGCCAAAGCTGTGGCGGGAACCGGCGCGGATGTTACCGGTGTCGAATTGAGTAGCCAGTCTTGTGGTGTCACGCAGGCGAAATTCGGTTAGGACCTTTTCCACATTGGCTTTGCTGATGCCGAGCGAGTACAACGCATCGCCAGCCAATTTGACCGATGATTCAAATACTTCCCGAATGATACTCAGGTCCGGATCAGCCATGAGCGCGATTGCCTGTTGCCGGTCATAAGCACGGACGAACAATTTGGTGTTTGGAAAAGTCGCGCGCACCGGTTCCAGCGTTTCTGCATCGACGCTGCGGTCGTCCATGCAGAAAAATATCGCACAGGCCTCGTCAGCTCCTGCACGGCTCAAAAGATCGATCCGCGTGCCATCGCCGTAGAAAACCTTCCGACCAAATTGCCCGCTGCGATCAATCTGGGCTGGCTTTATATCGATGACCGTCACGCTGCGCCCCGCTGCCTGCATGATTTCCGAAACATTCTGGCCAAAACGGCCATGCCCGACAATGATGACATTGGCTTGAGCTGCCAGTCCCGGATCATCCAGCTGCACAGCATCGGCAGCTTTGCGCGTGGCCAATTTGCCTGCAAGAATCATCAGGAACGGCGTCGATGCCATCGACAATGTGACAACCGCTCCAAACAGACTGGCTGCCTCGGGTTCGATCAGTAACGCCTGCTGGGCGGCTGCGAACAGTACAAAGCCGAACTCGCCGCCCTGGCTTAACAGCAATGCCATGATGATCGACGCGCTGCTCGTCAGGCCGAAAAAGCGCCCCAGCAGGAAAATGACGCTGGTTTTGACTGCTATAAGCGCAACGGCCAGACCGACAACCAGCCATGGCTGGGCAGCGATCACGTCGAGATCCAGCATCATGCCTACCGCGAGGAAAAACAGCCCCAGCAGAATCGAACGGAACGGGTCAATGTCGGCTTCCAGTTCATGCCGGTAGGGCGATTCGGCCAGCATCACGCCCGCGACGAACGCGCCCAGTGCCGCCGACACGCCGATCATTTGCATCAAGGCTGCACTTGCGCAGACGGTGAACAGCCCGGTGACGATGAACAGTTCGCGTTCGGAAATCTTGCCGACGAGGCGCAGCAACGGCGACAGCAGGTACCGTCCTGCAAGCACCAGCGCGACAATGGCGAGCAAAGCATAGATCACTAGCCGCCAGCCGCTGATCGCCCCTTCGGGCACCGGCGCGCGCGACAGGGCCGCAACGATGGTCAGCAGGGGCACAATCGAGAGATCCTGAAACAACAGAATCGAGAAACTCTTCTCACCATAATCGGTTTTCAGCCGCCCGCGCGATTGCAGCAGCGGCAAAACCTGGGCGGTGGAGGATAATGCCAGCGGGAGTCCCATGACCAATGCTGCTTGCCACGTAAAATCAGGCATTACCGTCATGATAACGCCGAACATCGCCAATCCGCATAAAGCCACCTGCAAAGGGCCGAACACGAATATGTCGCGCCGCATCAGCCAAAGGCGGCGCGGCGACAGCTCCAGCCCGACCAGGAACAGCAGCAGGATGATGCCGATTTCGGAGTAACCGAGGATCGTTTCGGCGTCTCCGGTGAGACCCAGAACATCGGGACCGATCACGATCCCTGCGACCAGATAGCCGAGCACCGCACCCAGACCCAATCGCCGGAATATCAGAACCGAAACCAGTGCGGCGCCCAATAGAATCACGCCGGCAAACAACACGCTCGATATGATGCTATGCGATGCTTCTTCCATCAGCTGGCAATTTTGCGCTGTTCAGCTGCAGCAAGCAGGGCATCATAAGGCAACAGGATGGCGGCATGGCGTGAGGGATAATCTTTAGCCGGGGCCAGCAACGCAAGGTCTGGCCAAATCTGCGGCGGCGGGCCGTTACCTGTCAGCATATCGGCAATCTGTGCACGAACGTGCTGCATCGTCGCCAAATCGCTGCCGACGGCATTGGCCTTTAATATCGCTGCGGAAGCCTGGCCCAAGGCACAGGCCGATGCGCGCAATGCCAATGCGCTAATTTTATCGTCGTGCGTGAAAGCAATTTCAGCCTGTATCCGACTGCCGCATAAGGGCGCGCGAGCTTCAGACACGCCGTCTGCTCTGTCCAACCGGTCATCCGGAATCAGCGACGCTGCCAGCCGCAATATATCTCGATTGTAGAGCGATGATGACATTATGGCGCCTCTTCGGCTTCCGCCTCCGTCGCATCGCGGCGTTCGCGGACAAAGGCCGACATCGCGTCGCCGCTGGCGTTGAGCAGCGGGTAGGTCCGCGACTCTGTCATCCACGCCGGGCGCTGCTCATCGCTGCCGAACAGGGTCTCGTAACCCATCACCAGAAGGAGGAAGATCAACGTCGCGCCGATCAGGCCTTTGACCACGCCGAAGCCGAAACCGAGCACGCGGTCGATCGGGCCGAGCACGGACTTGCGCGATTTCGCGCCGATAGATTTGGCAATCCAGCGACCAAGCGCATAAATCACAATGACAATCGCCAAAAACGCCAGCACCGCTGCACCGCTTTCGGTTCCGACCGCTTCGGACAATATTGTGGTCGCCGGACCATGCAATATCCGCACCGCGACAATGATCATGATCCAGGCAATCAGCGACAGCGCCTCTTGCACAAAGCCACGCAGAAAGCCGAAAACCGCTCCACCGCCGAGGAGAAAGAGAACAATAATATCCAGTGCAGTCATATGCCGCTAGCTAACTTCGCCCGAGCATATGGTCAACGAGATTGGCAAGAGTACGGAACTCTTGCGTCGATATCCCGGATTGCCCTTTGATCGACGGCGGCACCAAAGCACGGCTGAAGCCAAGCTTTGCCGATTCTTTCAGCCGTAGCCCGGCATGCGCCACGGGCCGGATTTCACCGGACAGCGCAACTTCACCGAACAATACGGCGTCCGAAGGCAGCGGCCGCTCCGACAATGCCGAAACCAACGCCGCCGCGACCGCCAGATCAGCCGCAGGATCGGAAATACGGTAACCGCCCCCAACATTAAGATAGACCTCTGCGGTCGAAAAACTCAGGCCGCACCGCGCCTCCAGCACCGCCAATATCATCGCCAACCGCCCGCTGTCCCAACCGACCACGGCGCGCCTCGGCGTGGCGCCGCTCGACAGCCGCACGACCAATGCCTGGATCTCGACCAACACCGGCCGCGTCCCCTCCAACGCCGGAAACACCGTTGCGCCGGTCACTTGCTCGGCACGGTCGGTCAAAAACAGTGCGCTAGGGTTGCCAACCTCGGTCAGTCCTTCCTCCGCCATAGCAAACACGCCAATTTCATCGGTGCCGCCAAAACGGTTCTTCGATGCACGCAGTATCCGGTATTGGTGGCTGCGTTCGCCCTCGAACGCCAGCACGGTATCGACCATATGTTCCAGCACACGCGGCCCCGCGATGCTGCCATCCTTGGTCACATGCCCGACCAGCATCAACGCCGAACCACGTTCTTTGGCAAAGCGGATCAACTCCTGCGCCGACGCCCGCACCTGACTGACCGTTCCCGGCGCGCCTTCGATCAGGTCGCTGTGCATCGTCTGGATCGAATCGATGACGAGCAAGGCAGGCGGCGCACCGCTGCTGATTGTCGTCAGGATATCGCGCACCGAAGTCGCCGCCGCCAGTTGCACCGGCGCATCGCCCAGCCCCAGCCGCCGCGCGCGCAGCCGCACCTGATCGACCGCCTCCTCACCCGAAATATACGCCACGGACAGCCCACGCCGCGCCAGATTGGCCGCCGCCTGCAACAGCAAAGTCGATTTACCAATCCCCGGATCACCGCCGAGCAAAGTCGCCGAACCCGGCACCAACCCGCCGCCAAGCGCACGGTCAAACTCCGCGATGCCAGTCGAGGCGCGGTCGGGCAGCTTGATGTCGCTATCCAGCGCCGAAAGCTGAACCGCACGCCCGCCAGAGCGCAGATGATGCTTCATTTCAAAAACGGTCGCGCTGGCCTCCTCGACAAGCGTATTCCACTCCGCGCAATCATCACACTGCCCCTGCCACCGGCTCGCCTCCGACCCGCAAGCCTGACACACATATCTACGCTTTGCTTTTGCCATGGGGGGAGCTTGTATCAGAACATATAAGGAACGCAAGGCCGTTTGTCTTTGTTTATCAGTTCGGGTTATAAGAGAGCGGACAACGAAATCAGGGGGATAGTAAATTTGTGCACTGTCACCAGGATCGCACTGTCACCAGGATCGGAACTGTCCCAAAATAGACGGGTGGCTACCCATTTGACGCCTATGGATTTGGAAAAGATTTGATATGAGCCGGAATTAAAGGTTCGTGCGGCTTACTCGCTGTGTGAAACATCCAGTCATATAGGGGAAATCGCCGTGGCCACTACGTACAATATTATCGGAAGCCAAACAGTTACCGGATCGCTTACGCAGGACCGGTTCTATGCCTTCACCCGCAACCAGAGCTTAAATGATGTTCAAGCGGATGCCACAGTGGTTTCATTTAGTTGGGCATCGGGCATACGTACGTCGGCGACTACGTTCTTCAACATTTTCGGCAGCAACATCCAGCTATCTTCTGATTTTTACAGCGGTGGCGAGGCGACCGATATTATATATGGCTCAAACCTAAACGATGGAATTTTTTACAACAATGGCGTGATCAGTGGCGGAATCGGTAGCTTTTCGGCGATCGAACAGTTCGTTCTGGGGGCAGGCGACGATATCATTGACCTTTCAGGACAAGGACCTTCAGGCGTCGATTATGCGAAAAGTGTTATTGTTCACGGCGACGAAGGCAATGATACAATAATCGGCGGCGCAGGAACCGATACACTTTACGGCGATGACGGCAATGATGTGATTTTTGGATACAGGGGCGCGGACACGTTGCATGGCGGCGCTGGAGACGACACCTTGTACGGTGACGATTTGGGCTTCAACGGCATCGCTGGCGACGATCTCATTTATGGGCAGGCTGGTAACGACATACTTTATGGCGGTGCGAGAACGGACAGGCTCGAAGGCGGCGATGGAAATGATACGCTTTACGGGGGTGCTGGCGGCGATACCCTGCTCGGCGGAGCGGATGATGACGTTCTTTATGGTGATGATCTAGGCGTGGCAGGTAATGACACCCTGTTGGGAGATGCCGGGAATGACCAGTTGTTTGGAGGCGACGGAAGCGACGAGTTGATGGGAGGAACAGGCAACGATGTGGTCAATGGCGGCAACGGCAGCGACTACCTCGATGGCGAGGGTGGAGACGATACGCTCATTGGTGGCGAAGGCAACGACACGATCTACGGTGGTATGGCCGATACCGACACGGCAGTCTATTCTGGCAATGCCAGCGACTACACCGTCATTATCAATCCTGATGGCACCTTGACCATTACTGACGTTAGGTTCGGATCGCCTGACGGGATCGACACGCTTCGCCACGTCGAGTTAATCCAGTTTGCCGATGGAACTGTGCCATCTCCCATGGTCAACAGCGCTCCTGTGATTAATTCGAACGGCGGTGGTAACTCCGCCTCCCTTTCGGTTGCTGAGAACAGCACTTTAGTAACGACTGTTACTGCCACCGATGCGAATAATGGCCAAACAATTAGCTATTCAATTGGCGGAGGCCCCGATGATGCACTATTCTCCATAAACGCGATAACAGGTGCATTAAGCTTCGTTACATCTCCTAATTTTGAAAGCCCTACGGACTTTGGCGCTGACAATGTTTACATCGTGGTAGTGCGGGCAACCGATGACAGCGGAGCGTATGATTTCCAGGTTCTGTCGGTCAGCGTAACCGACGTTGCCGACGGCAGTGCTCCCGTCATTACATCTAATGGTGGAGGTGCCACGGCGACAATCGACGTTTCCGAGAATGCAACTTCAGTCACGAATGTTCAGGCATCCGATGCAGAGGGCACTGCGCCTGTTTACTCGATTGTCGGCGGTGCCGATGCTGCGCTGTTCACCATCGACCCTGAAACTGGCGCGTTAGTCTTTAACAGCGCCCCAGACTTCGAAATCCCGACCGATAGAGGCGGTGATGGCGTTTACGACGTCATTGTTCAGGCTAGCGACGGAAGCGACGTTGATCTGCAGCAAATTTCCGTCAGAGTTGGCAACGTCAATGATAACGCTCCGGTCATTTTATCAGCAAGCGGTGGTGCGTCGGCGGCTCTCAGCGTATCAGAAAATAGCGTTGCAGTGGTAAAGGTGTCAGCGATTGATGCAGACCATACGACACCCACCTACGCAATTGCTGGAGGGGCGGATGCGGCATTTTTCAGTATTGACCCGCTGACCGGTGAACTGGTTTTCAAAAGTGCGCCTGATTTTGAGAAGCCTGTGGATGCCGGATTGAACAACGTCTATGATGTCATTGTTCGTGCCACAGACGGCACAAATTTCGATGACCAGACGCTGGAGATTTCAGTGACGGACGTAAACGAGGCCGGTAAGACGATAACGGGATCCACCGGAAATAACACAATTTCGCCAACCCAATCGAATTTCGGACTTCGAACAACAGGCGGCAACGATATTATTTACGCACTTGCCGGGAATGATATCATTGACGGTGGCGATGGGGCCGACCGAATGGACGGCGGGACTGGAAATGACACATACTTTGTCGGCCAATTATCACATGACGGCGATAACTCCAACGACGATCTTGTAATCGAAGCTGCGGCATCGGGCACCGACCTTGTAAATAGCACTGTGAGCTACATTCTGACCCCGAATGTCGAAAACCTGACATTGGTCGGTTCCGGTGAGATCAATGGGATGGGCAATGATTTGAACAACGTGATCACAGGTAATAACAGCAATAACATACTGAGTGGTGGCGTAGGGAATGATACACTCAACGGAATGGTTGGAAACGACATAATATGGGGAGGCACCGGGAACGATAGCCTTGACGGCGGGGCGGGAATTGACTGGCTTGACGGCGGAGCCGGTAACGACGTCTATTTTGTCGATACATATTCAGTCGATGGCATAAGCAGCAATGATGACCAGGTTTTTGAAATCGCGGGTGGCGGTACGGACACAGTCAATTCCGCGAAAAGCTATATCCTAACTGACCATGTCGAAAACCTCACGTTGACGGGTTCGGGCACTAGCGGAACAGGTAACAACCTCGATAACGTTATAAAGGGGAGTGGCAGTGACAACATGCTCTTCGGGCTGGGCGGCGCGGACACGATCAACGGTAATGACGGAGAGGATCGCCTGTACGGGGGCGATGGTAATGATATTCTCAACGGCGGGAATGAACGAGACGCCCTTTTTGGGGAAGCTGGCAACGACACGTTGGTGGGCGGCGCTGATGGAGACCAACTCGATGGAGGGGCGGGAGCGGATTCGCTAAATGGGCAATCCGGGGGTGACTTGTTGATGGGGGGGCTCGGCCGAGACACGTTGACCGGCGGGGTCGGGGATAACGATGTTTTCGGATTTGGTTTAGCTGACTCGACAGTTTCTTCGGCCTCATGTGACGTGATCACCGATTTTGAGACCGACTTTGATGAGATCAGACTGAGCTTTTCGCCGACCCAAGGCGGCTTCCAATATTCCGAAGCTGCAATTGCTTCCAGTTCGTACAATGACGCACTTGCTGGCGCGCAGGCGATGGTTTCGGCTGGAACAGACGTCGTGTTTATGGCCGGTTTGATCGACGGCTGGCTATTTTGGGATACCGACAACAACGGGATCATCGACCAATCAATATTGCTCAAGGGACTCACTTCAGTCAATTCTATGAGTTACGATGATATTACGCCGTGGTAAGCCCTGAAGTGCCTTGGGAGTTTGGGAGTTACGAGTTGAATTACTGTGCCACTTTACTTAACCCCCAAACCCGATAAAGCCCTACGCATGCGAATCCGCTTCTCGCCGACATTGTCCCGTGGGACGGGGACACGGAATACCATGTCCCCGATCATGCACTAATGGCCCGTCTCCCTCGCATTGGCGGTGTCAAGTTGAAGCACAACACTGCTAAGTACGATAACGGTGTGACGCTGGCACAGACAAATTAAAATTGGTTCACGCAGAGGCGCGGAGACGCGGAGGGTTTTTTGGCTCCAGCGCAGGTGCGGTCGCTGGCCGTTGGTGTTGCCGCTTGGTCTAACCTGGGAACAATCCCAGCGGCCCGAATCTCCGCGCCTCCGCGCCTCTGCGTGAACAAAATTCTTAACTCCCCTTGCAATGTAGGATTTGGCCTGTCAGCCTCAGCTCCGACATTGCGAACCGTCCAATAGCTGTATGGGCCTGCAATCAGCCAATGCATTGATTACTGAAATCACAGGTCGCTCAAGCAGCGTTTCAGGTGAGACTTTAGTGTGACCTTTCGCGGTTTTGCGCGTGGGTTGTGTTGGATTTGTTTCCTACAGAATTTTGTCGATTTCACTGTAAACTTGACCGGTTTTCTGCGGGGTTTTGGAGGTGGCTGTGGAGGAAAGTTGGGGCAGTTTTTCACTCCCTCTCCCTTGACGGGAGAGGATACGCAGACTTGGCAGCTTGCTGTCTAGAGCATGATGCGCTTTGCTTGAATCGCATCATGCTCTGGATCTATTTGTGGTCGCGTGATTTTAAGCGAATAACCGGTTCCCACTTATTCGCATCACGCTCTATTGGGAGTTGGAGAGGGTGCGCGAGCCGTCAGGCTTGCCGACAAACGTCGCAGCCCCCGCTCAAGACTAACTAGGCAACCCTTCGACAAGCTCAGGATTGCCGAGCCAAGCCTTTCTCTCCCGCAAGGGGAGAGAGTTTGTCCGTTGCGAAGCGTCCCGCCCTTCCCAACCGCGCCAATCCCCGATAAGCCCTTAATCATGCGCGAGAAAGAACTCAGATTGGCCCTTATCTGCTATGGCGGGGTTAGTCTTGCGGTCTACATGCACGGCGTCACCCGCGAAATCTGGCACCTGCTCCGCGCCAGCCGGGCCTATCATGACGGCACCCCGCCGGACGCTGGCAGCGAGGCGATTTACCGCGACATCATTGCCGATATGGAAGCGAAAAGCGGTGTGCGGATGCGCGTGCTTGCCGACATCATCGCCGGGTCCAGCGCAGGCGGGATCAATGGCATTTTTCTCGCCCAAGCCATTGTCACCGGCCAATCGCTCGAACCGCTGACCGAGCTGTGGCTTGAGAATGCCGACGTCGATACCTTGCTCGACCCCGATGCACGGCCGTTATCCCGTTTCTCCAAATTCTGGGCGACACCGATCGTATGGGCAATATTGCGACGCAAGGGCGGCGCGATTGCCCGCTTGGTCGCAGCCGAGGTCAAGGAAGAAGTCGCGAGCAAACTGTCCCGCTTCGTCCGCGCACGCTGGTTCGCGCCGCCATTTGGTGGGCGGGTGTTTTCGGAACTGTTGTTGAACGCGTTTGCCGCCATGCAGAAAAGTTCAGCCGGGCCATCGCTGCAACCCGCAGGCCAGCCGCTCGACCTGTTTGTGACCGTCACCGATTTCAACGGCCACGACCAGCAACTGCGCCTCAACAGCCCGCCACTAGTGACCGAAACCGAACACCGCATCACCATCGATTTTTCCACGCGTGGGCGGCAGGATTTGGCCGACATTCCCGAACTGGTATTCGCCGCGCGCGCTACCGCAAGTTTTCCGGGAGCTTTCCCGCCATTTTCGGCGCGTGAGCTGGATAAATTGCTCGCAACACAAGGCACCGAATGGGAAAGCCGCGACAGTTTCCTGGCGCGGATTCTGCCGCAGCAATTTGCCGTGGGTGCTGCCGATGATACGATGCTGATCGACGGTTCAGTACTCGCCAACGCACCCTTCAACCAAGCCATTAACGCGCTCCGCAACCGGCCGGCGCGGCGCGAGGTGGATCGGCGTTTTGTCTACATCGATCCCAAACCGGGCCGTGCCAGCTTTCGCTTTGGCCGCCGGAATGCTGACGGCACCGGCGCTATCCTGCCTAAGCCGCCCGGCTTTTTCGCCGCGATATTGGGTGCTACATCGAACATTCCGCGTGAACAGCCGATCCGTGACAGCCTGGAAAAGATCACCGGACGATCCGACCGGATCATGCGCATGCGGATGGTGATCGACAGTTTGCGTCTCGAGGTGGAGCGCACCGTCGAAACGATGCTGGGCCGGACATGGTTCCTGACCCAACCCACGCCCGAGCGCATCCATAAATGGCGGAAAAAGGCACAGGAAAGAGCGGTAAAGGCGGTCGGGTTCAGCTACCCTGCTTATGGTCATCTGAAACTTGCGGGCACGGTCGATGACATCATCGCCACATCGCGCCGGGCGTGGCCCGAAGGCACTCCTGAACATTTCCGGCAGTTGCGCAACGCGGTCTGGGCGGAAATTCGCGCGCAGCATATGGATATCATGACCGACATCAAGGGTGTGATCGCTACTCCGCATACCACCGATTTTTTTCGCGAGCATGACTTGCGGTTCCGCATCCGGCGGCTGCGTTTCATGGCGCGGCATCTGGCCGAGCATGTCGAAAATGTAATCGATATGCCCGACGCAAGTATCGGCAAAATGCGAGATGCGATCTATCGCTGCCTCGCCAAGTTCCTTGATCTCGAAACCGCTGAATATCTCGGCGCGGATTTTGCGATGGCGGTGCAAGACGGTGTTTTCCAACCCGCCGCATTGATCAAACATCTGGCCAAGCAACGCGATTTGGTTGCCGCCGACCTGCGCACCGATAGAATATTGTGCGAGGCTTTGCTAGCCATGCCCGACGAAGCAAGGCGAACAATGCTGCTCGGCTACCTCGGCTATGCGTTATACGACATTGCGACTTTGCCCTTGCTGCAGGACGAAGGATTTGACGAATTTGATCCCGTCAAGGTTGACCGTATCTCCCCCGAAGACGCACCTACCATCCGCAAAGGCGGCGCGGCAGCGACATTGAAAGGTATCGAATTCAACAGTTTTGGAGCCTTTTTTAGCCGCGCCTATCGCGAAAACGACTATCTGTGGGGGCGGCTGCACGGCGTCGACCGGTTGATCGACATTCTGATCTCGACAATGCCGACGCCGACGACAATATCGGAGGAACAGACGCTCGATTACAAGCGCAAGGCTTTCAGGGCGATACTCGATCAGGAAGCGCCGCGGTTGACACGTATTCAGCCGCTGATCGAAAGCTTGCGAGCGGAGATCGACGCTATCGGCCAGTGAAGCCCCTTATTTCTTTACCATTCCATAAACGGTTTCGACAAAGCTGTCTGCGGTGATAAAACCGTCGGCCCTGAGGCCGTAACCATCGGCGGGCCGGGATGCCTTGATCTGGTCGAGCGTCTGTCCAGCCTTTATCCCCGCTTCGACCTTGGCGATAACCCCCGCTACCATATTGCGGTGGTTTTGAAGATCGGCTTTGGTCGCGATAGGTCCGTGCCCCGGAATGATTTTTGTCTGGTCGTTAGCGATGGCCAGCGCCTTGTCGGCAGCCGTAACGAAACCCCTGACATTGCCGCCGCTGCTGTCATCTACAAACGGGAAACTGACACCGAACATGAACAGATCGCCCATGTGGATCACATTCGACTTGGTCCAGTGAATGAACGAATCGCCGTCGGTATGTGCGACAGGCACGTGAATGACGCGTACTTCTTCGCCGTTGAGATGCAGCTTCAATCCGTCGGCATAAGTAATCACCGGCAATGCCACCTTTGGACTGGCCTTTACATCGCCGAACTGTGTTTTCTGGTCGCTCGACATGCGGACGCGAACATTGTCGTGCGCCATAATCAGCGCCCCGGCTTTACCCAAATTCTCGTTGCCGCCGCTATGGTCGCCGTGCAAGTGCGTGTTGATCAGGAATTTGACTGGCGTCGCCCCTAAATCAGCCACAGCCTTCTGAATCTTCTCGGTAAGCGGCGCGAACTGGTCGTCGACCAGGACGGTACCGTCTTCGCCATAAGACACGCCGATATTGCCACCGGAACCAAACAGTACCGCTACGCCAGGTGCAAGTTGCTGCGCCTTGATTTCGACTTTCGACAGGTCCTCTTGGGCATTTGCGGGCACTACCAAAGACAGGGCTAGGAATGGCAAAATATATTTCATCGACGATGCTCCTGAGAAGCTATCGTTATCCAAACAAATGCGCCGCTTGGCAAGCTTTAGCTCAGTCGGTTAATTCGTCCCAAATCTCTTTAACTTTGTTAAAGAAGCCGCGTGATTGCGGACATTCGGCACCGGTTTCGGTTTCCTGAAACTGACGAAGCAATTCCTTTTGACGGACCGTCATCCGCGTCGGGGTTTCAACCTCGATCTGGATCACCATATCGCCACGCCCGCGCCCTTGCAGCACCGGCATACCTGCCCCACGTTGTCGTAACTGTTTGCCTGACTGGATCCCCTCGGGAATCGCAATCATATGCTCGGCACCATCGAGCCCAGGAATCCGGATTTCACCACCGAGCGAGGCGGTGGTGAAGCTTATCGGCGCGCGGCAGAACAAGGTTGTGCCGTCGCGTTCAAACATTTTATGCGGCATTACGTGGATAAAAATGTAAAGGTCGCCCGCCGCCGCTCCATTGGGACCAGCCTCGCCCTTACCGGCCACGCGGATACGTGTTCCTTCATCGACGCCGGGTGGGACGTTGACCGAGATAGTCTTGTGTTCATCGACCCGGCCATCGCCCTTGCAGGCCTTGCACGGGTTTTCGATAACTTCGCCGCGACCATGGCAAGTCGGGCATGTGCGCTCAACCACGAAAAAGCCCTGCTGCGCACGAACTTTGCCGTGGCCGCCGCACAGGTTGCAACGGCGCTTGCCCGAACCCGGCGTGGCACCACTGCCTTCGCAAGTCCCACAAGCTGTGGCAACATCGATAACGATATTCGCGGTTTTACCGTGGAACGCGTCGTCTAGCGAGATTTCCAGGTCATAACGCAGATCGGCCCCACGCGCGGGGCCTCGTTGACGACCGCCACCAAAGGCGTCTCCAAAGAAACTTTCAAAGATGTCAGAGAAATCGCCAAAGCCTGCACCAGCCTGACCGTTGCCCATTCCGCCATTCTGAAATGCGGCTTTGCCATATCGATCATATGCCGCGCGCTTTTGTCCGTCTTTCAGAATATCATAAGCTTCACTTATAGCTTTGAATTTGGCTTCCGATTTTTCGCAACCCGGGTTGCGGTCCGGGTGACATTCCATAGCCAAGCGCCGGTAAGCGGTCTTCAGCGTTTTATCATCCGCTGACCGCTCTACTTCCAATAAATCATAATAATCGATGTTGAGACTCATGACTGCCTATCCCTCAATCCCCTTTCGTCCCCCGCGAGGGCGGGGTCCAGCTCCTGAGTTCACTTATGGAAATGTCAGGAGTTGGATGCCCGCCTTCGCGGAAATGACGATCAGAGGCAACTTCAGTCTTTCTTGTCTTCGTCTACTTCGGAGAACTCGGCATCGACCACATTCTCGTCCGCAGGCGCTTCTTCAGGTGTCGCATCCGCTGCACCGCCCGAAGCCTGTTCCTGCTCATAAATCGCCTGACCCAGCTTCATTGCAACTTGGGCCAAGGCATTTGCCTTTTCCTTCATCGCTTCAGGATCGCCGCCTTCGATGGCAGTTTTGGTGTCGGCAATCGCGGCTTCGATTTCGCTGATCAAGCCAGCATCGACCTTGCCCTTGTGTTCTTCGATCTGCTTTTCGGTCGTGTGGACAAGGCTTTCAGCATTGTTCTTGGCTTCCGCCGCTTCACGCCGCTTCTTGTCTTCCTCGGCAAAAGCTTCGGCATCCCGAACCATCTGATCTATGTCCGCGTCGGACAGACCGCCCGATGCCTGGATCTTGATCTGTTGCTCTTTGCCGGTGCCCTTGTCCTTCGCGGTCACACTGACCAGACCGTTGGCGTCGATATCAAAGGTGACCTCGATCTGCGGAACACCGCGCGGTGCAGGTGGGATGCCGACAAGGTCAAAATTACCAAGCAGCTTGTTGTCCATTGCCATTTCGCGTTCGCCTTGGAAGACGCGGATGGTGACGGCATTCTGATTGTCGTCGGCGGTCGAGTAGACCTGCGACTTCTTCGTTGGGATCGTCGTGTTACGGTCAATCATGCGCGTGAACACACCGCCCAATGTTTCGATACCCAGCGACAATGGCGTCACGTCGAGCAGCAGCACGTCCTTGACATCACCCTGCAGTACGCCCGCCTGAATGGCCGCGCCCATGGCAACGACTTCGTCAGGATTCACGCCCGTGTGCGGTTCCTTGCCGAAGAAGCTCTTCACCACGTCCCGCACCTTGGGCATACGGGTCATACCACCGACCATTACAACTTCGTCAATCGCGTCAGCCTTGAGACCAGCATCTGCCAGCGCCTTTTTGCAAGGCTCCAGCGTGCGCTTGATCAGGTCATCAACCAGTTTTTCGAGGTCGGCACGGGTGATGGTCTTCACCAAATGCTTTGGACCATTTTGGTCAGCGGTGATGAACGGCAAATTGACCTCAGTCGTTTGCGTCGAAGACAATTCAATCTTCGCCTTTTCAGCCGCTTCCTTCAACCGTTGCAGCGCAAGCTTGTCCTTGGTCAGGTCAATGCCCTCGGCCTTGTTGAAATCGGCTGCGAGATGTTCGACCAGTACGCTGTCAAAATCTTCACCGCCCAGAAACGTATCACCATTGGTTGATTTCACTTCGAACACGCCATCGCCGACTTCAAGGATCGAGATATCGAACGTGCCGCCACCAAGGTCATAGACCGCGATGGTTTTGTTCTCATCCTTGTCCATGCCGTAAGCAAGTGCGGCAGCGGTCGGTTCGTTAATGATACGCAACACTTCGAGACCAGCAATCTGGCCGGCGTCTTTGGTTGCCTGACGCTGGGCGTCGTTGAAATAGGCTGGAACCGTGATCACCGCCTGCGTGACGGTTTCGCCAAGATAAGCTTCGGCGGTTTCTTTCATCTTTTGCAGGATGAACGCAGAGATTTGCGATGGCGAATAATCTTCGCCGCCTGCCTTCACCCACGCATCGCCGGTCTTGCCCTTAACGATGCCATAAGGAACAAGCCCCATATCCTTCTTGGTCATCGGGTCGTCAAAGCGGCGGCCAATCAGGCGCTTCACCGCATAGATCGTGCTTTCTGGATTGGTCACAGCCTGCCGCTTGGCGGGTTGACCAATCAAGCGCTCGCCATCCTTGGCGAAGGCGACAATAGACGGCGTCGTGCGCGCGCCTTCCGCGTTTTCAATGACCTTGGGCTTGCCGCCGTCCATTACCGCGACGCAGCTGTTGGTTGTACCCAAATCGATGCCAATAACTTTAGCCATATATTCTTACCCCGAGATTTGTCTTGAACTTAACGCCCCGCCCTTGCCCGGCCCTATCAGGCACCGGTTATCCCAAGGAAAAGAGCTTGCAGGGGCGATATAGGTGCCAATTCCCTTGGCACAAGACTACAGCGAGCCTAGAAAACCAAAAAGCGGGTGTTTGCTCCATTTTTAGACAGGAAAGAGAGCATAAGGAATGTTTGGCCATATTAAATCCAATATTGCCGTCGCCATGTCGCTGGCATTCCTGGCAGCGTGCGGACCAACGCCGCAGTTGAAGGTAAAAGACGCCGTCGTGAAATTATCGCCGGTTGATAGCAATCCTTCGGCACTTTATTTCACCGTTTATGGCGGACCGAGCGACGTACAGTTGATCAACGTCAATTCACCTTCGGTCATCCGCAGCCAGATGCACGAAAGCGGGATCGACCCGAAAACAGGCGCGATGTCGATGAAGCCGCTCAGCCGCGTCCCCATCCCGGCCAAAAGCAAGGTCGAATTCCGCCAAGGAGGGAAGCACGTGATGGTTTGGGGGGTAAATTTAGTCGCAAGGCGACTGGGCGAGATGGAAACCGAATTTGTTTTCAACAATGGCGACCGGATATTGGTGAAGGCGCCGGTGACGGAAATGGACGGCACCGTACCCGACGAAAAGAAGGCATTAGACTGACGCGATGTTCGGCCCGCATCCTTCAGGACGAGCACTGACGGTGCGCGAACGCGCGCTGGCCCAGAACATCTTCAACGACGCGCTGGACCTGCATATCATTCGCGTCCACAACCGGAAGTGGTGGTGGTTTCAGCCAGAGAAAATCACGATGGCCCCCAACGGACATCTGTGGTTCAACCCGAAAAGCGACCTGTTCTGCGATGATTTCTGCGATGCCAATCTGACCTTGCAAGGCCTGTTCATCCACGAGCTGGTGCATGTATGGCAGCACCAAAATGGCATAAATCTACCGCTAAAGCGCCACCCGTTTTGCCGTTACGACTATAGCCTGAAACCAGGTTGGGCGCTGGAACGATACGGCATCGAACAACAGGCCGAAATTGTCCGCCATGTTTTCCTGCTGCGCAATGGCATCAAGGTACCGGGCGCACCGCCGCTTTCACAATATGAGGGGATATTGCCTTTCTGACCCCTCACACCGCTTGCGTAATTTAATTACAATTGTTACTAATTTCCAATCAGAACAATTTGGCGGTTATCATGGCATTTACATTGGAACAATTCGGGCTTTCTGCCGAACGCGGTTATCTTTCCAGCTTTGAAATTGACGAAATCGCGTTGCCTGATGGTTTTGACGAAATGCTGGATGCGGCAAGCCAGTTATCCGCCATCATCACTACTGGTCGCGCCCGGCATTTGCTGCGGCAGGTCGGCTATCCCGATATTCCGGCATTCCTTGATAGCGCAAATAACGAACAAATCCGCGTCGCGATGGTGCATTATTCGTTTCTGGTGCAAGCCTATGTCTGGGGCGAACCTGAGGCACCGACTACGCTTCCCGCCAATCTTGCCGTACCTATAGTGGCGATTGCAGACAATTTGGGCCTTGCGCCCTTGCTCCCTTATTCGGGCTATGTCCTCGACAACTGGTACCGGCTGGACAAGAACGCCGGTATCACGCTGGATAATATCGGCATGTACCAGAATTTTCTGGGTGGTCAGGACGAGAACTGGTTTGTTTTGGTGCATGTCGCCATTGAAGCCGAAGCGGGCATGGCGCTTGAATTGGCGACCCGGCTGGTTACCGCCGCCAAGGAACAGGACGCCGCCGAAGTCGAAGCGATGCTAATCGCAATGAACGCGACATGGGACCGCATCAACGCCCATTTCGACCGGATGGTCGACCGCTGCGATCCCTATATCTATTTTCAGCGCGTGCGACCTTACATCCACGGCTGGAAGAACAACCCGGCAATGCCTGACGGGCTCATCTATGAAGGTGTGGAACATTATGCCGGAAAACCGCAAGCGTTTTGCGGGCAAACAGGCTCGCAAAGCTCAATCGTTCCGGCAATGGATGCACTGTTTCAGGTTGTCCACCAGAGCGATCCGCTGCGCGAGTTTCTCGACGAGCTCCACCGATATCGTCCACCTACGCACCGCGCGTTCATTGACGCTATCCGCGAACAAAGCACGTTACGCAACTTTGCCAAAACACAGAACAGCAGTCTGAAAGATGCCTTCAACGCCTGCGTCGAACAGGTCGCGCGCTTCCGCAGCCGCCACCTCGAATATGCGGCGAGCTATATCAACAAGCAGGCTTCGTCCGGTGCGGGCAACAACCCCGATGTTGGCACAGGTGGGACGCCGTTTATGAAATATCTGAAAAAGCACCGCGACGAAAACCGGGCACAGACGATTTAAGGCGTCGCGAAATAGGTCTATTCAAATAATACCGTAGTGCTGAGCCTGTCGAAGCACGCCCCGCCGGCAAGCGCCGTTGGCCTCTGGCCGCCTTCGGCCCCGATAGGCTCAGGGCTACGGCATTGTGTTGGCCTGATTAGGATAGGGCTTTGGCGGAGGGCAAAAGCCCCAACCTATCCCGCATCGACCAGCGAATGAGCATTAGAATGGCAACGATGGCTAGTCCGGTGGCGAGGCCCGTCCACACGCCGATGCCATCCCAGCCCTGTCGGAACGCAAGCCAGGTGCCTACACCGATGCCGACGACCCAGTAACCGAACGCCGCAAAGAACATCGGCACTTTTGTGTCGTGCAAACCGCGCAGCATACCCGCGCCGACCACCTGGGCACCGTCGACAATCTGGAATATCGCCGCAACCATCAGGAAGCCGACGGCAAGATTAAACACTTGGCGAGTTTCGGCATCGACCGGTGTTACGAAAATACCGATCAAAGCTTCCGGTATTAGATAGATAACCAGCGCCATAACCGCCATGAAGCCGGTGCCCAATACGAAACCGGTCCAACCGGCGCGGGCGATGCCGACCGGGTCATTACGGCCGTAAGCAAGGCCGACGCGTACCGTTGCCGCCTGCCCCAGGCCCAGCGGCACCATGAAAGTCAGCGATGCAATCTGCAGGGCAATCGCATGGGCCGCGACCGAGGCTTCGTTGATCAAACCCATCAGCAGGATGGCGATGGCAAACACGCCGCCCTCGAAACCCATTGTCACGCCGATCGGCAGGCCCAGCCGCCAGATCTGGCGGAAGCGCGGCCAATCGGCGCGCCAGAAGCGGCCAAGCAAATGATAGCGGCGGAATTTCGGGTGAAATCTGACCACTGCCAACATCACGCCGAGTTGCAAAAAGTTGGTGATCGTACTGCCAATGCCCGCGCCGAGCAGACCAAGCTGCGGCAAACCGTAGTTACCGAGAATGAGGCCGTAGTTAATAACGGCGTTGGCAATCACCGCACCCAGACTGACCACCATCGCCCAGACCGGTTCCTGCAGCGCAGCGACAAAATTTCGCAGCACCAGAAAGCAGATGAACGGCAAGATCGACCACATATAGGCGCGGACAAACACGCCCGCATTTGCGGAAAGATCGGGCTGCTGGCCGGTCGCAACCAGGATGGCCTCGGCATTCCACAGGAACAACCACACCGGCACCATGACCGCCAGCGCCGTCCAGAATCCCTGGCGCACCGTACGCCTGATATCGCGCACCGAATGCGCCATGCGTCCCTTTTCCGATGCCATCATCGGCGCGGTCGCGGTGACCAGCCCCATACAGAAAATCGCGCAGAGCATGGCCAGATTATGCCCAAGCGCCCCCGCCGCCAACTCTTTCGGCCCGAGCCAGCCGAGCAGGATGACGTCAGTGACGCCGATCAGCATCATCGTCAGGTTCGACAGGATCAACGGCCAGGCAAGCATCGCCGTCGCGCGCAGTTCGGTGCGCCAGGGGGACTGGCGGTCCATCGAGATTGCCGCTGCGGTCATGGGACGGGTGGATAGCTGAACCCGGCCCTCACTGCCAGCCCTGCGTTGTCATTACCGCGAAGGCGGGAATCCATGGCCTGACTTATCCAATTTACGCAACTTTCAGATATACGATCTAAACTGGAATGATGAATGCCCCCTTTGTATCTCCGCCCCGTGCACCAAAAGATGATGCTCACATTTGGCGAAGTAAATATTTTGATCAGTCTGCTAGATGTGAAGCGCGTCTGCGGAAGATATTTGCTGTTAAGCGGCCATTTGACGCCATTCCGCACCAGTTCAAAGCTGTTTCGATGGCTGTTAAGCAATTCGCTGAATCTGACGCAGTAAACGACAAACTCATAGCGATCGTCGATGAGCTGGTGCCACTGATTGAGCTACGAGCCTATCTCGCTCACTCCCCTATGAGATTGATGGCACGGGATGGCGATGATTTGGTGGCTTTTGCCCATGCTGGCGGCGACCAAGAGTATGGTCAAAAAGTAATGTTACTGACAACAGAGCAGCGCGCGCATGCTTTGAAAAGGCTGACGAATTTAGCAGACCGGCTGAAACGATACCTCCAATCCCTAAATCATCCGCCGATTAATCCCCCTTCTTCGCTACCCCAACCAAAGCAGGGCGCAGCAAGCGGTCCTTGATCATATATCCGGCCTGCATTTCAGCCACGATAATCCCCGGCTCGACATCGGCGCTGGGGATTTCAACCATCGCCTGGTGCTGGTTCGGGTCGAGCGGCATTCCCATCGCGGCAATCCGCGTGATGCCGTGCTTGGCGAACACGCTATCGAGTTCGCGGCCTGTAGCCTCCAGCCCGGTCACAAGCGGCTTCATCGCCTCATTCTCGCGCATTTCGGCGGGAATTGCCTCAAGCGCGCGGCTCAGATTGTCCGATACCGACAATATATCGCGGGCGAAGCTGGTCGCGGCATAGGCGCGCGCATCAGCGGCCTCTTTCTCCATCCGCCGCCGCACGTTCTGCGTTTCGGCCTGCGCGTAGAGTACCTCCTGCTTGGCATTCGCCAGATGGTCTTCGAGCATCGCAATCCGCTCGGCATCGGCATTCGCGGCCCCTTCTTCGGCAACCTCTCGCAAATGCTCCGGCACGCCTGCCATTTCTTCAGCCATCTCTTTGACCGCAGCATCGGCGGCGGCGTCGTTCTTTTTGTTCGTCATAATGCTGTTTAACCCATTAATTCACCGGCACGTCCCGGCGCTCATTGCCATGCGCATATAGGCGCTTCGTTTAATTCATCAAGTTCGGTGGAGCCAACAACGTCAGAGATTTAACGCAAAGGGCGCAAAGATTTTCAAGAGGTCATATTTTATCCTGGCGGTAGTTGTTTGCAACTCGCTTGACGCCTTCTTTAAGTGTGATACCGCCGAAATTGATCAGCAATCCGAGCGGCAGCTGCATCAGTCGCAGATAGGTCAATGTTTGCCGAGCATGAACCGAGGCGATCCTTTCGACCGCCTTTACTTCAACCACCAATCGTCTCTCCACAAGCAAATCCAAACGAAAAGCTTCAGGAAAATCCAGACCGTCAATACGTGCCCCGACCGGCATTTGCCGGTCGATTTTCAACCCTTGGCGCAACAGCCGATTGGCCAAAACCTGCTCATAAACATTTTCCAGCAATCCCGGTCCGAGATCGCTGTGAACGGCAAAAGCGGTATCCAACACCTGGCTAGCCAAAACTTCTAGATCGATCAACAACTGCCCTCTTCAAAATCTTTGCGCACTTTGCGTTAAATTTATTTCATCAAGCGTGATAGCGCTTGGGCGGTGAAATCGACCATCGGCACGATGCGTGCGTAATTGAGCCGGGTCGGGCCGATGACGCCAATAACGCCAACGACTTTGCCGCCTACTTCGCGGTAAGGTGCGGCAATTACCGAAGAACCGGATAGCGAGAACAGGTTGTTTTCGGAGCCGATAAAAATTCGCGTCGATTGGGCGTCGCGGGCGCTGTCGACCAGCCGCGCGATTTCTTCCTTGCTTTCGAGTTCGTCGAGCAATTGGCGGACGCGGTCGAGGTCGGCGGCGGCGGTTTCATCGATCAGGTTCGACTGTCCGCGCACGATTAGCACCGGCCGGTCATTGGCGTCGAGCGACCAAATCGCTAGCCCGCTGCGCACCAATTGTTCGCTTGCGGCATCAAGCGCAGCTTTTTCGGCCCGGATTTCGCTATCGAGGCGGACCAATGCTTCGGAGAGGGTCAGACCCGACAGCCGCGCCGTGATATAATTGGATGCTTCGACCAACGCTCCGTCGCTCACCGATGGGTCAATCGCGACCACGCGATTTTCGACGCTGTTGTCATTGCCGACCAGGATCGCCAGCACCTGCGTCGACGACAGCCGGGCAAAACTGAACGCCTTCAGCACCGTATCGCGTTTCGCCACCAACACCACACCCGCGCAGGCCGAAAGCCCGGACAATACTGACGTCGCTGCCGCCAACGCCTCCTCGATCGGCCCCTCGCCCCGTATCTGAGATTCAATCGCGCGCCGTTCCTCGGCCGACGGTTCCGCCGCCTGCATCATGCCATCGACGAACAGCCGCAACCCGCTCTCGGTCGGCATCCGCCCCGCGCTGGCATGCGGAGAGGCAAGCAGCCCCGCTTCCTCCAGATCCTGCATGACATTGCGGATCGATGCCGGGGACAGGTTCATCCCGCCGATTTTAGACAAAGTCCGCGAACCAACAGGCGCGCCCGATTCTAGGTAGCTTTCCACCACCACCCGAAAAATCGTGCGCGTGCGGTCGTTGAGTTCGGTGATCGGGGTTTGGCTCATATCGTTACTAAAACTGACCTATACTGTTTGTGATCCTCGCGAAAGCGGGGATCCATGGCCCGACTGTTAGACCATGGATCCCCGATCAAGTCGGGGATGACAAGGAGTATGTATTCGACGCCACTCTTGCAAACGCTCCAACCAAGGCTATGGCACTGCGCATTCATCATTTAGGAGATTCCCATGCGTCCATCCGGCCGTGCACCCGACGAAATGCGCGCTCTTACCGTCGAAACGGGCTTCACCAAACATGCCGAGGGCAGCGTACTCATTGGTTTTGGCGATACCCGCGTGCTAGTTACCGCGAGCGTCGAAGACCGCCTGCCGCCATGGATGCGCGGCAAGGGTGAAGGTTGGGTGACGGCAGAATATTCGATGCTGCCCCGTGCCACCCATACCCGCGGCCAGCGCGAGGCCGCCAAGGGCAAACAGTCGGGGCGGACACAGGAAATTCAACGGCTTATTGGTCGTTCCTTACGTGCAGTCGTCGATATGAAGAAGCTGGGCGAACACCAGATCACCCTCGATTGCGACGTTTTGCAGGCCGATGGCGGCACCCGGACGGCGGCGATTTCGGGCGCATGGATTGCACTCCGGCTCGCGGTGAACGGCCTCATGGCGTCTGGCGCAGTCAAGGAAGACCCGATTTCCGGACGGGTCGCGGCGGTAAGCTGCGGCATTTACAACGGCACACCGGTTCTCGACCTTGACTATATTGAGGATTCGAACGCCGATGCGGACGCCAATTTCGTATTGATCGAAGGCGGCCAGATTGCCGAAGTGCAAGCAACCGCTGAAGGCGCTACCTATGACGAGGAAGGTTTGCTCCGCCTTTTGCGCTTGGCGCGCATGGGGACCGACAAGATTTTTGCGGCACAGGCTGATGCAGTGAAGTGACAGAATTAGTTTAGTTTTTAGTTTTTTGTCATTCCCGCGAAAGCGGGAATCCATGGCCTGAGCTCTGGACCATGGATCCCCGATCAAGTCGGGGATGACAATTGGTTTTAAGGCAATGTTGCATATGACCCACCGCAAACTCCTTCCCGGCAAGCTAGTGATTGCCAGTCACAATGCGGGCAAAGTGAAGGAAATCCGTGCCTTGCTTGCCCCGTTTGGCATCGAACCGGTATCGGCGGGTGAGCTTGGCCTGCCCGAGCCGGAGGAAACCGGCACGACTTTCGCCGAAAACGCGCTGCTGAAGGCGCATGCAGCGGCGCACGGGTCGGGCCTGCCCGCGCTGGCCGACGACAGCGGGCTGTGCGTGGCGGCACTGGGTAACGCTCCGGGCGTATACACGGCGGATTGGGCAGAAAAGCAGTCCTTCGAAGGCGGCCCCGGCCGCGACTGGTATATGGCGATGGGCAAGGTCGAAGGCAAACTCGCCGAACTCGGCCCCGATGCCGATCACAGCGCCTATTTCACCTGCACCTTGGCGCTGGTATGGCCCGACGGGCATTCTGAAGTTTTTGAAGGCCGCGCAAACGGTACGCTGACATGGCCGCCACGCGGGACCATGGGCTTTGGCTATGATCCGGTGTTCGTGCCGCTCGGCCGGGAACAGAGCTTCGCCGAACTGGAGCCGACGGAGAAGCACGGTATGAGCCACCGCGCGGACGCCTTTGCCAAGCTGGTTGCGGCGGTTTTCTAAATTTCCATCCTCCGTCACTCCCGCCTTCGCGGGAATGACGAACTGTAATAAGAGCGGTTCATGCTTAGCCCCCTCGCACTCTATATCCACTGGCCGTTCTGCGTTTCCAAATGCCCTTATTGCGACTTTAACAGCCATGTCCGCGACACCGTGGACCAAGAGGCTTGGGCGGCGGCGTTGCTGGCGGACATGGCCCATGAGGCGGCCTTGACGTCAGGGCGGCAATTATCGTCTATCTTCTTTGGCGGTGGCACACCCAGCCTGATGCCGCCCGCGACGGTCGCAGCTCTGATCAAAGCAGCGGAGGCGCATTGGTCCTTTACCGACAACATCGAAATTACATTGGAGGCCAATCCGTCGTCGGTCGAAGCGGCCCGCTTTGCCGACCTCGCGGTAGCGGGGGTCAACCGCGTGTCACTCGGTCTGCAATCGCTGGACGATGCCGCACTTGCCTTTTTGGGCCGCGCACATTCGGTCAGCGAAAGCCTTGCCGCGCTTGATATCGCGCAATCCGTTTTCGAGCGCGTCAATATCGACCTGATCTACGCCCGCCCCGACCAGGCCGCAGCGGATTGGCGGGCTGAACTGGCCCGTGCCATAAGTTTCGGCACCGACCATATGTCGCTCTACCAACTGACCATAGAACCCGGCACGCGCTTCGCCACTTTGGTCCGCGAAGGGCAGTTTATCCCTGCAGACGACGACGAAGCGGCATCGCTTTATGAACTGACGCAGACGATGACCTCGTCGGCTGGCCTGCCAGCTTACGAGATCAGCAACCACGCGCGGCTTGGCCAGCAAAGCCGTCATAATCTAACCTATTGGCGCTATGGTGATTATGTCGGCATCGGCCCCGGCGCACATGGACGCAGACTTAAGAGTGCGACACAACGGCATAAGAAACCAGAGAATTTTATTTCCGGCGTCCTGCGCAATAGTCACGGAATAGTGACCGAAGAGGCGCTCGATGTTGAAACAAGGGCGATGGAAGCTCTGCTGATGGGATTGCGTCTGGCGGAAGGTATCGATCTGACCGACATTGCGTCCCGAACTGGCGTTACGGTAGAGGGATTGGTGGATAGAGCAGCGGTTGTCGGCATCGAAAAACTCGGCCTGATCCGCCAACAAGGCACCCACCTGACGGTCACTCCGCAAGGCATGCCACTGCTCGACGCAATCCTGCCGGAAATCGTGAAGGTTGAGCCGTAGCCCGCCTCCTGATAGCGTTGCCGTCATGGCATCAGCCCAGAACCTTATTGCCGAATATAGTGCGTTTCTGACCGACAACCGGCGGATGTCGCCGCACAGCACGCGCGCCTATCTGGCGACCGCAGAACGGCTGGTTGATTTTCTGGGGGCGCATTTGGGTGAGATTGCAGATCGCCCAACCCTCACCAAACTAACCGCCACCGATCTGCGCGCCTTTCTGGCCCACCGACGCGGTGACGGTTTGACCAATCGCTCCACAGCGCGCGAGCTGTCGGCTATCCGGCACTTCTTGCGCTTTGCCGTGGGCGATGACGCCACTTTGCCCGTCCTCAAGGGGCCGCGCGTCCAGCGCAGCCTGCCGCGCCCTGTCAGCTCCGACGATGTGCTCGCGCTTGCCGAAGACGTATCGCACGGCGCGCGTGAAGACTGGGTTGGCGCGCGTGACTGGGCGGTGCTGCTGTTGCTTTACGGTAGCGGATTGCGAGTCAGCGAGGCTACAGGTTTGACCGGTGCAGTGCTACCGCTTGGCACCACCCTGCGCGTACTGGGAAAGCGCAATAGAACACGGATTGTTCCATTATTGGAGCAAGTTAAAATCGCTATTGAAGACTATATATCCCTTTGTCCCTACCCCCAATCCCGCGCAGAACCATTGTTCAAGGGTTCGCGCGGCGGCCCCTTATCCCCCGCCCTCATTCGCCGTGCAGTGCAAGGCGCGCGCGGGCGTTTGGGTCTGCCGGATCGGACTACACCCCACGCTTTACGCCACAGCTTTGCCACGCATTTACTGGCGGGTGGTGCCGACCTCAGGAGCCTGCAAGAACTGCTCGGCCATGCCAGCCTTTCGTCAACGCAGGTTTATACAGCGGTTGACACTGCGATGCTGCTCGACGAATATCTCAACGCCCATCCTCGGGCTTAGCGCCGTAACTGGAACTGGATTAGCGGGCTCCAGCAACCTCTGTTCTTCTGGCTAGGCGCTGTTGAGATTCAGCGATGCGATTAAATGAATTTTTCATTCGTCATTCCCGCCTTCGCGGGAATGACGATAGTTTTAATTATCAGTCAGTTGCTATCTAAATCTCAACAGCCCCTAGAGTCATTCCGATTTAGATTGAGGCAAGCTCCAGGGACTGACTCTAGCGGACCAGCCGCACCTCTATTGCGTCCCAGATCATCCCTGATATGTCGCTATTGTTGAAACCGTCGATGGCGACAATACCCGTGGGCGATGTCACGTTAATCTCGGTCAGCCATTCGCCGCCAATCACGTCGATGCCAACAAATATCAGCCCGCGCTTCTTCAGTTCCGGTCCCATCGCGGCGCAAATTTCCTGTTCGCGCGCTGTCAATTCGGCTGCCTCTGCGCTGCCGCCTACTGCAAGGTTGGAACGGAATTCGCGCTCGCCGGGTCGCCGGTTAATGGCACCCGCAACTTCGCCATCGATCAAGACGATGCGCTTGTCGCCCTTGGCCACGTCTGGAAGAAAGGGCTGCACCATATGCGGCTCAGGCCAAGTGGTGTTGAACACCTCCATGAGAGCACCGAGATTGTCGCCTTCGGCTGGCACGCGGAATATCGCCTTGCCACCATTGCCGTGCAGCGGTTTGATTACCACCGCGCCATGCTCTTTTTGGAATGCGCGAATTTCATCTGCCGAGCGGGTAATCAGCGTCGGCGGCATGAAGCGGCGATAATCGAGCACCATCACTTTTTCGGGCGCATTACGCACACTCGCCGGATTGTTGACCACCAGTGTCTCACCCTCAATCCGCTCAAGCAAGTGGGTCGCAGTTATATAACCGACGTGAAAAGGCGGGTCCTGTCGCATCAAAACAACATCGACGTCCGAGCCCAAATCGATGCGCTTCGCATCGCCAAAGCGGTAATGCGCGCCTTCGACCCGTTGCAGATCATATACCGGATGGGCCCATGCAGTCAGCCGGTCACCCGCATCAAGTGTGAGCGTGCCGACATCATAATGCCAGATATCATAGCCCCGCGCCTGCGCCGATAGCATCAGGGCGAAGCTCGAATCGCCCTTGATATTGATGCCGTCCATCGGGTCCATCTGGACTGCGACCGTGATGCTCATATGATACCCTTATCCATGCCAGACATTGACCAAATGACGCGGCCAGCGCCACGGCGCAACCAATATCACGTCAATTCTGACCTCGTCGGTGCCGTTGTTATATTTGTGGATAAGCGATTCCGCCGCCGCTGCAACCCGGCGCAACCGGTATGCGTCAATCGCGACGGCCAGATCGGCGTCCTTCACCCGCGCTTTTACCTCGATGAAGGCCAAGGTCTTGCCGCGTCTGGCGATCAGGTCAACCTCGCCTCGCGGATTGCGCACCCGCTCGCCAACTATCCGCCAGCCATGCAGGCGCAGCCACCACGCCGCAATCGCCTCCGCCCGCCGTCCATAAGTTTCGGCGCGGCGACGGTTCATAAGGCAGCAGATTTCATTTCGGTGGCGCGGGCGTAGACTTCGCTGCGTTCAAGGCCGAAGCGCTTGGCGATATGGCCTGCCGCTTTGGCGGCGGACATGGTTTGCAACGCTTCCGCCAAAGCAGAATCAACGTCGCCATTGTCGACGGCAGCTTCTTCGGCGGGCGGCGCAACAATCAGGACGATCTCGCCCTTTGCCGCCAGCCCGGCGTAGCGTTCTGCCAATTCGGGCAACGTTCCTGTCGCCACTTCCTCAAATTTCTTGGTCAGCTCACGCGCAACCGCTGCTTCGCGTGCACCCCACAGGTCCGCCATGGCCGCCAGCGTCGCCCCCAGACGCGGACCACTTTCATAGAAAACCAGCGTTGCCGGTGTTGCGGTCAGCGCCGAAAGCGCATCCTTGCGGGCCTTAGCTTTGGAGGGCAAAAACCCGACAAACAGGAACCGGTCGGTCGGTAATCCGCAAATGGACAGGGCCGCAATCGCCGCACTCGGCCCTGGTGCTGTAAAGACCGAAACGCCCGCTTCACGCGCCGACCGCACCAATTTGTAACCGGGATCAGAGATCAAAGGCGTCCCGGCATCCGACACCAGAGCGACCACGCCGTCACGTGCCGCCGCGATCAGACTATCGCGGTCACGCACGCTACTATGGTCATTGTACCGACGCATTTTCTTTTTAAGGCCAAGGTGATGCAACAGTTTACCTGTGACCCGGCTGTCTTCTACAGCGACGATATCTGCGACCGCGAGGATCGCAATGGCGCGCTGTGACATATCTGCAAGGTTGCCGATGGGGGTCGCTACGACATATAGTCCCGACTCGAATGTCATTAAGAATATTCACTTTTCGGTGAGGGACGGATCATGAGCGCAATCATTGCAGCAACGCGAGGACAGTCGCAAGCCTCGGCTGGCGGCATAATCGACCGGCTGGCCAAGACAATGATGCTGGCGATGGTCATATTGCTGGCGGCCTGCTCCACCGTTCCGCGCAAGGGGCCGGCTGTGGTGGTTGCGCCCGATCCGCTCGCTGGCATGCACCGTGTCGCGCTGTTGCTGCCGACCACAGGGCCTGACGCCGATGTCGGCCTGTCGATCGCCAATGCCACTGCGCTGGCGTTGTCCGATACCAAAGCAACCAATATCCATTTGATAACCTATGACACCGCACCCGGCGTCGATGCGGCCACAAAGCGGGCGATTGCCGACGGCAACAAGCTCATTCTGGGCCCCTTACGGGGAGACAATGTACTCGCGGCAGCCGCAATAGCGCGGCCGGCAGGCGTTCCGATCATCAGTTTTTCCAACGATGTCGGCGTTGCCGGTCAAAATGTGTTCCTGTTGGGCCATCTTCCCAACCAGTCGATCGACCGCGTCGTGCGCTATGCCAAGGCCAAGGGATATAACCGTTTTGGCGGAATCGTATCCAAGAACGTATACGGCCAGCGGGCGTCGTCGAATCTGGCCAACTCGGTTCGCAGCGCCGGTGGCGTGCTGGTTGGCGTTCAGGAAGCGGACGGCACAGCGGCCTCGGTTGATGCAGCGACGCGCCGGTTGGCGGCTATGGGCCAAATTGACGCGGTTCTGATTGCCGATAGCGGGCGGGTGGCGGTCACAACGGTGCCGTCGCTGCGCAAGCATGGACTAAAAAATACCAAGATATTGGGGACGGATCTGTGGAATATCGACGGTTCTCTGACCAGCAAGTCGGGTATGTACGGCGCGTGGTTTGCGAGTGTCTCTGATACCCTCTACAACCAATACGCCACCAAATACCGCACCCGTTACGGCCGCGCGCCACTGCGCCTGTCAAGCCTTGGTTATGATTCGGTATTGCTGGTGGCGCGCGTCGCCCGCGACTGGCGGCCGGGGTCGAAATTCCCGGTATCCCAACTGACCGATCCCCAAGGTTTTATCGGCGTGGACGGGTCGTTCCGGTTCATGTCCAACGGCCTGACTGAGCGCACGCTGGAGGTGCAGGAAATTCAGGCAGGCAAGTTCGTGACGATTAATGCGGCACCGGCGGCTTTTGCGAAGTGACAGCGGATTATCTCTTTACGATTTGTGGGCACTTTCGAACCCCAGCCCCGAAATCGACCAGATCTGCACGGATGGCGAGATAATTGGGGACAGTCCCAACGAGTGATGCCTCTATGGATAATGTGCATGGGCCGGGGACTGTCCCCAATTACCACAACCTCCGATTCAATCTGGTCAATTCCGGGTCTAGAGCGTGATATTAGGTTTGCTGTGTTCCCCGGCGAAGGCCGGGGTCCAGCCCCATCAAAA
>JBDTUD010000025.1:0-47904 GCA_040007915.1 Sphingorhabdus sp.
GCTTGCGCTTCACGACCAGGTCAATCATCGGGTAAGTCTGCATATCGTCTCCGGGGCGCTCGGCGGCGGCGGTCAGGTCTGGGCCGTAAGCGCGATCTGGGCTTCCTGCCGGATGGGGGCTGAAGGGGCAAGGTGTCGCCGGAACGCACTGCCCAGACAGGCAAGCAGGACTTCGTCGGTGGCCAGGCTGTGCTGCCCGGGCGTAACGACGCCAATCGCGAGCGGATCGGGCTGCGCATAGGGCACCAGGGTGGCCAGCATGATCCCGTCGAACGCCGGGGCCAGCGCATAGCCGCACTCCTGCACGCGGGCGAGGTCGGCGAGGTAGTCGGAAGGGGAGACCGTGTCGCCAGGCTGTGCTTCGGCGTTCAGGCGATGGATGAGGGCGCGGACCTCGGAATCTGTCGTGGCTGCCAGCAAGGCCTGGCCCATTGCGGAATGCAGGATTGATCCGGGCGCCCGCAAGCCCCCCGAATGGATGCATCCAGCGACGTGAACATGGTGCAGAACCCCGCGCTGGGCCATGGCGACCACGACAATCGCACCGGTTTCCTCGTGCACGTCGTCGATCACATCGAGCAGTGCGTCGCGCCGGAACACATTGGGCCGTACCGCGCTGCCGATGGCGGCCACTCTCACAGTCGGACGGAAAGTACGCCGATGCCGATCGTGATTGAGATAGCCCAAGGTTACCAGGCAGCTGAGCAGTTCCGAGGTGCTCGACTGCGGGTAATTGAGCGCGCGGGACATTTCCATAACCGTCACCTCTGCTGCACCGGTGCTGAAGTACTCTAGCACTTCCAGCACCCGGCGCGCCGATTTGACGCTCTTTCCTTCCAGTCCTCTCGCCATACGGCCGTCCCTTTCGATTGCTCGGTGGACAGCGACCAAACCAATGTCTGGTCGCCTTTGTCTAATGGTAGAACCAAAAGAATCGCTCGGCTGCAAGGAAAATCTTCCCAAGCCACCGCCACACGCGACGAGTGCGGCATCTGCGCCACGGGCGGGAGGATGACGGCGGACCGCCACGCTGTGCCCCGATTCATGACCGGATCGAAAATACCCTATCGCGGGCGCAAAATGCCGCTGACCGTGCGCCGCACCGATGCTGAGCGGGCGGCAGTCAGCTACCGCAACGGGTTCGTCATCGATTTACCCCCTTGGGCAGAAAGCGATACTGATGGCCTTGTCGCAAGCGAACTAAGATACTGGTTGAAACAGCGCACCCGGCGCGACGTGAAGGATATTGCCTCTGACTTTGGCAAGCGGTTCGGCCTCGTTCCTCGGTCCATCCGCACCGCCGAATTCAGGAATGGCTGGGGATCATGCGGGCCGGAGGGAAATATCCTCATCAACTGGCACCTGATTTTCGCACCAAGGAAGGTGCTCGAATATGTGGTGGTGCATGAATCCGTTGCCGCAGAAGGGGGAGAGCTCTAATGCGTACGTCGCGCATCGGATAGTTAGGGCATGAGTACAAATTGGGTGCTGAAAGCGACCGTCGATGGAGGCAATGGGCTCTTCCTTGGCGGCCTGCTCTTCAGTAATCAGACGGACAAGCCATCCGCTCAGCGATCCAGCCATCAATATCGCTCTCCACCCAGGCCACCAGCCCGCCACCCAGTGATTTGGCCTTCGGAAATGTGCCGGCCTCCATCCGCCGGTAGATCGTGGACCGGCCAAGGCCCACTCGTATCTTGACTTCGGGTAGGCGGATAGTCGCGTGATCACGTCCACATGTTCGTCGAAATCCCGCCGCATGTCAGTGTCAGTGACTTCGTCCGGCGGGCCAAGGGGCGCTCGTCACGCAAAATACAGCAGGAGTTCGAGCATATCCGCAAGCGATATTGGGGACAGCGCTTCTGGGGCAGAGGCTACTTCTCAACCACATCCGGCAACATCACCGATGACATAATCATCCGTTGTCTCGACCGACATACACACAAAAATGGCTTCAGCCCCTCACCATGATCCTACCGGCGTCAGCCGGTTAGTTATTTAGCCTCGATGTTTGGTCCCAAACTTACAGATGCAAATAGATGGCTCGCTCGTGCGAGAAGGCTTTAAAGCCGAAATATCCGTGATAGCTGCCCATCCCGCTCTGGTTGACCCCGCCGAACGGGAGCTGGTTTTCCAGATAGTGGGAAAACACGCCATTGACGGTCACGCCACCGGAAGAGGTTCGGCTGATGACCTTTTGAACATTGGCCTCGTTATCGCTGTATATATATAGCGCCAACGGCTTGTCGCGCGCCTCGATATAGCCGATGACCTGATCAAGAGTCTCATAGGTCATAACCGGCAGGACGGGGGCGAAAATTTCTTCCTGCAATATCTTCATCTGCGGCGTGACGTCGGTGAGCATCGTCGGGTGGATCGTGAGGTCAGTCGCGTCCATTTCACCGCCTGCGGCAACGCTAGCGCCCTTGGCCACCGCGTCATCGAAAAGTGCTTTGACGCGGGTGAAATTGTTCTCATTCACGATCTGCGCGATGCTCTCCTTCCTGATCTTGCCATCTTCGGAATAGAGATTTTTCGCAACATTAGCCTTGAAGCCCTCGACCAGCCTTGCCTTCTGATCCTCTTTGACGAAGACATAGTCCGGGCTGATGCAGGCCTGACCGCCATTGAACTGCTTTGCCGAAGCAAGCTGTGCGGCGACTTTCTCGATGTCCGCCCCTTCATCAACGATGACCGGGGATTTCCCACCCAGTTCCAGTGTTACGCTCGACAGATGTTTGGCGGCTGCTGCCATCACCAGCTTTCCGACCCGCGTGGACCCCGTGAAGAAGATGTGGCTGAACGGGAGCTCAAGCAGGGCAGTTGCAACGCTGACATCGCCCTCGAATAAAGCCACCTCATTCTCGTCGAATGCGTCGCGGATAATCTTGCCGGCAACACGGGCCGTGGCCGGGCATAAATCGGTAAGCTTGACCATGCAGCAATTGCCGGCGGCGATGGCTGCGGCGACCGGGCCAAGCGTCAGGCCGAGCGGGAAATTCCATGGACCAAGGATGAGGCACACGCCGCGCGCCTCATAAAGGATTTGCGCCCTGTCATTCGGGTTCAGCGAGGGCGTGATTTCGGTCGGCGTCATCCACGCATCGAGATTGTCGATGTTCCGCTGGATGTTGGAGGTGACGTTCATCACCTCCGTGACCCGGATTTCCCCTTCGGGTTTACGGGTGTCTTCCAGCACCGCCGAAACAATGTCATTGGCATGCGATTCTACTGCGGCCTTCAACTTCGCAAGCTTCGCCTTGCGCTGCTCCGCCGTTGAAGCTTTGACATTCCACTGATTCTCCCGCTGCAAGGCGAAAACGCGCGCAATATCCTGAGAAATTTGGGAGGCACTTTGCGCGGAGCTTGTCATAAGGTTTTGCCTGTGATCGAATTGGAATGAGCGATATTGTATCGTCCGACTGCGACAAGGCAAGGACTAGGTCCTGACCCCAGGTCAGGTGTTCGGTGTCGGCGCAGGCGCAGGACGGTCGTGAATGATCATCGGTCCGCGAAATGAATGAAGAGCCGGTTCCCCGCACCGTCGCTTCAGTGCGGCCTGTCACGTCCCGCTTCTCCATCCTTTCAGGCAATAGCTGCGAGCAGTAAGCTGTCCCTGGCTCCCCAACCTTCCTCCGGACGGAACTTTGGTATGGACCACAAGTTAAGCCACCAGAGTATCTGTAGGGTCACTTCCGACCCTTGTATCAACGCGGTTGGGCCGCAATGGGCGATGCAGGTGACATTCGGGAGACAATAGTTTGCTACATTGGGCTACCAAATTCTTCAGGCGTTTAACGAGGCAAACCAGCGCAATCTCTAAACGGGACGACTACCGTTTGCTCGTCGATGGAATTACCGATTACGCCATTTACATGCTCGATACCGAAGGCCGTGTCACGAACTGGAATACCGGCGCGCAAAGGTTCAAAGGATACAAGCCCGCCGAGATCGTGGGCTATAATTTTTCGCGCTTTTACACAGAGGAAGATCGCGCGGCGGGCCTCCCGGCGAGAGCCCTTGCCACTGCCGAACGAGAAGGAAAATTCGAAAGTGAAGGCTGGCGCGTCCGAAAAAACGGAGAGCGTTTTTGGGCGCATGTCGTCATTGACCCGATCAGGGGGCCATCGGGCGATCTCATCGGGTTTGCGAAAATAACCCGCGACCTGAGTGTACGGAAACTGGCTGAAGAAGCGCTTCGGCAGACCAACGAGCAGTTCAAGCTGCTGGTTCAAAGTGTCACTGACCATGCTATCTATATGCTAAGCCCGGAAGGCATTGTCTCAAGCTGGAATGCGGGCGCACAACGAATCAAAGGATATGCGCCCTCCGAGATTATCGGGGAACACTTCTCGAAATTCTACACTTCTGCAGACCGCGAAAAGGGCGCCCCTGCCAAAGCGCTGGCAACGGCGCTGGAACAGGGACAGTTTGATAGTGAAGGCTGGCGTGTCCGCAAGGACGGAACCCACTTTCGCGCGAGTGTGGTGATCGATCCGGTATACCGGGACGACGGTACGCTCGCGGGCTTTGCAAAGATCACGCGCGACGTGACCGAACGCGACGCAGCGCAACGCTCGCTGGAAAAGGCACGGGAAGCGGCATTTCAGTCGCAGAAAGTGGAAGCCATCGGTCAATTCACCGGAGGAGTGGCGCATGATTTTAACAACCTGCTGATGGCAATCCTCGGCAGTCTTGCCCTGCTTCGCAAACGCATGCCGGACGACCTGCTAAACTTGCGTCTCCTCGACAATGCGGTGGAGGGGGCGCAGCGCGGTGCCACATTGACCCAGCGTATGCTGGCCTTCGCGCGGCGCCAGGACCTGAACCCCGAACTGGTCATGCTGCCTGACCTCGTCCGCGGCATGACCGGACTGCTCCAGCATTCTCTGAAGAAGCCATGGGTGATCGACACCCGCTTTCCATTGAATGTCAGCCCGGTGCTCGCCGATGCAAACCAGATCGAGATGGCATTGCTCAATCTTGTCACTAACGCGCGCGACGCGATGGCTGAAGGCGGAACGATAACCATCTCCGCCAAGGAGCACATGTTGACCGAGGGTCAGGCCGAGGAGCTGCCCGCCGGCAAATATGTGAGCCTGTGCGTGGCCGATACCGGAAGCGGCATGGATACTGAAACCCTTGCAAGGGCGACCGATCCATTTTTCACGACAAAAGGCGTCGGGAAAGGGACCGGGCTCGGTCTGTCGATGGTCCATGGCCTGGCTGAACAATCGAAGGGCAAGGTCAGGATTGAAAGCGCGCCGGGTAAGGGTACGACCGTGGAGATCTGGTTGCCAGCGGCGGACGAATTACCGGAAGCGGATTCGTCGATTGATATGCCCCCGGCAGACGCTCCCAAACAGGAGTCCCTCAGGATTTTGGCAGTGGACGATGATCGCCTTGTCTTGATGAACACGACAATGTTGCTGGAGGACATGGGGCATAACGTTTTTGAAGCGAGCGCCGGCGATACCGCCCTTCAGATATTCAAGGAACAGTATGATTTCGACCTTGTCATAACCGACCAGGCAATGCCCAGGATGACAGGCCTTCAGCTGGCAGACGCTATAAGAGAAATAGATCCGAAGATACCGGTCATTATCGCCACCGGCTATGGCGAACTGTCGACAAGCTTGACGGATGTCAGCAAGCTGGCCAAGCCATTTTCGGAATTTGATCTCCGCAAAGCGATTACGACCGCGTTGCACCGGGATGGAGCGTCCTGATCGAAATCTGTCCGGAAGCAAATAAGCTCGCGTCGAACTCCACGTGCCGGACCCGCCAGGCAGAAGTGAACGCAACATGGGCAGATGCTGGCCGTCGTCGTGCAACCTGAAACCTACTGAATGCCAGACATTCAAACTGACGCAGGGGCTTTCCTACAATGAATGTTCCTGTAATGTTCTGTTCTTTACAGGAGATTCGGTATATGGCGAAGGCACGCAAGGCAGAGGTTCGTAACATGGCGGCGCAAAAGGTTGCGGCGTTGCGTGAGGACGTTCGCTTGCCCGATGACTGGCGGACCGTGTTTCTAAACGCGGTATTGGAAGGCAATAATATCACCTGCGCCGCCCGCATGGCGGGGGTGACGCGCTCGCGTGTTTATGTCGAACGGTGGGATCCCGCCTTTGATAAAGCATGGGAACAGGCGCGTGCATATGGCCGGGCGCGGGTGAAATATGTGTCGCGACCGATCTGGCCGCCGCGGGCAGTCACACTCGCCTCGCCGCCTCCATCCGGCGACCTGTGGACACGGGTCGTCGCACCACGGGCCTGATTTAGTTGTGAACTTGTCCGACACCCGCGCCGTTAAATCCGTGTCTTTGGGCTTGCTCCGGCAGCGCTCCACCGCCATAGGCAAACCCATGTCAGACATGTTCAAGATAACCCTTCCCGACGGCTCAGTGCGCGAGGTTGCGCCCGGCAGCACGCCTGCCGATATTGCCGCTGCCATCGGACCGGGCCTCGCCAAGGCGACGATTGCCGCGCGGGTTGACGGAGAGCTGCGCGATGTGATGCGGCCCTTTGATGGCGATGCCGCATTGGCGCTGGTGACGACGCGCGACGAGGCCGATGCGCTGGAACTGGCGCGGCACGACTTTGCCCATGTGCTCGCCGAAGCCGTGCAGTCGCTGTTTCCGGGGACGCAGATTACCTTTGGTCCATCGACCGATGACGGGTTTTATTATGACTTTGCGCCGCCCACGGGTCGCGGGCCGTTTACCGATGACGAACTGCCGCTTATCGAGGCGGAGATGCGCCGGATTATCGCCGCCGATCAGGCTTTGGTGCGCGAAGTGTGGAGCCGTGCTGACCTGATTGCCAAGTGGCAGGCCGATGGCGAAAGCTTCAAGGCCGAATGGGCCGCCGAGCTTCCCGAAAATGAGGAGCTGACCGTTTATCGGTCAGGTAACTGGATGGATATGTGCCGTGGGCCGCATCTGGCGTCGACCGGCAAGCTCGATCCGGCTGCGTTCAAATTGATGCGGGTGTCGGGTGCCTATTGGCGCGGCGACCAGAAGAACGCGCAACTGACGCGCATCTATGGCACCGGCTGGCTCAACAAGAAGCAGCTCGATGCGCATCTGGTCCGGCTGGAGGAAGCCGCCAAGCGCGACCACCGCAAAATCGGTGCGGAAATGGACCTGTTCCATTTGCAAAGCGAAGCGCATGGCAGTGTGTTCTGGCATCCCAATGGCTTCGTCATCTACCGCGCGCTGGAGGCCTATATGCGCCGCCGACTCGACGCGGCGGGCTATCTGGAGGTCAAAACCCCGCAGATCATGGACGCGCGGCAATGGGAACAATCGGGCCATTGGGGCAAATATCGCGAAAATATGTTCGTGATCCCCGACGAAGTGCCGAATACCGAGGATGAAGGTCCGGTCATTTCGGACAAGGCCGAATGGATGGCGCTCAAGCCGATGAACTGTCCGGCACATGTCCTGATTTTCCGGCAGGGGATCAAGTCCTATCGCGATCTGCCGCTGCGGTTGGCGGAAATGGGATGTTGCCACCGCAACGAACCGCATGGCGCGCTGCACGGGTTGATGCGGGTGCGGCAATTCACGCAGGATGATGCGCATATCTTCTGCCGCGAGGACCAGATTGTCGATGAAATCGCGAAATTCTGCGACCTGCTCGATGCGGTTTACAAGGATCTGGGCTTTGCCGATTATGCGATCAAGCTCGCGCTGCGCCCGGACAATCGCTTCGGCACGGATGAAATGTGGGACTGGTCGGAACAGTCGATGCGCGATGCGGTCGCGGCGACGGGGCGTGATACCCCCGAATGGGGCTGGGAGGAATTGCCCGGCGAGGGGGCGTTTTATGCGCCGAAGCTCGAATTCCACCTGACCGACGCGATTGGCCGCACCTGGCAGGTCGGGACGATCCAGACCGACACCGTGCTGCCCGAGCGGCTGGACGCGGCCTATATCGCCGAGGATGGCGCGAAGCACCGGCCCGTCATGCTCCACCGCGCAATTTTGGGCAGCTATGAGCGCTTTATTGGCATATTGATCGAGCATTATGCCGGGCGTTTCCCGGTCTGGCTGGCGCCTGTGCAGGCGGTGGTGGCGACGATTATTTCCGAAGCCGACAGCTATGGCGCGCAGGTTGTCGAGCAGCTGAAGGCGGCAGGCATCCGCGTCGAGGCCGATTTCCGCAATGAGAAGATCAACTACAAGGTGCGCGAGCATTCACTCGCCAAAGTCCCGCATTTGCTGGTGGTGGGCATGCGCGAGGCCGAGGAAGGCAAGGTCGCGATCCGTACTTTGGGTTCCGACGGGCAGCGGATCATGACGCTTGACGAAGCCATCGCGATGCTGACCGCAGAGGCAACGCCGCCGGATTTGCGGTAGAAAGTTTACATCTGCGTTAACCAAAGTGCTTAGCCCGAAATTTGCCATAGGGCGTTATGTCGGGGCGGATGAGGGCCATTGTTTCCGCATTGTTATTCGTCGCCGCACCGGCGTTGGCGCTCAATGAAGGGCTGCAATGCGTGCCTTATGCGCGGGCGCTGTCCGGGGTCGAAATCAGGGGCGATGCGTACACCTGGTGGGGACAGGCCGACGGCAAATACGACCGCGGCAACCGGCCCAAAGTGGGCGCGGTGCTGGCATTCCGGCCTTACGGCAAAATGCGACTCGGTCATGTCGCCGCGGTCCGCAAGATCGTCGATGACCGCAATATCCTGATCAGCCATGCGAACTGGTCAACCATAGGCGGCATACGCGGCCACATCGAACAAGACGTTCGCGCCGTTGATGTATCAGAGGCAGGCGACTGGAGCGCAGTGCGGGTCTGGTACACCCCTAACGCGGCACTGGGCAGCACCGAATGGCCAACCGAGGGCTTCATCTACCCGGCAAAGAAACGCAGCGACGGCGAAGGCAGGAAAGCGGTGGCGAGCTTGCTCGGCGGGAAGATAGCTGAGCCTGTTGTCGCTCAGGCGCTTGCGGTAACGCCCGAAATCGCCAAGCCCGGGCAAACCGGTTTTGGCCTGTCCGCCAGCCTGTTGTCTGACATTGACAAAAAGGCGGCAAAGGAAGCGAAGGGTAAAGCAGGGCCGATTAAACTGGCAAAGCTGGGCAAGTAAGCACTACCGCCCAAACTTCCGCTGCGTCTTCCCATAGCGCGTCTTCCGCGTCCCCGGCTTACCTTCGGTCGCCCGCCCCTTGGGCGCCGCCACCTGTTGCGGATGCGGGATGCCGAGTTCGTCCTGCTCCAGCGACCGGATCTCGTCGCGCAACCGCCCGGCTTCTTCAAACTCCAGGTCGGCCGCCGCCGCACGCATTTTTTTTTCGAGTTCCTCGATATAGGCACGCAGATTGTGGCCGACCATGTGCCCAAGACCGCCAACGCCGCCGTCTTCGATTTCCACGAGCACCGAATCGCGGTTCGACACGTCCTTGATGATGTCGCCAATGGCGCGCTTGATTGTCTCCGGCGTGATGCCATGCTCGAGATTATACGCGACCTGCTTTTCCCGTCGCCGGTCGGTTTCGCGGATGGCGCGTTCCATGCTGCCGGTCATCCGGTCGGCGTAAAGGATAACCCTGCCATCGACGTTGCGCGCGGCGCGGCCGATGGTCTGGATCAGCGAGGTTTCGCTGCGCAGGAAACCTTCTTTGTCGGCATCCAATATCGTCACCAACCCGCATTCGGGGATGTCGAGACCTTCGCGTAGAAGATTGATGCCGACGAGCACATCATAGACACCCAACCGCAAGTCACGGATCAATTCGATCCGTTCCAGCGTCTCGACATCGCTGTGCATGTAACGCACCCGAAGCCCCGCCTCGTGCATGAACTCGGTCAAATCTTCGGCCATGCGCTTGGTCAGCGTCGTGACGAGGGTGCGATATCCAGCCTCTGCCGTCTTGCGGCATTCGTTGATGCAATCCTGCACCTGATCCTCGGTGGGGCGGATTTCGACCGGCGGGTCGATCAGGCCGGTGGGGCGGATGACCTGTTCGGCAAAGACGCCGCCAGTTTGCTCCATTTCCCAATTGCCGGGCGTCGCGCTGACATAGGTGGTTTGCGGGCGCATCACCTCCCACTCGTTAAAGCGCAGAGGCCGGTTGTCGATACAGCTCGGCAGGCGGAACCCATATTCGGCGAGCGTCAGTTTTCGTCTGTGATCGCCGCGCGACATGCCGTTGATCTGGCCGATGGTGACATGGCTTTCATCGACAAACAGCAGCGCGTTGTCGGGCAGATATTCGAACAATGTCGGCGGCGGTTCGCCGGGCAGGCGACCCGTCAGGAAGCGGCTGTAATTCTCGATACCCGCGCACGAACCGGTGGCTGCAATCATCTCAAGGTCGAAGTTGGTACGCTGCTCCAACCTTTGTGCTTCGAGCAATTTGCCCTCGGCTTCCAGTTCCTTCAGCCGCTCGACCAGTTCGAATTTGATCGCCTCGGTGGCCTGCTTCATCGTCGGTCCCGGCGTGACATAATGGCTGTTGGCATAAACGCGGACGCTGTTTAGTTTTACACCGGTTTTGCCAGTGAGCGGATCGAACTCGGCAATCTCTTCGATATCATCGCCAAAAAACGAAATCCGCCACGCCATGTCCTCATAATGCGATGGGAATATCTCCAGATTATCGCCGCGCACCCGGAATGTGCCGCGCATAAACGCCGCATCATTGCGCTTGTACTGGAGCGCGACCAGCTTGCGGATCAGCTCGCGCTGATCCTGGGTGTCGCCTTTCTTGATGTCGAAAATCATCGCCGAATAGGTTTCGACCGACCCGATACCGTAAATGCAGGAGACCGACGCAACGATCAGGACGTCATCGCGTTCGAGCAATGAGCGGGTGGCACTATGCCGCATCCGGTCGATGGCTTCGTTTACCGAGCTTTCCTTCTCGATATAGGTGTCGCTGCGCGGGACATAGGCTTCGGGCTGGTAATAGTCATAATAGCTGACAAAATATTCGACGGCGTTATCGGGAAAGAAGCTCTTGAATTCGCCGTAGAGTTGCGCCGCTAATATCTTGTTCGGGGCCAGGATCAGCGCCGGGCGCTGCACTGCCTCGATAACCTTGGCCATCGTGAAGGTCTTGCCCGAACCGGTGACCCCCAACAGCACCTGATCGCGCTCGCCCGCGTTCACCTGTTCGACCAGCTCGGCAATCGCCGTCGGCTGGTCTCCAGCGGGTTGATAATCGGAAACGATTTGAAACCGCCGACCGCCTTCAGCCTTTGGCGGACGCGAAGGTTTATGCGGAATGAAATTGCCGTCAGTCTCGGGCTCTTCCAACCCGCGCCGGATAATGAGTTCAGCCATGTTCGCTATATGTGCTGTTTGGGGGATTAGGGCAAGGGCGACATGAGAAGCAACGTTATTCCCCACTCCGCCCCAAAGCGACATCCAACCTCGCCAACAACTGTCCCAATTGCCGCTCGCTGATCCTTCCGATCGGCTCGATCAACTGGTTCTTGTCCGCTGTCATGATTTGCGATGCTTGTGCCACCGAATCGCGGTCAAGCCCTGTTGCTTTGGCGGGCAGGCGCAGGCAAGTTGGGATGGCTTCCCAATTGAGGTTACTCGTCAGGGGAATGCAGATAACAGTGCTAATCCGGCTGCCGTTCAGCAGCCCGCCCTGCACAATAACGACCGGGCGGCGATAGCCGGGAACCGAGCCGACTGGCTGGCCGAGGTCAGCCCACCAGACTTCACCTTGAACGACCATCGGCGAGACGGTCATCCGGCGCGCTTCACCATTCGACCCGCTTCAATGTCTGCCGCGCTGCTTCCATGACGAAAGGATCGGGTTCGTTACCAATCTTGTCGAGCGCGGCATTGATATCTTCGGGCGACCATCCGGCAGAATTATCCGCGACATAAGCGTCCAACGCGCGCGCATAGAGCTTGCTTCGCGAAAGCTTCATGCGCTTGGCCAAGGCCTCGGCTTCGGCAAAAACGGGGTCGGGAATCGATACGGCGACTTTCATACTAATGGTAATACCATGCTTGGCAGTCTTGTCAATATGTTCCTCATTTGTTCGACGGCCACTTTCCTACACGCCGCTTATTTGTTTTAAACTGTCGGATGAAGAACAAAGATTCGCAGCGTAACGATGGCCACGCACTTGACGCAAACGCGTTCCCGTGGCCCTCTCCCTCCCACCCCATATCCGGCGGACCCGATGATGCACCTTATGATGTGCCGCCGTTTAACCCGGTGCCGGTGCAAACGCGCCATGATGGCCGGACCGCCGGATCCACAGCGCAGCTTTATCGAGGCTGGCGGTGACGGTCTGCGTCCGGATTGTGCACGGCGGGACCCGGTCATGTTTAGGTGAGACTTTAGTGAGACCTTTCAAACGTCAGCCCCGGTCATCGCTGTTGCGTTTTTCGGCCATGCGCGACAGAAGACAGAATCGAAAAAATTCGGTAGGAATGACTATGCGCAAATTTCTAATCGTGGGTATCGCAGCGTTGGCGATTGCAGCCTGTTCCGACAAAGGCGCAGACGCCGATGGTGACGGCAAAGTCAGCAATAGCGAAGCCAAAGCTGAAATGTCGGACGGTGGCGCACTGGCCATGAAGCCCGGTGAATGGGAAACCAAAATCAGTTTCAGCTCGATTGAAGCCAAAGGATTGCCACCCCAAGCTGCCGAAGCGATGAAAACCAAAATGGCAGAGGGCATGACAACCAAAAGCTGCATGACCAAAGAGCAGGCCGAAAAGCCGGGTTCCGATTTCTTCGGCGCACCGTCTGAAGCCAATTGCACGTTCGAAGAGCTCAACCGGTCGGGTAGCAGTATGAAAGTTACGATGACCTGCAAACCGGCGGGCAATATGACGATCAAGAGCAAGATGGATGGGAGCTTTGGTGCAGAAAGCTATTCGATGAACATCGAGCAGAGCACCGATGGCGTGCCGATGGGTACCATGAAGATGGTCGGCAAGATTGAAGGCAAGCGCGTGGGGGATTGCCCGGCGTGATGCCGAATGTTCGCTCCATCGGCGCGGTTATCTCGTTGTTTGCGCTTGCATCCTGTTCGGATGATAAGGGCTCCGCTATAAGCGACGAGCGTGCCGCCGAAAACACCGGTGGAGCGGTCGTTCCAATGAAGCCTGGACGGTGGGAAACCAAATTCACCTTTGCCGAGATTGATGTGCCCACGCTCGGCAAGGCCGAAAAGCAGCAAATCATGGATGAAATGGCGAAGGGCGCGTCGAGCATATCCTGCCTGTCCGAGGACGAGGCAAATAAGCCGGCGGCCGATTTCTTTGGCGGTGAGGGCGCCAACAAATGCAAGTACCGGACGTTTGACGTTTCGGACGGAATGGCGCGAATGGCGTTGCGTTGCAGCATGGAAGGCATGGGCAGCGTCGACATGGACATGGCCGGAACGATGGGAGACGACAAGTTCAACTTTGACACCGAAGTCGCCATGCGGTTGCCGATGATCGGCAAGATTACCTTGGAGGGAACCGCCGTCGGCAACCACAAAGGGAAATGTACCGGTCAGGAATGATTGGTTCCGGCATGATGGAAGAAAATGCGCGTTGCTGGCTTTGTGATCGACCACTGGGTGAAGTCGTCGAGCTGCACCTTCCTGTCCCCAAGAACCGGGGCGGCAAGATCAAGGTACCGGTTCATCCGATTTGCCACCGGACGATCCACGATAACGTCAGCAATGCAGACATGGCACGGCGTTTTAACACTCCGGACGCGTTGCGCGAGCATGAGGTCATCGGCCGGTTCGTCGAATGGATAGCCAACAAACCGGCGGATTTTGACGCGCCGACTAAGTCGAAGCGGTAAGTCAGGACCCTAGTCGCGCAACAACTCGTTGATGGCGGTTTTGGCGCGGGTCTGTGCATCGACCCGTTTGACGATGACGGCGCAGGAGAGATTAGGGCCGGGTGTGCCATCGGGCAGGGGCTTGCCCGGAAGCGATCCGGGGACGACGACCGAATAAGCAGGAACCCTGCCGACAAAAATCTCACCTGTCGTTCGGTCGATGATCTTGCTGGTGGATGAGATGAACACGCCCATTGAGAGTACGGCACCTTCTTCGACGATTACCCCCTCAACCACTTCGGAACGCGCGCCGATGAAGCAGTTGTCTTCGATGATAACGGGTCCAGCCTGCAAGGGTTCAAGTACGCCGCCAATGCCTACTCCGCCAGACAAATGGACGTTCTTCCCGATCTGCGCGCAACTGCCGACGGTCGCCCAGGTATCGACCATCGTTCCTTCATCGACCCGCGCGCCGATATTGACGAAGCTCGGCATCAGCACCACACCCTTGGCGATATGGCTACCGTGACGTGCAACCGCACCCGGTACAACGCGAAAACCTGCGTCACGGAAGCGATCCGCGCCCCATCCGGTAAATTTTGATGGCACCTTGTCATAAGCAGGTGCGCCTGATGCGCCGCCATCGACGACGACATTGTCATTTAACCGGAAGGAAAGCAGGACAGCCTTTTTCAACCATTGATTGACCACCCAATTGCCGCCCTGTTTTTCGGCGACCCGAAGCGACCCGTCGTCGAGTCCGGCGAGCGCCGTGTTAACCGCGTCCCGCACTTCGCCGCCGGTCGCGCTGTTGATTGTGTCGCGCGCATCCCATGCCGCGTCGATGGTTTGGGCAAGTTGTTCGGTCATGTTGCTCTTTCTATGAGATACGGAGCTGAAAGCCAGCCCGCGAGGTGGGGAATTTCAAGATCAATAAACAAATGGTCGGCCCCCGCACAGCCATATTCGGAGCCGTTGTTGACCCAGACCGTCGTCATCCCCAATGCCTTGGCGGGCGCCAGATTGCGTGCCATATCTTCGACAAACAATGATCGTGCCGGGTCGATTGCCGTGCGCTCCATCAGCGTGGCATAAGCGGGTGCTTGCGGTTTGGGCGTATAGCCCATGTGGTGGATGTCGACGATGTCCGAAAACAGGTCTTCCATTTCCAATGCCGCCAACACGCGCGTGGCATAATCGGCATCGGCATTGGTGAAAATGATCTTGCGTCCCGGCAAAGCAGAAATGGCTCCGCGCAAACGGGGCGCCATCGCCAATCGGGTCAAATCGATATCGTGGACAAAATCAAGAAAATGGTGGGGATCAACGCCGTGATGGGCAATCAGCCCTGCCAGCGTTGTACCATGATCGCGAAAGAATGTTTTCTGGATAAGATGAGCTTCAAGCTCTGGAATATCGAGCAGTGCCGCAATATAGGCGCGCATCTTTTCATCGATAAGGTCGAAAAGCGCACATTCCGGGGGATAGAGCGTGTTGTCGAGATCGAAGATCCAAGTGTCGATATGCCAGAGCGCTGGGGCCATGGCAGCCGCCTAACGAGCTATTTACATTATCACAACATCTGATGGGAATGTTAAGTTTGGAGAAAGTGGAAAACATTATACTCTGTGGTGATGGGGAAGGGTCGTACTTCGATGAAGCCAGTGAAAATTGACCGCCAGTTCGCCTTGGGATCTTCGGTTATCTTCGCGCTGACGCTGTCGGCCTGCGGCGGGGGTGGCGTCAATTCGACCCCGCCACCGCCCCCTCCCCCTCCTCCGCCTCCGGTTGTGGCACCTCCCCCGCCGCCCCCTCCTCCGCCCCCGCCCCCGCCCCCGGCCACTTTCGCCACGACAGAGTTTAACCGGTCGGATGGCCCCGGCTTTCACAATGCGATTACCGCGTATCAGGCTGGGGCAAGCGGGGCAGGGGTAACCGTCGGTGTGATCGATTCTGGGATTGACCCCACCAGCCATGAATTTATCGGCCGGATCCATGCCCAATCGGGCGATGTTACCAGTAGCGGCCGACCTTTAGGTGACGAAGACGGCCACGGCACCGAAGTCAGCCGCGTGCTCGCCGCTGCCAAAGATGACAGGGATATTCACGGTATAGCTTTCAACGCCACAATCTTGGCTTTGCGCGCTGACAGCCCCGGTACCTGCACGACACCGGCGCCGGGGGAAGATGAGGCCAGTTGCTCGTTCAGCGATACGTCTATTGCGGCGGGCATCAACCGCGCAGTCGATAACAATGCACGCGTTATCAACATATCGCTGGGCGGGCCAGGGGGTGCAAACGCGGCGCTGCGTAATGCCATCAGCCGGGCAACACTTGCCGGGATAGTAATTGTGGTCTCTGCGGGCAATGAAGGCGACGAGCCGACACCCGAGTTTGATCCGCTAAATCCCAGCCCGTTTGCGCAGGCGCTGGTGGCCAATGGCAATGGATTGGTCATCATATCAACTTCGGTTGACGATCAGGGGGTGATTTCAGATTTCAGTAACAAGGCCGGTAATTCCCAAGGCACCGTATTGTCGGCATTGGGTGAGGGTATCTGTTGCGTATACGATAATGACACGATTTACCGGTTTGTCCAGAATGGCCAGAACTTTGTCCGGGTCCTCAACGGCACCTCTTTTTCTGCGCCGCAGATCGCAGGTGCGGCGGTACTTTTGGCGCAGGCTTTTCCCAATCTGACCGGCCAGCAGATCGTGAACCTGTTACTGACGAATGCGCGCGATGCAGGTGATCCGGGTACCGATGCTATTTACGGGCGTGGGATATTGGACATTGCCCGAGCCTTTGCGCCGGTAGGCACCACTTCGCTTGCCGGGACAACCATCGTTGTGCCGCTTGCCGGTAATGGCGGGACAACGTCAGGACCCATGGGTGATGCGGGCATATCGGCGCGGTCGGTCGGCGGGATCATTCTCGATAGCTATGGCCGGGCGTATGACATTGATCTGGCACATGGCATGAGTGTGACGACGCCACGGCTGAAGCTGTCGCCGGCGTTGATCAATCAGGGCCGCTCGGTCGGCGCTTCGATTGGCACTACCGAACTTGCTTTTTCAATTAGCAAAAACGGTGCCGGTTTGGTGAAGCTTTCTCCGCTGACGTTATCGGATGTACAAGAGCACAAAGCGCATGTGCTCGCCGGACGGGTTAGTGTGGCAATATCGAAGGATTTGCGGTTCAGTCTGGGCATCCGGCAAACCGCCGCCGGGCAGGTTGCGGCTTTACAAGGCAAAAGCGGCGGTGCATTTCTGACCGCAAGTGATGCCGCACTTGAAAACGGCTTTGAACGACGTCCCGAAACCTCCTTTGCGCTGCGGCACGAGATCGCGGGAATCGGCGTAACCGGCAGCGCCGAGATGGGCTCTGCAATTTTATACGAACGCGCAAGCGACGAATTTGTCCGGAACGGAACCCACCGTTACGGATATTCGACTTTAGGCCTGTCGCTCGACCACGAAATCGGCCCAGCAAAACTGATCATTGGCGCGAACTGGATGAAGGAACGCCAGACAGTGCTTGGTGCGCGCTTTGCCCAAGCGTTCGGCCAAAACGGAGCGCAAAGCCTGTTTGTGGACGCGAATGGTGAAATGCGGCTTGGTGGCAACTGGTCGCTGGGTGCTAGCTGGCGGCAGGGTTGGACCTATGCCGACACATCGGCAACGGTGACCGGGCAAAGCCTGTTGAAAAGTTATGCGTTTTCGTTTGACGTGGCACGAGTGGGTGCCTTCGTTAATGGTGATCGGCTGGCGTTGCGCGTGTCGCAGCCATTGCGGGTGTCCAGCGGCGGTTTGGCGCTCAATCTGCCGGTTGCCTATGATTATGCAACGCTGACACCAACATTTGGTATTCGCCAGTTCAACCTTGCACCAAAGGGCCGGGAGATTGCGACCGAACTGGCGTGGGTGATGCCGGTCCAAGGCGGCTATCTATCGAGCAACCTGTTCTGGCGGCAGGAGCCGGGGCATTTTGAGGCGGCGCCAGATGATCTGGGGATTGCCTTCCGGCTTGGTTTCGACTTTTGATTAGCCGACGATCACATGCTCTTGGGCAAAGAAGATCGGTGAGTTCGGAAGATCGATGAAATTGCGTTCATCGGTTAACAACGCCCGGCCAGCAGCGCGACCTTCAGGGGTTGTGCCAGCGGTAAGGATGTCGTCCACATTAGCCCACCATAGCTGTGCTATTCCGTCATATGGCTCAATTATTGGTCCGCGCGCATCAAGCGACGCCTGCAACCCTGTTTCGGCCAAATAATGGGTCTGGACGTAGCGAATAATACGCAGGGCCTTCGCGTATTCTCGGACCAGCGGAGCGTGTTTCTCCAGCCAATAGGTCTGGAATTCCGCGCTTGATAGCGACGGCAGTCGGCGCAGGCAGAAATTCAGTTTAATCAAACCGTAAAGCTCTCACCACAACCGCAGCTGCCGGTGGCGTTGGGGTTGTTGAAGACAAAGCCTGCGGCGAATTCATCTTCGACCCAGTCCATGTTCGAGCCGACGAGATACAGAACCGACCCGCCGTCGATAAAGAAGGTGCCGCCCGGCGTTTCGATCCGTTCGTCAAACTTGTCGACCTCGCTAACATAATCGACCGAGTAAGCGAGGCCGGAACAGCCCCGGCGTGGGGTCGACAGCTTGACGCCGATCGCGTCGGCTGGTGCCTTGGCCATCAGGTCGGCAATCCGCGCTTCGGCGGCTGGCGTCAGGATAACGGCGGCGGGACGCGCCGCCCTTGTCCTTTGGGGGGTGTCGGTTTCGCTGCTCATAGCATCCCAAGCTCCAAACGGGCCTCATCGGTCATATTATTGGGTGACCATGCCGGTTCCCAGACCAGATTAACTTCTGCATCGCCGACCCCAGGCACCGCTCCTACCCGCAGTTCCACCTCCGACGGCATCGATTCGGCGACCGGACAATGCGGTGTGGTCAGCGTCATTGTGACCAGCGCATGGCCGCCATTGATCTCGACATTGTAGATCAGGCCAAGGTCATAAATATTGACGGGAATTTCGGGGTCAAAGATTTCCTTGAGCGCGGCGATAACCGCCTCATAAAGGTCGCCATCAGGTTCGCCAGCCACGGGCGTGGCGGGCTTCTGCGCGAGGAAGCCTTCGAGATAATCCTTCTTGCGCTCCAAAGTGTCGGCAGCACTTTCGACGCGCACTTTCGGTGGCGCTTCGACGCTGTCTACTTCTTCAACTCTGATGCCATTCCCGCTCATCCAAAAATCCTCTGTATCCGCGCAATTCCACGCATCAATGCCGTGACATCGCTTTCATCATTGTAAATCCCGAAGCTCGCCCGCGCGGTGGCCGGTACCGCCAAATGCTCCATCAGCGGTTGCGCGCAGTGATGGCCCGCACGGATCGCCACGCCTTCTTCATCCAATATGGTGCCGATGTCGTGCGGATGCACCCCTTCCAGCGCGAAAGACACGATTCCTGCCGATTCTATGGGGCCGAAGAGGGTGATTCCGGAAGTTTGCGAAAGTTCCGCGCGGAGTGTATCGACCAGCTTTTGTTCATGCGTCGCAATAGCGGAAAGGCCGATGCTTTCGACATAATCGATGGCCGCGTGGAGGGCGATGGCTTCGGCAATCGCTGGCGTTCCGGCCTCGAACCGCGCCGGAGCCGGGGCGTAAGTGGTTTTTTCAAACGTCACCCGGTCGATCATCGAACCGCCGCCTTGCCACGGCGGCATCGCGTCCAGAATTTCACCACGCGCCCACAGCACGCCAATGCCGGTCGGGCCGTAGAGCTTATGCCCTGAAAACACATAGAAATCGCAGTCAAGATCGGCCACATCCACCGGCATCCGCGGCACCGCCTGACAGCCATCGAGGAGCAGCTTGGCACCGACTTTGTGCGCCAGTGCGGCCGCGCGTCTGGCATCGAGCACCGAACCCAACACATTCGACACATGCGCGAACGCGACCAGTTTATGCGCTGGCGTCAGCATTGCTTCGGCCGCATCGAGGTCGATTTGCCCGTCGGATGTGAGCGGACACACGTCGATGTTCACACCCGTGCGTTCGGCGAGCATCTGCCACGGCACAATATTCGAATGATGTTCGAGGGTTGAGAGCAAAATCCGGTCGCCAATATCGAGCATCTGGCCCCAGCTACTGGCAACCAGATTGATCGCCTCGGTGGCACCGCGCACAAAGACGATCTCGTTTTCGGAGGCCGCGCCAATAAACGAAGCCACCCGCCGCCGTGCCGCTTCATAAGCCAGGGTCATATTGGCCGAGCGCGCATAGACGCCGCGATGGACGGTGGCATAATCCTCACCCATCGCGCGCGCCAGCGCGTCGATTACGGCCTGCGGCTTTTGCGCGGTCGCGGCGGTGTCGAGATAATGCCAGTCGCGCACGCCGGGGAAGTTGTCTCGGATCGAAGAGGCTGGCATCAACATACCCTCTCCCCGTCATGCTGAACTTGTTTGTGCAAGCACGCCTGCGGCTCCAGCATCCATCGTGCAACCGAGACCGGAGGGCGGCGAGGCGAAATGGACCCTGAAACGAGTTCAGGGTGACGGCGGTTGTTTGGATGGAGGGCGCTCACACCAGTTCCCCCAATTTCTTCAGCGCCGCCGCCGTCAGCATGTCCTCATCCTCAGCGCCTTCAAACACACCTGCGACAAAGGCCTGTAGCATCAGCTTTTTCGCATCCGCAGGCGCAATCCCACGCGCCGCCAGATAAAACAGCCCACCCGCGTCCAACTCACCAATCGCACAGCCATGCGCGCATTTCACATCGTCGGCGTAGATTTCAAGTTCAGGCTTGGCATTGGCGGTTGCCGTGCGGTCGAGCAACATGGCTTTGACCGACTGCTCGCTATCGGTCTGCTGCGCATCACGCGCCACTGCGACCTTGCCGAGATAGGTTCCGGTCGCTTTGCCTGCCAACACCGAACGCACAATCTGCGAAGACGTCGCGCCAGGTTCAGCATGGGTAACGGTAGTGATGATTTCGAGCGTTTGCGCGCCCCCGCCAATCTGCACAGCGCCCAGTTTGAAATCAGCTTTTTCATGCAATGTGACGTTCAACTCAACCCGCCCATAATCGCCGCCAATGTTGAGCACATGGATCGCGGCGGTTGCACCCTTGCCGATGGCAATGTCGAGTTGGTGAATAGCCCCGCTGTCCTGAACAATCGTTCGGGTGAACGCTCCACCAGCAGGCACAATGATGTTCTCAGGCGCAGGCAAAGGCCAAACGCGCGCCAGCGCATCAATATCACTATAGCGCCAGGCTTCATCACGGCGGGTGGGGAGAGCGGTCATAATTCCCTCCCCCTTGTGGGGAGGGCTAGGGTGGGGGCGCGGCGCGTCTGCGCCGCTAAATGACCAAAGCGCAACCTGTAAGTGTGAGAAATGATCAGTCGCAGACGCGACTGGCCCCCGCCCCGACCCTCCCCACAAGGGGGAGGGAGAAGCGCTATCGCGCTCATGCCGCCAGTTCCTTATACCCGTCACGTTCCAGCTCGTGCGCCAGTTCCGGCCCGCCGGTCCGCGTGATGCGTCCGCCATCAAGCACATGGACAAAGTCCGGCTTCACATAATCAAGCAGCCGCTGGTAATGCGTGATCAGCAGCACCGCCTTGTCGGGTTTGCGCATGATCCGGTTGATGCCATCGCCCACCACGCGCAGCGCGTCGATGTCGAGGCCGCTGTCGGTCTCGTCGAGCACCGCAAGCGCGGGGTCGATGATCCCCATCTGCACCATCTCGTTGCGCTTCTTCTCGCCGCCTGAAAAGCCGACATTCACCGGGCGCTTGAGCATATCCATATCCATGCCCATCGCATCGGCCTGCGCGCGCGCGATTTTCAGGAATTCAGCCCCCGACAGCGGCTCCTCACCGCGATGCTTGCGCTGTGCGTTCAAAGCTTCGCGCAGGAACTGGACGTTGGAAACGCCGGGGATTTCGACGGGATATTGAAAACCGAGGAACAGGCCTGCGGCTGCGCGTTCGTGGGGTTCGAGCGCGAGCAGGTCGATAGCCTTCTGTGGGCCCCGGCCTTCGCCGGGGAACACGGGCGGGGTAAAAGTCACCGAACCCTCTGTCACCTCATAACCAGGCCGCCCGCCCAGCACATAAGACAGCGTAGATTTCCCCGCGCCATTCGGCCCCATGATCGCATGGATCTCGCCCGCGTTCAGCGAGAGGTTGAGGCCTTTGAGGATAGGCTTGTCGCCAACATTGGCGTGGAGGTTTGAGATGGTAAGCATTGAATTTCCTAAATCCTCCCCGGAACGGGGAGGTGGCGCGAAGCGACGGAGGGGTCCCACGGTGATGCGCAGATTTTGGCGGAGAGGTGGGCCCCCTCCAATATGCTCCGCATGGTCCCCCTCCCCGTTCCGGGGAGGATTTGCGTGGCGGCGACCGTGGCGTGGAGGTTAGTTATTTGGAGCATCACTTACTTTCCGAATTTATAAATTACCAAAAGGATAGTTAGCTCCTTTATTGCAACTTCGTTCTGAACTGCCACAGCACGTAATTTGTGGTCAGAATATTTTGGATCCGAGATCAGCTTTTGATCGACCTCCGCCACTAATAGTTGCTTTGATTTTTGGCATTTCATTAGTGCCTTGTTGGCATTTTTCTTTTTGAAGCTCACAACTCCATTTAGAACATCTGTTTTCTCAATTGCAGAAAGCTCGTCAAAAAAACACTTTGTATATACATCCTGAGTCTTGACCTCCGTCGAGCTTTCGGTGGTAGCCGGTGCATCCGGACTGTTTGTTGTGACCAGTGCAGGGTCCCCAGAACTCATCAATGCGGCCATTGCAAAAATAATTGACACTACCCAACACTCCCCTCAAGCGAAATCCCCAGCAGCTTCTGCGCCCCCTTAAGCCCCTCCCCTTCAGGGGAGGGGTTGGGGTGGGGGATGTGGCGTGAACCACGACCAGAAGCGACATGGGCTATCGTCTCGACCACACCCTCTGCATTTTTCATCACGTCCGCATTCGACACGCGCAAAACGAGAAACCCAAACTGCCCCAACACATCGTCGCGCAGCCTGTCTTTGGCATCGTCATGCGTATCGCCATCGACTTCGACGATCAGCGACCGTGCAGGACACATGAAATCCGCGATATAAGGGCCGATCACTTCCTGCCTGCGGAACTTCAGGCCATCAACTTGGCTGTTCGAGAGATTCCGCCACAGCCGCTTTTCCGGTTCGGTGGGGTTACGGCGCATTTCTTTAGCGCGTTCGTGGAGCCATTCGATCTGGGCGTTTGACAGCCCCCACCCCAAACCCCTCCCCTGAAGGGGAGGGGCTTCAGGACGCCAGCCTTTGTCGATGGCGTCGTTCATCCGACAGACCCTTCGAGCGAAATCCCCAGCAGCTTCTGCGCCTCGACCGCAAATTCCATTGGCAGTTGCTGCAGCACTTCCTTGGCAAAGCCGTTGACGATCAGCGCCACCGCTTCTTCCTGACCCAGCCCGCGTTGCATCGCGTAGAACAATTGGTCGTCGGAAATTTTGCTGGTCGTCGCCTCATGCTCGATCTGCGCGCTGGGGTTGCGGACTTCGATATAGGGGACGGTGTGGGCGCCGCTCAGCGACCCGAGCAGCAGCGAATCGCACTGGGTGAAATTGCGCACGCCCTCCGCATTCGGTGCCACCCGCACCAGCCCGCGATAGGTGTTGTTGCTGTGCCCGGCGCTGATCCCCTTGCTCACAATCGTCGAGCGCGTGCGTTTGCCGTTGTGGATCATCTTGGTGCCGGTATCGGCCTGCTGGTAATTGTTCGTCACCGCGACCGAGTAAAATTCACCGACGCTGTCATCGCCGTTCAACACGCAGGACGGATATTTCCACGTCACCGCGCTGCCGGTTTCGACTTGGGTCCACGACACTTTTGACCGCGCGCCCTGACACAAGGCGCGCTTGGTGACGAAATTATAGATGCCGCCCTTGCCCTCTGCGTCGCCTGGATACCAGTTCTGGACGGTCGAATATTTGATCTCGGCATCGTCCAGCACGACCAGTTCGACGACGGCGGCGTGGAGCTGGTTTTCGTCGCGCATCGGCGCGGTGCAGCCTTCGAGGTAGCTGACATAAGCGCCCTTGTCGGCGACAATCAAAGTCCGTTCGAACTGGCCGGTATTTTCCGCGTTGATCCGGAAATAGGTGGAAAGCTCCATCGGGCACCGCACGCCTTCGGGGATGTAGACGAACGTCCCGTCGGAAAAGACCGCGCAGTTCAGGGCCGAGAAATAATTGTCATGCATCGGCACAACCTTGCCGAGCCATTTTTTCACCAGATCGGGATATTCGCGAATCGCTTCGGAAATCGAGCGGAAGATGACGCCTGCGCGTTCGAGTTCGGCGCGGAAGGTGGTGGCAACGCTGACTGAGTCGAATACCGCATCGACCGCGACCTTGCGCGCGCCCTCGACACCGGCGAGCACCTTCTGCTCTTCGATCGGGATACCGAGCTTCTTGTAGACTTCAAGGATTTCAGGATCGACCTCGTCGAGGCTGCCGAGCTTGGGTTTTGCCTTGGGTTCGGCATAGTAATAAGCGTCCTGATAATCGATCGGATCGATCTTCAGCTTGGCCCAATCGGGCATCTCCATCGTCAGCCAATGGCGAAAGGCCTTCAGCCGCCAGTCGAGCATCCATTCTGGCTCGTTCTTCTTGGCCGAAATGAAACGGACAGTGTCTTCGTTCAGCCCTTTGGGCGCGAATATCTGTTCGATGTCAGAGCTGAAACCCCATTCATAGGTTTCGAGGGCTTTGGCCGCATCACGTGCGGCCCGGTCTTTGATTACTGTTTCGGTCATGCGCCGCAGCCCTTATCTTCTTCGTGTCTTTGTGTCTTCGTGTGAAACAAAAAAATCTCACACAAAGGCACAAAGCCACGAAGGGAAGAAAAATAGCGATTCATCGCGCACCTGCCAGTGTAGTTAAATTGATGTCCGCCAGTGCACCGCGCACTGCCTGATTGACCACCGGCCAATGGGCCTGCATGCGGCACGCACCTTCCATGCCGCAATCATGTTTGCCTGCTTCCACGCACGCGGTCATCGCTATCGGTCCCTCTACGGCCTCTATGATGTCTACCAAGGAGATAGCTGCAGCAGGTCGCGCGAGCTGGATGCCGCCGCCGGTGCCGCGTGCGGAACGCAGCAGGCCGGCCTTGCTCAATATGCTCAACAGTTTCTGTGTGGTCGGAAGCGCAATGCCGGTTTCAGCCGCGAGGTCCGTGGCCGAGACCCGCGCAGAGCCACAATGGCGCGAAGCCGCGCTCATCACCACCACTGCATAATCAGCCATATTCGACAGCCGCATCGGCTCGGGTCCTAATCAGAACAATATCATCTGATTACACATATGGGCGAGTCGGCGACGGAAATCAACCCGGATAGGCCTCGAGGTCGCGGTAGTTATCCGTGCTGAGCCAAAGCCGCAGGATTTTTGCATCATCGCCGTCCAGCGCACCCGGCGTCCGTCCGGTAAAATGCCTGATTTCGCGGATCATATGTGGCTGGTCGTAAAATAATGACTCGATTTTGGTGCGCCGCTCAGGCGGGCAGGCCGGGTCGCACAAATGGCTTGCCGCGCGTAGCGCCCGGTATTTGCGCATCAGCGGCTTTGGCGCCGATCCGAAATAACGCGCAATCAGCCGGGACGCAGTGCTGCGCGACATCGCCAATTGTGCGTAAAGCGAGTCGACATCGGGGTCGAACTCGGCGGAAATCCAGTTGGCCACGGTCTGGATCAGCGCGATATGCGCACGCGGGACCGGGCGCGCGCCAGCCAACAGGAACGCGCTGACCGCGTCCACCATATCGACCACGCGCATGTTGCCGTCATCCAACCCCTGGCGGAATTGCTGCGCCAGTTCGTCAATTCCGGGGCCGAACAACTCGCTTGCCGCCACCATCCGGTCGGCATAGGCTTGGGCCGATTTTCCGGTCAACGCCACGAAGCCGAGTGGCGTCAAGGCAAACCCCAGATCATAAAGCGGACCGGTAAAAGTGAATTCGGCCGCTGCCGTGCACGGCCCGAACAATGATGCAGGATGCACCTTGTCGATATGTCCGTCGTGGAATTTCAGCGAACCTTCGCCGCGTAACATGAACACAATATGCCCCAGTGCCGCTGGTTGGGCGTCGTGGACATGGCTTTCTTCGCAACGAAAAAAATAGATTTGCGTGACGAACGGCGCGAGTTCTGCGGGCGGGGCGAAATGCACAACCTGCAGTTTTTCGGGGGCGATATAGTCCTGCGGCACAGCATCATATGTCTGGCCATCCGACTCATCTGTGGCTCTCGCCACCTGACTATCCCGCATTACCCCATCCCTGCTTTTGCACGTGTTTTCGCGACGGCGACTCTCTTGGTCAGAAATGACGCGGATCAAGTCTATCATAAATTACAACAGGTTGCAAAATCACAACCGGACAGCGTATACGTGATCGGTCCTTCATGGCTGGGCAGGTCGCCAAGCGGTTCGGGGCGGGTCGCGGGGCGCTGGCATTTATTGAGCCAACTATATTGAATGGTTACGCCGAATAGTTCGCAACTTTGGCACAAACATACTCCGCCAGCACCGCCTGCTCCGTTTCGGAAAAACGAAGGCCGAGCTTGCTCCGCCGCCACAATATATCCTCCGCGCTCCGCGCCCATTCGTGTGCAATCAGATAATCGACTTCGGATTGATACAGGCTGTGCCCGAAATGACTTCCGAGATCGGCAATCGATTTTGCCGCCCCAAGCCAGTTCCATGCCCGCGTCCCGTAACTGCGCACCAGCCGGTGGACGAGCTTGCCATCCAGAAACGGATATTCCTGGGCCAAAGCATTACGGAGCGCCGCTACGCCCTCCATCGGAAAATCTCCGCCGGGAAGAGCCGCCGCTGCGGTCCACCCTTTGCCCGCTAAAACAGGTAAACAGGCCGACAATCGGGCAACCGCGCTTTCAGACAAATGGCGATAGGTGGTGATTTTGCCGCCGAATACCGACAATAACGGTGCAGCCCCCTCCGCGCCCACATCGACCTCAAAATGATAACCGCGCGATGCAGTTTCGGGCTTGCCCGATCCGTCATCGACCAGCGGCCTGACGCCGGCATAGCTGTAGATCACGTCGGCGGGCGTCAGCTTCTGTTTGAAATAAGCAGCGGCAGACCCGCACAGATAGGCGATTTCTTCCGATGTCGCGGTCACATTGTCGAGCGAACCGTGATGATCGGCATCGGTGGTGCCGACCAGGGTGAAGTCATCTTCATAAGGGATTGCAAAGAAAATCCGGCCATCGGGGTTCTGGCAGAAATAGGCTCGGGCGGTGTCGAACATCCGGGCGACGACGATGTGCGAACCGCGCACAAGGCGGATTCGTTCATCCGGATCGCGCTGGTGGCCTGTGACGCGCGCCAGCAGGTCGAGCACCGCTGGTCCCGCAGCGTTGATGACTGCCCGGGCTTTAACCTGCGCTTGGCCTGATATGCTAATATGCCAGAGGCCATTCTGCCGTTCGAGGTGCGTGACTTCCGCGCGGGTGCGGATGTCGGCACCGCGTTCGGCTGCATCCAGCGCATTGAGCGTGACCAGACGCGCGTCATCGACCCAGCAATCCGAATATTCATACCCTTTGGTGAACCCGGCAAGGAGCGGCTTGCCCGACGGATCGGTTTTCAGGTTCAGGCTGCGCGTTGCGGGCAGACGTTTGCGGCCGCCGATATGGTCATACAAAAACAGCCCGAGCCGCACCAGCCAGCGCGGACGCAGGCCCTTTTGGTACGGCAGGACGAAACGCATTGGCCAGATGATATGCGGCGCAATCGCCCATAAACGCTCGCGTTCCATCAGCGATTCGCGCACCAGCGCGAACTCGTAATGCTCCAGATATCGCAGGCCGCCGTGGATCAGTTTTGTCGACGCCGACGATGTTCCGCGCGCCAGATCACCCCGTTCGAACAGGATGACTTTTGCGCCGCGCCCCGCAGCATCGCGTGCAATGCCACAACCATTGACGCCACCACCGATAACCGCGAGGTCGTAGACTTCATCGCTCACAAGACTGCCCATGCAAATCCGCAGGCCAGGACAAAGGCCGTGATTGTCGCCAGCATCACCGGCAGCAAAGCGCGCCAGCCTTGGCCGAGCAGCAGATCGAGGCGGGATCGCATTGCCGTGGCGGTGACCGCGAACAGCAACATTGCCTTCGATGCAACCAACCCATATTCGCGCACCCAATCAGGTGGGTTGACGAGCGAGTTTGCGGCGACGGCGGCGAAAAAGGCGAGAATGAACCACGGCAGTTTAAGCTTTGCCATCAGGCTACGGCGTGAGCTATCGGCGCTACCAATCGCCAGCCCGATTAGCGCGACCGCCGGGGCCAGCAAGGCAACGCGCGAAAGCTTTACAATCGTCGCCACTTCGCCCGCATTTTGCGAGAAACTATAGCCACCGCCCAGCGACTGCGCGACATCGTGCACTGCCGCCCCCATCAGGAAACCTGCCTGCCGGTCGGTAAAGTCCAGATATTCGGCGATAATAGGATAGAAAGACATCGCAATCGCGCTGGCGAGCGCAACGCCGACTAACGTGAGCGTGAATTGCGACTGGTTCAGCCGCTCGCGTCCGATCAGCGCATAAATCGCAAGGGCCGCCGACGCGCCGCAAATGGCGGTTGCGCCGCCAGCCAGCCAACCGGTCAGGTGGCTCTGCCCGCCAATCCGCGCACCGAGCAGGCCCGCGCCAACGACCAGCATCATGATCGCAATCAGCCCGACAAAGCTCAATGCGCCCAGGCTGCCAATCTGCATAAAGGTGACCTGCGTGCCGAGCAGAACAATGCCCCAGCGCAAACAAGAGGTGCCGCAAAAGTCGAGGCCCAGATGGACTTTGGCTTCGGCAGATACAAAATTGAGCGCCAGGCCGACGAGCAATCCCGCCAGGATCACCGGCATCCCATAATGCTCTGAAAACCATGTCGCTGCCGCTGCTGCAATGGCAACGACAATGAAACCGGGGAACATTGATCGCACCGCCGGACGCCGCCGGGGTTGCAAAACATCCTCGGCGAGATAGGTTTCGCCGTACAAGTCGGCGATGTAGTTTGCGTCAACGTCTCGCAGTGCCATGTGCCCGTCTAGTTGAACTTGCTCTGCCAGTTCCAGCATAAAGCGCAAGTCATGCAACGCGGCACATCATGCCGACGAAAAGGCTACTCCGCTTTGACCAGTCCTTCGGCCTCAACCAGCGCCTGCAACTCACCAGCTTCGTACATCTCCATCATGATGTCGCTGCCGCCGAGAAATTCGCCCTTCACATAAAGCTGCGGGACGGTGGGCCAGTCGGAATATGCTTTGATACCGGCGCGAATTTCCATGTCCTGCAGCACGTCGACGCTTTCATAGGCAACGCCCAGATGATCGAGAATCGCAATCGCCCGGCTGGAAAAGCCGCATTGCGGGAACAACGGCGTGCCTTTCATGAACAGCACCACGTCGTTGTTTTTGACCAACGCTTCGATCCGTTCGTTCGTACTCATTTCAATAACTCCTTATTCCGGCGCGGCGCTTATTCTGGACAGGCAGTGGTCAGTTGCAGCGCGTGCAATACCCCACCCATCCGTCCGCCCAATGCGGCATAGACCGCCTGATGTTGTTTGACGCGGGGTTGTCCGCGAAAAGCCTCGCTGACCACGCGCGCAGCATAATGGTCGCCGTCGCCTGCCAGATCGGTAATTTCGATCAGCGCGTCGGGGAAGGCGGCTTTTATCATGCCCTCAATTTCAACAGCCTGCATCGCCATCGCGGTCAGGCCTGCTCGATGAACTGACGGCGCGCCTCGATCATCTTGTCGTCAAGCGCCGCGCGGATCATCGCGTCGTCGACCTCGACACCCGCTGACGTCAGGTCGCCGAGCAATTTGCGCACGACATCTTCATCGCCCGCCTCTTCAAAATCGGCCTGGACCACCGACGTCGCATAAGCCGCTGTTTCCTCGGGTGTCAGCCCCATTTTCTCCGCCGCCCAGTGGCCAACCAGCTTGTTGCGCCGCGCGGTGACCTTGAACATCATCGCTTCGTCATGCGCGAACATATTTTCGAACGCATTTTCGCGGTTATCAAAAGTCGTCATATCAGTCCCCTGAAAGATGTAGAGTTTAAGGTAGTCGCTCTGCTGCGCCGAAACAAGGCAGGCAGCGCGTCAAATTTGTACGACCAGCTTGCCGACCGCCGCCCGGTCACCCAGCCGCGCAATCGCATCACCCGCGCGCTCCAGCGGGAATATTTCCGATATGCGCGGTTTGATTTTACCCTGTGCATAGAAATCAAACAGTTCAGCGACGTTCGCGTGGTTGCGTTTCGGGTCACGCGCGGCAAAAGCGCCCCAGAAGACGCCGCACACATCGCAGCTTTTCAGAAGCGTCAGATTGAGCGGCAATTTCGCGATGCCAGCCGGGAATCCGACGACGAGGAATTTACCCTCCCATGCGATCGCGCGGACCGCCGGTTCGCTATAATCGCCGCCGACGGTGTCATAGACGATGTTAAACCCGTCTCCGCCTGCCGCTTTCTTGAACGTATCGGCAAGCGCCTTGGACTGGTCGCGGTCGAACGGTTGATGCGGATAGATAACGACCTCGTCAGCGCCGGCCTCACGCGCGATGTCAGCTTTGGCTTCGCTCGACACACCGGCGACCACCCGGCCGCCATAAGCTTTGCCGAGTTCAATCGCCGAAATACCGATGCCGCCAGCGCCGCCCAGCACCAGCACGCTGTCACCCGCCTTCATATGACCACGGTCCTTCAGCGCATGGATCGACGTGCAGTAGGTCATTAGCAACGACGCGCCATCCTCAAAACTCATCGCATCAGGCATTTTAAAGACATTGAATGCGAGTATAGCGACCTTTTCGGTCAGCCCGCCATTGCCGCACAGGCCAATGACGCGGTCACCGACCGCAAAGCCGGTGACACCTTCGCCAACGGCCTCGATTATCCCTGCCACTTCGCCGCCGGGCGCAAAGGGCCGCGCGGGTTTGAACTGGTAGAGATCAACGATCATCAACGTGTCGGGAAAGTTGATTGAGCAAGCCTTAACGGCAATCACCACCTCGCCAGCGTCGGCGACGGGTTCGGGTAGATCGCCCATCACCAAAGTTTCGGGGCCGCCAGTAGCCGTTGATAAAAGTGCACGCATTCTACTCTCCCGTTATGCCGCCATCAGGCGCTGGCCGGAACCAGCCAGGACGGTGCCTTCGCCTCATGCGCCGAAATCGCATCGCTGCTTGCCAGGGTCAGGCCGATTTCATCGACACCGTCCATCAGGCAATGTTTGCGGAACGGATCAATCTCGAAGGTAAATCGGTCCTGAAACGGTGTCGTTACCGTCTGGGTTTCAAGATCGATATGGATGGGGTCGGTTTTTGCCACTTCCATCAACCGGTCAATCGCCGCCTGCGGCAACTCAATCGCCAGCAGCCCGTTTTTGAAAGCGTTCCCTGAAAATATGTCGGAAAAACTGGGAGCGATCACCGCCGTGATGCCGAGATCCGCCATTGCCCACGCCGCATGCTCGCGGCTCGACCCGCAGCCAAAATTGTCGCCCGCAATCAGGATTGGCGCACCGGCATATTCGGGGTCATCAAACACATTTCCGGGTTCCGCACGCAAAGTCTCGAACGCTCCGCGTCCCAGCCCTTCGCGGCTGATCGTCTTCAGCCACTTGGCCGGAATGATGATGTCGGTGTCGATATTCTTGCGGCCAAGGGGATAAGCGCGGCCATCAACGGCGCTGATCGGCTTCACGCGTCGTCTTCCGGTTTAGCGTCGGGGGCGCTGCCTGGTCCGGGCGTTACCGGTGGCGGAACCTCTGGCGATTGCGGCTCAAGCTTGCCCCTTTTCTGGCTCAAATGGCGCTTGCCCGCATAAAGCAAGGCTGCGACCAAAGCCGCAGAGCCGACGGCGGCACCCACTTTTGCACCGGTCGACCAATTGGCGTCGGCGTCGGTTTTGTCGTTTTTGTCTGTCATGGTTCCAAATCCTGTGTGCGTTCAGCCTTAGCTTTGGCGGTTACGCCAAGTAAAGAGCTTAAGCTTTATTTGCGGAAGGAGTTCCCGATCCGCCGCCACAAAGCAGGCTTTTGCTTGGCCGGCAGGATTTGTCCGGTGGCATCGAGCAGATATTTCGCCAGCAACAAAGCCTGATTGTGGGTCATCAGGAAATGGTGGCTGTCGATCTCGTCATTGTTGAGGGCCAGTTTTGACTGTGCGCTCTGGATCCGCAGATCGATGCTGGAGCCCAGGTCATGATGGGTCCAACCGACAACAACACCGGTGCCGACTTCGAGCAGGTTAGTACTCGCCTTGCGGGACACGGGACGCTTTGCCATTTGTCGGCCTCCTGACCGATTTCACAATCTGTAGCTTTGGCGCCCGAGTCAAGATGCCGGAATGGCCATGTGCCTTTGGGGGACAGAGTCGATTTAGCTACCCAGCCAGTCTTCGCAGCGCAAACCGTCGACCCGGTTGAACTCGCGCAAGTTGCCGGTGATGAGTTTTAGACCGAGGCTACGGGCGTGGCCTGCGATGAGGAGGTCGTTAGGGCCGATGATGTTGCCTTTTCGCGTCAAGTCAGCGCGGATCTCGGCAGCATGGAGTGCTGCCTTGTTATCAAATGGCAGGCACGGAATAGGGCTAAGAAATTCTTCCAGTTCCTGTTGTGCCTTGTCGCCGCCGCCTGCGAGCGCGATACCGACATAGAGTTCGTAACGGACAATTGACGAGATACAGACTTTGTCAAACTCGGCCTTGAGGCGTTCCCGAATTTCCAAAGGCCGGTCGCGCAACGCGCGGATACACAGGTTGGTGTCCAGCAGCGAGGTTAGCATCAAAACGCTTCGCGCGTCTCGTAAGGGAGTTCGGCAGGTTCTTCGATTTCGATCCCGGAACGATCAAAGAAATCGTCCCAGAAATCATTAACAGGAACGACCACCAATGAACGACCACGCTTATGAATATAAACCTTTTTTACGTCTTCGGGGAATTCCATATCCTTAGGGATCCGCACCGCCTGATTGCGATTTGACCGGAAGATAGCTGCTGTGCGCGGGAATTTGGATGGCGCGTTCATGGGAGGGGTTTAGCGGATGAAGCGGGATATGTCAATGGGATATGTCAGGGCGGCAAGCCAGAAAAAATCAACGTGCAGCTTGTTCACCGCGCACCATCGAGCAGTAATATAATTCTCATCTGCGGTGCGAACGAAAAGGTCTGAGATAAGATTTGATTTTAAGCCATTTAAGTTCCGCCCGTTCACTGGCTGACAAGTTCCCTAACATCGGTCAGCCGCCCTGTCACCGCGGCAGCCGCCGCCATTGCCGGCGACACCAAATGGGTCCGTGCACCCGGTCCTTGCCGACCGACGAAATTGCGGTTGCTGGTTGAGGCGCAGCGTTCTCCGGGTGGCACCTTGTCGGGGTTCATACCGAGGCATGCCGAACAGCCGGGTTCGCGCCATTCCAGCCCTGCGTCGGTGAAAATGCGGTCCAGCCCTTCGGCTTCGGCTTGCGCCTTCACTAATCCGCTGCCGGGCACGACGATCGCCCATTTGACGTTCGCGGCCTTCTTGCGGCCCTTCAGCACCGCTGCTGCGGCGCGGAGATCTTCGATGCGGCTATTGGTGCAGCTGCCGATAAAGATATTCTGCACCTCGATATCGGTCATCGGCGTGCCGGGTTTCAGCCCCATATAGTCGAGCGATTTGCGTGCCGCTTCCTGCTTTGACGGGTCGGCAAAGCTCATCGGATCGGGGACGATGCCGGTGATGGGCACTACATCTTCGGGTGACGTACCCCAGGTTACGCTTGGTACAATATCGGCGGCGTCGATGATGACCGTTTTGTCATAGGTTGCGCCCGTATCGGTTGCCAATGAACGCCAATAGGTAACAGCGGCATCCCAATCCGCGCCCTTGGGGGCCATCGGGCGGCCCTGCAAATAAGCGAAGGTGACATCGTCGGGCGCGATCAGCCCGGCCCGCGCGCCGCCCTCGATTGCCATGTTGGAAATTGTCAGGCGACCCTCAATGCTGAGATTGCGGATAGCACTTCCGGTATATTCGATAACATGGCCATTGCCGCCCGCCGCTCCGATGACACCGGTGATGTGGAGGATGATGTCCTTGGCGGTGACGCCCGGGCCAAGCTCGCCGTCAACGCGGACTTCCATCAATTTCGAACGTTTCAACTGCAAGGTCTGTGTCGCCAGTACATGCTCGACCTCGCTGGTGCCGATGCCGAAAGCAAGCGCGCCGAGGCCACCGTGGCAGGCCGTATGGCTGTCGCCGCAGACAATGGTGGTGCCGGGCAGCGAAAAGCCCTGTTCGGGGCCGACAACATGGACAATGCCCTGTTCAGCATCGGTCGCGCCGATATAGCGGATACCAAATGCCGGAGCATTGGCTTCCAGCGCTGCCAATTGCGCCGCACTTTCAAGATCGGCAATAGGTATGCGGTCGCCCGCCGCGTCAAGCCGTTTTGTTGTCGGCAAATTATGATCCGGCACCGCCAGCGTCAGATCGGGCCGCCGCACCGTACGCCCCGCCGCGCGCAGCCCTTCGAATGCCTGCGGGCTGGTCACTTCATGCACCAGATGCCGATCGATAAAGATCAAGGCGGTGCCATCGGCGCGCGTCTCGACAACATGCGCGTTCCAGATTTTTTCGTACAGGGTTTGGGGCTTGTTCATGCCCGTTGCCTTTGCGTCAGAGTCACAAAAAGGCAAGGCACTTCTCATTTTCGCGGCGGTAGACTATCTATCTCATCATGAGCGCTGTTGCCATCCTCGTCGTCGTTTTCACCACCATCATCTCGATGGAGTTTGTGGCGTGGGCCAGCCATAAATATATCATGCATGGCCCGGGTTGGGGCTGGCACCGTGACCATCACGAGCCGCATGATAAGCCGCTGGAAAAGAACGATCTGTTCGGGCTGGTTGGCGCGGCGATCAGCATAACGATGTTCGCCTTGGGTTCGCCGATGATTATGGGTGCCGATGCGTGGGAGCCGGGTACTTGGATTGGCCTTGGCGTGCTGTTTTACGGAATCATCTATACGTTGGTGCATGACGGCCTCGTCCATCAGCGCTACTTCAAATATGTGCCGAAGCGCGGTTATGCGAAGCGGCTGGTGCAGGCGCACAAGCTTCACCATGCGACCATCGGCAAGGAAGGCGGGGTCAGTTTCGGCTTTGTCTTTGCCCGCGATCCGGCGAAGTTGAAGGCTGAGCTAAGGGCGCAGCGCGAGGCGGGGGTTGCGGTTGTGCGAGAGGCAGTGATTTAACTTTCGGGCCGCATCCACAGCCAGCTGGCACAGATGGCTGCGACCGCTGGCGGGATTAAGACCCACGGAAAGCTGAGCGTTGCGCCGCCGATCATGATGCTGATGGCGAACGCGGCTGTTGCCAACCATTTCGCCCTGCGGCTGACCGCCCCATTTTTCCGCCACGCGACCAGATGATGGCCGTAGCGCGGATGGTTCATCAACCGCGCATCAAGCGCCGGGCTGCTGCGCGCAAAGCAGAAGGCCGCCAATATCAAAAACGGCACGGTCGGCAATAAGGGCAAAAACGCCCCTATCGTACCGAGCGCAACCGATGTGAGTCCCGCCAACAGATATAGCCTGCGACGGATCAAACCTGATGCACCGCCTTCGTAACATAATAGCTGTCCAGCCCCTCTGGACCGCCTTCGCTGCCGAAGCCTGATTCCTTGACCCCGCCAAATGGTGCATCGGGGGTGGAAATCGCGAAGGTGTTCAAGCCGACCATGCCGGTGTCGAGTGCATCGCTGACCAAATTGGCCTGGCGTGCATTTTCAGTGAAAGCGTAAGCCGCAAGGCCGAAGGGCAGGCGGTTGGCCTGTTCGATGGCTTCGGCGAACGTTGCAAATGGCCGGATCAGCGCGACCGGGCCGAAGGGTTCGTTTTCCATGACATCCGCGCTGAGAGGCACATCAGCGAGTACCGTTGGCTGGAAGAAATAGCCGCCTTCCCCGCGCTCGCCTCCGGTCAAAAGCCGTGCACCCTTCGCCGTCGCATCGGCCACCAAGGTTTCGATGGCCGACGGACGACGCTCGTTCGCCAGCGGTCCCATGATGGTTGCGGTATCGAGGCCGTTGCCCATCTGGATCTTCTGCGTCCGGGCAGCGAACCCTTCGACAAAACGGTCATAAACGCCTTGCTGCACATAAAAACGCGTCGGTGAAATGCAGACCTGCCCGGCGTTGCGGAACTTGGTGGTGGCGGCGAGGTTGAGCGTCTTTTCGAGGTCACAATCGTCAAAAACGATCACCGGCGCATGGCCGCCCAACTCCATCGTCGTGCGCTTCACGCCATCTGCCGCGAGTTTAAGCAGATGCTTGCCGACCGGCACGGATCCGGTGAAGCTGATCTTGCGGATGATGGGGGAAGTGATCAGGTGGCGGCTGACCATGTCGGGAACGCCGTAAACCAGTTGCGCGACATTGCCGGGAACCCCGCCATCGACGACGCAGCGCATGATCGCGCTGGTGCAGCCCGGCGTTTCCTCGGGCGGCTTGGCGATGATCGAGCAACCGGCGGCAAGGGCCGCTGCCATTTTCTTGCACATCAGGTTGACCGGAAAATTCCACGGCGAAAACGCGGCAACGGGGCCAACGGGCTGTTTCAGAACCAACGCGCGCTGTCCGGTCGGGCGCACCAGCACGCGGCCGTAACTGCGCTTTGCCTCTTCGGCGAAATAGTCGAACTGCGTGGCGCAGGACAGCACTTCGGTGCGGGCTTCTGCCAGCGGTTTGCCCTGTTCCATGGTCAGCAGCACCGCAATATTTTCCGCGCGTTCGCGGATCAGGGTCGCGACCTTATGCAATATGCCCGCGCGTTCGTTGACATCGGTTTTGCGCCAAATGGCAAAACCCTTTGCCGTCGCGGCCAGAGCTTCGTCAAGATCGGCGGCGGTGGCAAGCGGAAGCCGGGCCAGCGTCTCGCCGGTTGCGGGGTTGACGACATTATGATGCTCCCGCCCTTCACCGCTGCGCCAGTTGCCATCGATAAAAAGCGCGAGATCTGCGTCGTATGTGGTCGTCATTTGTGGAGTCCAGCTTGTCGTTTGTGTTTGCCTGCATGTAGGTATCACGTCGCGGCTTTGGAACCCCCATCTATCACCATCAAACCATAAACCGGCAGGCCAGCAACCAGTAAGACAGCGCCCCAGCCCAAAGCCTCCCATCCAGCACCATATATCGTCCAGAGCGAATAGATCGCCGCCAGCAATAATATCGCTGCGAAGCCCGTTGTCACCGGCATCACGCCCTTGCCGATCAACCGCACCGCTGCTGCAACGCAGCCGAAATACATGACCAGCACGATGGCGGTGGTCAATATGATCAAAAATTCAAACATGGCCGACATCGACCGGCTGCTGTTCATCAGGATAACCACCGTCAACAGGCTGGTGGTGAACAGATGCGCATTGCGCGGCGTGCCATTGGCTGATGCCTTGCCCAAAAAAGCTGGAAACAAACCATCGCGCGCCATCGCGGCGGGAAGCTCGCCCTGCACCATTACCCAGCCGTTGAGCGCGCCCAGCGCACTGATCGCGCCGAATGCGGCAATCGCTGTCCCAGCATTCGCGCCGCCATAGCGCGCAACGAATTCGGCAAATGGCGCAGGTGACGCAGCGGTAATCGCAGCGGGCAGCATCAATACCACGGCTGAACAAACCAATATGTAGATGATACCCGCTCCTCCGGTGCCGAGCAGAGTAGCACGCGAAATTGTCCGTTCCGGGTCTACGACCTTGTCGGCCGGGACTGTGGCGGTTTCCAGACCCAGCATCGCCCATAAGGTCAGGATTGTAGCGGTTGATATACCGGCAACCGAAATATCGTCAGGCTCGAACGGCGCGACAACGCCGGTGCCACTGGTTGCAAGCACATAAGCTGCCAGGCCAATAACCGCGACGAGTGGCAGCAGCTTGATGATGGTCCAGACAAGCTGCACTTGCCCTGCCAATTTGGTGCCGCTGATATTGATGAGCGTGAAAGCCCAGACAATTGCTACGGTAACCGCTGCCGAAATGCCGGGCTGGCCGACCACCGGAAACAACTGGCTCAAATAGCTGACGGCACCGGTCGCAATTGCCGCGTTACCGACCCACATGGAAATCCAGTAAGCCCAGGCAATTGCAAAGCCTGCGCCGTCGCCAAAAGCCGCACGGGTATAGGCATAAGGTCCGCCTGCTTTGGGCAGCGCCCTGCAAAGCCGCGCAAATACGGCGGCAATACATAAAGCCCCTGAAACGGTGATCGCCCAGCCAAAAACCGAGTTCCAGCCTAAGGGTGCCAGGCTGGCGGGCAACAGGAATACGCCCGAGCCGATCATGCTGCCCATTACCAACGCCAGCGCCATCCACAGCCCCATCGGGCGGGCTGTAGCGGCTGGAGTGGGCCCTTCGGTCATGGCATGGCGTTGCATGACCTTGGGCGCGGGTCAAGTGTCTGGCAATATAGGCTCAATGCGCGAGCAGCACCGGAATGCCGACTTCACCCAATACATAGCGCGTAACGCCGCCAAACAGCGTTTCCCGCAAACGGCCGTGGCTATAGGCACCCATGACAAGCAGATCGGGGCGCGATTTATCGACAAGTGCGAGCAGGCGTTCCTCAACCGTCAACTGGCCCTTGTCCACCATCTCAACATCAACAGAAATCCCCCACCGAGCGAGATAAAGCGCAACATCGGTTAGCGGGAATGTTTCGGGTGCAGTGGTAATCTCGGCAATCTTCACCGATGTGCATTGGCGAAGCAGCGGCGTCGCGGCGCGTATGGCGTGTGCTACCTCAAAGCCGCCATCATATGCGATCAACGCGCGATCAAGATTGATACCGCGTACCGTTGCAGGAACGGCCAATATGGCGGTGTGCGACTTTACCGCGAGATCGCCGACAAGCTGACGTCCCGGGCTGGACGCACCCTTGTTGACGGTATCCAGCGAGAGGACGACGAGGTCGGCAAACCGCGCAGCATCGACCAAGATATCGGTAAGCGCGTTGCCATCGATCAGCTGCCAATCCCAATTTACACCTTCCACCTTAAGCCGCGCCTCGACTTTCTCACATATTTCGGTGCGCTGCTTTTCGGTAGCCTCCCACGCTTCGACAATGAAGTGGGCTCCGCCCAACATGTCGAACGCGACATAGTCGCGCGCTAGGCTGGGTTGTACGATTGTGAGATGACCGTCGAACCGGCGAACGACGTCTAGCGCGGATTGAAGCCTGGCTTCAAAGCCTTCGTCATTACCGACATATGTGAGCACTGATTTCATAGCTGCCTCCATCATGATGCAAAAATTGCGATACCGGGACGGCGGGACTCTGTGGGTCTGAATAGATCATATCATTGATCAGGGCCAAACGCGCATAATTTAGGGTCAGGACCTGTTAAATACACATCTGAGGTTTGAAGCGATTTTGTTCAGTGCAAGGCGGCAAGGCGCAGGGGACAAAATCGGTCAAATCCCGAAGGGACGGCAAAATGGCTGCGATCTCGAGCCTAAATTCCCTTGGAAGCAGAACGACTGCTCCCGGCGGGCATTTACGTCCGTTATCTTTGCCATTTTGACGCCTCAGGTGTGTATTTAACAGGTCCTGACCCTAATTCCGTTCCAACATTGACGGTGTTCGGCACCATCATATTCGACTTCGGCGGCGCAATCACATCATTGCCAAAGGCGGGCATCCGCAAGCCCGACCCACGTATCTATCGGATGGTGTACGAGGCGCAGGCACTGGCTGATTTACATGCGCTATTGGCGTTGACGCCCGCCTCCATTGGCGGCTAGGCATCCTACGTTCCGTTTCTCCCATTTCGCAGGAGCATTTAATGGCCAACAAGCTTTTCCCGGACGCCGCATCGGCGCTCGACGGGATACTCAAAAACGACATGCTGATTGCCTCCGGCGGCTTTGGTCTTTGCGGTCTTCCCGAACGGCTGCTCGACGCCATCAGGGACAGCAATGTGACCGGCCTGACTTTTGTTTCCAACAATGCAGGGATCGACGGCGAAGGCATTGGCAAGCTGTTGCGTACCCGGCAGGTGAAGAAGATGATTTCGTCTTATGTCGGCGAGAACAAGGAATTTGAACGCCAATATCTGGCGGGCGAGCTTGAGGTGGAATTTTGCCCGCAAGGCACATTGGCTGAGCGGATGCGTGCAGGCGGCGCGGGGATCCCAGGTTTCTATACAAAGACCGGTGTTGGCACGCTGGTGGCCGAGGGCAAAGAAGCAAAGAGCTTCGACGGTGAGGAATATATTCTCGAACGCGGTATCTTCGCTGATCTGTCGATTGTGAAAGCATGGAAAGCGGATGAAAGCGGCAACCTTGTGTTCCGCAAGACCGCCCGCAACTTCAACCTGCCCGCCGCCACCTGCGGCAAGATGTGCGTGGTCGAGGTGGAAGAAGTGGTGCCGGTGGGCACGCTTGACCCTGATTGCATCCACTTGCCTGGCGTCTATGTGCAGCGGATGATCATCGGCGCACCTTATGACAAGAAAATCGAGTTCCGGACGGTGCGGGAACGGGAGCTGGCGTGATGAGTGGTAAACCGGTCCCCATCGACCTTTTGCCGTACGTCGATATGATCGGCGACAGCCGCGAATTTTTGCGCGTCTGGGCGAAGGAGGGGGGCCCGGTAACCTGCTTTATCAATCCGGTGCCGATTGGTGCCGATCCGTTCCTGTTCGGCATGGCGCTGGTCGACTGTGTCCGCCACGGCGCGAAAACCTATGCGCAGGCGACCGGAGTGTCCGAGACGGATGCATATGAGCGCATTTGGCAAGGCATTGATGCCGAGCGCGCCAACCCGACCGATATTGCAACCCAATATCCTGATGAAAATGGATTGATATGACAACGCATGATGGCAACGCCAACGGCTGGACCCGCGACGACATGGCCGCCCGCGCCGCAAAGGAACTGCGCGACGGTTATTATGTGAACCTTGGCATCGGCATACCGACGCTGGTGGCCAACCATGTTCCGACGGACATGGAGGTGACCTTACAGTCTGAAAACGGCATGCTCGGCATCGGGCCGTTCCCTTATGCGGGGGAAGAAGATCCCGACCTGATCAACGCCGGCAAGCAGACAATCAGCGAACTGCCGCAAACGGCCTATTTCGATAGTGCTGCCAGCTTCGCGATGATCCGCGGCGGACATATCGACCTGACTGTTCTCGGTGCGATGGAGGTTGCGGAAAATGGCGATATCGCCAACTGGATGATCCCAGGCAAGATGATCAAGGGCATGGGTGGTGCCATGGATCTGGTTGCAGGCGTCAAAAAGATCATCGTGGTGATGGAGCATAACGCCAAGGATGGCAGTGCGAAGTTCATTCCGTCCTGCACACTCCCGCTGACGGGGAAGAATGTCGTTGACATGATCATCACCGATCTTGCCGTATTCCAGCGGCCCGACCACGCGTCGCCATTCAAGCTGATCGAGATGGCGCCGGGCGTGAGCGCGGATGAAGTCGCCGCAAAGACCACGGCGAATTATGTCGCCTAGGAGAACCCAAATGCCCCAGACATTGTCCGCGATCCCGCTCAAGACCATTGACGGTAAAGATGCTTCACTCGGCGACCATGCAGGCGATGTGCTGCTGGTCGTAAATGTCGCCTCCAAATGCGGGCTCACGCCGCAATATGAAGGGCTGGAGGCGCTGCACGAGCGATTGGAAGGCAGGGGGTTTGCTGTGCTCGGGTTTCCGGCCAATGATTTTGGCGCTCAGGAACCGGGCAGTAATGCGGAAATCGTCGATTTCTGCACGCTGAATTACGGCGTCAAATTCCCGATGTTTGAAAAGCTCAGCGTTGTTGGTGAAGACAAGCATCCGCTATATCAGGCCCTGACTGCGGCGCAGCCGGAAAAGCAGGGTGACGCCGAAGTCTTCCGCGAGCGGCTGCGCGGTTATGGCATGACCCCCAATCCCGACCCGGAAGTGCTGTGGAACTTCGAGAAGTTTGTTATCGCCCGCGACGGCAGTGTTGCGGCGCGCTTTTCGCCGACGATTGCGCCGGACGATCCAGCATTGTTGGCGGTGATTGAGGCAGAGCTGGCGAAATGAAATGAGCTACACGCTCATCACCGCGAACCGCAATTACTCCAGCTGGTCGCTCCGGCCCTGGCTGTTGATGACGACGCTGGGCATAAACTTTGAAGACCGGTTCGAACCGTTCGCCGCAGCCAGTAATTATGAGGCGTTCCGGACGTTTTCGCCGACGGGGCAAGTGCCGCTGTTGCGGGATGCCGCCAAAAGAGGTGGGACGCGCACTATCTGGGATTCGCTCGGCATCACACTCTATCTCGCTGAACGGCATCAGGGCGTCTGGCCAGCAGACGAGGCGGCCAAGGCGTGGGCGCAGTGCGCGGTGGCCGAAATGCATGGCGGCTTTTCTGCGCTCAGGAACGATTGCACGATGAATGTTGGTGTGCGGGTAAAACCCAAGCCGATGTCGGATGCGCTAAAACGCGATATCGCGCGGATTGCCGAATTGTGGACACAGGGGTTGGAAAGCTTTGGCGGGCCGTTTCTGGCAGGCTCGGAATTCACCGCCGTCGACGCTTTCTATGCGCCGGTCGCCTTCCGCGTGCGCACCTATGGCCTCGATGTTGGGCGGGCGGGGCAGGCATGGGTCGACCATATGCTCATGCTCCCGCCGATGCTGGCATGGGAAAAGGACGCGCTCATCGAAAGCTGGCGCGAGGTCGGGCATGAGGAAGAGTTGCGGGCGTGCGGGGAAGTGATTGCCGACTACCGCCAGACGTAAAAAAGGCCGCTAAAGTAGCGGCCATTTTCATTTAGTTGCCAAAAGGCTTAGACCTTGTCGCCAAGTGCGCCTTTTACCTTGCCCTTGAGATTCTGGCCTTCGCCCTTGCGTTCTTGCGCAGTGCCCTCGGCTTCCAACTTCGGATTATCGGTCGCACGACCGGCGGCTTGCTTGATATTACCTGCGATTTCGTTGCCAAGTCCTTTGGCTTTGTCGATGAGTTCGCCCATGACGCGATCCTTTCTGCGTAATCCAGCCTCGCGGGAGTTGCGGACCGATACACGGGGTCAATCATTGCGCTGCCTATTGGTTCCATATTTCGTCGCATTTAGCCGCTGGAAAGCAACGCTTTGGCAAACGCTGCGCCACCATCAGGTGCGAAGCGCAGGAACAGGCTTGGTTCGATCAGTTCGAGTTCCATAAGCCGGAACTGTCCGTTGCCATCGCGCAGCATATCGACGCGGGAGTAAGCAAGTGTTCCGGTTCCGGTGATGTTCGCTGTCGCTGCCAGTGCTGCGTCAGCCAACGCGTTGGCGGCAGCGGGTGCTTCGACTGCCTCCTCATATCCGCCGAACTGGTCCTGCACACGGAAGTCGCCTGCGGCGGGGCGCTTGATTATCGAATGGCTGAACTCGCCGCCGAAATAGAATAACGAATACTCACCTTCTGTCGCGATGCTCGGCAGGAAGGGTTGTATCATCATCCGCTGGCCCGCGACTGACATGGGAAGCGAATCGCGGGCAGCCAGCCGGAAAGTGCCGTCCGCGCCGCCCGAGACGGGCGGCTTGATGACCAAAATATCAGTACCAAATTCGTCACGTGCTTGGTCGAGTGCTGCTTGGTCCAACGCCGCTGCTACAAGCGTCGGTACGGTTGCCACGTTGGCGGCATCCAGTTCGGCCAGATAAGATTTGTCACTGTTCCAGCGCAGGATTGGCACGGGATTGCAAACCGTGATGTTCTCACGCTCCATCCGGTCAAGCAGGGCAAACCAGAGCGGGCAATCGCGCTGATACCCCCATGCGATGAGCGGCGACACCCGATTAAAACCGGCAAGCTCGCCGGGGTCGGTCCACCTGCGAAAGGTAACGCGCTCGCCAAATAGCCGCCGGTAATCGGCCTCTAAGGCCGACCAATCTTCCTCATAATCTTCGGCGGGTGTTAACACGCATATATTCGGCACTGCCTACTCACCCGCCATCTTCAGTATCTCTTGCCACTCGGCAGGTTTGACCGGCGCGACCGACAGGCGCGACTGGCGGATCAGTTGCATTTCGGCGAGTTTGGGATTGGCCTTGATTGCCTTCAGCGTCACCGGATTTGCTATCTTGCGTACCGGCTTGACCTTGACCGCGACAAAGCGGGCCTTCTCGTCGGTGGGGTCGATGAAATGCTCCTGGCTGACCGTCATGATACCGACAATCTCCAACCCGATGTTGCTGTGATAGAAAAACGCCTCGTCGCCGACTTTCATCGCGCGTAAGTTGATCGCAGCGGTGTGGTTGCGCACGCCGTCCCACATGCCTTCCTTCTGCTCGACCAGATCATCCCAGCTATAAGCATCGGGTTCGGATTTCATCAGCCAATATTGCTTGGGCATGGGCCACTCCTGAATTTGTCTGGTCACGCTTTAAGCCAAGGGCTATTTGAAAGTCCATGACACAGATGCCGGTTATTTCGCTCACCAATCCGGACCCACAAGTCTTGGGCCGGGCGCTTGGCGACAGTTTCAAAACTTATGGGTTTGCTAATGTGGTGGACCACGGTCTTGATCCCGACTTGGTCGCTAGGGCGGGGGCGTTGACCAAAGAGCTGTTCGATCAGCCCGAAGCGCAAAAGCGCAAGGGCTATGACGAGGCGATTGCCGGACAACGCGGCTATACGCCGTTCAAGACAGAGATCGCCAAGGGTGCTGACCACCATGATCTGAAGGAATTCTGGCATGTTGGTAGGGATGTTGACCCGTCAAGCCCCCTCGCAGGTTCGATGCTGCCCAATATCTGGCCTGATGTGCCGGGGTTCAAACAAACCTTCCAACTGCTCTACGCGGAAATGGACAAGGTGGGGGGGCGAATTTTGTCGTCAATAGCGCGCTATCTGGATTTACCCGCCCATTGGTTCGATCCGGCGATTGAGTATGGCAACAGCATCCTGCGCCTGCTGCGTTATCCACCGATAGCGGGCGACACCGCAGGTTGCATCCGCGCCGGCGCGCATGAGGATATCAATCTCATCACGCTGTTGCTTGGTGCCGAGGAAGCGGGCCTCGAAATCCTGCGCCCCGACGGCAGCTGGATGGGCGTGTCGCCTCCTGATGGCGGGATTGCGGTCAATGTCGGCGACATGTTGCAGCGACTGACCAACCATATGTTGCCGTCAACCACCCACCGCGTGGTCAATCCGACGGGCGAGCGGTCCAAGTATAGCCGTTATTCGATGCCGTTCTTCCTGCATTTGCGGTCAGATTTTCCGATTGCGACATTGCCGCAGTGCGTGACGGCGGATAACCCGAATCGGTATCCCGAACCGATCCTCGCCGATGATTATCTACGCGAGCGGTTGATCGAGATTGGTCTGCTCAAACCGTGACCGGCTCGGGCGGTTTGCGTTTGATGACCAGGTTGACGACCTCCATGAACGTCTGGCGCGCGCCGAACCACAGCAATCCGGTATAGGCCAGGCCCCCGGTCGCCACCAATATTGCCAGATGGGGCAGGGCGGGGAGCGGCATCAACATCCGGTCGACCAGCCAGACGACAGCACCCATTGCCAGTGCCGCGCTCAGGCCCGGTATGACCGCTGCAAGCAATCCGCTGACCGTAAAGCCGATATGCGGCTTCGCCTGGTATATCGTGAAGGCGAGCAATATGGGAAATGCGACCAGCCAGCCCCATGCCAACCCGATCGAATCATATTGCACCGCATATAGATAGACGGTCGGCATCAGCACCGCGCCAAAGATCGAGTTGCGCACGGTGACCTGCGGCAGTCCCAGCGCATTCAACGCAGGGTGGAACAATATCTGCAATGTCATCACCGGCATGGCGAGCGACAGCACGGCTACCAGCGGCGACGCCTGTATCCATTTAGGCCCCATCACCACTTCGACAAGCGGCCCTGCGGTTACCGCCATGCCGACATAGAAGGGGCAGGATATCAGCATGATCAACCGCACCGCCTTCAAAAAGCCTACCGACAATGCCGCACGGTCATTTTGCAGACGTGCATAAGCCGGGAAGGCTACTTCATTTAGGGGGGGGACGAACTTTGCAGCGAAGATCTGCGTGAGGAAAAGCGCCTCGGCATATAGGCCGAGATCGTGATTGTCGAAATACCGGCCCGCAATGAAGATGTCGATCTGGCTCTGGATGATCCAGAAGCCGTGGCTGACCAGCATCATCGTGCCAAAGCTGAGAATATTGCCCGCGCCCCTGAAATTGAAGCTGGGCCGTATCCAGAAACGGGTTGCGAGCATCAGCGCGATGGCCCGCGTCCAGAAAATGGCAATCGGCGCGAACACTAGGGTCCACACGCCATAATCATTGAGCGCCATTGTCAGTGCGACCACTGCGCCGACAAACGCCGAGGTCAGGTTGATGATCGCGGGTTTTTTGAATTCCAGATTGCGCGTCAGCATCGCTTCAGGAAGGATCAGGAACGGCGTTGCGAGATAGATCAGCGATTGCCAGCGGAGCATGGCCGCTACTACCGGCTCCTCGAAATAGGCGGCCGCGAGAGGCGCCACTACAGCGAGCTGAATCAGCGCCAATCCGCCGTTCAGGAGAATCAGCATGCCAAAGGCTTGCCGAATCCGAAGCGGCTCGACCTTTTCTGACTGAATCAGGGCGCTGACAAAGCCATATCCGTTCAGGAAATTGAGAAATACGAGCACGACCGAGGTCATCGCAAACAGGCCGTAGTCGCTCGGATCGAGAATCCGGATAACGGCGAGGGTCGCGCCCCAGCTGATCAGTTGGGCCAGGATCTGGGTGCCTGAACGCCAGAAAACCGCAGATTTCACGCGGCTTCCGAAATCTGCGGGCTGGTCTTCGGCAAATTGGGCGTCGATGTTCATACCCCGCCTTATATAGGCAAAAGCTTACCAAAGCTTCGCCCCCTGCCGCAGTGCATTTTTTTTGTAATAAAATTGAAAATGGCTGTTGACCGAATCCCAAAGCCGCTCTAGAGGCCTGTTCACCGGACGGGAAGTGCCAAGCATTTCTGCGGTTTCGGTCGCAAACAAACAGGTCATCCGCCTCTCGGTAGAAATATCGGGAAACCACGGGTGTCCCCTTTTTGTCTGTCGGTTCTTTGACATTGTGATAATAAGATGAAGGGACATGTGGGCGGCGGCGCCAGGTCCGGGGGTTTTAAGGCTCCGGGTGCTTGGTTATAAATTAGCTCGTTACGCACATATGTCCTTACGCATATATCCATATATGTAATGACCTTGTGCAGAAACGGGTCCTTAAAATTCAAACATAATTGGTTAGCAGTATTTATACTGTGCCAGTTTCGTTTTGGCTCAAACTTGAGAGTTTGATCCTGGCTCAGAACGAACGCTGGCGGCATGCTTAACACATGCAAGTCGAACGAGACCTTCGGGTCTAGTGGCGCACGGGTGCGTAACGCGTGGGAATCTGCCCTTAGGTACGGAATAACTCAGAGAAATTTGTGCTAATACCGTATGATGTCGAAAGACCAAAGATTTATCGGCAAGGGATGAGCCCGCGTAGGATTAGCTTGTTGGTGAGGTAAAAGCTCACCAAGGCGACGATCCTTAGCTGGTCTGAGAGGATGATCAGCCACACTGGGACTGAGACACGGCCCAGACTCCTACGGGAGGCAGCAGTGGGGAATATTGGACAATGGGCGAAAGCCTGATCCAGCAATGCCGCGTGAGTGATGAAGGCCTTAGGGTTGTAAAGCTCTTTTACCCGGGATGATAATGACAGTACCGGGAGAATAAGCTCCGGCTAACTCCGTGCCAGCAGCCGCGGTAATACGGAGGGAGCTAGCGTTGTTCGGAATTACTGGGCGTAAAGCGTACGTAGGCGGTTATTCAAGTCAGAGGTGAAAGCCCGGGGCTCAACCCCGGAACGGCCTTTGAAACTAGATAGCTAGAGTCTTGGAGAGGTTAGTGGAATTCCGAGTGTAGAGGTGAAATTCGTAGATATTCGGAAGAACACCAGTGGCGAAGGCGACTAACTGGACAAGTACTGACGCTGAGGTACGAAAGCGTGGGGAGCAAACAGGATTAGATACCCTGGTAGTC
>JBDTUD010000026.1:0-47683 GCA_040007915.1 Sphingorhabdus sp.
AAAATGGCAGGAGTTGGGGGACTCGAACCCACGACCCTCGGTTTTGGAGACCGATGCTCTACCAACTGAGCTAAACTCCTGCACTCCACGTTGCCGTGAAGAGATGCGCGCCTAGACCAACTTATAGCCTAGTGCAAGCGTGTCAGAAACTCATTTCGTCATAGACTTTGCGAACGTCGCCGCGCCATTCACCGTTGAAGCGCTCAAGCATCTGCTCGGCGACGGTTTTGCCCGAGGCGACGATTTCGCGCAGCGGATCGAGATAGCCGGTTTCATTGTCGCCGCTGCTGTTGAGTTTGTTGCGGGCGGCGAGGCCTGCCGAAGATATGTCCAAGACGCGACCCGCCAGATCAAGCAACGTGCCGCCGCCGGGAATTTTGGCCGAAAGTGCCTGGGCGGGTACGGCTGAGCGCAAGGCCTCACGTTCTTCCATCGTCCAATGCTTGACCTCGTCCCATGCGGCATCAAGCGCGGTCTGGTCATAGAGCAGGCCCACCCAGAAGGCGGGTAGCGCGCAGATGCGGTTCCAGGGACCGCCATCGGCACCGCGCATTTCGAGGAAGCTTTTGAGCCGCACTTCGGGAAACGCGGTCGACATATGGTCTTCCCAGTCGGCGACGGTCGGTAATTCGCCCGGGAGGACGGACAGTTTGCCTTTGAGAAAATCGCGGAAACTCAGGCCTGCCGCGTCGATATATTTGCCGTCGCGGTAGACAAAATACATCGGCACATCGAGCATGTAATCGACATAGCGCTCATATCCGAAATCATTGTCGAACACGAACGGCAGCATACCCGTCCGGTGCGGGTCGGTGTCGGACCAGATATGGCTGCGGTAGGACAGAAAGCCGTTGGGCTTGCCTTCAAGAAATGGCGAGTTGGCAAACAACGCTGTCGCCAGCGGTTGCAGCGCCAGACTGGTACGGAATTTGTGCGCCATGTCGGCTTCGCTCGAATAATCGAGATTGACCTGGATGGTGCAGGTCCGCAGCATCATGTCGAGACCCATGCTGCCGACGCGCGGCATGTGGCGCAGCATGATCGCATAGCGCCCCTTCGGCATGACCGGCAGTTCTTCGCGGGTTTTGTCAGGCCAGAGGCCAAGGCCGAGAAAACCCTTGCCGGTCTTTTCGCCAATCGCCTTCACCTGCTTCAAATGACGACCGGTTTCGGCGCAGGTCTGGTGCAGATTTTCCAGCGGTGCCCCTGATAATTCAAGCTGGCCAGCCGGTTCAAGGCTGACCGTGCCGTCGGGCCCGCTCATCGCGATGACTTTGCCACCTTCAAGCACCGGTTCCCAACCGAACTCGGTGAGCGCCATCAACAGATCGCGGATGCCGCCGGGTTCGTCATAGCTGGGTGCGCTATAATTTTGGCGGCAATATACGAACTTCTCATGTTCGGTGCCGATGCGCCAACGGTCCTTGGGTTTTTCGCCCTTGGATATGGCGGCAACCAGCTGATCACGTGTCTCGATCACAGGATCGTTGCGATTCGAAACTGTTTTTGTGCTCATGCCGGGGTGTTTAGAAATGTAACGGTACGATTGCCAGCATTTTTAATACGTCAATTGATGGTCGCGTTGAACGATATGGCAAACGTCGATGATGGCCCCATGGATGTGGCCGCTGCGCTTAATGTCGTACCCGTTACCGAAACACCCAACGGATCGATTTCGTCGGCCCCTGCGGCATCATCGTCTTCGATAGTGGCCGTAGATGCGCAGCTCGTTCCGGATAATATGCTTGCTGGAATATAGGTCACGGTTGGGGGAATTGCATCCGACATGGCAACGCCGGTTGCTGTTCCGCTGCCCGGATTGGATATCAAAATACAATAACGCAAAATCGCGCCGGGTATTGCTTTCGGGTTGGTGACGCTGACGCCGTCGCTCAAGACGGAGCTGATTTTGGTGACGCTGATATTGGCCTGCGGACGGCAGAAGTTGAAATCGTAGATCGAAATTGCCTGACCGTCCGGATCGGTCGGGGCGGTCGTGTGGTTGCCATAAACGATGGTGATGGTGTCAACCGGTGCCGAAAACGTGACAACGACATTGCCGTTCGCTTGTGTTGCGCTGGAAGCCGCGTCACCGATGGCGACATTTCCGGTTACATAATTGGCGATATTGTTGGTGAGCGTTGGCGTCACCGATGCGCCGTTGAATGTGCCGGTAACCGTCAACTTGTCGGCAAAGTCGTTAGCGGCATAATCGACGTCGAATATGGTGAACTGAACGCCGGGCACGGCAGTCGGCAATGAAACGGTTGTCGTCGTCGTCTGGCTGCGATTGGTGTATTCGATGCTTTGGAACAACGAGAGCTGGCCTGCACCCATTCCGCCGGTATTGTCGCTGGTCAGCGCCAGCGGCGCATTATAGGAGCCTTGGGTCGACACTGCGAAATTGACAGTACCGATGGCGGTCAAAGTTGCGCTGCCGGTTGCACTGCCTGAGGTCCATGTCTGGCTGTTCCAGTCGAGCAAGGTAGTTCCGGCGGGACAGACCAAAGTCGGCGGGGTGCCCGCGACCCGGGCTCCGGCGACCGTGAAGCTGACAAAGGCATCATCGTCTTCGGCAGTGGACCCGTTATTTGCTGTCGAATCCAGATCGACAACCGATGACGTGTAAACTTCGGCCCCGTTGGTCACGGTTGCCCCGTTGGAAGCGGTGACGTTGATGGTCAACGTGATGGATGCAGAACCACCGGGGGCGAGCGTGCCTACCGTCCATATGCCTGTGCCGCTGTCATAAGTACCGGTACCACTGGCACTGACGAAGGTCACACCGGCTGGCAGAATGTCGAGCACACTGACCCCTGTCGCAGTTAGCGGTGACCCGGCTGCGTTTGCCACGGATAGGGTGTAAGTGATGTTGCTGCCCGAAGTGGGCGACGCATTGCTGACCGTTTTCGTCACCGAAAGGTCGGCGTAGTTTGTGGGTAGTTCGGTGATATACAGGTCGGCGCGGGTGAACGTGCCGGTGTCCTGTGCGACAGAATCGCAGATTACCATGGTCCAAGTACCTTGGGCATTTTGCCCATCAAACGCGCTTAGTGCGCTCGTCGGCCGATAGGAATGCGAATAAGGCGGGGGTGGCGTTGTCGAATCCGTTGCCGTTCCGCCGTGTGTCGCGATGCCCGCCGCTGCCTCATCGTCAAACTCGTCGTTTAGATTGTCGCCCGATCCAGCCGTATTCGTCATGACATTGACAGTCGTGCCGCCCGGCGAGGTCAAAGTGATCCGAAGGTCGCTGCGATAGGTGTGGGTCAGGAAAACACCTAAATTGACATCCGAAACGGTGTAGCTGGTTCCGACCACAAACGTTCTGCTGATCGTGGTTGCACAGTTGGTGGAATCAACAATGTTGCCGGTGGTGCTGTTGGTATATTGGTTGGTTTGCGCGGATGCCATGGAGGGCATCAGACACAGCAGCATAACAGCGAAAATCGCGTAGAATACAGACGACCCACCACGAAAAAATGGCTTTTGGTGTCTGGAATTAACCTGGTCCGGTCCGATCCACATGCTGGTCGGGTAGCAAACAAAATTTAATTAATGATAAATGGCGGCGTTTCTCCGGATGTTTCAGAGGCAAAATCTTCACCCGTAACGGCAAATATTAATGCGGCGACGCCCAGTCTCCCTGCGCTGCCATCCACACAGATATAGCCGCAACCGCTGCGGTATCAGCGCGTAAGATACGCGGGCCCAGTGATACGGCAATGGTATCAGGATGTGCGCGAATTGCGGCATTTTCGTCATCGGTAAAGCCACCTTCGGGGCCGATCAACACGCCGGCGGGTCCGGCCTTCAAGGCGTCCGCCATCGGCATACCACCACGTTCGTCGCAGAAATAAAGGGTGCGCTGCGTTGGCCAATTCTTCAGCAGCGCATCGATTTTGGCGAGCGGTGCGATTTCGGGAAGCGCGGTGCGCTCGCATTGTTCGGCCGCTTCGATCATATGGATGCGCAGCCGGTCTTCCTTGACTTTGTCGACCACGCAACGTGCTGTGAGAACAGGGACGAAGCGCGCTATGCCCAGTTCGCAGGCCTTTTCGGCAACCCAGTCAAACCGGTCTTTCTTGACGAGCGCTTGGCAGAGCCATAGGTCGGGTACATTCTCCCGATCACGCAATTTTGCCTCGACCATCAGGACGAGGTCGCGTTTGCCGATGGTCGAAACAACAGCCAGATACTCGCCGCTTCGGTCGTCAAACAGTTTCACCGGCAACCCTGCTTTTAACCGCATAACCCCGAGCAGATAATGCGCAGCCGCACCGTCAACATGCACTGACATGCTTTCGGATAGCGGCTCATCCACGAACAGGCGCGGGGTTGATCTCGGGGGCCCATTTCGGTTCAAGGGGGCGGGCGTTGCAGGCATGGGGTTGCTTTACCTGAAAAACGCCCTTCGACAAGCGGGAGACGAGAGGTTATCAGACTGCCGTGACTGCCAATATCGTTCCTGACAGTGAGTATAAGGGTTTGACCGGCCTGCTGCCGCCAAAGCTGCGCGCGTTCGCCTTGCTTGCCCGTTTTGACCGGCCAATTGGCTGGTGGTTGCTATATTGGCCATGCGTCTATGGTTTGGCGCTGGCCGGGGGTGCGGTGCCGCGTTGGGATCTGGTTCTGTGGATGCTGTTGGGTGCCATTGCGATGCGCGGGGCGGGGTGCGTTTATAATGACATCGTTGACCGCGATCTGGACGCGCAGGTGGCGCGTACTGCAAACCGCCCTCTGGTCAGCGGCGCGGCATCGCTCAAGGCCGCATGGATTTGGCTTATCGCCCTGTGCTTGATCGGCCTCGGCGTATTGCTGCAACTCCGGTGGGAGGCGCAGATTGCGGCGCTTTCCAGCCTTTTGTTGGTCGCGGCTTATCCGTTCATGAAGCGCATTACCTGGTGGCCGCAGGCGTGGCTTGGCCTCGTGTTCAGCTGGGGCGCGCCGGTCGGATGGATTGCGATTACCGGCAGCGTCGATGTGGCCATGCTCTGGCTTTATGCAGGGACGATTTGCTGGGTGATCGGTTATGACACGATTTACGCGATGCAGGACCGCGAAGATGACGCGCTGGTCGGTATTCGGTCGAGCGCCTTGCGGTTGGGCGGTCATATACGCGACGGCGTAGGATTATTTTATGGGCTTGCACTTGGCGGCTGGGGCATGGCGATCTGGACCGTACGGCCGCAGGGGCAGGCGCTGGTCGCTTTGGTGCCCGTAGCGGTGCATTTGGGGTTGCAGACGGTGACGCTGAAAAGCGACGGCAGCAACGCGCTCGGCCATTTCCGGTCAAACCGGATGGCAGGGTTACTCATGGCGCTGGCCTGTTTGGTGGTCGGCGCGGCGAGTTAGATTTTCAGATAAAGGGTTAAGATATGGAACATCGCCGCCTCGGCAAAAGCGCAATTTATGTGTCCGACATATGCATGGGTACGATGACTTTCGGTTCGCAAACCGATGAGGCGGAGGCGCATCGGATATTGGATCGGTGTCTGGATGCCGGCATCAATTTCTTCGACACTGCGGAGGGGTATCCGATCCCGCCCGATATCAAATGGACCGGTCGCACCGAGGAGATTGTTGGTCGCTGGATGAAGGGTCAAAATCGTGACGCGATCATCATGGCAACCAAGGTTTCCGGCCCCAGCCACACTTGGTTCAAGTCGCCCAAACGGGGCGGAATGACCGCGCTTGACCGGCACAATATCACCGTCGCCATCGAGGATAGTCTGCGCCGCCTGCAGACTGATTATATCGATCTCTACCAGACCCATTGGCCCGATCATGGCCTTGCTTATGATGAAACGATGGAGGTGCTCGACGATCTTGTGCGAGCGGGCAAAGTGCGCGTTCTGGGTTGTTCAAACGAAACGAGCTACGGGTTGATGAAGAGCCTTGCGACATCGGAGAAGCTGGGTGTTGCGCGTTATCACACCATCCAGAACAACTATTCCATCAACAACCGCAGGTTCGAGGATGAACTGAAACAGGTATGCCTTCAGGAAGGTGTTTCATTGCTCCCGTTTTCACCACTGGGCGGCGGCGTGCTATCAGGAAAATATCAGGACGGTAAACGACCGGAAGGCGCGCGGTTTTCGGCTTATTTGCAGATGGAAGGCTCGCGCCAGTTTGCCATGGCGCAACGTTATGTCGGCCCAAAAGCGCTTGAGTCGACCGCGCGGATATTGGAGGTCGCCGAGGAAGCGGGCATGTCGCCGGTGACGCTGGCGACTGCATGGTCAAAGCAGAACGACTTTGTTGCATCGACGATTGTCGGGGTGACATGTGAAGCCCAGCTCGACGAAATCTTTGCAGCGATTGATTTGAAGCTCAGCGACGAAGTGATGGCGGCGGTACACAATGTGACGCAGGAGATTCTTTATCCGATGGGATGAGGTCACTCCGCCGCCAACAACTCTTCGGCACCACCCAAATCGACCGACACTAGACGGCTAATGCCCTGTTCTACCATCGTCACCCCGAACAGGCGGTGCATGCGGCTCATGGTGACGGCGTTGTGGGTGACGATCAGGTAGCGCGTGTCGGTTTCACGCGTCATCGCGTCTAGCAGGTCGCAGAAGCGTTCGATATTGGCATCGTCGAGGGGCGCGTCGACCTCGTCCAAAACGCAGATCGGCGCAGGATTGGTGAGGAACAGCCCGAAGATCAGTGCAACGGCGGTCAACGCCTGTTCGCCGCCCGACAGCAAGGTCAGAGATTGCAGTTTTTTGCCCGGTGGCTGCGCGAAGATTTCGAGACCTGCCTCCAGCGGATCGTCGCTGTCGATGAGTGCGAGATGGGCCTGGCCGCCGTTGAACAGCGTGGAGAACAGGCGCTGGAAATGCTGGTCAACCGCTTCGAACGCGGTCAGCAACCGGGTGCGGCCTTCGCGGTTCAGGCTGCCGATTGAACCGCGCAGGCGGTTGATTGCTTGGGTCAGTTCGTCGCTTTCGGCGATGCCTTTGGCTTGTTGCTCTTCCAGTTCGGCGAGTTCGTCGGCAGCAATCAGGTTGACCGGACCGATACGTTCGCGCTCGGTTTGCAACCGGTCGAGGCGGCTGGATTCGGTTGCGGCATCGTCCATTGCGGCTTCGTCAAAATCAAGCTTTTCCGGCAGCACGGGCGGCGGGCATTCGAAACGCTCGCCAGAAATGCGGCCCATTTCGACACGGCGCTGGTCCTGGTTTTCGGCGCGTGCTTCGGCCCCGGCGCGGGTTTCGCGGGCGGAGGATAAAGCTTCGGCGGCGATGGCGAGTTCGGCCTCCAGCGATTTCAGCGCCGCCTCGCTGTTGGTTTCGGCAACGTGCAACTGTGCCAGTTTATCGGCCAGTTCGTCGCGACCGGCTTCAAGGCCGGCAATCTCGCTGGCCAATATGTCCGGGCGCCCCGCCATTGCCTCAAGCTCGGTTGCAATTTCGGCGGAGCGCTTGTTCATCTCGGATATGCGGCGTTCGGCCTCTCCGGCGCGTTCCTGCCAACCGCGAATTTCAGCTTGGGCAACCGCGCGTCGTTCGCGTTGTTGGGCAATCTGCTGGTCGAGTGCCGACAAGTCGCCTTGCGTGCGCAAAACCAGATGCCGCGCGGCATCGCTCTCGCTTGTCAGTTTTTCGACCAATAAATCATGCTGGCCGCCATCCGGGAGCGCCGCGCGCGCCATGTTGGCGGCATCAAGATCGGCTGATGCCTGGCCAATCTCTTGATCTGCATTAGCGATCCGCTCGGCCAAAGCTTCACTCGCATTTCGGCGGCGGATGAGGGCGTCTTCGGCGCGGTCGACGTCGCGGAGGGCCTGGCGGAGATCGTTCTCTGCCAATTGCTGTTGTTGGGAAGCCTCGCGCAAACGTGTCTGCGCTTCGGCGATCAAACCGGATATCTGGGCCAGGGCGGCCTCTTGTGCCACAACAGTTGCTTCCGCGTCGGACACCAGTTCAATCAACGCCGTAAGCCGGTTGGCGCGGATGAGCTGTTCGGCGGCGGTTGAGCCGTCGTCATCGGCCGCAAAGCCGTCCCACCGGCGCAATTTGCCGTCGAGGGTAACGAGACGCTCGCCGGGTGCAAGGGCCTGGCCTTCATCATGTTCGACGACCAGGACCATCGACAGGCGGGCTGCCAGTTCGGTGGGGGCTTCGACGAAATCGGCTAACTTTGCGGTACCGTCATGCTGAACTTGTTTCAGCATCCATTTATCAGCCGCAACCGGCGGATTGTTAGGCACGATGGACCCTGAACCAAGTTCAGGGCGACGGTTATTTTCGTTTTTAACGCTTGAGCCAGTCCACCGCCGTCCATTATCTCCGCCGATGACCGCATTCACATCGTCACCCAACGCCGCCGCAAAGGCCCGTTCATAGCCCGGCTTGACGGAAATTTGGTCAATGGCTTTTGCGCCGCCCGATTGCTTCATCGCCCGCTCAAGCGCACCTTTTTCGGAGAGCAACGCGGCAAGTTCAGCCTTTGCGCTGGCCAGACTGCTTTGTGCTGCGTCGCGTTCGGCAATATGTTTGGCCCGCTCATCTTCGATGCCGATTAGTGCGCCAGTCGCCGTCTCAATCGCCGATTGCAACTCGACCACCTGCTTCGACGCCGCGTCGCGCGTGGCCTCCAGTTCCGCTTCATCCCCCAAAGCGGCCAGTTCATCCGCCAATCGTGCCGCATCCCGCGCAGCCCGGTCAACCCGGCCTTGTGCGCCTGCAACTGCGGCGTCGGCCACTCGCAACTCCGCCTCTGCCCGCGCCTGTTCGGCAAGCGCCCTGGCAAGCGAGACTTCACTCTCGCGGGCCTGTCGTTCAGCGGCGTCACCGGCGCGGACGATGGCGGGACGTTCGTCCTCAATTGCCTTGATCTGCGTAGCGAGCGCCGCGCTTTCCGCCTGCAACCGCGCGAGCGCGTCGGCGGCGTCATGCGTCAACTTGCCTTCACGCGTGCCATCATCGGCCATGCGCGCGGCTTGCGCGGAAAGGTCGGCCTGCCGCTGGATAATCCGGTCACGTTCGCTCGTTAGTTGCACCAGCCGGTTCGACAGGTCGCTCGCCGCATCGCGCGCCGCCATTGCCACCGATCGCGCTTCGGCCAGTTCGCGCACTGCCGATTGCTGGCGGTCGGTCAGTTCGCGCTGCACACTCGCTGCTTTCTCGACCGCAGCGGTAGCGGCCATTGCCTCGGCCCGTGCCGTATCCGCCGCCGCTTTCGCCTCCTGCCAACGGACAAAAATCAGTCGCGCCTCTGCCTGCAATATGTCCTTCGACAATTTGCGATAACGCTCAGCCTGCTTCGCCTGTCGCCGCAATTGTCCGGCGCGCGCGTCCATGTCGGCAAGGATGGTCGCCAGCCGGTTAAGGTTGGTTTCCGCCGCGCGCAGTTTTTGCTCGGCATCCTTACGCCGGACGTGCAGGCCGGAAATGCCCGCTGCTTCCTCCAGCATCTGCCGCCGTTCCTGTGGTTTGGCAGAAATTATCGCGCCGATCCGGCCCTGGCTGACCAGCGCAGGCGAATGTGCGCCGGTCGCCGCATCTGCAAAGATCAGCGCGACATCCTTTGCCCGCACATCCCGACCGTTGGACCGGTAAGCCGACCCTGCGCCCCGCTCGATCCGGCGGGTGACCTCTATCTCGTGGTCATCGTCGTTGGCAATCGGGCCGACCGTCACGTCATTGCCATCGCGTTCAGCGGATATTGTCACTTCGGCGAAGTCGCGTGCGGGGCGCGAGGCAGTGCCAGCGAAGATCACATCTTCCATTCCCGCACCGCGCATCGATTTCGGGCTGCTCTCACCCATTACCCAGCGGATGGCCTCCAGCAGGTTGGATTTACCGCAGCCATTGGGGCCGACAATGCCGGTCAACCCGGTCTCGATGCGCAACTCTGCGGGTTCGACAAAGCTTTTGAAGCCGGTGAGTTTCAGCTTCCTTATGCGCAAAGGCGTTGCTCCCCGGGCAACGCTTGCGATATCAAAGCCCCCCGAGCCATGTCAGCGTGCGCCGGCTTCCTGCAATTTGCCTTTAACCTGCGGCCACGCATTAACGTTCAAAGGGGCGCCATTCAAAGTGAAGTAGGGGGTGCCGGTAACGCCGTCTTCTTTACCGCTCTTTTCGGTCAATTTGATAAGCGCATCGATTGCCTTGGCATCGGCCAGACATTCCTTGGCCTGATCCTCGCTGATCCCGCGCTGCTTTACGAAGTCAATCAGCCCCATTTTTGTACCCAGAAAACTCGTCACTTGGGGTGGTGCCATTTTCGACATCGCTTGCTGATCGGCCTCGGTAACGCTGCTCATTTTGCCGAGCCAGTTTTGCTGGTCGGCAAAAAGCTGTTCGGTCAGCGGATAAAACGCTTCGGGGCCGCTGCACTGGGCCAGCAAAAAGCCGGGAATATCCTGAACACCGTGAACAAGGAACGGCCGGAATTCCATGGCAACGACACCGGTGTCGATGATTTTCTTGATTTCCTCTGCCGATTCAATGGAAAACTGCGCGCATCCGGGACATGTGATCGCGCCAAATTCGATCAATTGTAGTTTTGCGCTAGGGTTGCCCATTTTGAAACCGCCCGCTTCGGTTTTGCTAACAACATCGGACCAGATTTTGCCGGCCGGGGCGGCTATTTTGGCAAGTGGTTCACCTCTGGGTATGTCAGCCTTGTCGCCACCGCCGCAAGCTGTGAGAGCAAGAGCAGCGGTTGCCGCTATCAACAGAGATTTCATGCGCATTTTTCGATCCTTTGTTAATTCAATTCGCTGGAATTTTGCCTTTGAGCGTTTGGAAATCGTGGATGTCGCTATCGACACGACCGTTGACCATGAATGTCGGCGTGCCTTTCACGCCAAGCCCGTCGCCTTCATCGCTCATGTTTACGACAAAGTTAAACGCAGCCTTGTCAGCAAGACACGCCTTGCCTTGGGCGACGGTGATGCCGCGTTGCTGCATTATCGTTGACAAGCCGGTTTCGATATAGACGCCTGTCATGTAACCTTGATAATCCGCTGCCCGCAACTTCGCGTCGGTCGCTGCGCTGATTTTGTCGGCATTGGTGATCCATGTTTTCTGCGTGGCCAGCAAATGTTTGTGATTGCCAAAAAAGCGGGCCTTGCCACCGCATCGCGCTAGCATTGCGGCCGTCAAATCAACCGGATTTAAAACGAAATTGCGGATCTCAAAACTCGCTTTGCCGGTAGAGACATAGTGGCTTTTCAGAAGTGGCGCTTCCTTGCTTTCAAAATTGGCACAATGGCCGCAAGTATAGCTCATATATTCGACAACCTTGGCCGGTGCGGCGGGGCTTCCGATAATATAGGCACCTTGCGGCGACTGGCTGAATGTTGACAGCCAGCTCGTCTTGCCCGGTGCACTATAAGCGGCAACCGTGCCGAGTAACAGGAGGCTGGCAAAGCCCAAGCGATGTAACGTGAATAGATGCGCCATTTTTTTGCTTCTTCGTTGGTAAAAAACAGTCTCTGGCATCTGGAATCACTCGCTGTCTTTGGCAAGGCTTTTTGCCAGGCTTTCAAGCACGGCGAACAGTTCGGGGTCGGCAATTTCGCGCAGACTGTCTCCCAATTCCATGGGCAAAGGTTTGAGCATCGGTGCCGCTTGGGGTTTGGGGGTACTTGCGGGTCTGGCAACGACGCCCTGTCGCATTTTTATCTTCGCTACCGCGCTATAACCAAAAAAACGGTTCACGCGTTCGATGATATCGGGGACGACATGTTGCATCATGGTCGCATGCGCACCTTCCACAACCAGTTCCAGCGTGCCTTCGGCTTTCTTGCCAACGGGGAAACGGATCGCCTCGGGCGCGGAAACGGCGGCATAACGCGCGCCCACGATTTCGTCCCAGCGACTGACGACTGAACTCTGCACGAAACCAAAGCGGCGGAATGCGGCGCGACCGATTTCGGGCATCAGGTCTGACACCGCCCGCGCATCGCCACCGCGCGGACGCTGGTATGGCTTTGGCGCGACCTTTTTGCCACCCTTTGCTGCTGCAGATGCCTTGCCTTTGTCCATTCGCTTGTTCATGTCATTTTCGATGAGCGCCGTCCAACATATCGACCAAAAAGCTGGGGATATCGCCGCAGTCTTATTGGCCCATTACCAAAGAAATGCACGCGATTTGCCGTGGCGCGCCCAGCCGGGGGGAGGGCTACCCGATCCTTATCAGGTTTGGTTGTCCGAAATAATGTTGCAACAGACCACGGTTGCAGCGGTGATTCCGTATTTCGAGAAATTCACGTCGCGTTGGCCGGATTTTGGTGCGCTGGCCGCGGCGGATGAAGCGGACGTCATGGCAGCATGGGCGGGGTTGGGGTATTATGCCCGCGCGCGTAACCTGATTGCCTGCGCGAAAGCGGTGGTCGTACAGCATGAAGGGCAGATGCCAGTCAGAGAGCCGGAGTTGCTCAAACTGCCCGGGATCGGTTATTATACGGCAGCGGCGATAGCGGCGATTGCCTTTGGCCAGCGGGCAGTGGTGGTTGACGCCAATGTCGAGCGCGTCGTGGCCCGGCTGTTTGCCATAGATGCGCCGCTGCCCGCTTCAAAACCCGCAATCCGCGCGGCGACGGACGCGATTACGCCGGACGCCCGAGCAGGCGATTTTGCGCAGGCGATGATGGATCTGGGCGCAGGTTTATGTTCGGTGCGCAATCCGTCCTGCATGATTTGTCCCCTGTTGCCCCACTGTGAGGCAGGGCAGGCGGGGGCGGCCGAGGCCTATCCCGTTAAATTGCCCAAAAAAGCAAAACCGCACCGCACCGGCACCGCGTACTGGATCGAAAAAGACAATGCCGTGTGGCTGGTGACGCGGGGCGGCAAGGGAATGCTGGCCGGTATGCGCGCGTTACCAGATGACGGTTGGAGCGCCAAAGATGATGGCCATGGAGTGCCACCTTTTGCGTCCGATTGGCGCGTATTGCCCGGTACAGTCGTACATGTCTTCACGCATTTCAGCTTGGCTTTGAAGGTTGCCGTTACGGCATCAATCCCGGACATGAAGGCGCTTGGTAGGGGTGAATACTGGCCGGTAAAATTGCTCGACAAGGCGGGGTTACCAACCTTATTCAAGAAGGTAGCGGACGCCGCAATGGCGCAAGGAGAGCGATAATGGGAATGCGGGCGATTGATCAGACTGTATTGGCGCGGCGCGGTTTTTTGGCGCTGACGGGACGGGCGGCTGCTCTGGGTGCGGCAAGCATGTTCGTGCCGCAGCCGTTATGGGCACTTGCAGTAGAGAAATATCCGACGGTTAAAGCGCAGTTTGACGCTTATGTTTCAACCAAAAAGCTGGCCGGAATGGTTGCCGCTATTGGTCGTAACCTTGATGCGCCCGATATGGTCGCAGTTGGCACTATTGCGCAGGGTGACGCGACGCCGGTCGATCTTGATACGTTGTGGCGGGTATATTCGATGACCAAGCCGGTCACCGGCATGGCAGCGATGATATTGATCGGCGAAGGCAAAATGAAGCTCGACCAGCCGATTGCTGATTTCCTGCCCGAATTTGCCAATATGACGGTGCTGACCGATCCAGATCGCAGCATTGCAGCGGTGCCTGCCAAAACGCAGATCACCGTCCGCCATCTGCTGACGCATACGGCAGGGCTTGGCTATTCGATCATCACCAAAGGGCCATTGTTGCAGGCCTATCTCGACAACGGCATTACCCCCGCGCTGGTCAGCCGCTTGCCAATACCTGGGTTCCCGGCAAGCGCGGCGATGCCCAACCTGAAAACCTTCGCGGAAAGGCTTGGGAAACTGCCGCTGATTGCGGAACCCGGGACCAAATGGAGCTATTCGGTAAGCCTTGATTTGCTGGGCAGGGTAATCGAGGTCGCAAGCGGCATGGATTTTGAAGCGTTCCTGAAAACGCGGATATTCGAACCGCTGAAAATGACCAGCAGTTATTTCCAGGTACCACAGTCAGAAACCAGGCGCTTTGTTACCAACTATGCACCGGTCAACGGCGTATTGCTCCCGGTCGATCCGGCTGCGGCCAGCATTTTTCTCGACAAACCCCCTTTTGCCTTTGGCGGCGCGGGCATGGTGTGCTCGGCACGCGACTATGACCGGTTTCTGTCGATGTTGCTGAACGGTGGAACGTTGGAAGGCGCAACCGTGATGTCGCCTGAAACGGCGGCGCTCGGTATGTCGGACCTGTTGCCTGCAGGCGTTAACACCGATGGTACTTTTGCAGCGGGTGCGGGCTTTGGTGCTGGGGGACGGGTCGGTAAAGGCGCGCAAGAGGGCATATACGGCTGGGCCGGTGCGGCGGGTACGATCGCCTTTGTAGACAACAAGCGAAAAATTCGCGCCACGGGAATGGCCCAATTTTTTCCGAGCAGCGCCTATCCGATCCAGGAGGAATTCGGTAAATGGGTCCTTCAGGATGTTGGGTGAAATGGCATTAATAACGGTATTTCTGACATGATTCCGCCCGGATTTACAGGTTCCCCGCTCGACCGCGCTGACCGTGTGCGTAACGATGTCGAGGCTTATGGCGCGCTGCTTGGCGACTGGCGCGCGCGGGTGTTGGGGCTGGACGGGCTTGACCCGCTGGTGGCATCGGAAGGCGGGCTGGTTTGGCAGTCGCTTGCTGATCTCGCGGGGGACGTGGAACTGATCCTGCTTGGTTTGGCCGAAGGCAAGCCGCATTTTGTGCCATTGGTCGCTGCCGAAGGCGGGATGTTCCGTTCTCCTGCAATCTGGCGCGCGTTGGCGCTGCTCCCTGCCGAAGATGCTGCCATTTACGGCACGGCACGCAGCCTGATCGAATGGCATAATGCCCACAAATATTGTGGCCGCTGCGGACATGGTACTGCGCTGTTCCGCGCCGGATGGGGTCGCAAATGCGGCAATTGCAGCACCGAACATTTTCCGCGCACCGACCCGGTTGTCATTATGCTCGCGGAATTTGAAGGCAAAGCATTGCTGGGCCGCCAATCGCGCTTCCCGCCGGGCAATTATTCGGCTCTTGCCGGTTTTCTCGAGCCCGGCGAAAGCATAGAGGAAGCGGTGCGGCGCGAAATTCATGAAGAGGCAGGCGTGACCTGCGGCAGCGTGCGTTATGTAACCAGCCAACCTTGGCCGTTTGGCGGTTCACAATTGATGATCGCCTGCATTGCCGATGCCCAAGGCGACGAAATTACCCTCGATACCAACGAGTTGGAGGACGCGATCTGGGTGACCAAAGACCAAGCCAAAGCCGCAATCGAGGATGCACCTGACAAAGAATTCAACGCGCCGCCGCCCTTTGCAATAGCGCATAGCTTGTTGCGGCATTGGGTCGATGACTGAGCCGGGTTAGGTTAGCAACATTGCCGCCGCATTGTTGACCACGTGCATCGCGATATTGACCCGCAACGATCCGGTCCGGTGGTACAAATAACCAAAGGCGATGCCCATCGCCATCAGCGGCGGGAACGCGGCGAAATCGAGATGGGCCGCGCCGAACACCATCGATGCGATCAGAATGGCCGCCCATACCGGCAGCCGGTTGGCGAGGCTGTTCTGGAGCAATCCACGAAACAGCAATTCCTCCAAGATCGGCGCAATAATAGCGATCACAGTAAACAGGAGCGCGTAATTGGCCGCTGTATCGGGGATCGCTGCGAATAGCTGGCGCAACATTTCCTGCACCTTGATATCGGGTATGACGTAGGTTGCATAACCATGGTTGAATGCAATTCCCGCGCCGATGGCGAGGGCCGCTAGTCCGACGGTTTTGCCGAGACTGATCTGGCTCCACCGGTCGAGTTTGATCGCCGCCACCCGACCGTCTTTGCGCAGATATAGCCAGAGCAGCCCGAGCATGGTCAGGCTGGCGAGCGCCAGCCCCCAAATGGTCGGCAAAGCAACGAACGTCAGATCGGCGGACAATTCGGCAAAGCCACGGCCGCTCTTGTCAATGGCCATCGCGATTACAAATGTTACGCCCGATACAAGGATTTGCAGAGCGAAAAACAGAATGACCCAGCCAATGCTTGGCCACAATCCCGGAAACGGGCGCGATGCCTTGGTCGAAATCGGTGGTTCTGGCAGGTCGGTCATTGTGGCCCTCTGTGTAATCTTCGCGGATTAAGCAGCCAGGCCTTTAAAAAGCAATTAAACCAGTCCCAGTTTCATCAATTCACCCAGCATTTGCGGGGACATGTCGTCACGGCCATCGGCTTCTGCATTGCCAAGGTCGGGCGGCGCGTCGTTTTCTTCAAGATAGCGCCATCCCTGATGCGCTCGTTTGGGAATGGAGCGAACAGGGATGAGCCGTGGTTCGATCCGTATCCAATATCGCCCGGCACCATTTTCCATGAAACCGATAATCGGACTGCGCCCGACAAGCGCGCCGCCGTGAATCCAGTAAAGCGAGCCGCCGGTCATTTCGTCGATGCGTTTAGGCAAATAACGCGTCGTTAGCCGCGCTTCGCCGACACTAGAATGCTGTTCCAGCCACGCCCGCAAAGTGGCCGGGCTTTCGCTTTGAAATGCAATCTTGGTGATGCTGAGTGGCATGACGTTAATCTGGGATCGGCGCGGCTAACCCGCAAGCCCGCTGAATACCGCCAGTCCCAGAAAAATCAAAAAGCCCATCGAATCGGTAATCATGGTCACGAAGATCGAGCTTGAAACCGCCGGGTCTTGATCGAGCCGGTCGAGCAAAACCGGTATTGCCACCCCGGATAGACCGGCAAGCGTAATGTTGCACAATATGGCCGCCGCGATGACACCTGCCAGCAACCAGTTCTGGAATATCAGCCCCGATCCCAATCCAGCGATCAGCGCCACGGTCGCGCCGATCAGCAATGCCACCCGGATTTCGCGCCAGATCGACCGCATCGTGTTCGATTGCGTCAATTGGTTGGTGGCAAGCGCGCGGACCGTGACCGCCAATGTCTGCGTTCCCGCATTGCCCCCGATCGAGGCGACAATCGGCATCAGGATTGCGAGCGCGACCATGGTCTCGATAGCCGCACCAAACTGTGCGATGATGAAGGAAGCAACCATCGCGGTGCCAAGGTTCACGATCAGCCAGCGGACGCGTGCTTTATAGCTTTCGGCAATGGGTTCGTTAATATCGCCTTCGCCTGCACCAGACAGCCGCAAGATATCTTCGTCGGCCTCTTCCTGAATGATGTGGACGACATCATCGACGGTAATCATGCCGACCAGACGGCCTGCACTATCAACAACCGCGGCTGAAATAAGTGCGTATTTCTGGAATCTTAGGGCGACTTCTTCCTGATCCATATCAACCGGGATCAAAGTCTGTTCGCGCTGCATCACTTCGCTGACCTGCGCCTTGCGCGGCGTGCGGAGGATCCAGCTCAAACGGCAGGTGCCGACCGGCTTGTGCTGCGGGTCAACTACGAACACTTCCCAAAAATCTGTCGTAAGATCCTGATTATCACGTAAATAATCGATCAGTTGGCCCACCGACATATGCTCTGGCACCGCGACCAGATCACGTTGCATCATGCGTCCGGCGGATTCATTGGGATAGGACAGCGCATCTTCAATCGCGGCACGGTCTTCGGGACCAAGCTCGGCGAGGACGGCCTGCTGGTCCTCTTTTTCCATATCCTCGATAATCGCGACCGCGTCATCGGTATCAAGTTGCCCTGCAAGGTCGGCGACGAGTGATGCGGGCAGGGCGCCGATAATATCGTCACGGACATAATCATTGACCTCGGCCAGCACCTCGGCACTCATCAGGTCACCAAGCGCGACCGCCACTTCGCCACGACGCTCGCGCGGGGTCAGTTCCAGCAGGTCGGCAATATCGGCTTCATGCAGCGGCTCGACCAGCCGGTGCGCTTCGACGAGGTCGCCCTCTTCGACCGCATCGAGCACCCGGTCAACGAAATCACGGGTGAGGCGGTTGTCTTCGTCGAGCGTTTCGACGATGTCCTCGGGGAGCATATCGGGATCGGCAATTTCGCTGGTCATGTGCGGCCCTTCCCGATTGCCATGGTGATCGCCGCCCCTCCTAAGCAGGCCGGATCAAAAAGCAATGATTTTGGCAGGCTTATCCCTCTCCCCTAGCTGGCGAGAAGGCGGGTGTTATTTTGGCTTTTCAGCCTGCGATCATTCGCCTAGGAGCGTGCCGAACTTTCCAAGCATATAAAGGACACGCACATGGCCGACGAAACGCTCACCTTTTCCCTCGACAGCGGCGATGTCGTTATCCGCCTGCGTCCTGATCTGGCCCCGCTGCATGTCGCGCGGATCAAGGAACTGGTCAGCGAAGGTTTTTACGACGGCCTGAAATTCCACCGCGTCATCCCCGGCTTCATGGCACAGGGCGGCTGCCCCAATGGCACCGGCATGGGCGGATCGTCCAAGCCTGACCTGCCGCAGGAATTCAACGCCGAACCGCATGTCCGGGGCGTGTGTTCAATGGCACGCTCAAGCAACCCGAACAGCGCGAACAGCCAGTTCTTCATCTGCTTTGACGACGCGACCTTCCTCGACCGGCAATATACCGCTTGGGGCAATGTGACCAGCGGCATGGAACATGTCGACGCGCTACCAAAGGGCGAACCGCCTGCGAATCCGGGTGTGATCAAGAAAGCGACGGTTGCGTAATTTAACTCCCCTCCCGCCTGCGGGAGGGGAACTACGCGAGACGAAACCGGCCCTCGACGACCGTGAAACACTGGCCCGAAAGCCAGACGCGGTCGCCTTCGATCTGGCATCCCAGATAGCCGCCGCGCGCCGACGCCTGAAAAGCGGTAAAGCTATCGCGGCCAAGTTCGGCCGCCCAATAAGGTGCGAGCAGCGCATGGGCTGAACCGGTCACCGCATCCTCGTCGATTCCGGCACCGGGCACAAATACCCGGCTAATGATGTCGGTGCCTTCGCCCGGGGCGGTTGCAACGAACAAGTCGTTGCCCAAGGGTGCAAGCGCCTTCATATCGGGCTTCAACGCCCATATGTCGTCGGCGCTGGCGTAACGCAGCAGATAATATTGGTTCGGATTGCCGCGAATTTGCAAAGGAGCGCCGCCGACAGCGGCAGCGGCCGCCGCAAATTCCATCGGTTCGCTGGCAATAACGGGCAAAGCAACTGCGTAGCTTTCACCTTCGCGTCGAACTTCCAATATTCCGGCCTTGCGCGTGCGAAACGTCACCCGGTCCATGTCGGGATTTTGACTGAGTACGATATGTCCGCTGGCCAGCGTCGCGTGGCCGCACATCCGCACTTCGACCGTGGGGGTAAACCAGCGCAGTTCATAATCCGCTGCACTGCTTGCGTCGGGCACGATGAAGGCGGTTTCGGCAAAGCTGTTTTCCTCGCCAATCGCCTGCAACACAGCGTCGTCCAGCCAACTATCGAGCGGCATTACCGCCGCCTGATTGCCGGTGAAAGGCCGGTCGGCAAAAGCGTCCACATGGTAATAAGACAGATCAATCATGGCGGTGTAACTCATGTTCAGGGGCGTGCTGGTAGTTGGCGGGTTCCGGGTGGATCATAACCTCCACGCCGGGAAATTCCTGCATCAAAGATTCTTCGATCTCGTCCATTACCCGGTGCGCTTCGGCAAGCGTCATCTCGGGATCAACCCATACGTGGAACTGGCAGAATTCGTAGATACCGCTCGAACGGGTGCGAAAATCATGGATGCCCTTCAGCTCTGGGTGCTGGGATGCGACCGCCAGAAAGCGCGCCCGTTTTTCTTCGGGCCATTCACGATCAAGCAACTGGTCAAGCGCCATCCGCACGGCCTTCGATGCGCCCCAAAGCAGCCAAAGCGCTATGCCGATGCCGAACACCGGGTCAGCGCCGCGCACCTGCAGCATCGTGTCCAGAACGATGGCAACAATCACCGCGCCGTTTAGCAACAAGTCGCTTTGATAATGGACATGGTCGGCATGGATCGCGACCGAGCCGGTCTTTTTGACCACATGGCGTTGGTAGGCGAGAAGGCCGAGCGTCGCAACAATCGCTATGATGGAAACGCCAATACCATATTCGGGGTTCGCCGTGGCCTTGCCGCTGCCCAGCCGGACAATAGCGCGCCAGCCAATCAGGACCGCCGACACCGTAATCAGGACAACCTGCGCAAGTGCTGACAGCGCCTCTGCCTTGCCGTGACCGAAACGGTGGTCATCATCTGCGGGCATCGCGGCGTAGCGCACGCTAAACAACGTCAAAAGCGACGCTAGCACGTCAAAAACGGTATCTGCGAGCGAACCGAGCAAGGCCACGGACCCTGTCTCTGCCGCAGCGTAGACTTTTAGCGCCAACAAAAAGAGCGCCATGCTGACGCTGGCAATCGCTGCACGCGCTGTCAGGTTGCCATGGGCTTCATGGTGATGATTGTGGGCCAGACCCATTATTGATCCTTCATGGGTATAGCATTCCGGCGCGCCAGCCATCGCCTTCGCGTATATAGAGCCACCGTTCATGCAGACGAAACTCGCGGTCTTGCCAGAACTCGATTTGGGTTGGTGTCACGAGCCAACCCGACCAGTTCGGGGGGCGGGGGACATCGCTGCCGTCGAAACGTTTTTCTATTTCGGCAAACCGCGCATCGAATGTTGCACGGCTGTCAAGCGGACGCGATTGGTCGGATGCCCAGGCCCCTAGTTGCGAGTTGCGCGAGCGGGTGGCAAAATAGACGTCAGCGGTGATATCATCCACGCGGGAAACCGGTCCCTCGATGCGGATCTGTCGGCGCACGGATTTCCAGTGGAAGAGCAAGGCTGAATGGGCGTTGCGGGTCAGATCGGCCGACTTTCGGCTCTCCAGATTGGTATAGAAGACAAATCCGCCGACATCCGCGCCATGTCCTTTCAACAGCACCATCCGTGAAGATGGGCGACCATCCGCATCCACCGTCGCGACCGCCATCGCGTTGGGATCATTGGGCTCGTTCGCCTGTGCCTGGGCAAACCATTCGTCAAACAGGTCAAAGGGATCGGGTCTTTCCATATGCGGGCGATAGGCTAAGCTTGTCGCCGATAAAAGAGGGAAGGCGCAATTATGCGGCGGGAACAGATTTTTAGCCTGGCCAATAGATGGCCGATTTCCTCCTTGGATCGTTAGGACTGTCGATATGTGTCGTTTTGCTGCATTTTGTCGGGGAAAAGCCGGAAAATGCAGCCGTGCCGAGTTGACATATCCGGCTTAATTCCGATTTAGAGTACTGATACTATAATACAGGGATAAAAATGGCCGACCCCTATTCCATTTTGGGCGTTTCGACAGGCGCGGATCAAAAGGCGATCAAGAGCGCCTACCGCAAACTCGCCAAGGAACTGCATCCCGACAAAAACACCGATAATCCCAAGGCCGCCGAGCGGTTCAGCGAGATTTCGCGTGCTTATGATCTGCTGTCCGATGCAAACAAGCGTGCGGCCTTTGATCGCGGAGAAATCGACGGCGACGGCAACCCGCGCTCGCCCTTTGGCGGCGGTTATGCCGGGCAAGGTGGATTTGGCGGCGGTGGTCCGGGAAATGGCGGAGCCAGCTTTGATTTTGGAAGTGGCGGCGTTGATCTCGGCGATATCTTTGATGGCCTGTTTGGGAGTGGCGGTGGCCAAGGCCGTCCCGGCGCTGGTACCCGCCCACAACCTGGGCCACCGCCCAAGGGAGGCAATATCGCCTATGAGCATCTGGTTTCGTTTACCGACGCGGCTACCTTGGCGCCACAGCGGATAACCTTGCGTGATGGAAAGACCGTCGAGTTCAAGCTCCCAAAAGGTGTGGTCGCAGGCCAGCAAATCCGTATTCCCGGGCGTGGCCAGGTTGGCCCCGGCGGCGCCGGAGACGCGATGGTCATGCTCAAAATCGGCAAACACCCGGATTTCGTCCGCGATGGGGACAATATCCGTATCGACCTGCCGATCAGCCTGAAAGAGGCGGTGAAGGGCGGCAAGGTAAAGGTGCCGACGGTGGATGGCCCGGTCATGATCACCGTCCCGCCGCGCACCAATTCGGGGACAACGCTGCGCATAAAGGGACGGGGGTTCACCGGTAAAACCGGCGAGCGCGGCGATCAGTTAGTGCGGTTGATGATCCATCTGCCGACCGATCCTAAAGAACTGGAGCAACTGTCAGAGGCGTTGGGCGAAAGCGAAGCGGTGCGTGCTGATTAAGTTCCTGCCTCTTGATGTCTGAACATTCGCCCCTTTCACCCGAGGCACGCGCGCACCAGCCGATCGCCAACGCGACCGAGGAAAGCGAGGCAAGCTGGTTTGCCCATCTGGACAAATTTCACCAATCGTTCGAGGTGATCCGCCGCGTCCTCGTCGGCGTATATAGTGAAGGCTTCGTTCATGCCGGAAACTTCGCCTATCTGTCGTTGGTCGTCTTGTTTTCTTTTTGCATCGTGGCGGCAGCGATTGCCGGTGCATTTGGCCAGACGCAATCAGGCCTCGCTTTAATCGATGCTTTTTTTCAGACGGTGCCGCCCGGCGTTGCTTCGGCGCTGCGCGGCCCGGTGGAAAGCGCGATGACGGCGCGGTCGGGCCCGTTGCTCTGGTTCGGCGGGGCGGTCAGCCTGTGGACCACCGCCAGCCTTATCGAAACCTTCCGCGACGTGCTCCACCGCGCTTATGGCACAACACCGCATTTGCATTTCTGGCAATATCGGCTGGGTTCGTTTGCAACCATAGTATTGGCGGTTTTGCTGGCGATGGTTGCATTCAGCGCGCAGGTTCTTCTGACCGCAATCGAGCAGCTGGTTTACCGTTTCGTGCCCGCAGCCCAAAACATCGCTGCATATTTTGCCTGGGGGCGGATCGTGCCTTTCCTGACGTTGTTTGCTGCCATCTACTTCGTCTTCCGCAGCCTGACCCCGCGCAAATATAGCGATCCGGTATTTCCGAAATGGCCGGGGGCGGCGCTCGTGAGTTTCTGGTGGCTCGGCTGCACCGCATTGCTGCCGTTGTTCCTGACCAGTGTCAGCAACTACGACCTGACTTATGGTAGCCTGGCGGGTGTTATGGTTGCGCTGATTTTCTTTTACCTGATCGGTCTGGGACTAGTCAGCGGCGCGCAGTTGAATGCAGCGCTGGCCAACAAGCATGAAAATGGCCTAAGGCGTGGCCAACGAGATTCACCGGAAGAATGAGGGCATTATGAGCGGATTAATGGCTGGCAAACGCGGCCTGATTATGGGGCTGGCGAACGACAAGTCGCTGGCATGGGGTATTGCCCAGCGTTTGAAGGCCGAAGGTGCTGAACTTGCGTTCAGTTATCAGGGCGAAGTGATGGAAAAACGCGTACGTCCGCTCGCCGGGCAATTGGGCTGCGATTTTCTGATTGACTGCGATGTGTCCGACATGGCCAATCTCGACCGCGCTTTTGCGACGCTGGCGGACAAGTGGCCGACCATCGATTTCGTGGTCCACGCCATCGGCTTCACCAACAAAGAAGCTCTACGGGGCAAATATTTTGACGTGACGCTCGATGATTTCCTGATGACGATGAATATCAGCGTCTATAGCTTTACCGCCGTCGCCAAACGCGCGGCACCCTTGATGACGGTCGGTGGCTCAATGCTAACGCTCAGTTATTATGGCGCGGAAAAAGTCGTACCGCATTACAATGTGATGGGCGTGGCCAAGGCGGCGCTGGAGGCGTCGGTCAAGTATCTTGCCAACGACGTCGGCCCCGATGGCATCCGCGTGAACGCGATTTCGGCAGGACCGATCAAGACGCTGGCGGCCTCGGGCATTGGCGATTTCCGCTATATCATGAAATGGAATGAGCTGAATTCGCCGCTCCGCCGCAATGTGACCATCGACGATGTGGGGGCGTCAGCGCTTTACTTCCTTTCGGATCTCGCGGCTGGCGTGACCGGCGAAACCCACCATGTCGACGCAGGATACCACACCGTGGGTATGAAGCAGGAGGATGCACCTGATATTGGCCTCCCATAGCAACGAACTCTATTTGCTACTGGCAGGCTGCGCCATATTGGTCGGCCTGCACGGCTATTTTCATGCCCGCCAATATTGGGAGGGGTTACCACCGATCCTTGATGCCTTTGTGTCAATGGCCGGGTTTTTGGCGGTGATCGGAGCATTTGTCTGGGCGGCGCGCGTCGGCGGCGAATATGGCCACCCGCATGCGGCGCGGGTGCTGGCGCTCGCGATTGTGCTAATATTATATCGAACGATCCGGACGTGGATCGGCAAGGAACAACTGCGGTATCGCAAGATCAGGGCGAAGGAAGAATAGCCCGCTGCGATTTTGCCGGTTGAGCAAATCTTGCTTCCTCTTGGCAGCTTCAATAATATATGGGCTTACTGGCCATTTTAATAAGGGTTTTTATGAGCTTCAACACCTTTGGCCGCGTATTTCGCTTCTCCACTTGGGGGGAAAGCCACGGACCTGCGCTCGGCGCGGTGGTCGATGGCTGCCCTCCCGGCATCGCGCTGAGCGAGGCCGATATCCAGCCGTTCCTCGACAAACGCCGCCCCGGCACTTCGCGCTTCACTACGCAGCGGCAGGAACCCGATGCCGTGCGTATCTTGTCCGGTGTGTTTGAGGGCCGTACCACGGGAACACCGATTTCGCTGATGATCGAAAATGTCGATCAACGGTCCAAAGATTATGGCGACGTCGCCAATGCGTATCGTCCCGGGCATGCCGATTACAGCTATGACGCGAAATATGGCTTTCGCGATTATCGCGGCGGCGGACGGTCGAGTGCGCGCGAAACGGCGGCACGGGTAGCGGCTGGAGCAGTGGCACGCGGGGTGATACCCGATGTCAGCATCATGGCCTATGTCGTTGAAATCGGTGGTGATGCCATCAATCGTGATAATTTTGAAGCCACGCAAATCGAGAAAAATCCGTTCTTCTGCCCCGACGAGGCCGCCGCTGGCCGTTGGGAAAAAATGGTCGATGACGCGCGTAAGGCAGGCTCCTCCTTGGGCGCGGTGATCGAATGTGTCGCAACCGGTGTTCCCCCCGGATGGGGTGCGCCATTATATGCCAAGCTCGATTCTGAACTGGCGGCGGCGATGATGAGCATCAACGCGGTGAAGGGCGTTGAAATCGGCGCAGGTTTCGCGGCGGCAAGATTACGCGGCGAAGACAATGCCGACCGCATGCGGCCTTCGGCGGAAGGATCGAACCAGCCTCAATTCATGGCAAATAATTCGGGTGGCGTAGCGGGCGGTATATCGACGGGCCAGCCGGTCGTGGTGCGCGTGGCGTTCAAACCGACCTCGTCGATCCTGACCCCGGTTGAAACGATCACCCGCGAGGGAAAGGCCACCGACATCGTCACCAAAGGCCGTCACGACCCCTGTGTAGGCATACGCGGTGCGCCGGTGGTCGAGGCAATGATGGCATTAGTGCTGGCGGACCAGAAATTGCTGCACAGGGCGCAGTGCGGGTGAGGTTATAGCACCGTTTTCCGCAACGCCTTGTCCGTCAAGGCCGCGTCACCCTCCACGCTGCCAACAATCGCCACGCTGCCATCGGCTTCGCGGCGGGCGACCAGGAGGACAAATTCTTCGCCGCTGCCGGCAAATTCGCTGAGGTCGCGAACGCGCGCAGAGCGCAGGCGCGGGCGCGGATCAGCGGCGTCGCTGGCGACGTGCTGGCCGCTTGCGACCTTGCGGGCGCGGCGTTCGGCGGCGACGATGCCTTTCAGGCCACCGTCATGTTTGGCCAATATGTCCCCCAGCGCGCCCATGGGCACCGCGTTGCGGTCAGCATATTGCAAGGCGGTTGCAAATTCGGTCAGGCGGGTCTTGTCATATCCTGCCCCGAAAACGAGTTTGACGATGGGCGTGAACGGCGCGCGAGCCTGTGCAACCAGCCCTGCGTCGGATAAAAGCTCGGCATAATCGGCAGAGTTGCGGGCGGCAACCAACGCAAAGTCATGGGCGCGACCGATGGCCTGGTACAACGCCTCACGGCCGCGCAGGTCGCTTTCCCGCGCGCTTTCCGCGCTGTTGCGTGCGGCGTGCAGCCAGTCGGCAAGGGACGAATCTTCGTCGGGCTGCGGCTCCTCATCGACGGCAAAATCGTCGCCGAGCATGAGTTCATTGCCTTCAGGCTCGTCATCCAGATGCCCGGCGGTCGGGCCATCGGCCCAAACCGGCACATGCTCCTGACGCGGCGGTGCCGAGGCAAGCGCCTGTTCGACTTCGAGTTCGAGCGGTTGGGTGATGTCGCTGTCAGCGGCTTCTTTCCAGTTGATCACGCCATAGATGAAATCGATCGTGTCATCGTCGGACGAATAAGGCAGCAGGATTCCGCGATACATGATGGTCAGGCCGCGCTCGTTGACGAATTCGGCTTCAAAGCCGATCGGCGCGCGGTTGGCGATGATCTGTAAATAATGGTCAGTGATCCGCGACAGGAGCGATCGCGCGGGGACCTGGTCGAGATAGGTAATGTCATCGCCCAACCCGCATTCCAGGCGGAGCTTTTCGCCGACGAAGGGGATCGACGGATTTTCGATGCCCGACGTGAAATCCAGCAATACACTATATTCGCTAAAATCCTGAACGCCTTCGGGATCGAGTTCCTCGATGGATGGATAATTTTTGTCGTGGAGCTGCGCGGTCCAGAAATTATAGGCACGAACCTGCATCCGGCGCTCGTCACCCGAAACGACAGGCGGCGCTTCGATGGCGGCATCCTCTTCCTCGACGGCATAGGTCGGTACCTCGGGTTCTGGGTCCGATCCAAACGGCTCAAATCCGCGTAAATTATCCATCTTTGGGTCCTGCTTCTCACATCGACATATATTTCGATTGAAGCAATTTGCCCAAAGAGGGTTAAAATGACGTAAACCAATTTGTTTTTTGCTGGGTCGCTCATCATGGGCAGCGCTTATGCCTTGGGCTCTGCGGTGGCGGTTGTTACACGCAGGGTGACATATTTGCCGCCTATTTGCCGCTAAATTCAGATTGAAGCTCAATTGCCGCTTTCTGGTGCTTGATGCGATTACGGCGGCAGTGCACTTAATTAAGATTTTATGTGTTTTCTCAGTATCATATGCTATCAGGCATGCATATAATACTGTGATAGGAGGGTGAGTTAAGTGCACTGTCACCGTTATTCTCCGTTATTCGTACCGTTATTCTGCGATATGATGTTATGATCCCTTACATTAGAAAAATTGCACGAGACTGGGTCGAGCTGTATTCTCAGCCGCAGGTAGACGATGGCGCGGAAGATCCTCTTCCTATTTACGAGGCACTTATCGATGGTTCTGCGCCCTTCGCTTGGGTGCTAATTCTGGAGACAATTTTGCAAGATTCGGAAGGCAAATCGTTGCACATGCTAATTGCCGGTCCGCTTCAGAGCTTTATTGCTCGATGGGGCGACGCATGGATTGATGCAATCGAAGCAGAAGCGGCGTCTAATCTTAGGCTGAAGTGGGCCTTGGGCGCGATAACTAAATCACGGTGTCCGGATAATCTTTGGGAGCGGCTTAGCGCAATAAAAGGACCTGAATGGTTGCCATTTTCGGACAACCCGCCGCCTTATCCCATCGCAAATTGAAGTTTGTTATTCTGATTTGACACAACACGTTGTCGATCGGGAGCTTCTGCTTCGGCACTACTGACTTGCGCATGATGAAAATGGCAACCGCACGAGCGTGGAGCGGCGGGTGGATGCAGGATGCGATAACGGTGACAGTGCACTTAATTAAGATTTTATGTGTTTTCTCAGTATCATATGCTATTTGGCATACATATAATGCTGTGATAAGAGGGTGAATTAAGTGCACTGTCACCGTAATAAAAATGTCGAATTTGTCGCTTCCCAGCTCGAATCGGATGTCTCTAGTCTGAAACAGGATGTTGGCGATAACTTAGGAAGCTACGGCACAACGCAGGCTCAGCGGATCGATGATGCGGAGCGTCGGGCGGGCGATGCGGCACAGGCTGCGGAGGAAACACAAAGCGAACTGCGCCGATTGGAGCGTGAGATAGATTACTTACGCATCGGCAGCGGTTATTGAAGGCATCGCCATGTGCACGTCCCCGAAGTCCCGCCTTTTAACGTTTTTCAGGCTTGGGGCTATCATCGTTAATCCTACCGCTACCTTTGTCCAGATATCCAGATGAGCGGACGCCGTGTTTCCTTCATCCCAAGCGCTTTGCGCTGCGCGAAAAAGGCCTTCCACCGTTTCAGTTTCTGCGCGCCTCAGGGCATCCGATTGCTCGGCATCTTTCGCATGGACCGTCGCAACCAACACGCCGCTCCAGAATGTTGAACCGAGCGCCAACAGGAACGCGGTTGCTGATCCAGTTGCCCACCACGACGATTCAACACTCATCGCAAAATAAAACCCAGCGCTGTTAGCCGTACTCGCTGTTGCGAGAAGCCAATTGGCGGTATTGTGCGCAGCGCTGGCATGAACCGCGTAACTCGCTAGATTCGTTTCTCGAAGCCTCTGCAGTCTCGCCTCGCCCTCCTGGGGTGTAACGGGTGTGCTCACGCGCCGCGCAGACCCATCTGAACCGCACCTGCCAACGGGCCATCAGTGATGATTTTTACTCGGGCCTCCTCAAAAGCCTTGCTTGGCTTTTGCAAAACGAGCCGCCGCCTTGGCGGCGGCAGCGGCGATTCTGTTTTCTCCTCGAGGTGTTGGCCCATTACAGCCCTTTCATTAGAATTGCGCGAACAGCCTGCGGGCGCGTCATCCGGTCGGGTTGCGCTGCAATCCAGTTATCGAGCGCCGCAAGCTGAGGTGCCTGCAATCGCAAGTTTATTGACGTCCCCGGACCTGTGGCCGGACGCCCCCGCTTTTTTATGGCACCATTTATTGACATGACTATTTTATGGTGCCATGAAAGGCGGACCGATGCAAGTGTTAGCGCACCCGCACCGGCCCTGACCACAACCGATCCTTAGGAGATCAATCATGGCTACACGCGCATTAGAGCCGCAATCCGGCCCTGTCACCCTTCCTGCTCACTTTGCCCCCATGCCCGCCGTCATGCGGACGCTGGCGCAATTCGACCGCACCAGCCTGGAGGGCTTTATATCCGTTGCAATTGGCCTGCTCGACGTAGTGGACGGCGATCCCGACACCGAAGACAACCGCGATGGTGAACCAACTGGCGATGAAAATGACGCTGCTTGGATTGAGTGGCATACACGCCGACGCAGCAAGCCCGCAAAGATCATCGCTGAGCCGTTCATTGATAACGAAGATGACGAAGCCGATGGCGCAGAGGATGATTTCATCCAGCATCACGGCAACCACGGACCGGGTTGCCCCATTGGAGATCCCGACGCCGAGCATGATGGGCGCGAGGAAGCGGACGAATGTTGATGCCTGACCATGCAGAAAACGTCGTTCGCTTTCACGTACGTCCGCGACCATTGCGCGCTGACGTGCCAGCCTTCGACCCGAACAATCAGACGCACCTGAGGGCATGGGAGGCCATATGGGATTTTGGTTTAGCCGCATCTCGCGGAAAAACCTCGGCAGGGGAAGACGGCAAAATTTGTTAGCCGAAATATTAGCCCAGGCTAACCGCACGAATTGCAGCAATAGCCATGTAGCTGAATTTAATGAGATATATGGTGCCGGCTGCAGGGTTCGAACCCGCGACCCCCTGATTACAAATCAGGTGCTCTACCAACTGAGCTAAGCCGGCACTGTGAAGCGCCCATAACCTCAAACCACGCCAAAGGTCCAGCCCTCAGTTGCGGCAATTTTGGGGTTAAGCGCTGGGGGTGCCCAAAATTCGGGGTTTTCAGCCACATGGCGCAACCACGCTGCCGTCAAAATTGCGTCGGTGGTGTGGTCGGTATAACGATTGAGCGGCTGGTGCGGCTCGCTGTCGAAGGCTGCAAGTGCGGTATCGAGGCCGATGGCATCGCGAATTTTGCTTCGGCCCTTGCGCATCCCCGAGGCGCGCGCGGCGATTTGGGTGTAAATTTCGACGACAACCTGGCCGCTCAGGTAAACGGGATCGAATGGCCAGATCGGAAGGTGCTGGCCGATGTGGTGCAACAATCGCATTCCGGCAAAGCTTGCCTTGGCAACCTGGGCGGCACCGATGGCGTCGTAAACCGTCGATGGTTTGCCGCCGCCTTGCGCGTTGTAACGCGCCTCGCAAGCACGCAGATGCATGTAATCGGCCTTCCGACCATCGGCAGCACCGAAATAGAAATGGCGGCGGTGATGCCGTTCGAGAAATGATGCCGCTCCCAGGTCTTCATCGTCGCTATGGGCATCAACATAGGCCCAGAAATCTCGGGCGTTGTTCGGGGTGCCATCGCCTGGCAAATAAGCCCCGCGAGCAATCCAAGGCGGTGCAAAGCTGAAATCGAAGCCGATCAGAAGGTCACCTCGCTGGCCCAGAAGCCAATCGGCGATACCTTGTCGGGACCATGCTTTCCCCGGTGGATCGATCAACCGCGGCGCGGCGTTCCCCGGTCCACATAGCGCAAGTGCAATGCCAGGATGGCTGCTGCCTTTGGCCCCTGACCAATCGACACAGGCAAAGGACGTAAAGCGCGGCATCTGCACGCCTTGCCAGCGGCTGGTGCAAAAGAAAAGGGCAGGGCCAAAACCCCGCCCTCTTTGTAATATACTGAACGCTATTTCCGCTTGGCAGGTGCCTTGCGTGGTGCTGGTTTGGCGGCGGGTTTCGCCGCCACCGTGCGCGCCACCAGATGGGCGGTTATCTTTGCAGCAGGTTTGGCCGGTGCAGGCGCTGGTACGCTGCGCATATCCGACAACACCCGCGCCGCCGCATCGCGCCCGCCGAGGCCAAAGGCGAGGGCGAAGGCCACTGCTGCACCTATGGCCAACGCGCCGAATGCGTATTCGATGATCGGGCCGCCGATATCCATCTGCTGCAAACCGATGAATATAAACAGAGCGATGGTGAGCCAATAAGCGATATTGGGTGCAAGACCTGCCCCTGTCGCATCGGCGATCAGGTTTTGCAGGATGCGGGCAACCAACACGCCGAACGCAATCAATACTGCACCAAATACGACATTTCCTGCCTGTGCCAGCACCGTCTGCAACATGTCGGTCAGTTGCGGGAAGCCGAGCATGTTGGTCGCGGCAATCGCAAAGAAAAGCATGATCGCGATCGTGACGATGGTCGCGATCAATCCGGACGCAGTGCGACCCTCAGGCAATATGCCGAGCTCGTTAATCGCACGGTCCGCACCAAGACTGGGCAGCAGATCACGGATCAATCCGTTCACCCAGCGCGAGATGACATAGCCAAGGCCAAGCAAGATGCAGGCGCCGATGATCAGCGGGATGGCTTGGAACACCATGTCGAGCAAGGTCATTGCCGGGTCGGTAATTGCCGAAATTTCAAGCATCTGCAACGCCGCGATTGCCACCGGAATGATGATGAGGACATAGATGATCGTACCAATGGTTTTGCTGATCGCGCTATTGCCGGTAACCGCTTCAACGCCACCCATATTGGCCCATTTGTCGAGATTGACAGTGGCCAGCGCGGTTTCGACGATGTCGCGGACAATGCGCGCGACCATCGAACCGATGAAGAATATGGCAGCGGCAAATACGATGTTGTCAAGATAGCCAATGAAGTTGCCGAGCAATCCCTGCACTGGCGTAATCACGCTATCAAAGCCCAGCCTTTGCAATACAGCCAGCAGGCCGACCAGCCAGATGAGCAATGATACGATTTTGCCGAGTGCCATGCCGACGCTTTCGCCGCTTGACGTGCCGCGCCGGAAAAAACTGATCTGGTCGATCATTTTGGCAAAGGCCCATTTAGCACCTTTTGCCAAAGCCCAGGTGACCGCAACGATGATCGCGGCCACCGCAATTTTTTCCGCCCAGATCAAGAATAGCTGCTGATCAAATGCGTAACCTGCAATTTGCATATTATCCATAATAGCTCCCCCCTGTTTTGTGACCGCAAAGGTCATCAGAAGCAGCAGGAAACTAACATGGAATCAAGACTCTGGCAAATTTTTGCTGCATTTGTATTGCGCAACAATTTTTGCGATTCAAACCAGTGGTTTGCTGGGTTCCCGCAGCTTGTTCCAAAAGGTTAACCGCTCTTTTATTTTGGCTTCAAAGCCGCGTTCAACGGGTTGATAATAAGCGGTTGGTTGCATGCCGTCCGGCCAATAATTTGCGCCGGAAAAGCCCTCTTCGGTATCGTGATCATAGGCATAATCCTTGCCATAGCCGATGTCCTTCATCAGCTTTGTCGGGGCATTGAGGATGTTGGCGGGCGGCATGAGCGAACCGGTATCAGTTGCCGATTTCCACGCTGCCTTTTTCGCCTTGTAAGCAGCATTGGATTTGGGGGCGGTCGCGCAGTAAAGGCAGGCCTGCACTATCGCGAGTTCGCCTTCGGGGCTGCCCAGAAAATCATAAGCGTCCTTGGCAGCGAGGCACTGGACAAGCGCCTGCGGGTCGGCAAGGCCGATATCTTCGCTGGCAAAGCGTACCAGACGGCGGAGCACATAAAGCGGCTCTTCGCCAGCAACCAGCATTCGCGCCATCCAGTAGAGTGCTGCTTGAGGATCGGAGCCGCGCAGGCTTTTATGCAGCGCGGAGATCAGGTTGTAATGGCCTTCACGGTCTTTGTCATAGACCGGCATCCGGCGTTGGAGAAGTGCGGCCATTGCCGCTGGATCGAGCGGATTTTCGAGCGAAATCGAAAACAGCGTTTCCGCCTGATTGAGCAAAAACCGGCCGTCGCCATCGGCGCTGTGGATCAGCGCCCGCCGCGCGTCGGTTGTGACAGGTAGCAGGCGTCCCTCGATCGCTTCGGCGCGGTCCAGCAAGGTTGCAAGCGCAGCTTCATCCAGCCGGTTCAGCACCATCACCTGTGTCCGCGACAGCAACGCTGCGTTCAGTTCAAACGACGGATTTTCGGTCGTCGCGCCGACCAATGTTACCACGCCGCTTTCGACAAAGGGCAGGAAACCATCCTGCTGCGCGCGGTTGAAGCGGTGGATTTCATCCACGAAGAGCAACGTCTGCTTGCCCGTGCGCGCCATCATTTCCGCCTCGGCAAAGGCCTTTTTAAGGTCGGCGACCCCTGAGAATACGGCTGAAATCGCCTTAAAATGCATTCGGACAGCATCGGCGAGCAATCGGGCAATGCTGGTTTTGCCGGTGCCGGGCGGGCCCCACAATATCATCGATGATAGCTTGCCTGCCGCCACCATCCTGCCAATGGCACCTTCAGGCCCGGTCAAATGCTCCTGCCCGATTACATCCGCCAGTTTCAGGGGACGTAACTTGTCGGCCAACGGCGCGTTGGTGCGGGGTTGGCCGAGCGGAGGCAGCGTGTCTTCAAACAGGTCGCTCATGATTTTACCCTGTCGTTTTACGCAGTGCTGCGCAAGCGGCGAAAACTTGAAAGGATGGCGAATATAACGAAAATGGCGTAATGAGGCAGCATGGGGTAGGAGAGAATCTCGTGAACATATCGCAAAAGCCGTCGTGGCATTTTTGGGCTATCAGTGTTGTCAGCCTGCTGTGGAATGCCATGGGCGTGCTTGATTACACTCTGACACATACCCGGAACCCGGCATATATGGCGAACTTCGGACCGGAGGAACTGGCCTATTTTTATGATTTTCCGGCTTGGGCGACGGCGTTCTGGGCGCTTGGTGTATGGGCCGCGATATTGGGTTCAATCTTCCTTTTGCTGCGCAAAAGCTGGGCCGTTGTTGCATTTGCCGTTTCGATCATTGGTTTGATTGGAACCAGTTTTTATCAATTTTCCCACGATATGCCGGATAGTTTCAAAACGCCGGGCATGATCGCATTCACCATAGCGATTTGGGTCGTGACGCTGCTGCTTTACGGTTATGCCCGCCGGATGCGGGCACAGGGTATTTTGAACTAAATGCCGCGCGGATTTGGCGCTCGCGCAAAAACGGGCAGCGATGCCGACTGACGCTGGCTGATTTTCCCGATGGACCCCACAGCCTCACCTACAATCAGCACAGCTGGACCGGTGCCGCTCACGAGTTTGACGGTGTCCGCCATACGCCCGAGTGCGGTATGGATCAGGCGCTCGTCGGGCAGGCTGGCATTTTCCACGATCAATGCTGGCGTATCAACTGTCAGGCCAGCGGAAATGAGCGATTTCGCGATCTCGGTTGCGGCCGCCTTGCCCATGTAAATTGCGAGTGTCGATTGCGGGTCGGCCAGGAGGTGCCAGTCGAGATCAAGGGGCTCACCGGCGCGGGCGTGCGCGGTAATGAAGGTAAGCTTGCGCGCGCTGCCGCGTAATGTCAGCGATGTCCTGGCGGAGGCCACAGCGGCACTGGCGGCGGTGATGCCAGGGCAGATAGAAACGTGGATTCCGTGTGCCTTGAGATGCGCTACTTCCTCGGCGGTACGACCAAAAATAGCGGGATCGCCACCCTTAAGCCTTACGACGCGTTTTCTGGCCTGTGCCGCGGAGAGCATCAGGTCATTAATGCTCGCTTGATCTTTTGAATGACGACCTGCGCGTTTGCCGACACCGATAGTTTCGATGTGGGCTGGGATCAGATCGAGAATGCCCGGTCCAACCAGCGCGTCGTAGAAGACGATGTCTGCGGCAGTAATCAATTTTTCGGCCTTGCGGGTCAGCAGGTCCGGATCTCCCGGCCCTGCACCAACCAGCCAGACAGTCCCGGGTGCAATGAGGTCAGGCCCAAAGGGGTCAGGCATTGACTGCCTCCTTCTCGGTTTGCAGCAACCGGGCGATCGCCGGACGGCAAGATCCGCAATTGGTCCCCGCGTTAAGCGCAGCGCCCACTGCTTCGACGCTGGTTAGCGCATTAGTGCGTATGGAATCCAGGATTGTTATCATACCGACGTCGAAGCAAACGCAGATGATCGGGCCGCGATCTGGCGCAGGTTGTGCCGGACGACCGGCGAGCAGCTCCATCGTCGAAGCGCCTTCTCCGCCCAGTTGGTCGATCAACCATTCGCGGGGCGGTAAGCCGCCATCGCGGACGATGAACAATGCGCCTTGTAAATGCCCTGCCTCGATTACAGCGGCACGAACCAGTCCGCGCCTTGCGTCGTGCACCTCCGCCCGTTCGCCTGCGGGCAGAAGTTCTGCAAGCAACGCCGGGTCGCTATCGCCCGCCAATTCGGTCAGCCAGCCATGCGCGGTACGGATGCGGGTCCAGTAAGTGCAGTCGGGAATGGCGGGCTGATCGCGGGTGACAAGAAATCCGGTCCAGGCCGGGACATAAGGCCGGATCGTTACCGCCGTGTTCTTGAATCCCGGTTGGCCGGAGACAGGATCGCGGTCCTGCGAGGGCAGCAGTCCTGTGCGTCCGCCGCCGCTGGTCTGGTCGGTCCAGTGCATCGGCACGAATATGTCCTGCCGCCGCTGGCCATCGACGCTGGCAACCCGGAAGACCGATTTGCCCGATGCCGTCTCGACTTCGGCCAATCCGCCATCTGCCAGATGAAAACGCTGGATCGTATCCGGATGCACCTCCACCAGCGGCTCTCGCCGGTGCTGCGACAATTTGGGTGATAGTCCGGTGCGGGTCATCGTGTGCCATTGGTCACGGTAGCGCCCGGTGTTCAGGCGGAGCGCGAAAGTGCGGTTGCCATCATCACGCGGACTATATCGAACCGGCACCATCCGGGCTTTGCCATCTGCCGTGGTGAAGGGGCGGTCGGCAAAGGGCGAGACGCCACCCCATATAAATGGCTCCATTGCTTCATAGTCTGAATCGCTGACGGTAGCATGTGCCGAAATATCGAGCACGCGCGCGCCCTTTTCAAATTCGGGGGCGTTTTCAAAGCCGGTTTGCCGGGCATATTCGCGGAAGACGCTTGCCGCATTGGGAAAATCAAAAGCGTCGGCCCAGCCCATCCGTTTGGCAACTTCGGCGATAATCCACCAATCGGGTTTCGCATCGCCCGGCGGGACGAGAAATCCTCTCTGGCGGGATATCACGCGTTCGCTATTGGTGACCGTTCCGTCTTTCTCGGCCCAACCCAAAGCGGGAAGCTTTACATGTGCGAGCGCGGTCGTGTCGGTTTCGGCGATGCAGTCCGAAACGACGACCAGCGGACATCTTGCAAGGGCCGCGCGGACGTCGCCGGCATCGGGCATCGACACCGCCGGATTGGTTGCCATCACCCAGATCGCCTTGATCCGGCCATCGGCGACGGCGTTGAACATGTCTACCGCCTTCAGGCCGGGGCCGGCGCAGATGACAGGCGATTGCCAGAACCGTTGCGCCCGGTCGCGCTCCACATCGCTGAAACCCATATGCGCTGCGAGCATCGAAGCCAACCCACCCACTTCGCGGCCGCCCATCGCGTTGGGCTGCCCGGTGATGCTGAATGGCCCCATGCCGGGCTTGCCAATCCGTCCGGTTGCCAGGTGGACATTGATTATAGCGTTGCCCTTGTCAGTGCCGGACACCGATTGATTGGCCCCTTGGCTGAACAAAGTCACGGTGCGTGGATTGTTTGCAAACAGGTCGTAAAAGTCTTGCAAATGAGTAGGCGAGATGTCGCAAGCTTTGGCAACATCAACGGTGCCCAAATCTTGCCAGAATCCGTCGGGAATGCTGACATGGTTCGCCATATAGGCACCGTCGAGCATGAAACGGTCGCGCATTTCCAAAAGCAAGCCGTTGAACAAGGCTACGTCACTGTCGGGCGCAATCGCAAGGTGCAAATCGGCGCGTTCTGCTGTTTCGGTCCGCCGGGGGTCGATGACGACGATCTTTGTGCCGCGCGCCTGACGCGATGCCTCGATCCGTTGCCAGATAACCGGATGGCACCATGCAGTGTTGGAGCCGACCAGGACGATCAGGTCTGATTCTTCCAGATCGCTATAGGAGCAGGGGACGACATCCTCGCCAAAGGCGCGGTTGTGGGCGGCGACCGCGCTTGCCATGCATAGGCGGCTGTTGGTGTCGATATTGGCGGTGCCGATGAAGCCTTTCATCAGCTTGTTGGCGACATAATAATCTTCGGTCAGCAACTGGCCCGAGACATAAAAGGCGACGCTTTCAGGGCCGTGCTCCGCGATCGTGGCAGTAAACCGGCTGGCGACGTGATCAAGCGCCTCGTTCCAGCCGGTCCTCTCCGAACCGATATGCGGATGGAGCAACCGCCCCTCCAACCCGATAGTTTCGCCCAAATGCGTGCCTTTGGAGCAAAGCTTGCCGTGGTTGGCGGGGTGGTCGGCATCCCCGGCTATTGTCGCGCCACGTCCACCTGTCGGCGTCGCTACGATCCCGCAACCGACACCGCAATAAGCGCAGGTGGTCTTGACCGCCGTCAAGCGACGCTGGCGAGCGCCTCGGCCCGCCCGATCAATATTCGTCCGCCGTCGATCTTGACCGGTATGACCGGTACGCAACCTTCGTCATCGCCCAGCGCCTTGCCGGTAATCAGCGAAATGCGCCAACTGTGAAGCGGGCAGGTGACAGTGGTATCGTGGACGATGCCCTGGCTCAGCGGACCTTGCTTGTGCGGGCATTTGTTGACCAACGCGTAGACTTCACCGTTGGCGGTGTGAAAAATCGCAATTTCCTCGCCGCCACGCACTGGCAAAGTGCGCGCGCCCAATGCGGGCAATTGGTCGACCGGACCAATATCGAGCCATTCACCGACGACGCTCATGCCGTCACCAATGGACGGATTTCCGCCAGATGCTGGTGAAGTTTATAATCCTCGCCGTCCGCGCGCTTGGCCCAAGGATCATCCTGCATAAAGCTTTGCGAATAGAGGAACCGCTGCCTAAGCGCCTCCCTGCCTTCGGTATCGTCGACAATCCGGCTTTTGATATAATCCATACCCACCCGTTCTACCCATGGTGCAGTGCGATCAAGATAGCGCGCTTCCTCGCGGTAAAGCTGGATGAATGCCGCGCAGTAATCGAGCGCCTCTTGCTCGGTTTCGACCTTGCACAAGGCATCCGTGCCGCGCAGATGGATGCCGCCATTGCCGCCAACCGACAGCTCGTATCCGCTATCGACGCAGATGATGCCGAAATCCTTGATCGTCGCTTCGGCGCAATTGCGCGGGCAACCGCTAACCGCGATCTTGAACTTGTGCGGCATCCAGCTGCCCCAGGTCATCTGTTCGGTCTTGATACCAAGCCCGGTCGAATCCTGCGTACCGAAGCGGCACCATTCCGAACCGACACAGGTCTTCACCGTGCGGAGCGCCTTGGCATAAGCATGGCCACTGACCATACCGGCGGCATTGAGATCGGCCCAGACAGCGGGCAAATCTTCCTTCTTGATTCCGAAAATATCGAGCCGCTGGCCACCGGTGACCTTCACCATCCGCGCTTCATATTTTTCAGCGACATCGGCGATTGCGCGCAGTTCCCTGGGGTTTGTCACCCCGCCCCACATGCGCGGGACAACCGAATAGGTACCATCTTTCTGAATATTTGCGTGCATCCGTTCGTTGACGAAACGCGACTGGTTGTCGTCAGCAAACTCGCCCGGCCATGCGCAGAGGAGATAGTAATTGAGGGCAGGGCGGCACGAGGCACAGCCATCCGGCGTGGTCCAATGCAGCGCCTGCATGACCTCGGGAATTTCCTTCAATTCCTTTTCGATAATGTTGCGACGCACATCTTCATGCGTGAAGCTGGTGCATTTGCACATTGGCTTGTTGTCACGCTCGCCTGCATATTCATCGCCCATTGCGAGCGCCAGAAGATTTTCGACCAGGCCGGTGCAGCTGCCGCAACTGGCCGACGCCTTGCACCCGGACCGCACGGCGTCGAGGCTGTGTGCTCCGCCTGCGATGCAGCCCATTACCTGACCTTTGGAAACGCCGTTGCAGCCGCAGATCTCTGCGTCGTCCGATAATGCTGCAACGGCGTCAAGAGGGTTTGCCGATGCTCCTCCCCCCGACGCGAACGCTTGACCAAAGATCAGCGCATCGCGAATTTCCGTTATGTCTTGCTGCTTCTTCAGCAGGTCAAAATACCAGTTGCCGTCGCCGGTATCGCCATAAAGCACGGCGCCGATCACGCGGTCTTCCTTGACGATCACCCGCTTATAAACGCCGCGTGTCGCGTCGCGCATGACGATATCTTCGCAGCCTTCGCCGCCCGAGAAATCACCTGCCGAAAACACATCGATACCCGAAACCTTGAGTTTGGTTGATGTGACCGAACCGGTGTAACCATTGGGCTGGGCAATCAGGCCATCCGCCAAGCTGCGGCACATTTCCCAGATTGGCGCGACAAGGCCGTAAATCTGGCCCTGATGTTCAACGCATTCGCCCACTGCGAGGATGTTGGCATCCGACGTGACCAAGTGATCGTCCACATGGATACCGCGCCCGATGGCAAGACCCGTTTCGCGCGCAAGTTTCACATTGGGGCGGATGCCAACCGCCATCACAACAAGCGATGCCGGGATTTCGCGCCCGTCTTTCAAGCGGATGCCTTCGACCATGCCTTGGCCGTATATTTCGGCGGTATCGGCCCCGGTCAGGATCGTCTGGCCACGTCCTTCGAGCGCTTCCTTGAGCAACCAGCCAGCAGCCTCGTCCAGCTGCCGTTCCATCAAAGTGGGCATCAAATGTATTACAGTAACTTTCATGCCTCTGAGGCTCAAGCCATGCGCTGCCTCAAGCCCCAACAACCCGCCGCCAATGACAACCGCATCACCGCCGCCGTCCGCCGCGCGTAACATCGCGCCGACATCATCCATATCGCGGAACGTCACGACGCCCTGCATGTCATGCCCTGGTACCGGAATGATGAACGGGTCCGAACCCGTCGCCAGAAGCAGCTTGTCATAGCTTTCCACGCGCCCCGAACGTGCGGTGACCGTCTGGATTTTCCGGTCAATCGCGACCACCTGATCGCCCGAGACCAACGTGATCCCGTTATCATCATACCAAGCCTGGGCGTTGATGACGATATCATCAAAGCTCTTCTCCCCCGCGAGCAGGGGAGAGAGCATGATTCGATTATAATTGACCCGAGGCTCAGCGCCGAAAATGGTGATGCGGAACTTGTCCGCATCACGCTCGAGTATTTCCTCCACCGCACGGCAACCGGCCATGCCGTTGCCTATTACAATTAGATGGGGCTTATTATTCATTCATGGTTCCTTAAAAAGCCCATTCGACCGACGCCCAGAATTTCTGTGTGTCAGTGGCAAAGGCTTTGGCTTGGTAGTCGGCAACTTTCAAAATGAAAGTGTATTTCTTCATTTTCGCTACGAACTGCGCATTCATTTCGTTGCCATAATGCACGCCGAGTCGGTCCGATTTATAGTTATGAAATGCGCCTGTAAAGGCGACGCTGTCAAACGGGCCAACCTTTGGTTTGGTATAGCCAAATGTTGCATAGGCATCGCGCAAGCCATTGGCAGGCGTGGTCAGAAACTTGTCGGCCCAGCCATTGAACTTGTGCAACGTCGCAAGCGGCGTTTGAAAACTGGTCAGCGCGACGCCGCTGTCGGCTCCGAGCACTTCATATCCGCCAACAAATTTGAAACCCTTGGCCTCAACGCCCAATTCACCCAGGAAATAATCGGCCGAGTAATCATTTGGATTGTTATGATAGTCGCTCTGCCGGGCATAGCTGGCCGCATAAGTCAGCTTGGTCACTTTTGAAAGCGGCGCAGCGCCTGCAAACCGGACGCCATAAGTTTGGCTCGACATCTGGAAAGCGGAAACGGCCGCTTCGTCCTGATCGACCAGATAGGCAAAGCCGGTCAGTGTTCCGATCTTGTGCTTGTAGCTCAGGTTCGCAAACACATTGTCGCCGTCAACCGACTGCTGGCGAGCGCCGAAGCCGTCTATCCCCCAGATCGTGCGTGCGCTCAATGCGTAAGTTACATCGGCTTTGACGTTTTTGACGCCGGTCCATTCGATCCGCGCAGCGTCAAACGTCTGCTCGTTCTGCCGCCAGCCGACCGATCCGACAAAGCGCTGGTCATCAAGATTGATCCGTTGCCGTCCGACCGTGATAACGGTTTTGGGGATGCCCTTGAACTGCACCTGCAACCGGTTGAGTTCGACATTTTCAGGATCAGCGACAATCGGATATAGTGCTTTGCCGTTCAGGCCGCTGTTATAGTCTTCCGATATGGCGAGCGTGCCTTCACCTTCAACCAGAAAGCTGAATACGCCTGATGTTGCTTCTACGCCAGCGCGTACACGGGCGGTTACCGCATCGGCATCGCTTGTCCCGACCTGTTCGACGCCTTCATAACGCAGCCGCGCATCGATTAGCGGCTTGAGAACAATGCCTTGCGCGAAGGCAGGAGTTGTGCTGCACAATGCAGCCAGTACGATTACAGTCTTTTTCATTATATGCTCCCTTATTATTAATTGGCGTCTTGCGGGGCACCCTCTCTTTTTGGTCTCATGCTGCTTCGGCATGCGATCCGTGTTCATAATCGGCGAGGAATTGTAGAACTTCCTCACGATATCCGTAGAATTTGGGATGTTCGAGCAATGCCTTGCGGTCACGCGGGCGCGGCAGGTCGACCTCCAAAATTTTGCCGATGGTGGCATTGGGACCATTGGTCATCATCACAACCTTGTCGGCGAGCAAAATTGCTTCATCAACATCATGCGTGACGCAGATTGCGGTAACATGGGTGCGTTCCCACACCTCCATCAGCACGTCTTGCAAGTCCCAGCGGGTCAAGCTGTCGAGCATCCCGAAAGGTTCATCCAACAACAGCAATTTTGGTGACAGTGCAAAAGCCCGCGCGATGCCGACGCGCTGCTTCATGCCGTTCGACATTTCGGCAGCGAGCTTATCAAGACTGTCGCCCAAACCGACGCGGTCCAGATAATAATCCACAATCTCGCGCCGCTCGGCCCGAGTGGCATGCGGGTAAACCCGTGAGACCCCTGCCATCACATTTTCGCGAGCGGTCAACCACGGCATCAGGCTGGGCGATTGGAACACCACGCCCTTGTCCGGGCCTGCACCGTCAATCTCGCGCCCGTCGAGTACGATGCCGCCGCCGGAAATGCTGTTCAATCCCGCCGCCATCGTAAGCGCCGTCGATTTCCCACAACCCGAATGGCCGATCAACGAGATGAACTCGCCCTTGTCCATCAACAGATTGAAATTCTCGACAACTGTTAGAGGCCCTTTGGGCGTCGGATAGACTTTGGAGACCTTGAAAAATTCAAGATAGCGCCGGTCAAAGCCCGATTTTGCTGCATCCAAATATACCTGGGGCGGGGCAGCGAGCAGGTTGATCGGTTTGACATCAGGGAGCGCCCGGTCATCACCGCCGAGCGCCGCTTTGGCGTCGTTCAGGCCGCCGAGATAATTGGCGATTGTGTTGCGCAGCGCCTTATATGCCGCGTCATGGTTGAGCGCGGTTTTTTCGCGTGGACGTTCGATGGTGACATCGAAGATCTGGCCAATGGTTCCGGTTGCGGGCTCAAGGACGGCGACACGGTCAGCGAGCAACAGTGCCTCATCGACATCATTGGTGATCAAGATGATCGTGCGCTTTTCCTGGGCACGGATCCGGTCGATTTCGGCCTGTAATTTGGCGCGGGTGAGCGCATCGAGTGCCGACAAAGGCTCGTCGAGCAACAGGATTTCCGGCGTCATCGCCAGTGCCCGGGCCACCGCCACACGCTGACGCATTCCGCCCGATAGTTCGGCGGGCTTGCGGTCTATGGCGTGCGACAGCCCGACGAGATCGATCTTTTCGCGCACCAAGGCGGAACGCTCGGCCTTACTCTTGTCCTTGTGGACGGCATCAACCGCGAGCGCGACATTGCCTTCAACGGTCAGCCACGGGAATAGCGAATAGGATTGGAATACCAGACTGGTTTCCCCGCCCGGTCCGTCTACGGCCTTGCCGCGGATTAGTATTTCGCCGCTATCGGGCTCCTGCAATCCGGCGATCAGCGAGATCAGGGTTGTCTTGCCCGTCCCCGAAAAACCGAGGATCGCAACGAACTCCCCCTCCGCCACCGACAGGTTGATGTCGTTTAGCACGGACGTGCCTGGATAGCCTTTGGTGAGACCCTTGATTTCGAGGATGGGTTCCATCATTTTACCGGTCATCGGCCTGCATTCCGGCTGGCGAAGCTTTGCACTGCACCCATGATTCGGTCGAGCGCGAAGCCGATCAGGCCGATCACCACCACCGCAACCATGATCCGCGACAACGATTTCTCGCTACCGTTCTGGAACTCATCCCAGACGAATTTGCCAAGACCGGGATTCTGCGCGAGCATTTCGGCCGCGATCAGCACCATCCAGCCCACGCCCAGCGACAGGCGCATGCCGGTGAAGATATAAGGCACTGACGATGGCAACACGAGCTTGGTTAGCTTGGCAAACCAGCCGAGCCGAAGTACACGACCAACATTCAACAGATCCTTGTCAATGCTGGCAACTCCGACTGCGGTGTTGATCAGCGTCGGCCACAGCGAGCAGAGCATCACCGTGACTGCGGAGATCACAAAGCTTTTCGCAAACATCGGGTCGGCGCTGGTTATGCTGGCCGAAACCACCATCGTCACAATCGGCAACCACGCAAGCGGGCTGACCGGTTTCATGATTTGGATAATCGGATTAATCGCAGCATTAAATGTTTTTGATAGTCCTGCCACCAAGCCGATGGGAACGGCAAACAACGTCGCCAACATGAAGCCTAGTGCAACCGTTTCTAATGACGTGAATATCTGATCAATGAAGGTAGGCGATCCCGAAAATATGGAGCCCGCCGCAACCACTGCTGCTGCCTCGGCACGTGACGCATTATGTTCTGCAATTAAGACTTTGAACTGGTCGAATACATCAACAGGTCCGGGCAAAGCGCCAAGAGACGTATGAACCGAAGGGGCCAATATCCCCCAAAGCCCTATGAAAATAACTATCCCCAATACCGGTGGCCAAATGCCGGCGAAGAGCGCCTTGCCGTCGATTGACTTTAGGTTCCTAATCCACACCGGAGCTGCTTTGACAGGCTCCGGCGTGGGGAGGGCTCCTGCTAGGGGAGAGGGAGATGCAGCACCCGAAACGTCCATTATATTGCCTTCTTCTACCAGTTTGAGTGCTGCATTTGTCACTGTCATTCGTCCTTATTTCGCGCCGCTGGACGTTACTTTTTGTTCGCCCTTCAATCCGACAGGCAGGCTCGCCAGATAGGCATTAGGTGTTTTGCCATTATAGGTGATGCCATCGATGAACTTGCCTTGGTCACTCCGGTAACCGTCGGTTTCGGGGAACGCTGCGGCAGGTGCCTTGCCTTCGGCAACCAGCGACTTGGCAGCGGCCATATAAAGGTCAGGTCGGTAAACCGACTTTGCGGTATCGGCATACCATGCGTCTGACTTTGCTTCGGGGATCTGGCCCCAGCGGCGCATCTGTGTGAGATACCAGACCGCGTCCGAATAATATGGATAGCCCGCATAATGGCCAAAGAATATGTTGAAGTCCGGCGCAGGCCGCGTGTCACCGGGCGCAAAGGTAAAGGTGCCGGTCATCGACCGTGCGATCACTTTTGCATCCGCACCGACATAATTGGGCTGCGACAGGATTTTAACCGCCTCTGCTCGGTTTGCACCGTTATCAGCATCAAGCCACATCTGCGCCTTGATAATCGCGCGGATTAGCGCCTGCACCGTCTTTGGATTGGCTTCGACAAACGCCTTGGTCAGCCCGAACACTTTTTCAGGGTTGAAGTTGGCGATGTCGTGATCAGTGATAACCGGCACGCCAATTTTCTTTTCAACCGCTGCTTGGTTCCAAGGTTCGCCCACCGAATATCCATCAATCGTGCCTGCTTCCATTGTTGCTGGCATTTGCGGCGGTGGGGTCACCGATAGCTGGACCTCGGCGCCGGTTGTACCTGCAACATCGCCAGGCAGGTAGTAGCCGGGGTTGATCCCGCCCGCTGCCAGCCAATAGCGAAGCTCATAATTGTGCGGACTCACAGGAAAAACCATGCCCATCTTCAGCGGCTTGCCTTGGGCTTTCATCTTGTCGGCGACAGGCTTCAGCGATGCCGCAGAAATAGGATGCACCACTTTGCCGTCTGCACCTTTAGGCAACGTCGGTTCGATCATCGCATAGACCTTGTTTGACAAGGTGATAGCGTTGCCGTTGAGATCAAGACTGATTGGCGCGACCAGTTCACCCTTCACACCAAGCCCGATGTTGGCGGCGATGGGTTGCCCTGCAAGCATATGCGCGCCGTCAAGTTGACCGCCAATAACGCCGTCAAGCAGCACTTTCCAGTTGGCTTGCGGCTCCAATGTCACGGTCAGACCCTCTTCCGCGAAGAAGCCCTTTTCCTTGGCGATGGCCAGCGGTGCCATGTCGGTGAGTTTGATGAAGCCCAGTTTCAACACTGGTTTTTCAAGATCACCCTTGGCGGCCGGCTTGGGCGCATCCGCCCCGCTGCCGCATGCCGAAAGCGACACCAGAAGTGCCGCTGAAATTGCAGTGCTTAGATATTTACGCATGCCCCTTTTCCTTTCAAAATAGCTCAAAACCCAAATGCGAAAAGCCGCCCACACGCCCTGGTTGTCCCAAAGCGCGTGGCGGCATTGCCTCTTCATTTAAATGGTAGCCTGCTTATTCTCGCTCCATTGCGAGATGCGGCTATGTCGTCAGGCGTCATCGCCCGTCGGGGTGAAGACTGCCTCTAAACCGGATTCGATGCAACCCGTTTTTTTTGCAGTGCAGCATATAATTTTCTAAATTATTGTTTTATTTATATTACATTCCAGAATCTCCGGATCAAACTGCTTTCCATCGAAGAAACTGTCGGCTCCCAAAATGAGTCGGCCTTGCGTTGTGCCGACTCCCAAAGGCCCCTTTATGGCACCCTCCATCTTCGCGCTCGCCCCCGGCAATGGCACACCCAGAGGACCCAATGCGGCCCGATATATATCAGGCCGGAACACGCGCTGGGCCGCTTTATAATCATCAGAGTCAGGGTCAGCATGCCCGGCGGCGCACATCTGTGCGTAAAGCCACGCCGCCTGACTGACCCAAGGAAAATTGGCGGCTTCGCGGTGCTGGAACATGAAGTCGGGCACATGCTGCGGATCATGATCTTTGGCGAACAGCACCTTATCTTGAATGACGCGCTTTATTGCCGCCGATGACCCGTCAAGATAATCGGCTTGAGCCAATATGTCGGTGATCTGATCGACCTTTTCCGGATCGACAAAGGCAATCCCGGCCTTGTACATCGCGCGAATAAGCCGGTGCGTCAGCTCTGGCTCTTCTTCCATCCGGGCTGTTTTCATCGCCAGCACTTTTTCCACGCCGCGCTGCCAGATTTGTGAGGTGGTAGCGACGACTACACCAACGCCGCGCTCCACTGCCACGCTATTCCATGGCGCACCCACGCAGATGCCGTCGACTTCGCCTGCAGCCAGTGCATCGGCGGCAAAAGGCGGCGCGATGGTGACAATCTCGACATCGGCGTTGGGGTCGATACCGCTACCCGACAGCCAATAACGCAACATATAGTTGTGGCTCGAATAACGGTGCACAACGCCCAGTCGTAGCGGCGTTCCTGCCGCTTTTTGGGCGTGCGCCAATGCGGCAAGCTTATGTCCGATTTCCTTGATGTCGCCCGGCTGGCCGACCGTTGTGACCTGAGCCGCGAGTTCGGGGCGCAGCGTCACGGCGTTACCATTGAGCCCCAGCACAAACGGTACCGATAGGGAAACTGCAGGCCGCCCCATTCCCAGTGTCGTCGCGATAGCGAGTGGCGCCACGAGATGTGCGGCATCGCTATGCCCATATAGCAAACGGTCAAGCACCGTCGCCCAGCTCATGTCCCGGACAAGTTCGAGCGCCAGCCCTTCTTCTTCGGCAAACCCAAGCTCACGGGCCAATATCGGGAGAGCGGCATCGACAAGAGGCAAAAAGCCGACGCGAACAGGCAAAAGGCTCATAATCCCCCCATCAATTTTTCTGCGGTGAGTAGCGCGTCGGCCACATCCCCGATCTTGCGCCCGCTATCCATTGCTGCTTTGCGTAGCGCGGCATAGGCGGCTGGCTCATCCATCTGGCGTTTGCGCATCAATAACGCCTTGGCAGCATCGACCGCCTTACGTTCGGCGAGCTGCCCGCGGGCTTCGTCCAGTTCGGCACGCAGGCGCGCAAAGGCGTTGAAACGTCTGATGGCCACGTCCAGAATCGGCTTGATCCGTTCCTTTTTCAGCCCATCGACAACATAGGTCGAAACTCCGGCCTCTATCGACGCCTCAATCGAGGCATCGTCGGTTTGGTCAACAAACATCGCGATCGGACGCGCAAGTGCACGGGAAACGGCAAACATTTCTTCGAGCTCGTCGCGCTGCGGGTTGCCGAGATCCATCAGGATAACATCTGGCGAAAACGACTGGATCCGGCCCACAATTCCCTGTCGACCGGAAAAAACGGTAGTATCAGACAGACCTGCTTCGCGCAGGCCCTCTTCAATCACCGCCGCGCGAGCGGGGCTTTCATCAATAATAGCAATGCGCATCGGGTACTTTCATGGCGCGCGCAACATAGACATGCGCAACCCAGATGCAACCGCGCATCGATTACAGACGGCCCGCACTAAAAGTCGCCATCACACGGCATGGGCATCGTGCAGCAGTTTGGGAAGAATGTTCGCCGGATGCGTGAAGAAAAAGGGTGCCGCAGGATGAGCTTGCAGTGAAGTCGGGGATGACCCGGAGCTACGTTAGCGATCTGGAGAGGGGAGTGCGCAATCCTTCCGTTGCAGCTCTAGCAGGCTGCTGAAAAACTGACGAAGCTGGCCGGCGTTGTTGGGTGTTGGGG
>JBDTUD010000027.1:0-45860 GCA_040007915.1 Sphingorhabdus sp.
CCCATGGTTCGACTGGCCAACGCCAGGATCCAGGCAAGGTGTTCAAGAACAAGAAAATGGCCGGCCATATGGGTGACCGTCAACGTACCCAGCAAAATCTGGAAATCGTGCGCACCGACGTTACCCGCGGTTTGATCTTTGTGAAGGGCTCTGTCCCCGGCGCGAAGAACGGCTGGTTGCTCGTCCGCGATGCCGTCAAGTTTCCGGCACCCGAAGGCGCACCGTTCCCCGGCGCGCTGAAGGCCGACAATGATGCGCCTGTGGTTGAAGAAGAAGTGTTCGTTGCAGCAGGGGCAGAAGTCGCTGTTGAAACCGCCGCGGTCGAAACGCCTGTCGTCGAAGCTGAAGCGCCTGTCGCTGAAGCTACTCCTGTAGAAACACCGGTTGAAGCGGCGCCTGCTGCTGCAGCCGACGAAGCATCGAAGGAGGGCTAAGCCATGAAATTGAAGGTTCAAACCCTCGACGCAACAGCCAATGGCGATATCGATCTGAATGACGATGTGTTCGGCGTTGAGCCGCGTGCCGACATTCTGCACCGTGTTGTTACCTGGCAGCGTGAAAAAGCACGTGGTACAGCTCGCGCAACCCGCGAACGCAGCGATGTCGCCCGCACCGGCAAGAAATTCGGTAACCAGAAAGGTGGGGGTACTGCCCGTCACGGTAACCGCCGCGCGCCGATCTTTATCGGTGGTGGTAAAGCCCATGGTGCCCGTCTTCGTGATTTCAACCCTTCGCTGAACAAGAAAGTTCGCGCGCTTGGCCTGAAAATGGCTTTGTCGAGCAAGGCAAAAGCCGGAACGTTGTTCGTCCTCGAAGACCTGAACCTGAAGGATGCCAAAACACAGGCGCTTCAGGGCCAGATTGGCAAGCTCGGTCTTGGCCGTACTGTGCTGGTGATCGACGGTGAAGGCGTGAATGACAATTTCCGCAAGGCTTCGGCTAACCTCGTCGGCATTAATGTGATGCCTGCCGTTGGTGCCAATGTCTATGACATCCTGAAGCACGACACGCTGGTCCTGACCCGCGCTGCGGTTGAGAAACTGGAGGCCCGGTTCAATGGCTAAGTCAAAAGAAGCAATCGACGTCCGTCATTATGACGTGATCGTCGCACCGCACATCACTGAAAAAGCGACGCTGCTTTCCGAAAACAACGCAGTTGTTTTCAAAGTATCGGGCGACTCCACCAAGCCGCAGATCAAGGCAGCGGTTGAAGCCCTGTTCGACGTCAAGGTGAAGGCCGTCAACACGCTGGTGCAAAAAGGCAAAACCAAACGGTGGAAGGGCAAGCCCTATACCCGTTCGGATGTCAAAAAAGCGATCGTCACTTTGGCTGAAGGCCAGAGCATTGACGTGACAACCGGTATTTAAGGGCAGGATAATGGCACTCAAAAGCTACAAACCAACTAGCCCGGCCCGTCGCGGTCTTGTGCTGGTTGACCGGTCGAGCCTTTTCAAGGGCAAGCCGATCAAGGCGCTGACCGAAGGCAAGAGCAAGACCGGCGGTCGCAACAATAAAGGCCATGTCACCTCGCGTGGTATCGGTGGCGGTCACAAGCAGAAATATCGTTTGATCGACTTCAAGCGTCGTAAATGGGATGTGCCTGCAACCGTCGAGCGTCTGGAATATGACCCCAACCGCTCGGCGTTTATCGCGCTCATCAAATATGAAGACGGTGAACTGGCTTATATCCTGGCACCGCAGCGCCTAGCCGTTGGTGATCAGGTGATCGCCGGTGAAAAGACCGATGTGAAGCCGGGTAACGCCATGCCATTGTCGCAGATGCCAGTTGGTACAATCTGCCACAATATCGAGATGAAGCCCAACAAGGGTGGTCAGATCGCGCGCTCCGCAGGCACTTATGTGCAGCTCGTCGGCCGTGACGGTGGTCGCGTTATCGTTCGCCTGAACTCGGGTGAGCAGCGTTACATTCTTGGCACCTGCATGGGCACGGTTGGCGCGGTTTCAAACCCCGACAACTCGAACACCACGCTCGCCAAGGCAGGCCGCAACCGCTGGCGCGGCATTCGCCCGCTGACCCGCGGTGTTGCAAAGAACCCGGTCGATCACCCCCATGGTGGTGGTGAAGGCCGTACCTCCGGTGGTCGTCATCCTGTGACGCCTTGGGGTAAGCCGACCAAGGGTGCTCGCACCCGCAGCAACAAGTCGACCGACCGGATGATCATCCGTTCGCGGCATGCTAAGAAGAAGAGGTAACTCATGTCTCGTTCCATCTGGAAAGGTCCGTTTGTTGACCTCTATCTGCTGAAAAAAGCAGAAACCGCGCAGGACGCATCGACCCGCGCACCGATCAAGACCTGGTCGCGTCGTTCGACCATCTTGCCACAATTCGTTGGACTGACGTTCAGCGTTTATAATGGCCACAAATTCATTCCCGTTTCGGTGAGTGAAGACATGGTCGGCCACAAGCTGGGTGAGTTCGCACCAACGCGCACTTATCACGGCCACGGCGCAGACAAGAAGGGCAAACGCTAATGGGTAAGCAATCCGCCCCGCGTCGCGTCGGCGACAATGAGGCTTTGGCTGTTGGTACGACTATTCGTGGTTCGGCCCAGAAGCTCGGTCTTGTGGCTGCGCTGATCCGTGGCCGCAAGGTTGAGGATGCCTTGAACATCCTGACTTTTTCGACCAAGGGCATGGCCGCCGAAGCGAAGAAGGTTTTGGCCTCTGCCATCGCGAACGCCGAAAACAACCACAATCTCGATGTTGACTCGCTCATCGTTGCCGAAGCCAGCGTTGGCAAGGCACTCACCATGAAGCGTTTCATGGCGCGCGGCCGTGGCAAGTCGAGCCGGATCATCAAACCGTTCAGCCGTCTGCGTATTGTTGTGCGCGAACAGCAAGAAGAGGCATAAGTCATGGGTCAGAAATCAAATCCAATCGGCCTGCGCCTGCAGATCAACCGCACATGGGATAGCCGCTGGTACGCCGAAGGCGCGGAATATGGTCGCATGCTGCTGGAAGACATCAAGATCCGCAAATTCATCTTTGCAACCTTGCCGCAAGCTGCGATTTCAAAGGTGGTGATCGAGCGTCCGGCGAAAAACTGCCGCGTGTCGATTTATGCGGCGCGTCCGGGTGTGATCATCGGCAAAAAAGGTGCGGATATCGAGAAGCTGAAAAAGCAGATCGGTCAATTCACCAAGGCTGATATCTCGCTGAACATCGTTGAAATCCGCAAGCCCGAAGTTGACGCGAAACTCGTCGCACAGGGCGTTGCCGACCAGTTGATCCGCCGTATCGCGTTCCGTCGTGCCATGAAGCGGGCGGTACAATCGGCACTTCGTCTGGGCGCTGAAGGCATCAAGATCACCTGCGGTGGTCGTTTGGGCGGCGCCGAAATCGCCCGCGTCGAATGGTACCGCGAAGGCCGCGTTCCGTTGCACACGCTGCGTGCGAATGTTGACTATGCCGAAGCCGAAGCGCTCACCGCTTATGGCATCATCGGCATTAAATGCTGGATCTTCAAAGGCGAAATCCTGGGTCACGATCCGATGGCAACCGACCGGCTGATGATGGAGGCGCAAACCTCCGGCGTCCGTCCGCAGTCCGACCGCCGTTGATAGATAAGGTCAGATATCATGCTGCAACCAAAGAAACATAAGTTCCGCAAACAGTTCAAGGGCCGTATCCACGGACTTGCCAAGGGCGGTTCGGACCTGAACTTCGGCTCTTACGGGCTGAAGGCACTGGAACCAGAGCGGATTACCGCGCGCCAGATTGAGGCGGCTCGCCGTGCGATCACGCGTCACATCAAGCGTCAGGGGCGTTTGTGGATCCGCATCTTCCCGGACGTGCCTGTCACCAAAAAGCCTGCCGAAGTCCGTCAGGGTAAAGGTAAGGGTTCGGTCGAATATTGGGCAGCCAAGGTTAAGCCAGGCCGCATCATGTTCGAACTGGACGGCGTTCCGGGTCCGATCGCTGCTGTTGCTTTCCAGCGCGCGGCGATGAAACTGCCAATCAAGACCAAGGTCGTGGCTCGTCTCGGCGACACCTCGCATTTGGGAGCATCATAAGATGAGCAAGACTGAAGATTTGCGCGTCAAAACCGACGATCAGCTTTCGACCCAATTGGGTGAGCTGAAGCGCGAAGCGTTCAACCTGCGTTTCCAATCGGCCACCGGCCAGATGGAAAAGCCGGCCCGCGTTCGTGAAGTCCGCCGTGACATTGCGCGCATCAAAACCCTGCAGGGCGAGCGCCAAGCCGCCGCCGTCAAGTCGGCATAAGGAGCTAACCCATGCCAAAACGTATTCTCACAGGGACGGTGGTCTCCGACAAGAATGACAAGACAATTGTCGTTTTGGTCGAGCGCAAGGTGAAGCACCCGCTTTACGGAAAGATCATTCGCCGTTCGAAAAAATATCACGCCCATGACGAAAACAATGTCGTCAAGGCTGGCGAAATCGTCCGCATCGAAGAATGCGCGCCGATTTCGAAGAACAAAACATGGCGCTTGGTATCGGATGCTCCGGTAGCTGCGGCCGCTGCAAGCAAGGAGGATTGATCCATGATTCAGATGCAATCCAATCTCGACGTAGCTGATAACAGCGGTGCGAAACGCGTCCAGTGCATCAAGGTGCTCGGCGGGTCAAAGCGTCGCGTTGCCGGCGTTGGCGACATCATCGTGGTGTCGATCAAGGAAGCGGCCCCGCGCGGCAAGGTGAAGAAGGGTGATGTGCACAAGGCCGTCATCGTCCGCACCCGCAAGGACATCCGCCGTGCAGACGGTTCGGTTATCCGCTTCGATTCAAACGCAGCGGTACTGATCGGTAACAACCAGGAACCAATCGGCACGCGTATTTTTGGACCGGTCGTTCGCGAACTGCGTGCCAAGAAGCACATGAAAATCATCAGCCTGGCGCCGGAGGTTTTGTAATCATGGCACTCGCAAAAATCAAAAAGGGCGACACCGTGGTTGTGCTCGCCGGTAAAGACAAGGGCAAGTCAGGCGAAGTAACCGCCGTGATGCCAAAGGACAGCAAGGTCGTCGTTTCCGGCGTCAATGTTGCCGTGCGTCACCGCAAGGCGTCGCAGACAAACCCGCAAGGCGGTCTCGACCGCTTCGAAGCACCGCTTCACATCTCGAACGTGGCTTTGGCTGACCCGAAATCGGGCAAGGCAACCCGCGTCCGCGTTGAAACCAAGGACGGCAAGAAGGTCCGCGTGGCCGTGAAGTCCGGGGAGACGATAAATGGCTGATACGAAATACACGCCGCGCATGAAGCAACGCTATGACGACGTGATCGTCAAAGCGCTGACCGAGAAATTCGGTTACACCAACCGCTTTGCTGTGCCGAAGATTGAAAAGATCACCCTCAACATGGGTGTGGGCGAAGGCTCGCAGGACAAGAAGAAGGTCACGACAGCGCTCGAAGAAATGACGCTGATTGCCGGGCAAAAGCCGGTCATTACCAAGGCGAAGAAATCGATCGCTGGCTTCAAGCTGCGCGAAGGCATGCCAATCGGTGTGAAGGTAACGTTGCGTTCGGCCCAGATGTACGAATTTCTCGATCGTCTGGTGACCATCGCGATGCCGCGTATTCGAGATTTCCGCGGCCTCAACCCGAAAAGCTTTGATGGCCGTGGCAATTTTGCGATGGGCTTGAAAGAGCAGATCATCTTTCCAGAAATCAGCTATGACGCGATCGACACGGTGCGCGGCATGGATGTTATCGTAACCACTTCGGCAAACACGGACGACGAAGCGCGCGAACTGCTCAAGCTGTTCGGCTTTCCCTTCCCTGCGGAAGAAACCGAAGAGAAGGCGGCGGCGTAATGGCGAAACTGAGTTCCATAAACAAAAACGAGCGTCGCAAGAAGCTGGCGAAGAAATTTGCCGGTCGCTACGCGAAGCTGAAGGCGATGGCGAAAGACCAGTCGCTCGACGACAGCGAGCGTTTGATTGCGCGCCTGAAAATGGCTGAAATTCCGCGTAACGGCAACCCGCACCGCGTGCGTAACCGCTGCGAAACCACTGGGCGTCCGCGCGCTTACTACCGCAAATTCCGGCTGTGCCGTATCGAACTGCGCGATCTTGCCAATAAGGGCTTGATCCCGGGCGTCACAAAGTCGAGCTGGTAAGGATAAGATAGATGGCAATGACCGATCCTTTGGGTGATATGCTCACCCGCATCCGCAACGGCCAGCGGGCGAAGAAAGACTCTGTAGTCTCGCCTGCTTCTGGCTTGCGCACCCGCGTTCTCGACGTGCTGCAACGCGAAGGCTACATCCGTGGCTATAGCGAAGAAGTCCTTGGCCAACGTGGCCAGCATAAGGGCCTGCGCATCGAGCTGAAATATTTTGAAGGGCAGCCTGCTATCCAGCATGTCGCCCGCGTGTCGAAGCCCGGCCGCCGCGTCTATTCGGGAAGCCAGGAGCTCCCCGTCATACGCAACGGTCTTGGTATCACCATCGTTTCGACGCCAAAGGGCGTTCTGTCCGACGCTGAAGCGCGCGCACAGAATGTCGGCGGCGAAATATTGGCGGAGGTATTCTGATGAGCCGCATTGGTAAGAAACCGGTTGCTATTCCTGCTGGCGTCACCGCCAGCATGGGCGATGGCACATTGTCGGTAAAGGGCCCGAAGGGCGAACTGACCATGCCGATGAGCGACCTCATTTCCTATGAAATGAAGGACGAAGGCCTGTCGGTATTGCCTGCAAATGACAGCAAGGCAGCACGTGCTTTCTGGGGTATGCAGCGGACATTGGTGCAGAACCTTGTCACCGGTGTGACCGAAGGTTTCACTAAGGTCCTGGAAATCACTGGCGTGGGCTACCGTGCTAACAGCCAGGGCAAAACGCTGAAATTGCAGCTTGGCTATAGCCATGACGTCGATTTCGCGATCCCGGAAGGTATCGACATCAAGACGCCCGACAACACCACGGTGGAAATCTCGGGCATCGACAAGCAGAAGGTTGGGCAGGTTGCTGCCGAGATCCGTCGTTGGAGGAAGCCGGAACCTTATAAAGGCAAGGGCATCAAATACCGCGGTGAATATATCTTCCGCAAAGAAGGGAAGAAGAAATAATGGCAAAACTGTCACTCTTTGCGAAGCGTCGCCAACGCGTTCGCTCAAAGCTGCGGTCCCAGGTTGCTGGTCGGCCACGTTTGTCGGTGCACCGCACCGGTCGCCATATCTATGCGCAAGTCATTGACGATGCAAAGGGCACGACCGTCGCGTCTGCCTCGACCCTCGACAAGGACGTGAAGGCGAAGAACGGCTCGACCTCTGACGCTGCTGCCGAAGTTGGCAAGCGCGTTGCCGCAGCCGCCCAAAAAGCTGGCGTGACCAGCGTTGTTTTTGATCGTGGCGGGTTCCTGTTTCACGGTCGCGTCAAAGCGCTGGCTGATGCCGCGCGCGAAGGCGGATTGGAGTTTTAATGATGGCTGAAGAAAAATCACAGACAGACGCAGTCGTCGCTGGCGGCGGAGCACCCGATGCGCCCGCAGCCGATGCTCGAGCGCCGCGCGGTGGACGCGGTGGACGTGGCGGCGGTGACAACCGTGGTGGTGGCCGTGGTCGCAACAATGACCGTCGTCCGGCACAAGAAGAAGATGATGGCACGATCGAAAAGCTTGTCCACATCAACCGCGTTTCGAAAACGGTAAAGGGCGGTAAGCGCTTTGGTTTTGCCGCGCTTGTCGTCGTTGGCGATGGGCAGGGCCGTGCCGGCTTTGGCAAAGGCAAGGCACGCGAAGTGCCGGAAGCCATTAACAAGGCTACTGCTGCTGCGAAAAAGTCGATGGTCCGCGTTCCGTTGAAAGACGGTCGCACATTGCACCATGATGGCAATGGCCGCTTTGGCGCAGGCAAGGTGACGCTGCGTTCGGCACCAGCCGGTACCGGCATCATCGCCGGTGGCCCAATGCGTGCCGTTTTTGAATCGCTGGGCGTTGCTGACGTTGTGACCAAATCGGTCGGTTCGTCGAACCCATATAACATGGTCCGCGCAACGTTTGCGGCGCTGGTTGAACAGACCAGCCCGAAATCAGTGGCACAACGTCGCGGCAAGAAAATCGCCGACCTTCTGGGGCGCGGCGGCAGCAAAACTGCTGAAGCTGACGCCGAAGCGATTGCGGAGTAATCGATCATGGCTAAAATCAAAATCAAACAGACCGGTTCGCCGATCCGTCGCCCAGCTTCGCAGCGCGCCACTTTGAAAGGCCTTGGCCTCGACAAGATGAACCGCATTGTTGAACTGGAAGATACCCCCGAAGTGCGCGGTATGATCCGCACGGTCCGGCATATGGTTGAAGTCCAAGGGTAAAGCTATTCCTCTCCCGCAAGTGGGAGAGGGGCGCGAATTAAAGCGAAAGCGAGTGCAAGACATGAAACTGAACGATCTTAAAGACAATGAAGGCGCACGCCACCGTCGTATGCGGGTTGGCCGGGGTATCGGTTCGGGCAAGGGCAAGACCTCGGGCCGTGGCCAAAAGGGCCAGACCAGCCGCTCGGGCGTTTCGATCAACGGATTTGAAGGTGGCCAGATGCCGCTTCACATGCGGATCCCGAAGCGTGGCTTCAACAACATCTTTGCCAAAGACCATGCCGAAGTGAATCTGGGCATGATCCAGAAGTTCATCGACGCGAAGAAAATCGACATCAGCGCCGTGGTTGACCACGCCGCACTCAAGGCCGCTGGCCTCGCCCGTGGCGGCAAGGACGGCGTCCGTCTGCTTGCCAAGGGTGAGCTGACTGCGAAGATCAATCTCGTTGTTGCCGGTGCATCCAAAGCTGCGGTTGCTGCTGTTGAAAAAGCTGGTGGCAAGGTTGAAGTCATCGTCAAGGTCGGAGCAGCAGAAAAGGCGGCTGCCAAAAAATCTTCCGTCAAGAATGCGGCCAAGAAATAAGATTGGACGGGGCGACTTCGCTCTTGTCATGCCAGCCCCGCTTTCCGATATAGGACGGCGGGGTTTGACATATCTGGGGGGCTTCCGGCTAATGGGGGGCATCCGGTTTATGTTAGGCAGAAATTTTGGGGTTGGGCTTTGTGTCGCATGTGATACTGCGCGGCGCTGACTCGGAAGCAAGGAAAGCACATCATGGCATCTCGGGCCGACCAAATGGCCTCGAACATCAATTTTTCGAAGTTCGGGCAAGCAACAGATCTTAAAAAGCGCATCTGGTTCACCATCGGAGCGTTGATCATTTTCCGGATGCTCAGCTTTGTGCCGCTTCCTGGCGTCGACCCGATTGCGCAGGCGCTTTTATATCAGAACAACGCGAGCGGCGGCGTTCTCGACATTTTCAACACATTTTCGGGTGGCTCGCTTGAGCGTATGAGCCTTATCGCGCTCGGCGTGATGCCATATATTACCGCCTCTATTGTGGTGCAGCTCGCGGCATCTTTGTCGCCGACGCTCGCCGCGATCAAGAAAGAGGGTGAGAGCGGCCGCAAGAAACTCAACCAATATACAAGATACGGCACGGTGTTTCTGACTGCGTTGCAGGGTTATTTCCTGGCTGCGGGTCTTGAGTCACTCGCGGCGGCCAATGGTATTGCGGCCGTCGTCGAACCGGGCATGATGTTCCGTGTTGTGGCGACGATCAGCCTGATCGGCGGTACGATGTTCCTAATGTGGCTGGGTGAACAAATCACATCACGCGGCATCGGCAACGGTATTTCGCTTATCATCATGGCGGGTATTGTCGCGCAAATGCCGCGGCTGTTCGTCAATCTGCTCGAAGGCGCGCGTACAGGTTCGATCAGCGGCTTCCTGATTGTCGGTTTCCTACTGATGTTCGTGGCCCTGACATTGCTCATCGTCTTCATGGAACGCGGCCAGCGCCGGGTGTTGATCCAATATCCGAAGCGTGCGACGCAACGTGGCATGATGCAGGCGGATCGCAGCCATTTGCCGCTGAAGATCAACACCGCCGGCGTTATCCCGCCGATCTTTGCATCGTCGTTGCTGCTTTTGCCGATCACGGTCACACAGCTTGGCGGCAACACGGTGGCAGGCGAAAGCGCATTCGGCGATTTCGTTATCACGCTCAACCAATATCTGGCGCATGGCCAGCCGATCTATCTGCTGCTCTACGGACTCGGCATTGTTTTCTTCTGCTTCTTCTACACCGCAGTTGTGTTCAATCCCGAGGAAACCTCGGAAAATTTGAAGAAGGCCGGTGGCTTCATTCCGGGCATTCGTCCGGGCAAAAATACCGAGACTTATCTCGATTATGTGCTGACGCGGATTACCGTTTTGGGCGCGGCCTATCTCACGGTGGTCTGCTTGCTGCCCGATTATGTCATGGGCCAAACCGGCCAGCAGCAATTTTTTGCAATTGGTGGCACCAGTCTGCTGATTTTGGTCAATGTTACGATTGATACGATCTCGCAGATCCAGAGCCATTTGTTGGCGCATCAATATGGTGACCTTCTGAAGAAGGCCAAACTAAAGGGTGGCCGCGCCCGTTAAGCGGCATCACTGAGAATATGTGAGCACGATGCGAATAAGTGGGTACCGTTTATTCGCAAACATCATGCGACCACAAAAGGACGAATTAGGGGAAGGCGCGTCATGAACATAATTCTTTTGGGCCCGCCGGGCGCCGGCAAGGGCACGCAAGCTGCTTTCCTCGTGGAAAATTACGGCATGGTGCAATTGTCCACCGGCGACATTTTACGCGCCGCGGTGAAGGCCGGAACCGAAGTTGGCAAGATGGCGGACGAGATCATGAAATCGGGGAAGCTGTTCCCCGATGAATTGATGGCTGAAATCCTTGGCGAGCATATGGACGCGATTCCCGCCGACAAGGGGCTGATCTTCGACGGTTATCCCCGCACCGCCCCGCAAGCCGAATTGCTGGAGGGCCTATTATCTTCGCGTGGTCGCACACTTGACCGTGTGATTGAACTCGTTGTCGATGAAGACGCGTTGGTCGAGCGCATCGTCGGTCGATACACCTGCGCCAGTTGCGGCGAAGGCTATCACGACACGTTCAAATTGCCAAAAGCCGAAGGCGCATGCGACAAATGCGGATCGCATGAATTCAAGCGCCGGCCTGACGACAATGAGGCAACCGTTCGCACCCGTATGGCGGAATATCGCGCCAAGACCGAACCGATCCTGCCAATTTACAACGTACGTGGGCTGGTTAGCCGCGTTGATGGCATGGCTTCGATTGATGAAGTGACCGGGGCGATCAGGACAATCCTGGACTGAGATTGCGATTCAGGCAACAACAGTCGTCTTGGGGTTTGATATCCCAACTTTCGCTGACATGACGATGCTTCTATTTGGGAGAAATTGCGCTAAACCTATGGCCATGACAAAGCACTTACTCATGGCCGCCCTGTTAGCGACACTCTCATCCCCCGCCCTCGCCGAGGTTAAGAACATCACCGATACCGGTTTCTCGGTGGTCCATATCGCTGAAGTTCCGGCGGAACCGGGCGTCATCTGGAAACGGCTGATTGCCCCACGGGATTGGTGGAACAAGGCGCATAGCTGGTCCGGTGCCACCACGGGTTTTTACATCGATGCGCAGGCGGGTGGATGCTTTTGCGAGCTGTTTCAGGAAACTGGTGCCGACGGTAAAATCAAAACTACCGGCAGCGTCGAACATATGCGGGTGATATTTGCGCAGCCGGGTAAAGTGTTGCGGATGCAGGGTGCGCTCGGACCGCTGCAATCCGAAGCGATGTTAGGGACACTAACGGTTGCGATGGAACCGCTCAAGGATGGCAAGGGCACCAAGATTAGCCTCGCCTATAATGTTGGGGGGTACATGCGGTACAAAGTCGCGGACATAGCGCCTGCTGTCGATAAGGTGCTCGCTGACCAGTTCAAGCGGTTGACGGAACCTTATGCTCCCAAAGTCGGGCAACAGCCGACGGCCGATGGTTTCTCGCTAGATGTCGAGAAATTCGAAGACCCCGTCGCTGTGGATGAGACGGCGCCCGCTGGCGAACCAGCTGAGGCAGCACCAGACGAAAACCCTGAATCAGCGGCCAAACCGAAATCCACATCCGGCATGGAACTGCGCTAATTGCCGGACCGTGCCGACAGTGCGGCAAAACGAGCCAAGCCAAAGCAAAAGCAGGTAAACGCCAAGGTTGAAATTGGCTGGTGTGAGATGGTCGATATTCCAAGCCTCGGCCTTGTTCAGGTTCATGCCAAAATGGACACAGGTGCCGCGACATCATCGATTCATGCCAGCCGTGTCAAACCGATAGTTCGCGACGGGCAGCCATGGGTCGAATTCTGGTTCCGCCTGAACCCCGGAGAAAAACCCAAGCGCTATGAAGCCCCCGTCATCGACCGGCGTATAGTGCGCAGTTCCAACGGTGATAAACAGGAGCGCTATGTCATCGCCGCGCAATTTTGTTTTGGCAAGCTGTGCTGGCAAGGGCAACTCACCCTCGCCAACCGGCGGGCAATGGCATTCCCCTTGCTTATCGGCAGACGCGCGCTACGGCGCGGATTTGTAGTGAATAGCGAGCGGCGCTGGGTACTCGGAAAACCGGCGCGGAAGGAATAATTTAAATGAAAATTGCGATGTTGGCGCGAAATGCCGACCTCTATTCCCACCAGCGCTTGGCTGAGGCAGCGCGGGCGAAGGGGCATGAATTTGACATATTGAACACGCTTCGGGTGACGATGAACATTACTTCGCACCGGCCCGAGGCGTTTTACCAGGGCCAAAAGTTGGGGAAGTACGACGCGGTGATTCCACGCATCGGTGCTTCGGTGACCTTTTATGGCTTGGCAGTTTTACGGCAGTTCGAGATGATGAATGTCTGGCCGCTCAACGAAAGCGTTGCCATTGGGCGGTCGCGCGACAAGCTCAGGTCTCTGCAAATTTTGGCGCGCAAGGGCCTGGGCTTGCCGGTAACCGCTTTCGCCCACGATCCGCGCCAGACCGACGAAGTGATCGAGATGGTTGGTGGCGCACCGGTGGTGATCAAACTGCTCGAAGGGACGCAGGGGATTGGCGTTGTTCTGGGCGAAACCGAAAAATCGGCGCGATCGGTGATTGAGGCGTTTCGCGGTGCGAACGTGAACATCCTCGTGCAGGAGTTCATTAAAGAGGCCAATGGGTCCGATGTCCGCTGCTTCGTGATTGGGAACAAGGTGGTTGCGGCTATGCAGCGTCAGGGGGCAGACGGCGATTTCCGCTCGAACCTTCACCGCGGCGGCACAGCAACCGCGATCAAAATTACGCCGGAGGAACGCTCAACGGCAGTCCGCGCAGCACGCGCGATGGGACTGAACGTGGCAGGCGTTGATTTGCTGCGGTCGAACCATGGTCCGGTGATCATGGAGGTGAACAGTTCGCCGGGGCTTGAGGGCGTGGAGAAGGTAACCGGCAAGGATATTGCGGGAAAAATCATCGCGTTTATCGAGGAAAACGCGGTGGCGGGAAGGACCAAGACAAAGGGCCGGGGGTGATCCCGATTTCCGCCCCCTACACTTGACACCACGCGCGACTCACCTTAAAGCATCCTTAATTCCGAACATCTGGTACAGCCAGCAGCGCTTTAACGCGTCCGCTGGTTTTGTGCGTTTCGTGAAGACACATCAGCGTTGAGATAAGGCCGCCTTCGGGCACCTTGTGGAGCAGGAGTAGAATTTAGTGGCACGTATAGCCGGGGTAAACATCCCAACCAACAAGCGCGTGATCATTGCGCTTACCTACATTCACGGAATCGGTCGCACCAAAGCGGTCGAAATCGCGAACAAGCTGGGAATTGATCATAGCCGCCGTGTGCAAGACCTTTCGGATTCCGAAGTTCTGCAAATCCGCGAAACCATCGATGCGGGCTACACCGTAGAAGGCGATCTTCGCCGGACAGTCTCGATGAACATCAAACGTCTTATGGACCTTGCCTGCTACCGTGGCCTCCGCCACCGTAAGGGACTCCCGGTTCGTGGCCAGCGTACGCATACCAATGCGCGCACCCGCAAGGGCAAGCCAAAGGCAATCGCTGGAAAGAAGAAATAAGATTTAGGCTAACCCCTAATATTTTTTCGCAGATTTCGAATAGGACACGCACAATATGGCACGCGAACCACAGCGCATTAAAAAGCGGGAGCGCAAAAATATCTCAGCAGGTGTTGCCCATGTCAACGCCAGCTTCAACAACACGATGATCACGATCACCGATGCCCAGGGCAACACGATCAGCTGGTCATCCGCTGGCACCATGGGCTTCAAGGGTAGCCGCAAATCTACCCCTTATGCCGCCCAGGTCGCCGCTGAAGACGCTGGCAAGAAAGCCGCCGATCACGGCGTGCGCACGCTGGAAGTCGAAGTGAAAGGCCCGGGTTCGGGCCGCGAATCGGCTCTGCGCGCATTGCAGGCGGTGGGTTTCACCATCACCTCGATCCGCGATGTGACCTCGATCCCGCACAACGGCGTCCGTCCGTCCAAGCGTCGGCGCGTTTAAGCTTACCGGGACTGTCCCTTTTTTGAGGGATTGTCCCGGCTCGATAAGGGCGGTCTCCATAGGGAGGCCCGCCCTGAAACAGTTTCAATCGGGTCGATCGGGATGGTGCACCAAATCCCGTTTCCGCCCAAACATTAGGGGAAATCCATGTCCGTCAACATGAAGAACTGGCAGGAACTCAAAAAGCCCAACGCACTCGAACTGAAGAGCGGCAGCGATGCCAGGCGTAAAGCAACCTTCGTTGCCGAACCGCTTGAGCGTGGCTTCGGCCTGACCCTCGGCAACTCGCTGCGCCGCGTGCTGCTGTCCTCATTGCAGGGTGCAGCGATCACCTCGATCAAGATCGAGAACGTGCTGCACGAATTCTCGTCGCTTGCAGGTGTTCGTGAAGATGTCACCGACATCGTCCTGAACATCAAGCAGGTTGCGCTGAAAATGGAAGGCGAAGGCCCGAAACGGCTCCAGCTTTCCGTAACCGGCCCAGGCGAAGTAAAAGCAGGCGACATCGCAGTTTCGGGCGACATCGTCGTCATGAACCCGGATCTCGTCATCTGCCATCTTGATGACGGCGCGACGCTGAACATGGAAATCACCGCCGACAGCGGCAAGGGCTATGTCCCCGCCGTCGCCAACCGTCCGGCCGACGCGCCGATCGGTCTGATCCCGGTCGACTCGCTCTATTCGCCCGTTCGCCAGGTCGCGTACAAGGTCGACAATGCGCGCATTGGGCAAGAGCTTGACTATGACAAGCTCTCGCTGACCATCGAAACCGACGGCACGGTGACCCCCGAAGATGCCGTGGCTTATGCCGCGCGCATTCTTCAGGACCAGTTGCAAGTGTTCGTCCACTTCGAAGATTCGATGGCCGCTTCCTCGCCGATGATCGGCATGGCAGTGCCGTCGGCGTCGAGCGAAGAATCGGACGCCAACCAGCTCAACCGTTATCTTCTCAAGAAGGTCGACGAGCTCGAACTGTCGGTCCGTAGCGCAAACTGCCTGAAGAACGACAACATCATCTACATCGGCGACCTCGTACAAAAGAGCGAAGCCGAAATGCTGCGCACCCCGAATTTCGGCCGTAAATCCTTGAACGAAATCAAGGAAGTGCTGTCGTCCATGGGTCTGCGTCTGGGCATGGATATCCCTGGCTGGCCGCCAGAAAATATTGAAGAAATGGCCAAGAAGCTTGAGCAGGAACTGCTGGGCTAAGCGAAACTGCCCCTCTCCCTTGACGGGAGAGGGTTGCGAAGACTTGCAAACTTGTTTGCTAGTCGAAGCTGGGTGAGGGTGAGCGAGCCAACGGCTCGCGCGGTTCAAAAGAACCGCTCCCCTCTCCAAGTTACGGTAGCGGGCAAGCCCGCAACCTTCACTTTCCTCTCCCGCAAGGGGAGAGGGGCTAAGGCAAACGGCAGTGGCCTAAACACCGCCAGGATCGGGGTACCTCATACGGCCCCCCTACGAACGAAGGAATGAATTATGCGCCATAAAGTCGGCCACCGTAAGCTACAACGCCCCACCGCGCACCGTAATGCAATGCTCCGCAACATGGCGGCGTCGCTGATCAAGCATGAGCAGATCAAGACGACATTGCCAAAGGCACGCGAACTGCGCCCTTATGTCGAAAAGCTGATCACGCTGGCGAAAAAGGGTGGCCTGTCCAACCGTCGTCTGGCGATGAGCCGGTTGATGGACGACACCCAGCTGGTCAAATTGTTTGAAGTTCTGGCCGAACGTTATGCCGGACGCGCTGGCGGTTACAGCCGTGTTATCAAAGCCGGTTTCCGTGGCAGCGACGCAGCCCCCATGGGCATCATCGAACTGGTCGACCGCGATGTGTCAGCCAAGGGTCAGGATTCCGGCCCGGTTGAAGTCGAGGATCTCGACGAAGCGGCATAAGCCGGGTTTCGATCGAAGATTTAGAAAAGGCGGCATCCGAGAGGGTGTCGCCCTTTTTTCGTTTCATAAAAGGCTAAAGGGAAAAAGGGAAAAAGAATAAGGGCGTAGCCCTTCGCCATTTCTGATGCGCTTATAACCATGCCATGACGCGGAAATGATATTGTGACTGCTCCGTAGCCTCCATTTCCTTTCCTGCTTTTTATCTTTTTCCTTTTAGCCTTTTATGAAACTAAACCGCGCCTCCAGAGTCCATAGGCATCTGTGTTGATAACCATATCGGTTCTCACACCTTGACATTGTAACGCTAATCGGCTAATCCCCTGCAAGCTGGACCAAAAGCGTCCGGCGCAACTTTCCGCATATATTAAGGATATCATCATGCCTTCCAAAACCACGCCACCTTTGTGGCGGCGGGCGTTTTTGCGTGCGCTTTACCTGACCGCCAATGCGACGCTTTCTGCCCACCGCGCCGGAATCGACAAATCCACAGCTTATCAATCGCGCAAGGCTTCGCCGCTGTTTGCGCGACTATGGGATCAGGCACTGGCCGACGGGCGCGCGGCGACTGCCGCCGGACATGTTCCGCCAGAGGTCGCTGATAGTGACCAGCGCCCGCTTACCATCCGGTCAAACAAGTCCGGCCATGTGTGCGTCATGGCGACGGGCGAGGGGCGGTGGAACGAGGAGGTGGAGGCGGAATTTTTTGCGGCTCTGGCGGCAACCGGCAATGTAAAGGCGGCGGCGCGGGCCATCGGCATGTCGACCACTGCGCTGTATAACCGGCGCAAGCTATGGCCCGCATTCGATACGCGCTGGCAAGAGGTGGTGGCGCTGGCGTCCGAAAGATTGGCGATACGCCTGCTGACATCGGCCAGCAATCTGCTCGACCCGCCAGAGCTTCCGGTGCCGGATATGGAACCGATGTCGGTGGATCAGGCCATCCGGGTCGCACAGCTTTATGAAGGAAGGCGCCGCAATAATGGCGATCTGAAACGCACTGATCCAAGACGCGCACCTGTCGATGTTGAAGCGGTCAAAGCGGAAATCATCCGTAAGGCTGCTCTCCTGTTGGGCAAACCCGCATGACGAATGCCGCATTTTTTGCGGCCGTTACCGGGCCGCATGGCAAGTTTCTGCTCGGTCAACTGGACAAGCGCGACCTGTGCTCGCTTGAGGCGCATTTTCCGACCTTTACTCATGACGGCCAATTGCCACCGGACGGTGACTGGCGCACATGGCTGATCATCGCCGGGCGGGGTTTCGGCAAGACGCGTGCGGGCGCGGAATGGGTGCTTTCGCTGGTTAGGGGCAACTTCAATCCTCCCCGTGCCGGGGACGATTTGGGGTCTTTACGCATCGCGCTTGTCGCCGCGACCGTTGAGGAGGCGCGGAGTGTCATGATCGAGGGGCCTTCGGGGTTGCTCGCGCTCGCGGGGGAAAACGAGATTGCCGAATGGTCGCCGTCGCTTCGAACCTTGCGCTTTGCCAATGGCGCGCTGGCGACGCTCTATTCGGGGGCGCGGGGCGAGAGCTTGCGCGGGCCGGAGCACCATTTTGCCTGGTGCGACGAACTCGCCAAATGGGGGCAGGCGGAAAATGCGTGGAATAATTTGCAGCTGGGGTTGCGTGTCGGCCACCACCCGCGCGCGCTGGTGACGACCACGCCACGCAAGTCGGCCTTGTTGCAGCGGATTCGCGATGCGCCCGATACGGTGGAAACCGGCGGGGCGACCACCGCCAATCCGCATCTGCCGACCGCCTTTGTCGAAGCGATGGCGCGGCAATATGGCGGCACGCGGCTTGGCGCCCAAGAGGTCGAAGGGCGGCTGCTCGACGATGTCGAGGGGAGCCTGTGGCCGGTGAAGTTGATCGAGCGGTGTCGGGCTCCAGCGTTTCATATCCCGTTCGTGTCGAGCCCGGTCGAGACACCCGTCGGGGGCAGGCCTCACGGCATCTCGACTGGGCTCGATGCGAACGGAAATAGAGAGCCTGCGTTCGCGCGCACTGTCATCGGCGTCGATCCGCCTGCTTCGGCGAACGGGACATGCGGGATCGTGGTTTGCGGGCTGGACGCGGGCGGCATTGGCTATGTCATCGCCGACTGTTCGGTGTCGGGTGCCTCGCCCGAGACATGGGCGCGCAGCGTGGCGGATACGGCGGCGCGCTTCGATGCCGACCGCGTGGTGGCCGAAAAGAATCAGGGCGGGGAGATGGTGCGATCAGTGCTACTCGCGGCGTCGGCGACCCTGCCGGTCGAGCTGGTGCACGCGGCGGTAGGCAAGACGGCGCGGGCAGAACCGGTGGCGGCTTTGTTCGAAAACGGGCGCGCTTTCTTTGCCGGACGTTTTGCCGAACTTGAGGAGCAGCTTGGCGGGATGGTTCCGGGCGGCGAGTATCAGGGCCCTTCGACAGGCTCAGGAGGGCGTTCGCCGGACCGCGCCGATGCGATGGTCTGGGCGTTGTGGGCGCTGCTGCTGAAGCCGCAGCGTAGCGAACCCCGTATCCGGCAGCTGTGAAGCGGCTGTCCGTCCGGCGGGGGGCTGACGCCTTTTTCGACGAAGGCCCGACATTATCTTGCGGGCGTCGGACAGATTTATTGGCTATTCAGCTTGGAGGCTCTACGATTCCACGCAATGAATTTTGAGAGCTGGGAAATATGACATGCGTCAGGCGTTTTTGCCCATTGGTTTGGGTTTGGGGGCGGCGGCTGTGGCTATGACGGTGCCGTCGGGGGCAGTAGCGAAGGAGGCGGTGACAGCATCGGACAGCTTCACCGTGCTTGCCTATCCGGAAACCAAAAAGGTCGATGTCGTCGATGAACAGTTCGGGGTGAAGGTTGCCGACCCGTATCGCTGGCTGGAGGACGATGTCCGCGTCAATCCCGCAGTCGCCGATTGGGTGAAATCCGAAAACGCGGTCACGCAGGCCTATCTGGAGACGCTCCCCGGCCGCGATGTGCTCGCGGCGCGGATGAAGAAGCTGTTTGATTATGAGCGATTTGGTTTGCCGGAAAAGGCGGGCGGGCGTTATTTCTTCACCAAGAATGACGGGTTGCAGAACCAGTCGGTGCTCTATGTGCGTAAAGGACTGAGCGGCAAGGACCGCGTGTTAGTTGATCCGAATATTTGGGCAAAGGACGGTGCGACCGCGCTTGATAGCTGGGTGCCGTCGAAGGACGGCAAGCTGCTGGCGTATTCGATCCAGGATAGCGGATCGGATTGGCGGACGATCAGGGTGCTCGATACCAAGACCGGCGCGGTGCTGCCCGACGAGATTAAATGGGCGAAGTTTACGGGCATATCATGGGTCGGTGACGGCTTCCTCTATTCGCGCTTTGCTGAGCCGAAAGAAGGCGCTGCGTTCCAGCAGCTGAACTACAACCAGACCGTCTATTTCCACAAAATCGGCACGCCGCAGAGCGAGGACCAGGTGGTTTACGCGACCCCTGACCGCCCCGAGCTGGGTCATAGCGCCGAGGTGACGCAGGACGGAAAGTGGGTGGTAATCACTTCATCGGCGGGGACCGATAAAAAATATGAGCTGCACGTCATGCGGCTCGGCAAAATGCGCGAGTGGAAGGCGCATACGTTGGTTAAGGGCCTCGACTATGAGTGGAATTTGATCGAGGGCATTGGTGATACGCTCTATTTTGTAACCAATAAAGATGCTCCAAAACTGCGAGTAGTGGAAATGGATCTTAGCAGTTTGTGGAGCGTCACACATTACAAATGCAATAACGGCGTGGCGCATCATGAGGTTGATTGCGTTTTAGAAACCACAACAGAACCTCAGGAAGTCATCCCCGAACGCGCTGAAACGCTATCCCGCGCCCAGATCGTTGGCGACCGGATGATCCTGTCCTATATGAAGGATGCGGCGTCGGTGGCGATGATGACCGATTTGGCGGGCAAACCGGTGCAGCAGATCGCGCTCAACGCAATCGGCACCGCCAGCGGCTTTTCCGGTAAGCCCGGTGATAGCGAGACCTTCTATGGCTTTTCGAGCTTCAATCAGCCGGGAGCAGTCTATCGTTTCGATAGCAAAACCGGCAAATCGACGTCGTTTGCGCAGCCGAAGCTCAGCTTCAACCCGGCGGATTTCGTGATCGATCAGGTCTTCTATTCGTCGAAGGACGGCACCAATATCCCGATGTTCATCGTCCACAAAAAGGGCCTGGATCTGTCGAACGGCGCGCCGACATTGCTCTATGGCTATGGCGGGTTCAACATTTCATCGACCCCGAGCTATTCGCCGACGCGGATGGCGTGGATCCAGTCGGGCGGTGTCTTCGCGCTCGCCAATTTGCGTGGCGGCGGGGAGTACGGAAAGCCGTGGCATGACGCGGGGCGCTTGCAGAACAAGCAAAATGTGTTCGACGATTTTGCGGCGGCAGGCGAATATCTGATCGCCAAAGGCATTTCGGCCAAGGGCAAGCTCGCGATCGAAGGCCGCTCCAATGGCGGACTTTTGGTGGGTGCGTCGCTCAATCAGCGACCCGACCTGTTTTCCGCAGGCCATGCTGCGGTGGGTGTGATGGACATGGTGCGCTTCGACCGTTTTACCGCCGGGCGCTACTGGGTCGATGATTATGGCTATCCGTCGAAGGAAGCCGATTTCAAAATGCAGCTGTCCTATTCGCCGTATCACAATATCAAATCGGGGGTCGATTACCCGGCGGTCATCGTCTCCACCGCCGACACCGACGACCGCGTGGTGCCGGGGCATAGCTTCAAATATACCGCCGCGTTGCAGGCGGCCGTCACCGGCTCCAAACCCAAGATCATCCGTATCGAAACCAGGGCCGGCCATGGTTCGGGCAAGCCCACCGACAAGCTGATCGAGGAATATTCGGACATCTATGCGTTTTTGGCGAAATGGACGGGGTTGGAATTGCAGGATAAATAGCTGTTCATAAAAGTGCCGATTTAGATGAACGGATGCTGACAACTCAATTCAGCATTCAATCAGAACCACTCGCCTATTTCTGTTCCTGTCAGCGAGACTCAATCCGCTGACAAGACAGGAGATACGAAGATGAATATCTGGACCAAAAGCATGCTCAGCGCCGGAGCCGCAGCTGCGGCTTTGGTCAGCGTTTCGGCCTCTGCACAAACGCGCGACCGCCGCGATTATCGTGATAATGACGGCATCAGCGCCGGTGAAGTGATTGCAGGCGCGGTGATATTGGGTGGCCTTGTTGCCATCGCATCATCGGGGAATGACCGCGATGGCTATTACAACGGTCGCCGGTATAACAACCGCTATGGCAGCAGTCGCCAGGCAGTGGGCCAGTGTGTCAATGCCGTTGAAGGCTGGGCCAACCGTTACAGCCGTTCGGACGTGACGCAGATCAGCGATATCGACCGGACACGCAACGGATACCGCATTACCGGCAAGCTGGTGGTGCAGGATGGCTGGCGCGGTCACAACCGGGGTTATGACGATGATTACCGTCGTGGTGATGACCGTCGTGGTTATGGCAATGACCGTGATGACCGTCGCGGATATGGCCAAGGCTACAACCGCGGTTACGATAAAGGACGTTTCACTTGTTATGTCGAGCGTGGTCGGGTGATCGATGTTGACTATAGAGGTCTCGATCAATGGCGCTAACGCGCTGCACGTAAGACCAACTGGTTCAGCCCGGCGACAGGCTGAACCTTTTATTTTGGATTCGGAAATCAGGAGGCGAATATGGGCTATTGGGGCAAAGCAATTCTGGCATCGGGCGCCGCTGCAATTTTGGCAACGTCGGCCGCACCGGCGATGGCGGCCATTCCACGCCATGGCAGCGACAGCGTCATGACCGCGTCGGGCGAATATAATGGCTGGGGGCGTCGCTACCGCCACCGTCACCATGACCGGGTTGATGGCGGCGATATTCTTGCCGGGATCGCGGTTCTAGCCGGGATCGCGATCATCGCCGACGCCGCCAGCAAAGACAGTCGGCGCGAACGCGCCCCCCAACCTTATCCCGAAGACAACCGTCCCTATGACAGCAGCGACAGCGATAATGGCAATGACGTGGGAAGTGCTGTCCAAAGCTGTTCGGCAGCGGCCGAACGCAGCGCCGGAGAGAATGCCCGCGTCGATGAAATCCGCTCGGTAACCCGCGACGGCGCAGGCTGGCGGGTGGAGGGCGACCTGTCGGGTGGCGATGCCAGCAATTTTGTCTGCGGTACCACCAATGGTCAGGTCGATTTCATCGAGCTCGATGGCGACCGGTCGATTTGAGGGTTGTGACTGCGCTGCTCTCTACCCCGCAAGCGCCGCATAGAGCATGGTCTTGATCTCGCGCCTGATCGGATAAGTGGTTGAGGGGATCAACTGGGTCATGAAGATCATGATGATATCTTCAACCGGGTCGACAAAAAATGCGGTTGAATACATGCCGCCCCAATAGAAATCGCCGGTCGAACCGGGGATCATGGTGGCTGGCGCGTCGATCGTGATGCCAAAGCCAAGGCCGTATCCTGCCCCGGCATTTTCCGCTTCGCTGAACAGGGATCTGCTGTGCTGGGTCAGGTCGCCGCCGCCCGGCAGATGGTTGGATGTCATCAGTTCGAGTGTTTTCGGGCCGATGATCTGTACGCCATCAAGCGCACCGCCGTTCAGCAACATCCGCGCGAAGCGGTGATAATCGGACATCGTCGAGGCAAGCCCGCCGCCGCCTGAATTGAAGCTCCAACCTTGCGCCCAAAGACTGTCGCTGCCCGCTTTGTCGAACAGCTTCAATTTGCCCCCGGTATCGACCGCGAAACCCTCCGGAATGCGCGCCGCCTTGTCGGCCGGAACATGGAAGAACGTATCGGTCATGCCCAACGGTTCGAAGATGTGGTGCTGAAAATAATCCGCCAGCGACAGGCCGCTTATCCGTTCGATTATTATGCCCAGAACGTCGGTGGATACCGAATAGTTCCAGCAGGTGCCGGGATCGAATTCGAGCGGAAATTGCGCCAATGTGTTGATGAAGCTTTCGGACGTGCTCTCGGTCCAGCTTTCGACATCGGATTTGCGATAAGCCGCATCGACATTGCTGCGTTCCTGAAAACTGTAGGTGAAGCCCGATGTGTGACGCATCAGATCGATGATCCGCAGCGGACTGGCGGGCGGGCGGGTGACGAATGGCACATTTCCGCCGCCGGCAACGAACACGCCCAGACCGGCAAATTCCGGGATATATTTGGCAACCGGTTCGCTGAGCGCAACCTTGCCTTGTTCGACCAGTTGCATGAACGCGACTGAGGTGATCGGTTTGGTCATGGATGCAATGCGGAAAATCGCGTCGGCCGCCACACCTGATGTCCATGCATGCGCAATGTCGTCGCCGCGTCCGATCAGGAGCGAGGCGAAGGGCATCTTTCCGCTGTCGAGATACTTGCTCTGAATATGATCGTTGATCCGTTGTAAACGGTCGGGGAGGAAGCCGAGTTCGTTAGCAATCGTCATATCGCCGTTTGTCCTGTCAATTGACGGGTTACGGGGTGCGAGCTGGAAAGCCCGCCATCGACCGCGATCGCCTGTCCGTTGATATAGCTTGCCTGATCGGATGCCAGAAACAATGCTACATTGGCGAGCTCCTCCGGCTGGGCACCGCGGCGCAGCGGATTGAGGCGACCAATCTTGTCGGTCACGCCCTTGTCCTTAGCGTAATCAAATGTCGGTTTGGTCATGCCGGTTTCGGTCAGACCAGGGCAGATCGCGTTGCATCGCACGTTAGTTCCGGAAAGCTGCTGAGCCGACACCTTGGCCAAATTGATCACGCCAGCCTTTGATGCCGAATAGGGCGGGCCGCCAGCGCCTGAGCGGATACCGGCGACGCTTGCGGTCAGGATGATTGAGCCACCGCGCCCCCCGTTTTCTTGGCCAGCATCCATCATCACCTTGCCGGCATGTTTCACCATCAGCCACGGGCCGATCAGGTTGACACGCAGGACCTGGGTAAAATTCTCGACCGTATTGTCGAATATGCCCTCCATCCCGCCGGAAATCCCGGCATTGGCGAACGCCACATCCAGTCGTCCGTGCAGTTCAATCGCCTTGGCAACAATGGCCGCAACATCGGCCTCATCGCCAGCATCCATCTGGATGGCCGTTGCCGCATCGCCGATCAGCGCGGCGGTTTCGTGAACCGATGCGCTCATGTCACCCAGCACCAGTTTTGCGCCCTCGGCGGCAAAACGGATGGCCGATGCCCGGCCTATACCTGACCCTGCGCCGGTAATGATTGCAATTTTGCCGTCCAATGCGCCTGCCATCTCGTCTCTCCTTACGCCCCGGCCTTCACCGCAAAATTCCAGGCTGTTTCGGCCAAGCCGTAAACACGTTCGGCCATCGCCTCAGCCTGTGCGGAGCTTGCGGTGCCGTCAATGACGCGTTTCTTGATACCCTGGATGATGCCGGTAAGCCGGAAAAAGTTATAGGCAAAATACCAGTCCATATCGGGCAAACCATCACGGTTTGTGGCGGCGCAATAACGGTCGACCAAGTCATCGAGTTCGGGGATGCCAAGAGCCGCCCGGTCTACGTCCATCACGCCCGAACGCCCGCCATTTTCGGTGAACCATGCCATCGCGACATAGGTGAAATCGGCAAGGGGATCGCCCAGCGTCGACAATTCCCAATCGAGCACCGCAATCACTTTCGGTTCGGTTGGCGCGTAAATCATGTTGTCGATGCGGTAGTCGCCGTGGACGACGCTGGTGCGCGTTTGTTCGGGCAGCGTGTTGGGCAACCACTCGATCAGCCGCTCCATTTCCGGCATATTTTCGGTTTCCGAGGCACGATATTGCCGGGTCCAGCGCTCCACCTGACGCCCGAAATAATTGCCGGGTTTCCCATAGTCGGACAACCCCGCGGCCTCGACATCGACATTATGGAGCGCCGCGAGCGTGTCGATCATCGCTTCATAGGTCACGCGGCGTTCGGCGGGATTGGAACCGGGCATCGCACCGTCCCAGATCGTCCGGCCCTCGACCATGTCCATGACATAGAACCAGCTGCCGATGACGCTGTCGTCGGTGCACAGGCCATAAGGTTTTGCGACCGGGAAGCCGGTCGGATAGAGGCCAGAGATCACCTTAAATTCGCGGTCCACTGCATGTGCGCTGGGCAGCAATTGCCCGAACGGTTTGCGGCGTAGCACATAAGATCCGGATTTCGCGTTTAACCGGTAAGTGGGATTGGATTGCCCGCCGGCGAATTTGCGGACCTCGATCGGGCCTTCAAATCCCGCAACATAAGCGGCCATCCATTCGGCGAGTTTTGCCTCGTCGAGCCTGTCCGCCCCTTCTGGAATGGAGGTGCCGGTAAAGACAGCTTCGGCATTAATGGGTGTGGGTGTCGTCATTAGTCAAATACTACCACTGATCGGGCGGCGTCGCCGCGTTTCATTTTCTCAAAACCGTCGTTGATGCGTTCAATGGGGATGGTTTCGGCGATGATACTGTCGAGATCGAGCAAGCCGCGCATGTAGAAATCCACGAGGCGCGGAATATCGACCGGGAAGCGGTTGTTGCCCATCTTTGCGCCCTGCAGTTTCTTGCCTGCCAACAGATCCAGTGCGCTCAACCCGACCTGATGCTGCAAGGGCATCATGCCGAGAATGGTTGCTGTGCCGCCGCGTTTTAGCGACTTGACCGCAAGCTCGCCGGCCGCCGGACGGCCCACGGCTTCAATCGCATGATCGACGCCGCCTTTGGTGAGTTCGATGATCTGTGCCGCCGCATCATCGGCCATCGCGTCGACCGTATCGGTTGCCCCCAGCTTCATCGCCAGCGCGCGTTTCTCCGGGATCGGGTCCGCCGCGATAATCCGGCCGGCGCCGGCGATCTTCGCCGCATTGATGGTCGCCAGGCCGATCCCGCCGCAGCCGATTACCGCCACGGTTTCGCCCGGTGTCACCTTGCACGCGTTGAAGATCGTGCCCGCACCGGTGGTCACCGCGCAGCCGATTATCGCGGCGCGGTCCAAAGGCATTTCCGGGTTGATGGCCACACAGGCATGTTCATGGATCAACATCATTTCGGCACAGGCCGACAGGTCCAGCATCTGGTAAACAGTTGAACCGTCCGGCCTTGTAATCCGCGGCGCATCGGTTTTTGGCCGCCGGGTGGCGGAACCAAGACATAATGCCATCCTCCCGGTGACGCAAAATTCGCAATGCCCGCAAAATGCCGACAGGCAAGTGACGACAGCATCGCCGACCTTCACCGTGCGCACTTCGCTGCCCACTGCCTCGACAATGCCCGCTGCTTCATGGCCCGGAATCGTGGGCAGGGGATGCGGATACGAGCCGTCGATAAAGTGCAGGTCAGAATGACACAATCCGCAGGCCGCCGTGCGTATCAGCACCTCATGCGGCCCGGGGTTGGAGATGTTGACCATTTCTATTTCGAGCGGTTTGCCCGGCTCGATCAGGACGGCTGCCTTCATGTCTTCCTCTCCCCTTGCGGGAGAGGAAAGATTTGGCTTTGCGACTTGTCGCCTAGCAAGTCTTGGAGAGAGGTGGCGAGCCATGGGCTCGCGCGATGCAACGCATCGCTCACCCTCTCCCAGCTTCGACTAGGCGACAAGTCGCAAAGTCTGCACAACCCTCTCCCGTCAAGGGAGAGGGGAGGAGTCAAAGCTGGCTTCACCGCGTCGCCCCCATGTCACCGCTCGACAATCCGCCCGTTGGGCGCGCGCCATGTTTGCCCAATTCCATGCGGGCGATGGCACGGGAGTGGACTTCATCGGGGCCATCGGCCAACCGTAACGTGCGTTGGTGTGCCCAGGATTGGGCGAGCCCGTAATCGTCGGACACACCGCCGCCGCCATGTGCCTGAATCGCGTCGTCGATGATCTTCAGCGCCATATTCGGGGCCTGCACCTTGATCATCGCGATCTCGGCTGCGGCACCCTTGTTGCCAACCTTGTCCATCATATCGGCCGCCTTCAGGCACAGCAGGCGGGTCATTTCGATGTCGATCCGGGCACGGGCGATGCGTTCTTCCCACAGGCTATGTTCGGCGATGGTTTTGCCAAAGGCGAACCGCGTTTGCAGGCGCTTGCACATTTTTTCGAGCGCTTCTTCTGCGGTGCCGATGGTACGCATGCAGTGGTGGATGCGGCCGGGACCAAGGCGACCCTGCGCTATTTCGAATCCCCGGCCTTCGCCGAGCAGCATATTGGAGGCAGGGATACGGACATCCTTCAGTTCAATTTCCATATGCCCATGCGGCGCGTCATCATAACCGAATACTGGCAAATGTCGCAGCATGTTCACGCCCGGCGCGTCGAGCTCCATCAGCACCATCGATTGCTGGGCGTGGCGCTTCGCTTCAAAATCGGTCTTGCCCATGACGATGGCGATTTTGCAGCGCGGATCGCCGGCACCCGATGACCACCATTTGACGCCGTTCAAGACATATTCGTCGCCCTCACGCCTGATCGACGTTTCGATATTGGTCGCGTCCGAAGAAGCAACGGCTGGTTCGGTCATCAGAAATGCCGAACGGATTTCGCCGTTCATCAGCGGCACCATCCACTTCTGTTTCTGCTCGGCAGTGCCGTAGCGCAGGAACACCTCCATGTTGCCGGTGTCGGGCGCGGAGCAGTTATAAACCTCCGGCGCCATGTTGATGCGGCCCATTTCTTCGGCGCAGAGCGCATATTCCATATTGGTCAGACCCGGGCCGTCAAAGCCCACGCTGTCGTCGACATGTGGACGGCCCGAACCCGGCGGCATGAACAGGTTCCAAAGCCCTGCTGCTTTCGCACGTGCCTTTTCCTCTTCAACGACGGTCAGGACTTTCCACCGGTCGCCGGTCGCCTGTTCCGCGTAATAATCGGCAACGCGCGGACGCAAGAAACGATCATTGTGGTCGCGGATACGGTCCCGCCAATAGGTCTGTTTCTCGGTGAGATCGAAATCCATGACTCACTTGTCCTTCTATTTTTAATCGCGCGCTTAACTGGCAGAGTCTGTCGTGGCATTCAAGATGCGCAGGCGTTCGTTGTGGCTTTCGCGTGAAATCGGGAAATAGCGCAGGATTGAAATGCCGGTAACGCCAATGACCACCATGGCCAGCATATAGAGCAGGGCCAACCGGTCGAGTATAAGGTGATCGATCTTCCCGGCCACGGCGTTTTGGGGGAATGAGGCGAAAGTCAGGATCATGCCCGCCAAAAAGGTGCCAATACCAATCGCGCATTTCTGCATGAAGAAATAGCCTGCAAAAAAAAGGCCTTCGGATCGCCTGCCGGTTTCGGTTTGTGATGCCTCCACCACGTCGGCCATCATCGAAGATGTCAGGATCATCATGCCAATCGACGCGGCGTTCGCAACTATCACAAAGGCGAACATGAAGGGTGCGGACGGGTTGCTCGGTCCACCCGGCACCAGGTCAAACAACCAACAGCAATAGAGCGCGGTGTTGATGACAATCGCCAGAGCGGCAAACAGCATCGCAGCATATTTTTTGCCGATCCGTCCTGATACCGGGGGCACGACGACAAAGGCTATGGTCATGCTCACAAACAGAATGAGGGCATAATATAGCATTTCCATTTGCGTCAGTTGCCACAGGAACATCAGCAGATAATTGCTGAGGGCAAAGATAATGCCCTGGTTGATCAGCCCGAACAAAGCTGCGGACACCAACCACAAAAAGGCGCGGTTGGATAAAGTCGCGCGCACCTCTTGCAGTGCATGGCGCAGCCCCCCACGGCGTGGGACGACAGGGGATTGTTTGGCCACCCATGCATGTTGGCCGCGGGCCGAGATCAGAACCGCGCCGGTTATCATCAGCGCGCCGCACAGCGCATAGGCATCATAACCCGCGCGGTCGGTAACGCCCTTTTCGCCCGAGAAAAACACGCCGTAAGCGAGGATCAGGACGATCAAACCGCCAGCCCAGCCAAACAGGAAGCGATAACGCATCAACCGCGTCCGTTCGTCATAATCGCGGGTCAGTTCTGGGACCAACGCTATCGATGGCACTTCGCACATCGACACGAATGTCCGCACCAATACGGCAGTGCAGAACAGCCAGATGATGAGCATATTGTCACTCAATTCGGGTGGATGCCACAGCAGCATCCACAATATTCCCAAGGGCACCGCCGACAGATAAAGCCACGGCAACCGGCGACCCCAACGGCTTTGCGTCCGGTCGCTAAGTTCGCCGATCAGCGGGTCGGCAAAGGCATCGAATATCAGCGCACACATGATGACGGCGCCAACGACGCCCGCGTCCAGGCCAAGGACCTGATTATAGAAGATGAGGAGGAAAACCGAAAAGCCGTTGTCCTTCACACCATAAGCCACCGAGCCCAGCCCGTGCAGGACTTTCAAAGACCGGGGAAGGCGGACGGGTGCTGTCATACGAACGGCAACAGAAGAAAACTGGCAACGAATCGCATGGTTGGGCCTCCTTTAACCCGCCATACTGCTTAGGCGCGCCGCCCCCGCTGTCAATCGGCGCAGCTTTGACGCTACGGCATGCAGCGCAGTCCGATAAGCGCTTGCCTTTCGCCACTTCGCAGCCCAAATTTTGCCGAGCAATCGAGGAGAGAGCGATGTCGGACTTCGAAACATTCCGGACCGAAATACGCGCGTGGCTGGAGGAAAACTGCCCGGTCGAAATGCGTACCCCCGTCAAAGGCGACAAAGATGTCTGCTGGGGCGGGCGCAATTTTGTGTTCCAGAGTGAAGCGCAAAAGACGTGGATGGAGCGCTGCGCGGCCAAGGGCTATACGGTGCCCGACTGGCCCAAAGCATATGGCGGTGCCGGGCATTCTCCGGAGGAAACCAAAGTCCTGCGGCAGGAAATGGCGAAGCTCGGTTGCCGCAGCCCGCTCAACAGTTTCGGCATCTGGATGCTCGGTCCGGCGCTCCTCAAATTTGGCAGCGAAGAACAGAAGGTCCATTATCTGAACCAGATTGCTCGCGGTGAAATCCGCTGGTGCCAAGGCTATTCGGAACCCGGCTCGGGCAGTGACCTTGTGTCGATGCAGACTTTTGGCGAAGATAAGGGCGACCACTGGATCGTCAACGGCCAGAAAATCTGGACGAGCTATGCCGATAAGGCGGACTGGATTTTCTGCCTCGTCCGCACCGACAAGACCAACAAATATCAGGGCATCTCATTCCTGTTATTTGACATGGAAACGCCCGGCGTCACCACCAAACCGATCAAGCTGATTTCGGGCTCCTCGCCGTTCTGCGAGACATTCTTCGACAATGTGGTTGTCCCAAAGTACCAGATAGTGGGCGAAGTGGGTCGCGGTTGGGACGTTGCCAAATATCTGCTGGGTCATGAGCGTGAAATGATTTCCGGCATGGGCGGCGACGGCGGTGTGAGCTCGATCGGGGCAGCTGTGAAAGATGTGCTTGCGGAAGAACCGGTGCTGCGCGCACAGATGGCGCTGTTCGATGTCGATAATCTGGCTTTCCGTGCGCACAGCGAACGCTTCATGGATGAATGGAAAAGCGGCAAGGCGCATCCGGCCTATTCGAACCTGATGAAATATGTCGGCACCGAACTGAACAAGAAGCGTCACGAGCTGGTAATGGCGGCTGGCGGCTCCGAGGCGCTGGAATGGGAAAGCGAAACATCGGGTGGCGGGGCAAAGGCGCGCAGCTGGCTGCGTACCAAGGGCAACAGCATAGAGGGCGGCACGAGCGAAGTTATGCTGAATGTCGTGGCCAAACGGATATTGGAAATGCCGGGCGGTTAATATTTAAGTCCCCCTCCCCTGCAGGGGAGGGGTTAGGGCAGGGGGCTGTAAAGCTCGCGCAGTATTTCAGTAAATGGGCCGGGTGACGGACAACCCCCACCCCAACCCCTCCCCCGAAGGGGAGGGGCTTAATTGGGAGATGAAAATGGCTATGATACTCAACGACGACCAAGAGATGCTGCGCGACAGCGCGCGCGATTTCATGAAGTCGGAAGCGCCGCCAGCCCATTTCCGCAAATATCGCGACATGGAATGCACAGATGGCTTCAGCCATGATCTATGGAAGCAATTTGCCGAAATGGGTTTTACCGGCATCCTCATCCCCGAGGCGGATGGCGGGATGGGCATGGGCCATATCGAGGCGGGCATCGTGCTTGAAGAGATTGGCCGTAACCTCTCGCCTTCCCCGTTTCTCTCGACCTCGGTCGCCGCGGTGGAGGCTTTGAAGCTTGTCGGCAAGGCAATGCGCGAGCGTTGGTTCCCCGGCATCCTGGCAGGTGAAACAGTGATTGGTCTGGCGATTGATGAAGGCCCAAAACACCGGCCCGAGAAAACCGCATGCAAAGCGGAACGTAGTGGCAATGGGTTCAAACTGTCCGGCCATAAGCAATTCGTGGTCCAGGGCGCGTCGTCCGACATGCTAATAGTCGCTGCGCGCACCGCTGGCGCCGCTGGCGAAACTGAAGGCCTTACCCTGTTTGCAGTTGAAAAGGGCGCAAATGGCCTTTCAATGGAAGCGGTGCGTCTGGTTGACTCGGCAATGGCGGCACATGTCACACTCGATGGTGTGCAAGTCGATGCCGACGCCGTGATCGGCGAAGTCGACGGCGGCTGGTCGGTGCTGACCAAATTATTGGATGCCGGACGCGTTGGTGCGGCGGCGGAGATGGTGGGTGTCGGCTCCGGAGCGATGGACCTCAGCTTCGATTATCTCAAGCAGCGCAAGCAGTTCGGCCAGCTCATTGGTGAATTCCAGGCACTGCAACACCGCGCCGCGCATCTTTACGGCGAAATGGAGGGCGCGCGCTCGATTGTGCTGAAGGCGCAATCATTGCTGGATGAGGGGCATCCGACGGCGGACCTTTATGTAGCCGCAGCAAAAGCTAAGGCGGGCATTGCCTGCAATCTGGCGGTCCGCGAGGGTGTGCAGATGCACGGCGGCATCGGCATGACCGACGAATATGACATTGGGCTTTATATGAAACGCGACCGCTCCCTGAACGAATTTTTCGGCGACACTTATTTTCACGCGGACCGCGTGGCGACCATGAACGGCTATTGACCCGTCACCCCTCCCATTCAGGGGAGGGGACAGGGGGGCGGGGGTTCAGATATGATACGCCCACGCCAAACCTTTTAGAGCCTCCCGGTTACGTCCAGGGGCCAGAACCCTCCGCTGCTCAAGGGGAGGGACTTAAACAGGAGAAATATAATGAACCTCAACTCACTCTTCACCCTTGATGGCCGCGTTGCCGTTGTCACCGGCGGTTCGCGCGGGATCGGCAAGATGATCGTCGAAGGCTATCTCGCGGCCGGTGCTGCCCGCGTCTACATCAGCGCGCGCAAGATCGAGCAGATAGAGGAAACCGTTGCGGAATTTGGCAGTCAGGTCATCGGCCTGCCATGCGACCTTTCGACGGTCGATGGCTGCTTGTCACTGGCCGGGCAAATTGCGAGCCGCGAAGAGAAGGTGGACATATTGGTCAACAACGCGGGTGCTGCATGGGGGGCCGATTTTGGCCAGTTCCCCGAAAGCGGCTGGGACCGGGTGATGGACCTCAACGTGAAATCCCTGTTTTTCCTGACACAGGCGCTGCATCCGCAACTCAAGGCGGCATCGACTTTTGATCGACCGGGCAAGGTCATCAATATTGCATCGATCGACGGGATGAAAATCAACCCGTGGCAAACCTATAGCTATCAGGCTTCGAAAGCGGCGGTGATCCACCTGACCCGGCGTCTGGCAGCGGAATTGGTCAAGGATAACATCCTGGTCAGCGGCATTGCCCCCGGCGCGTTCCAGTCCGAAATGAACAAGGCAGCGCGCGACCATGGCGAAGCGGTTGCCAAGAACATCCCGTTTCCCCGCATCGGCACGGCGGAAGATATGGCCGGACTCGCAATCTTCCTCGCCGCGCGCTCGGGGGATTATATCCTCGGTGAAACGATTGCATGCGACGGCGGGATCGTCAACGCGTCGCTTCCGGGCAACGGGATCGCACCCTGACACTAATACAGGGACACAATACCTATTTCTGCTTCGATACCGGTAAGGGCATTGCATAACTGGATACGGGAATAGGTATTGTGTCCCTGTATTAAGCAACGAGGTATCGTTAATGGTGGTTAAGTATAGCTGAAAACCAGGAGTTCGCATGTTGCCCGTAAATCGGAGCATCACAGGAGAACATCCATGCGTATTCTTTCGATTGCTTCAAAGGCCATTCTCGCTTCGGTGCTGGCTGCAACCGGTGTTGCTGCCGCCCCGGCATATGCCGAAAATTATCAGACGCGGCTTACCGCGTTCGTGCCAACATCCTGTTCGGCTGATATTGTCGGTTCGTTCAGTCAGGTCGGTTCGGACAGCTATACGCTGGGAAGCATCAACCAATATTGCAATACGCGGTTTCAGCTTTCGCTCAGCCACGGAGCGATCGCGCAAACAGGTCAGCTTTCCTTTGGCGGGGCGCTGGTAACCTCAGGTTCCGATGCTACCATTTTGAAGTCGATGGCAAATCCGGTTGCTAACGGCAGCGACGAGTTGGTGATTTATGGTTTCAATGCGGCACAAGCCGACGAATTCCGGACAACGCTGACCGTTACTGTGTCACCGATTGCGTTTTAATGCCTTGTGACTTTCACAGGTCAGCGTGCGCTGATCCGGAAAGTCACAACATCGCCATAAGCACCGACCGGCGCATTACTAAATGCGCCGACGGTCACCACCACGGGCAATGATTGCCCGCGAACGCTGTTTTGCAACTCCACATTGAAGCTGCTCCCATTGCCGAGATCAACCGGACGGCTGTCAAACGTCATCGAATATGGAATCCGGTACGCGTTCGCGCTGCGGACCAGATTGCCCTCATTTTCCGAACTGACTTCAACGTCGATATCGGCACTCGACCGAATCTGCATGCTTATCGACCCGACAACATTGGGCGCAAGTTCGCCCAGATCAAGCGTGGCATTGCGTCCGCCCGCAAAATTTGCCTGCACCCGGGCCAGCACTTGTGCAGACACGGTGAATTCCCGGTCAACCGCATCCTGATTTGGCCCAAGGTCAACCTGTGCCTGCAACGTCGCAAAATAACGCCCTTGCCTGCCCGATTGCCCGCCGGGCACCAGCAGGCGGGGAAAAATATCGATGCTCGATTTGGCACCGACCGAAACCGGTAGGCCTTGGGTCTGCTGGCTGATCGGGTCCAATATAACCTGCCCGATGTTGGTTGGGTCGACGATAGTGTAATCCAGATAACTGGATTCCGGGCCATCCAGCCGGTCGAATGATGCTGTTCGGGTTATTCGCAACACACCATTACAAACCCCGTCGCCCTTGTTGCGCAGACGCAGCCGAATCTGATCGATATAGTCGCCGCCCGCAAGCGCGTCATAACCGTTTATCCTGCCACCCCCAAGTTCCTGAAGAACCAGATCGCAATCGGCAGCAGGGGCGGCATAAGCAGGGGCAGTTGCGACCAAAGCCGCACCGAAGAGACCTGTCAGGCTGCAAATATACTTGCTCATTGCTCGGGTATCCTTAACTCGCCAATATCGAACAGATTGTTGGCATCTTCCGGAATTTCTATCTCGGTAACATATACGGGATTGGTAAACAGGGTTAGGCGGTATTTGCCTGGCTTCAGGCCGGTTCCGGCAATGCGGCCATTGCGGTTCGTGAATACCGAAATCGCCTCTGCCTTCGGATCGCCGAGCGTTTCCATCTTGCCGGCGGTCAGGACCAAAGGCGTCAATTTGTCTCCGGCCACAACGCGGCCCAGCATTGTCACCGACGCGGCCGACCCCACGGTCAATTTGTAGCCGGCATAAAGCGGTGCCTTCAAACCGAACTGGCCCGAGCCCAGATCATATCCCGGCTCCAGATCGACGACATCATAATAAAGCGAAGAACGGTTATAGCTTGCCAGATCGGGCACAATAGCAGGGCCCAGCTCGTCGCTATGCGCGCGCTCGCCGCTCTCGGTCGGGTCGGCCAATATGCGCTTGCCCTTCAGCGTCTTGTGCGGCGACAATATCGCAAAACCTTCGCGCACCGGTCGTGCGAGCCCGATTTTGCCGTCGGCGAAGACGATGCTGTTGGTAACTGAGGCTCGGCTCGTCTGGATTCTGTTGGGAGACAGGTCGGCGGTTGTAAACACGTCATGCTGCGCGGTTACCTCAAAGCGGTTGCCGGTATGGAACAGCGACCCTGCAAGATTGAATTCGTTGCGGAGGGTATTGCGACGTAAATTGATGTCGGCCTGGGTCGAGCCGACATTGCTGGTTGGGGTATAACGGTAACCAAGCTGCGCCTCTTGTCGGGGCGTATCGTAAGTCGCGCGCACCGTCTGGTTCCGGCCCGGACGCCAGGTTATCTGGAAAAAACCGCCCTTTTCGTTTCGCGTACCCATGTCCGCGTAGCGGGCAAAGGCTCCCAGGGAAATCTGCGGCGACAGCGAATATGTGGCACCGACGATGCCGCTCGAACGGGTGGGCGAGGTGCCGCGCCCTTTGTCATATTGACCGGAGGCAGTGATATTCCAGCGCGCGTTGCTGATTTGCGTGTTGGCGTTGAACGAATAGGATGTGGGGCGCAGTTCCCCGACAGAGGGCATGACAATGTCGGATAATGTGGAAAACCGTTTTGACTGCAACTGGCCATTGACCTGTGCCGTCCAGCGCCACTGGTTATTGGCAAAGCGGCCCGTGGTTGAATAACCCACATCAACGGCGAACCCGGAGCCGATACCGCTGCGATCGCTGCCCGCTGCTTCAAACCGGAGCACGCCGATAGGGGCCGCCCAAACCATGCTGGCCCCTGCGGTTATGCCCTGTTTATCAACCTGCGCATCGGCCCCCGCCGTGACAGTTCTAGAAAGTCCGCGCCGGTAAAAACCGGAAAAGGCGTAGCTGTCCGAATAATGGATACCGTTGGAAACCGGACGCGCACGCACACCGCCGGTGAACGAAAAGTCGCTGACACCCTCCTCCAGCAAGTTGAAATCAAAGAAGTTGCGGCTGGAAATGACCTGCTCACGACCGGTATCATCGCGGATAATGAGTTCGACATCATTGGCACCCTGAACCAGCGGAATGTCGCGAAGATCATAGCGACCGGGCTGCAGCAGTAATTGCCTGATCACAATGCCGTTGATGCGAACATCGACCGTGGATGACCGTTCAAGTTCAAATGCCGTCTGACCAATCGGACGGAACACACGCGATGGCTCCAGTCCGAAAAAGCGTTCCACGGTAATACCGGCGAGCCGGGGCAATGTCTGGAAATTGGACCCCCGATACCGCAAGTCGCCTGCCGTGACGCGCAGCAAATCGTCAACATTGTCGTAGATTAATTGTGTTTCGGTGCGCTGCAGGAACGAACTGCGGCCCTCCTGATAATTCTGGCGGCTGATGAAGGCGACGCCTTTGTCGCCGCCAATCCGCCCGCCAAAATCGATGGTACCGCTGATCGGCTGACGACCGGTTGCACCGGGACCGCCGATATTATTTTCCCAGATATATTCATAAGCGGCAGAGCTGGTAACGAACGCCGAGACATTGGCCGGTACCGATATTTCGGACTTGTCGTCGCTTGGGGTCGCACGGAAATTGATAATCCGCCGTTGCCGCGCCGATACCGCCGTCGATAACCGGATTTCCTGCAACGATGTATCATATTCGACCAGCACGTCCTGGGTCGTCGCGCTCTGCGGCGTCAGCCTGCCGTTGACGATGCGGCTTGCCAGTAAATCGAGCGCGGGGGGCGTAAGGTCACCGCGCAGCAGCTCGATCAACCGCTGGCCGTCAAAACTTACCCGATCGCCTTCGACCAATATCGTCAGGTCACCCAGATAGCGTTCGTCGAGCGTCGCAGGAAGGCTGATTTCAAATGTTTGCGCAACCGTCTTCGGCGGAGGCGTTAAGGTCGGATCGATTGGCGGCACTGCGCCCGGCACCGGCGGGATGCCTACAAACATCATTACAATTGGACCGGCGGACATCGGTTAAATCCGTTCAGAAACCGGGGCGCTGCCGGATGCGGACGTCCACGCTTTTCAGCTTGGGCAGGCCACGCAGTGGCAGTTTGAAGGTGCGTGTTGCACCTGGTTGAACGAGAGACACTTTAGCAGCGTCGATAATGGCGTTGGCATCCCATGAAGGGATTGCAACTTTGTTGCCCGCTTCGTCGATGCCGGATGCTACATATTCAAGATCATGAAGGTAAAAATATTTGTTGCCATCATTGCGCAGGGTAACCGCAACTGCCGGAACGGTTTCAAATTCCGGTTTTGGCCTTGGCGCGTCAGGTGCCAGCGGGGCGGCGTCGGCGGGAGGAACTTTATCGATTTGCGTGGTATCGAGTGCTGCACGGACAAATTGCGGATCGGCCTTTGACCCGCGCGGGGTGGTATGCACGGCCACATCAAATGCAAAAACCACCTGCAAACGGCTGCCGCCGCCTTCAATCGGACCGAGCTTCACCGGCAATTGCCTGATGGTCAGAAAATAGGACCGGGATTTTTCAGGGTCTGCAGCGATGGGCTGCATCCGGAACACCTGAATGCCCTGCGGCGCGATTACCCCCTGCGGCGGAAATAGGATGAAGTTATCTTCGGCATCGGTCTTGCTTTGGACGCCAAAGGCATCAACCGTGCGCTCGACTACGGATAGTTCAACGGTGGTCGGTGCATCAGAGGTGTTGCGGACGCGGACAGCACCGCTGGAACCCGGCGTAACCTCGACAAAAAGAGGTTCCACAGAGAGCGAACCTGCCAAAGCGGGTGGTGTCGCAAATAATAATAGTCCCAGACATATAGCCCAGATTTTTCCGTGGATCATGCCACGTTCCCCCTGAATACCCCTGGCATCTTTTGCCGTAAAATATTGTTAGCAGGTAAAAATTAACAGGTCGACCGATCCTGATGAACCGGTCGACCCGATCCGATTAGAACGCAACCGGTGAGATGGTGAGGGTCAGCGTGTCCTCATAAGTGCCACCAAGCAGCGGCTGTGATTCAGGAACCGTGTCATATGTGATGGTGGTGGTCAGGTTAATCGGGTCTTGGAGGCCACCCAGCGCCAACGGAGCATCCGCGTCGATGCCAGCGGTGGTGGCATTGCCCAGGAGAGTCGCGACGCTGTAGTCAAGTGCCGCTGAAAAGCCGGAATAGCCTGTGGCGCTATGATCGGCCTGACTGTTTGGTTGAGCGTCGGCAACGGTGGTGTCGAGTTTCAGGAAACCGTTATCCGATTCCAGCGTTGCATTGTAGCGAACGTTGCAAAACAACGTCAGCGTGTCAGATTTTTCACCAGCATCGCCCAGGTTCGACAATTCGCCAAAATTGATTGCTGTTTCATAGTCGCGCACTTCGCAGACCTGCTTGCGCTTGCCTTCGAATGTGACAGTAGGGCTAACGGAATCGGCATATGCCGCCGTCGACGTTGCAGCCATTGCGGCCAGGATAAGAAGACGTTTCATTATAATTCACTCCAAGTAATTCGCCGGATTCGCTGCCCCGGCTTTTGGTCAGCGCGTACCCCATTGTTCGCGCCGTAATTCAGAGGACCTTACCTCGGAATAGGGTTCTCACCCGCGCCTGAGACGCGGATTTCGATGACATCCTCAAACGTGCCGCCAAGCAGCGGCAGTTCGGGATTCCAGCTTAATTCCAATGTGCCCGACGCATCGTAGGGCACAGTGCCAATCGACCCACCAGCCCCGCCGAGCATCGCTTCGCTTTCGGCAATTACGGGCTGGGCATCATCGGCATTGACCATGAATGCCGCGCGGTAAGGCAGGAAATTCATAAAGCCTGCAAAGTTTTCATTGCGATCACGGGCCGGATGTTCAAACCCGCCATTTGCCGAAGTCATGGTGACTGACAATGTCTGGTTGCAATTGATGCGGAAAGCTACTGTCTCGCTGCCCGGGCCATCGGTAAGTTCGGTCTGAATCCGGCGATTGGGCAGGCTGATCTCGCACTTCGGCGAAATATGGCCGACAATGCCGAGCTCCAGCTCATGATCATTGCCCAGTTTCATGCCAGTATCGGCAGATGCCCCAGAAGCGCATAGGCCCAATATTGTCGCGCCTAACAAAACGCACCGCATAACCATTTCCCCGTTGGCAACCACCGAATTCAAATCGACATCAGCAATCCGAGTCGTTAATTTTCGTTGGCTCCTGTCAACTCCGCGCATCAACTTTTGCGTATCGTTAATGTTCTGTAAACTTTAGTCTTGAGCAAGTCGATGGTTATAATTAGTTAACCATAAGGAAGTTCGGAATAAATTCCCGAACAGGAGGCGTTGGAAAGCGCGCATTTCTTGGCAATTACCTTGAGGTTGACCGATCATGGGGAAATCGGGGGTGGCGCAACAATTAGGGATTGTTCTGAACTGGCACGACGAATGCCGGAAATGTTTACGTTTGCCGCACGGTGATCTGCCGCATCGTTTTCAGGAACTGCGCAGCCTTCCGCTACGGAATGGCAGAAGTTGCAAAATTTGCAATCACGGCCAATCTTTTCGCAATTGCAGCATAAACATCTGGCGGGCATAGGGGGGTCAACGGCAAGCGATTGCCGAAACACACTTTAGCCGGCGGGCACTCTCCTCCTCTCTCCCTCGCCCCCGGTTGAAACGAACGGCCTTCATGCATAGCGTGGAGGCCGTCTTCGTTTGGGCATTTGCCCCTTAGCAGATCTTGTGCGCAAACTTTTCCACCGTAAAAGCAGTGGCCTGTGGATAAGTCCATATTTAGCGCTTTGTGCGACTCAGATTTCATGACACTTTCAAGTCATCAGGCAGGAACGCTACGATGCAAAGCCAAACCGGAAACGGGAAAGCCGAGCGAACAGCGGGAATGCAGGATCACCAAATCAGCAGGCAAGTCTTTCGCAAGAAAGGAAAATGTGGCGGAGGCGGTGGGTACAAAGACAACGAATATCGAGTGCGGCTGGCTGCGTCAAAAACAGCAAGCAACGCCGGATAGGATACCCACAGTACCAAGGTGAACCAGCAAAAGCCCTCGGGCCAAGTTGGGGAACCGGACGTCAGAAAGCGGAAAGAATGGCCCTTGTGGCCAAGGACTTCCAACATCAGACGCAGTGGGCGCTGGTAGCAATACCAGCGCCCATTATCGTTTGCGCGATTGCAGCTACCACACATCTGGGCTGGCGAAATCTGCCGCGCGTCGCTAAGGCGCTGGCATGTCCGAAATCACTCCCCAAATCGTCGCCGATCATGGCCTGAATGAAGAAGAATATGCGCATATCCTGACCGCGATGGGCCGCGAGCCCAATCTGGTCGAGCTTGGCATATTTTCCGTGATGTGGTCGGAGCATTGCTCCTACAAATCATCGCGCATCCATTTGAAGAAATTGCCGACCGAGGCACCTTGGGTGATTTGCGGGCCCGGCGAAAATGCGGGCGTTATCGATATCGGCGAGGGGCCGAACGGTACTAAGCTGGCGGCGATCTTCAAGATGGAGTCGCACAACCACCCGAGCTACATCGAACCCTATCAGGGCGCGGCAACCGGCGTGGGCGGCATCTTGCGCGACGTGTTCACCATGGGCGCGCGCCCGGTGGCCAATCTCAACGCGCTGCGTTTCGGCCGGCCCGACCATCCGAAGATGAAGCATCTGGTACAGGGCGTGGTTGCCGGGATCGGCGGCTACGGCAATTGCGTTGGTGTGCCGACCGTGGGCGGCGAAACCAATTTTCATGCCAGCTATGATGGCAATATCCTTGTCAACGCGATGACGGTGGGGATCGCCGATCAGGACAAGATTTTCTATTCCGCCGCCACTGGTGTGGGTAACCCGATTGTTTATGTCGGCTCGAAAACCGGGCGTGATGGCATCCACGGTGCGACGATGGCGTCCGCCGATTTCGGCGCGGACATCGAGGAAAAGCGCCCCACCGTGCAGGTCGGCGACCCGTTCACCGAGAAACTGCTGATCGAGGCGTGCCTTGAGCTGATGGCATCAGACGCGATTGTCGCAATTCAGGATATGGGTGCGGCAGGATTGACGTCTTCCAGCGTCGAAATGGCGACCAATGGCAAAGCCGGAATCATCCTCAACATGGACATGGTGCCGTGCCGTGAGGAAGGCATGACGCCCTATGAAATGATGCTGTCCGAATCGCAGGAACGCATGTTGATGGTGTTGAAGCCCGGGCGTGAGGCATTTGCCAAGGCGATTTTCGACAAATGGGAACTCGACTTTGCGGTGATCGGCGAAGTCACCGACACCGGCCATATGGTGCTGACGTTCAAGGGCGAGGTCGTGTGCGACATTCCGCTCGGGCCGCTCGCCGAAGACGCGCCGCTTTATGACCGGCCCGCCGCGAGCCGTGAGGAATATCAGGCATGGGCCAAGGTTAAGCCGCTCGGCGACATCCCTGAAAGCACCGACATCGGCGCGGACCTGCTCAAGCTGATGGCGTGCCCCGATCTCGCATCGCGGGCATGGATCTGGCAGCAATATGATAGCCAGGTCGGCGGCGACACGGCGCAGCTTTCTGGCGGCGACGCGGCGGTGGTGCGCATCCACGGAACCAATCGCGCGCTGGCGATGAGCACAGACTGCACCCCGCGTTATTGCTACGCCGACCCCTATGAAGGCGGCAAGCAGGCGGTCGCCGAAACCTATCGCAACATCTGCGCAGTCGGCGCAAAGCCGCTGGCGATCACCAACTGCCTCAACTTTGCCAACCCGCAGCGCCCCGAAATCATGGCGCAGATTGTGGGTTGTTTAGAGGGCATGGGCGACGCCTGCCGAGCGCTCGATTACCCGATCGTGTCAGGCAATGTGAGCCTGTACAACGAGAGCAAAGCCACCGGCGGCGGCAGCGCGATTTTGCCAACGCCAGCGATTGGCGGCGTCGGTGTACTCGAAGATGTCAGCAAGATGGCGACGATCGGGTTTAAGGCTGAGGGGGACGCTATCTGGCTCATCGACATGAGCAGGCGGTTTGGGAGCCATCTTGGTCAATCGCTGTGGCTAAGAGAGATAGCAGGTCGAGAAGATGGCGATGCTCCCAATGTTGATCTTGCTGCCGAGAGGATTATCGCAGATTTTGTAAGGCAGTTAATTGCAGATCGAAAGGTAAACGCAGTGCATGATGTGGCAGACGGGGGTGTTCTCGTTGCCGTTGCAGAGATGTCACTGGCGGGTAAAATAGGATGCTCGATTGACTACAAGACTTCGGACTGGGAACATTCCGATGCAGCTATGCTGTTTGGAGAAGATCAAGGCCGCTACATCGTGACGTCGCTGCCTTCGGAAGCTATTTCCGAAAGAGCCGAACGTGCCGGTGTGCTTGCCTTTCGTATTGGGACCGTTGAGGGCGACGGCATTGCCGTAGAGTCTCCTACGGACGCTAGTATCCCCCTCACGGACCTCCGCGCCGCACATGAAAGCTTCTTCAGGGACTGGATGGAAGCCTGAAGTTGACATCAGCATTATTTGATGGGCATAAATGATGCTATGCGAACCACGGTTACCGTTGACGATGAATTGATCGAAGAACTACGCGAAGGCCTGGGGATCAAGGAAACCAGTGCGCTTGTGCGGCAGGCACTTGTCGAAATGCGTCAAAGGCTGGCCGCCCGGCGCCTCATTGCACTCGGCGGTTCCGATCCCGATGCTTGGGCACCCAATGAAAGGGCTCAACCCCCGCGTTGATCGTCGTCGATGCAGTGGATGTTGCATTTGCCCCATGACGGCGTCGCCATGTTATGGAACAATGAGTCCGTTCACTGGCTTTAACCTTCCATGACTGAAGGTTATTCCGGCACACCGCTTGCCCAAAAGCTGGGGTTGAAAGAAGGCATGCGCGTTTGGTTTGCGGGGATGCCGCAAAGTGTGCGGGATGAAATCGACGCGGCTGGGTTGACCCTGTCCGAGCAGGAGATACCCGCCCCCGGTACCAGCCTTGCCCATATCTTTGTCAATGAGCGGGCCAGCCTCATCGAACATCTGGAGGCGTTGCGCGGGTTGATCGATCCGGCGGGCATTATCTGGGTCAGTTGGCCGAAAAAAGCATCGAAAGTCCCGACCGACATCACCGAGGATACCATCCGCGAAGTTGCGTTGCCGATGGGCTATGTCGATGTGAAGGTCTGTGCGGTCGATGCTATCTGGTCGGGTCTGAAACTGGTGATCCGTAAAGATTTGCGGTAGAGTTTGTGATATCAGGTTGAAACATCACCGTAGCCCTGAGCCTGTCGGGGCCGAAGGCGGCCAGAGGCCAACGGCGCTTGTCGGCTAGGCGTGCTTCGACAGGCTCAGCACTACGGTTCTATCTAAACAGGACAAACCCTACGCATTCAGCCCCAATCCGTCCAAGAATGGCGAGGAAAAGGCGTTGCGTTCCGCCGCGTTGGGCAACAACAATTTGCGCGTCATATTCCACCGGTCGACATTGCCACCATAGGCCGCCCGCACCCGGGCTTTGGTGAGGCCATTCATCTTTCCCCAATGCTGGGTAAACGGCATCCCCGCCGCCTCCAAACGGTCCGCCGCCAGTTTGATCAACTTCATCGTCGCGGGGGTGTCGACGCCGTCAATATCGATCACGCAGCTCGGATTATAGCGGGTGAAGCCCAATATCGCAGGTGACATTTGCGCATAGCGGCAGGTGAAGACTACCGGCGCGCTTTTGTGCACCAGAAACGCGTCGCGCATGATGTTGAGCGCGGTCGTGACCTGCGCGATTGGAACAGCAAAGCCCGAACTTGCAATCCCCTCGCGCGCGCTGGTGAAGGTGTAGGTTTCGCCCGGCGTCCGCCATTCGGAAGGAATATCGGTGCGGACGCGCAACTCGATGCCCATCAAGGTGCTGACCGCCACATCGCGCAGATCGGGAAACATCTTGATCGCCGAGCTGATTAGTCTGGGAACATCGGTGTCGGGTTCGGACGCGGATTTTATCGCATAATCGGGCACATAATCGGGAGGGCAGGCTTCTTTATAGCGGATGGTGGTGAAGCCGACATCCATCTTTCTTGGGTCAAGGATGACCTGAAAGAAGTAGGGCACCCGCGTCTCATCAGGAATGCCCGAGCCGATGAAGGTCAGCGTGTTGAGCGCGGTCTGGATTTGGCCGAAGGGAATATGGCGTAGTGATGAATTGAGCCGATAACGCCCGGTCGAGCGCAGCATCACCGAATGGATAATGCCCAGCGCCCCGAGACTGACCAGAGCTGCGTCGAATTTGGCGTCATCGCGGACCAAAGTCGCACCCAGCTTTGCAGCAAAAGCGGCGGTCATCGCCGGTGCGCGGGTGGGCTCAATCCACAGATTTTGGGTTGCGGTGAGAAGCTGGATACCCGCCACCTGACTTTCCAAGCCACCAACGCCAATCGCTGAGCCATGCACTCCAGTGCCTAACGCACCGGCAATCGTTTGGCCGTTACTGGCCCCCATTGTCCGCAAAGTGCGCTTGCGCTGCGGGGTTTCCAGTCGTTCGTTGATCTTGGAAATCTTCGCACCACATTGTGCGAAATAAAGGTCATCGGCGAGCGTCGCAGAACCCGGTTCCACATCGGCTGCGGCAACCGCGAAAGTCCAGTCCAACCGGCTGGTTTCGATGATCCAGCCATTTTCGACTACCGGAATATTGGAGAAAGACCACCGCGACCCGCAGGCGCGGATGCGGACGCCGGCAGTCACCGCCTGCCCAATCAACCCCTGTATCCGTGATGCCGTGGCGCGCATTCCGGACATGGTTGCAGAGGCCGGAACTTCATTTTTTACGGTCAGCCTTTTGGCGACAGGTGCAACGATATTTTCGTGATGGTTGACCCATTTGACGTTATTTTCGGTGATGACATTGGGATCGGCAGGCATCTCAATACTCCCTCAATTATCGGTGCTGCCTTCTGGCGACGGGACGTTGGCGCAGATATATTCGATGGTGGTCGGCATATAGATGCCCAGCGTCAGCACCGTCGCCAGCGCCTGGCCCATATTCTGGTGCACACGCACCTCATCAATCAGGTTGGTATCGCATTTGGCAACAGTCCGCGTCTGAACAGTGCCGAACGCGAAGGCGCTACTGTTCACCGTAATTGGTGCACCCGTCGGGTTGGGCTGGGCGACGGTCAGCCGGTGTTGCGCGCACCCGGACAGGAGCGCGAGGGTCGCAAGGGCGGCAATAAAGCGCATGGTCATCTCCTTCAGTAGGCAAGGCCCATTTTTGAGCTCAGTAACCTTAAAAGCGGGACGACCCCGTTGCGGTGATCACAGGGAATGAGACTTAGCGCAATCGGAAAATGCGATTGGTGTAATGCTGCTTGTCGGAAGGCGTGTCTTGAGCCCTTCGACTGTGCTCAGGACAGGCAAGTCGAAAGGCGTGTCTTGAGCAAAGTCGAAAGGTCTCACTAAAGTCTCACCTGAACAGGTGGAGCAACGACACGGCAAGGGTCGGGCGTGACGCCTGTTCACGTATTTTTGCGATGCTTCATTGCGTCCCGTGGCAAGATAATTTCCTACAAACGCCTGTGCGCCCATGCGTCGGTATTACAGGAGGGGGGAACGAACAGGGTCAAAGAGCAAGCCGCAATGGCGACAGTTGCGAATGTCCCAAATGATTT
>JBDTUD010000028.1:0-45747 GCA_040007915.1 Sphingorhabdus sp.
CAGAATACGTCAATCGGGATACCGCCGCGCGGATACCAATAGCCGCCGATGCGCAGCCAGTGCGGCTTCATTTCGGTGAACAGCCGCTGACCGATGCCGACGGTGCAATCCTCATGAAACGCTGCATGATTGCGAAACGAGCCTAGAAAAAGTTTCAGGGACTTTGATTCAACAATCATGGCGTCGGGCGCATAGTCGATGACCAGATGGGCAAAGTCGGGCTGGCCGGTGACGGGGCACAATGAAGTGAATTCTGGCGCCGCAAATCGCGTCAGATAAAGCGTGTCGGCGCGGGGGTTTGGCACATAATCGAGCTGTGCTTCCTCCGGCGATAACGGCAGCGCGCTTTGTGCGCCCAAAAAACGGGTTGCGGGTTTGTCGGTCATGCCGCCCCCTGTAGCCCCTTCATCATATCATGCCAACGGGTGATGCTATTCACTGTGTCTATTCATGCCGCGTTAAGCGCTTTTGTCGATGACAGCCCTCATAATGGATCAATGCGAAATTGATCGGGCCAAAACGGGCCAAGGAAGGGTCGGACAATGCGGGCGCGGGTCGTGCTGGATTTAATGGTGGTATCGCTGTCCACATTCGCGGGGAGCGGCATTTCCCATGCGCAGGAGGCTGTACCCGAAACACCCCCCGAACTGCGTGACTTCAGGCTGGACCCCGAGCGTCCGGCGCCGCGCACCGAACCCGCCACCGAAAGTCCGGTTGTAACGCCACCGCCTGTGGTCGCGACGCAACCGCCAGCCACCGCCGTCCGGCCTTCGCCCACCGTTCGCGCGGCGCCAGTACGTCGGCCGCAGGTCGCCAACACGCCTGTGCCCCAACCGGCGCCCGAGCAAAGCGTGCCCGTTGCTGCGACGGTGGCGCCACCAACTAGTGCAATGTCGCCGGAGCCGGAACTAAGCGATGTATCCCCAGCAACCCCCGTCGCGGTGACCGATACCCAAACACCCTCGACTGGTTTTACAATCTGGCAAATTCTGGCCGCTTTGGTTGCTGGCGCGGGCCTGTCGCTTGGCGCGGTCTATTTTTTCCGCCGCCGCCGGGTTGAAGCCGATACCGCAGAGCCAGAGGTCTTTGCCGCACCGTCCAGACCAGTGGCACCGAAGCCCGCACCTGCCGCACCAATCCCGAGCAAGCCGGTTGACCGCCCCCAAATCGTCCTGGATTTCGTGCCCGAAAAGGCAACAATCAGCTTTGCCTCGCTCACGGTCAAAGGCCAGTTGCGTTTGATCAACGACGCCAGCGGATCCGTTCAGGACATGCAACTGCGCACGACGCTGATGTCAGCAAGCGCGCGTCAGGAACAGGCAATCGAAAGCTTCAACAGCGAATCCGAAGCCGTCACCCCTGCGATACTGGGCGAGGCAAAAGCAGGCGAACGGCTGGCGATGGCGATCGAACTGACTATGCCACTGTCCGAACTCGAAAGTTTCACGATCGGCAAAAAGCGCCTCGCGGTACCCATCATGGTCGCCAATCTTCAATATCGTAGTGAAAAAACCGGTGGTGTAGAAATTGCCCAACTCGCCTGTTTGATCGGCCGTGAGGCGCAGCCACCTAAATCCAAAATGGGGCCGCTGCGGTTGGAGCTCGGCCCGCGCAGTTTTGTCGGATTGGGGCAGAGACCGATTTTTAATTAGCGGTTGATACTGCCGTAAGGATCATAAAGTTACGTTGCAAGCAGTTGGCCAGCAACTTTCTAAATAATTCTTGTCAAGGTTTGGCTCGACGGCGCGACAAAAGCTTATTATATTGCGCCGCACAAGAATCATAACATAGCAACTTTTAATTCGCGGGCAAGGACCACACTCATGGATTTACTGGTGACCACCGAATGGTTGGCGAAAGAAATTGGCGCGTCCGATTTGCGGATTGTCGACGCCACATGGTTTCTGCCTGACGCTGGTCGTAACGCTACGGCGGAATATGAAGGCGGTCACATAGCTGGCGCCGTATTCATGGACCTGGAAGAATTGGCCGATAGCAGCAGCAGCCTGCCCAACACGCTGGCTCCCCCGGAAAAATTTGCCAGCCGGATGCAGTCGCTGGGTCTTGGCGATGGCAGCCGCATTGTGGTTTATGACGACAGCCCGTTCAAATCGGCAACCCGTGCATGGTGGATGCTGACGTTGTTTGGTGCGCATGATGTTGCGGTGCTCGATGGCGGGCTTGCCAAATGGAAGGCGGAGGGCCGACCGCTCGAAACCGGCAAACCGACAGTACGCCACCGTCATTTCACCGTGTGGAAAGACGACAAGGGTGTAAAGACCAAGGCCGATATGTTGGCCAACCTCCACAGTAAGGAGGCCGAAGTGGTCGATGCACGTGGTGCAGGCCGCTTTACCGGCGAGGAGCCCGAACCACGCCCCGATATGGCATCGGGTCACATCCCCGGTAGCCATAATCTACCTTATAGCGCGCTCTACAACGCCGATGGTACATGGAAGCGCGGCGATGATCTGATCGCGGCGTTCAACGCCGCAGGTGTCGATCTCGACAAGCCGATGATTACCACCTGCGGGTCGGGGATGACGGCAGCGGTAGTGCTGTTTGCCGCGCGGCTGACCGGAAAGAACGACGTTGCGCTTTACGATGGCAGCTGGTCAGAATGGGGTCTCGACAAGGATATGCCTAAGGAAACGGGTGCGGCTTGAGCGGGTCTGACAAGCCCCGCAAACCAGCAACCATTATCGTTACCGGCGGTCGTTCCAAGGCGCTGACCGGACCTGTCGTCAACGCCCCCGTCTGGCGCGCCAGCACACATCTTTATGACGATGTCGCGGCGTTGGACGCAGGCAAAGCAACCAACGAGGACGGACGCTTTTTTTACGGGCGCCGGGGTTCGCCGACGCAGTGGTCGCTATCCGAAGCGCTGACCGCACTGGAACCTGGCGCACACGGCACGATGCTCTATCCGTCAGGCGTTGCAGCAATTGCAGGGGCGTTGCTGTCGGTTCTGAAACCGGGCGAGGTCCTTTTAATGACCGACAATGCCTATGATCCCAGCCGCAACTTTGCGGAAGGGTTTCTCAAACGCTTTGGTGTCGAGACGCGCTATTTCGACCCGGTCACGACTGATATCTCCAGCTATTTTTGCGACCGGACTCGGGCGATTCTGCTAGAAAATCCGGGGAGTCTGACGTTTGAGGTGCAGGATGTTCCGGCGATCTGTGCGACCGCCAAAGCGCATGGCATTATTACCCTGCTCGACAACACATGGGCGACGCCGTTTTTCTACACCGCGCTCGACAAAGGCATCGATCTGACCATCCTTGCCGCGACCAAATATATTGTCGGACATAGCGACGTGATGATGGGGACCGTGACGACGCACAAAAAATATTGGTCTGCCCTCCGCCAAACCGCGCAGCAACTGGGGCAAGTTGTCTCGCCCGATGATGCTTATCTGGCCGCGCGCGGGTTGCGCACACTTTCGGTACGGATGAAAGAACACGAGGCGTCGGCGCTGAAAATTGCGCATTGGCTGGACGGACGGGACGAGGTGATAGCGGTGCTTCATCCGGCCCTGCCCAGCTGCCCGGGTCATGAAATCTGGAAGCGCGACTTTACGGGCTCCTCCGGCTTATTCTCGTTCGTGCTGAAGGGCAGCGAAGCACAAGCAGCGGCGTTGGTCGATGCGCTCGACCTGTTCGGCATCGGCTATAGCTGGGGCGGGTTTGAGAGCCTTGCTTTGCCGGTACGTCCCGAGAAATACCGGTCGGCAACGGCATGGAATGAAGCCGGGGCGGTTGTCCGGCTACAAATCGGGCTCGAAGATGTTGACGATCTGATCGCCGACATTGAGCAGGCTTTTGAGGTGGCGGCAGGGACTCCCTAACTACCACCTCTTTTCGCTATCCCAAGCGGCGATCATCGCTAACCGCGCCAAGCATAATGTTAGCTTCCTCACCGCGTTGGCACGGGCGTGTCACCCGAATAATCGTAGAACCCGCGCTTCACCTTGCGGCCATACCAGCCCGCTTCGACATATTTTTGCAGCAACGGAGCCGGGCGGAATTTGGGGTCGCCGGTCGAGTCGAACAGCACATTGGTAATTTCCAAACAGGTGTCGAGCCCGATGAAATCAGCCAGTGTCAGCGGCCCCATAGGATGGTTGAGACCCAACTGGCACGCAGTGTCGATGTCCCGGACGGTCGCAACGCCCTCACCCAATGCGAAGCAGGCTTCGTTGATCATCGGCATCAGCACCCGGTTGACGATGAAGCCGGGGGCATCCTGCGCGAAGACCAGTTGCTTGCCCAACGCGTTACCGAAAGTTTCAACGATCTTGAGCGTTTCGTCCGACGTGGCAAGGCCGCGGATGATTTCGATCAGACCCATAACGGGTACAGGATTGAAGAAATGCACGCCGATGAAGCGTTTGGGATCCGGTGAGGCCTGCGCCAGCCGTGTGATCGGAATCGACGATGTGTTTGACGCCAGCACGGCTTGGTGACCTAAAACCTTGCCGACTTCGGCAAAGATCGCACGCTTGATTTCTTCGCGCTCGGTTGCGGCCTCAATGACAAGCCCGGCATCGGCCATGGGGGCGTAGTCGGCCACTGGCTCGATCCGCGACAGCAGCGTATCGGCTTCTTCCCGACCGATTTTGTCTCTGGTGACCAATCTGTCCAGCGCCTTGGCGATGCCCGCCTTGCCGGCTTCGGCTCTGGCGATATCCAGGTCGGACAAATAAACATGATAGCCAGCGCCCGCGCTTACCTGTGCAATGCCCGCACCCATTTGCCCTGCCCCGATAACTCCCACTGCGCGCATGTCAAACTCCCATAATTTCAGACTGCATTGCCTCTAGCGAAGGGTAATCAAAGGCGCTAGCCTGTAGCCTATGTTCAGAAAAATTATCGCGGGCGTGTTTTTGGCAATGTCGGTGGCTGTCGCCTTTTCCGGGATCGGGGCGGCAGCGGCTGCCGTGTCGCAGATTATCCCAGCGAAAGTCATGACTTTCAAAGATTGGGCTGTTGGTTGCGACAATGGCCTTTCCTGCGAGGCCGTCACGCTGAATCCGAAAAGCTCCGCCGAAAACACGCTTTCGCTGGCGATGAACCGGACACCGGTCAGGAATGGCGGGCTTTCGATCAATGTGTCCGGCTTTGCCACCGGCACCGATCGTTACCGCATATTGATCGACAAGCGCGTGATTGATACCGGTGCGGTTGGCCCCGACAAGGAAACCATTATCGTGACCGGTGCCGATGCGGTGAAGCTGGCCCGGGCAATGGCCAAAGGCTGGGCATTCTCATTGATTGACGGCAATGGTCAGAATCTGGGACGCGCGTCGCTGGCCGGGGTTTCGGCCACTTTGCGCTATATGGATACGACGCAAGGGCGGCTGGGCTCCAGAGGCGCGATTGTTGCCAACGCGCGAAGACCGGCCAGAGTCAAAAAATCCTTCGTACCGATGATTGCCGCCAGACGCATCGCGCCATCGGAACAACTGCCGGAGGCCCCCGCTTTGGTCGCCCTTTCCGAGAGCAGCCCGTGCGCCAAAGAACGGTTTGGCGCGACCGAAGACGCTGCATACAGCCTGGGGCCCACCCAGTCGTTGGTGCTGCTGAATTGCGGTAGCGGCGCGTATAATTTTTCGGTCGGTGCTTATATCGGCAACCGCGACCTTGCGGGCAAATGGACTTTTGCACCGGCTACGTTTGATTATACGCCCAATCGCCTGAACGAAAAAAGCGATCTCGCTTTGCTGGTCAACGCCGATTGGAATGGCGCAACCCAGACCCTCTCCAGCTACGCCAAGGGGCGGGGCATCGGTGACTGCGGGTCGTCCGAACAATATGTCTGGGACGGTTCAATGTTTCGACTGATACAGGCAACGCAGATGGACGAATGCCGTGGCTCGCTTGACTGGATTACCGTTTGGCGCGCGGAGGTCAGTCTGACGAGCTAAAGCTTGCGCGCTTTCAGCAAAACCTCGGCAATCGCGTAAGTGCGCGGATTATCGACATCGACGGCATAGGCGCCATCCTCCGCCATATATGGCACAACCCGCACGCCAAACCGCCGCGACATCGCGCGAAACGCGCTATCGAGTTTCCACCAGCCGAGACGAAAACGGATGAGGTTGATGATACCGAAGGCCTTGGCGATCCGCCCTTTGGTTTTGATGAACTGCCCGCCCTGTCGAAATGCTTCGGCGGCTTTGAGCGCCTCTGCGTTACGCAACCAGAACAGGTTGCAATTGGAAATCGCGGCATCGGCGAATTCATAGAAGCGCCGTTGGCCCTCGGGATGCGCCGCCAGAATCGCCTCGCGCGTTGACAGCACTATTACCGCATCACCATCACCCGCCATCGATACGCTATGGAAGTCGCGCATCAATTCAGGCGTGACCAGCACATTGTCGGCAGTGGTAATCATCAACGGCCAAGCGCTATGGCCTGCTTGAGCCGCCGCATATTCGACGCTTTCGACGATGCCCGCTTGCGCCTGGCAAATCATCAATCGCCCGGCTATTTCCAGTTCAAGCACACCCGGCAAATCGGAGATGACCGCAGGATCATGGATCGAAATCAGAATCTTGTTGTCAGGAAAGGCCGGGATTGCCGCCTCCAATACCCATTGCAGCAATGCCCTGCCGCAAATCGGTACGCGGCATTTGTGGCTGACGCCGGCATCGGCTGCCATCGGGTCAAGCTTGCCGTCGCGTTTTCCAGCGAGGATCAACAATGTCGGAGAAGTCGTCATCCGCCGCCTATACGGACAGCGACAGTACTCGACAAGCTTGGGCTGGTATTTCTGTCGAATCTGGCCTAGGCGCAGCGCCAATGCTCGCATTTTAGCAGGAAGTTCGTCAGTTATGCCCGCTCCCTTACGCATCGCCCTGGCCGGTCTTGGTACCGTTGGTACCGGCGTGATCCGTCTTGTTGAAGAGAATCGCGCATTGATTGCGCGGCGCGCAGGGCGTCCAATCGAAATTGTTGCCATCACCGCGCGCGACCGCGCCAAGGACCGCGGCGTGGACCTGTCGCGCTACCGCTGGGTGGATGATATGGGTGAGTTGGCGACGGCAGGCGACGTTGATGTTGTCGTCGAACTCGTCGGCGGGTCCGATGGTCCGGCATTGACGCTGGCCCGCGAAACATTGGGTGCTGGCCGTGCGCTGGTGACCGCGAACAAGGCGATGATCGCGCATCACGGTGCCGAACTGGCCGCACTGGCTGAAGACAAAAATTGTGCTCTGAAATTCGAGGCGGCGGTCGCGGGCGGTATTCCGGTTATACAAGGCTTGCGCGACGGTGCTGCTGCCAACCGCATCGACCGCGTCTACGGTATCCTCAACGGCACCTGCAATTTCATCCTGTCGACGATGGAAAAAGAAGGCCTCGATTTTGCTGACGTGCTTGCCGATGCCCAAGCCAAAGGCTTTGCCGAAGCAGATCCTTCATTTGATATTGACGGCATCGACGCTGCACACAAGCTAGCCATTCTCGCATCTTTGAGCTTCGGTTCGGAGATCGATTTTGGCGGAGTCGAGACCCGCGGCATCCGCAAATTGTTGGCCGCCGACATCGCACAGGCGCAGGCGCTGGGCTATCGTATTCGCCTCATCGGGCTGGCTGAAATCGACGGCGAAAACGGGTCCGCACAGATATTTCAGCGCGTCCAGCCTTGCCTGGTCCCGCTTGATCATCCGCTTGCGCATGTCACCGGGGCAACCAATGCCGTCGTTGCCGAAGGTAATTTCTGTGGCAGGCTGTTATTTCAAGGTGCAGGTGCAGGCGACAAACCAACCGCCTCCGCCGTGGTTGCGGATATTGTCGATATTGCGCGCAAGGAAACCGGCCCCGCGTTCTCGATGCCTTATGCCGACCTGGAAAAGCTGCCGCGTGCCGCTTCTGCACACCGTCTCGGCAAAACCTATTTGCGGATGATAGTCGCCGACCGCGCTGGTGTCCTTGCCGAAATCACCGCCGCGATGCGTGATGCGGGCCTTTCTATCGAAAGCCTGATCCAGCGCGAGGTCGAAGACGGCTCCGCATTGATCGCGATGGTAACCCATGAAGGACCGGAGCAAGCAATCACCGACACGCTCAAAACATTACCTGCATCGGAAAACCTGCTCGGCGACCCGATGGTCATGCACATCATAGGAGAATGAAATTATGACGACCGCAAGCCAAATCCTCGACCGCGTCCTTGTTCTCGAAATGGTTCGAGTCACCGAAGCTGCCGCCATTGCTGCGGCCAAGCTGATCGGCAGGGGTGATGAAAAAGCGGCGGATGCAGCTGCGGTCGAGGCGATGCGCGCTGCGCTCAACGAACTTTACATGGACGGCACCGTCGTCATTGGCGAAGGTGAACGTGATGAAGCGCCGATGCTGTTCATCGGTGAAAAGGTCGGTGCCGCCATCGGCAAAGGACCCAAGATCGACATCGCGCTCGACCCTCTTGAAGGCACCACCATCACCGCAAAGGCTGGCCCGAATGCGCTTGCCGTGCTGGCGGTAGCCGAAGAAGGCAATCTGTTGAACGCGCCCGACGTCTATATGGACAAAATTGCGGTCGGCCCGGGCTATTCGCCGAATATTGTCAATCTTGACAGGACGGTGCTGGAAAATGTCACTGCGGTTGCTGCCGAGAAAGGTGTGGCCCCGGGCGACCTGATCGTCTGCGTGCTCGACCGTCCCCGTCACGAAAAATTGATTGCAGAACTACGCGCGATTGGCTGCGGCATCATGCTGATCCCCGATGGCGATGTGGCAGGCGTCATCGCAACCACCAACCCCGATACCACCGTCGATATCTATATGGGGTCAGGCGGCGCACCCGAAGGCGTTTTGGCTGCGGCTGCCTTGCGTTGCATCGGCGGCCAGTTCAAGGGGCGGCTGTTGTTCCGCAACGACGACGAACGCAGTCGCGCTCGCAAATGGGGCATCGAGGATCTCGACAAGATCTATGATCTTGAAGAGCTTGCCAAGGGCGATTGCATTTTTGCGGCAACCGGTGTTACCGACGGTTCGTTGCTCGACGGCGTAAAAACCCTGCGCGATGGCCGCATCACGACCGAAACCGTCGTAATGCGCGCATCGTCGGGTACCGTGCGGCGGGTGAAAAGCGAGCATCGGCCAGCTTAGGATCTGGTGCCTAAAATATACCCATCGCCAAGCCCGCCGCCAGCGACGCACCTAAATCATGGGCTGCGCCCAAATCTTCGTCACCGATGACTTTGGGCGCGAGGATCGCCTCCGGCGTTTGCGCATGGGTGCAGATGATCATACTGTCGGCGACCTTCTTCAGCCGCCAGCCGGTGGCAATGCGCTCGGCCTGCCGCACCGCATTGCTGCCATCGGACCCTGCGCAAACGATGATTGCATAAGGTCGGCCTTCGATGGCGCCAAGGCAGGGATAATAGCAGCGATCAAAGAACGCCTTCATCACGCCGGCAATCGCAGCCAGATTTTCGGGGAATACGAAAACATAGCCATCGGCGGCGCACATATCTTCGGTCTGTGCCACATCGGCGTGTAGCAAGCGTGTGGCCACGTCGTCCTTCCCGTTGGCACCATCCAGGGCCGCACGCGCCAGCGCTTCGGATCCCCCGGTCAGACTATGCCACACAATCAAAAGCTGCTTCATGCAGAGGAAGCTAACCCGCTTTGCTTGCCAGCGCCAGCCTTGCGCCATAGAGCGATCCGCATGGCAACAGTCCTGAACATCACCCAATCGATCCTCGGTCAGCCGTGGCAATGGCGCAGCGGTGATGTTGATGCCCGTGACTCCGGTTTCCAGCCCGACGATCTGGTGACGCAGTTGCTGATGGCGCGCGGCATCCCGCGTGACGATATCGAGCGCCACCGCGACCCGACTATCCGTGCATTCATGCCCGACCCATCAATCTTCCGCGACATGGATACAGGTGCCGAACGGATTGCCGATGCGGTCGAGGCAGGCGAGGCGGTAACGGTTTACGGCGACTATGATGTCGACGGTGCTACTTCGGCGGCGCTGCTTATTCGCCTGCTTCGTGAGCTTGGCCTGACGGCTGCGCACTACATCCCAGACCGGTTGATGGAAGGTTACGGCCCGTCGGGCGAGGCACTGGTGCGGATTGGCGAGGGCGGGAGCAGTCTGATCATCACCGTCGATTGCGGTGCGATGGCCTATGACGCACTGGCACAGGCCAAGGCGGCGGGTATAGAAGTAATCGTCGTCGACCATCATAAATGCGCAACCGAGCTGCCGACCGCGTTCGCCCTCATCAACCCAAACCGGCTTGATGAGGCGGATGACGCGGCCTCCCACGGCCATCTGGCAGCGGTGGGCATGGCATTTTTGCTCGCAGCCGCAGTTGTGCGGACGCTCCGGCAGCGCAATTTCTTTGCCAACCGTGCCGAACCAAAATTGATGGATCTCCTTGATCTGGTCGCCCTCGGCACCGTTGCCGATGTCGCCCAGTTGCGCGGGCTCAACCGCGCTTTTGTAGCACAGGGCCTCAAGGTCATGGCGGGCCGGCGCAATGTCGGCATGGCGGCGTTGATCGAGGCCAGCAGGCTGACCCGTGCACCGATCTGTTCGGATCTCGGCTTTGCGCTTGGCCCGCGGATCAATGCGGGCGGCAGGGTCGGCAAGTCCGATCTGGGCGTGCGTTTGCTGACCACCAAAGACCGCGAAGAGGCCCGCGCGATTGCTGCCGAGTTGAATCAGCTCAATGAAGATCGCCGTGCCATAGAGGCCGTGGTGCAACAGGAAGCCGAAGCGATGCTGCCCGGCCAGCACAACCGCGCCGTCGCCTTGCTGGCGGGCGAGGGCTGGCACCCCGGCGTAATTGGCATCGTCGCCGGGCGTATCAAGGAAAAAAGCGGCAAACCTTCCATTGTTATTGCAATCGATGCCGACGGTGTGGGCAAAGGATCGGGCCGCTCGATTGCGGGCGTCGATCTGGGCGCGGCTATTATCGCGGCGAAAGACGCCGGGTTGCTGGAGGCAGGCGGTGGGCACGCGATGGCGGCTGGGCTTACCGTGCGGGCCGAACATATCGAGGCGCTGGCCGAGTGGTTGGACGAGAAGCTCGCTGGCGACGTCGCACGGGCGTCGGGCGGTCAGGCGCTGCTCGTTGATGCCGTGCTTAATCCGCGCGGGCTGAACCCTGCCTTTGTCGACGCGATGGAGGCCGCTGGTCCCTATGGCATGGGCTGGCCCGGACCGCGGGTGGTTACGGGGCCGGTGCGCGTGGTGAAATGCGATATTGTCGGGAAAGACCATGTGCGTGCGATTGTCGTCGGCGACGACGGTGCATCGTTTAAGGCAATGGCATTCCGGCAAGGCGAGAGCCAACTCGGTCAAATGTTGCTCCACGGCGAAAAGGGCCGGAAATACTGGCTGGCGGGTCGCGCCAAGATCGACGATTGGGGCGCAACGCCCAAGGCCGAACTGCATATTGACGACGTTGCCTTCGCCGACTGAAACCGCACTTGACCTTGGCGACGCGAATCCGTAAAGGCGCGGCTCGCCAAGCGATTGGCCCCTTCGTCTAGCGGTTAGGACGCGGCCCTTTCACGGCTGAAACACGGGTTCGATTCCCGTAGGGGTCACCATCCGGACGTCCACAGGCATCCAGATACGTCCAAAAAAGTGGCTGTTTTCCTAGAGTTTTTGTGATATTACATCCGTAGCGATACGGCGATGATCTCATGCGTCCAGTAATTTTGGAGGTATATTTGAGGGTATATGGCCGAACGCCATTTTGGAGATACCCTCATGGCACTCACTGCGGCTGCAATTAAATCGGCAAAACCAAAGCCGGTTCAATTCAAACTTACAGATTCGGATGGGCTGCATTTGCTCGTGCTGCCTCATGGTGGGCGCTACTGGCGGATGAATTACCGCTTCAACGGCAAGCACAAGACGCTGGCATTTGGCGTCTGGCCAGATGTAACCTTGGCCGACGCGCGCGCCAAGCGCGACACAGCGCGTCGGTTGGTGGCGAATGGAATTGATCCCGGCGAGAAAGCAAAGCTGGATAAAGCTGCTGCCAGTATTGCCGCCGCTAACACATTCGAAGCCGTGGTAAACGAATTGCTGGCCAAGGCCGAGCGTGAAGGCCTGTCTGCCATCACGCTCAAGAAAAACCGTTGGTTAATCGGCTTCATCACACCTGTCCTTGGCCGTCGCCCCATTGCCGAGATAACCGCGCACGAATTGCTTTCGGTGCTTCGCTCTGTCGAAACGCGGGGTCGTCACGAGACCGCCAAGCGGATGCGCGCCATTTGCAGCCAAGTTTTCCGCTATGCCATCGCCACAGCTCGCGCCGAACGAGATGTGGCCGCTGACCTTAAGGGCGCGCTCACTGTGCCTAAAGTAACGCATCGTGCGGCAATCACCACACCAACGGGAGCGGGTTCGCTGCTGAGAGCCATAGAGGGCTTTGAAGGCCATCTGATGACCCGCGCCGCGCTTCGACTACTCCCTCATGTCTTTGTGCGTCCAGGCGAATTGCGCCATGCCGAATGGGCTGACTTCGATTTTGACAAAGCGCTTTGGACGATCCCTGCACATAAGACCAAAATGCGGCGCGTACACGCAATCCCCTTATCTCGCCAAGCACTCGACATCATCGCCAGCATCGAAACGGATGCCGCATTTAGCTCTTATCTCTTCCCCTCACTTCGGTCCGCAAAACGCCCGATGTCGGAAAACACGATCAACGCCGCACTGCGTCGTCTTGGCTATGCCCAGGATGAAATGACGGGCCACGGCTTCCGGGCAATGGCAGCCACATTGCTGAACGAAATGGGCATCTGGAATGCCGACGCCATCGAACGCCAGTTAGCCCACGCCGATAACAACGCCGTCCGCCGTGCCTATGCGCGCGGTGAATATTGGGACGAACGGGTCCGCATGATGCAGCACTGGTCGGACTATCTCGACCAACTCCGCGATGGTGCAACTATCCTGCGGCCTAATTTCGGAAACAGCGGCTCATAGCCGCTGCTGCCTTGCGCGCTCGATTAGCCCGTGAAGGCTTGCCACCGGGATTAAAGTGCAACTCCCGATCTTGACCGTTTCGATGTCGCCCGATGCTATCAGCTCATAAAGCTTTGATCGTCCAATGCCGGTCAGTCGGACCGCTTCCAATATCCTGACTGCTATGGGTTCCATCACCTGTGGCTTGCCTGCTGGCGGTGGAACACCAAAGGGCAGACCCAACTGCGAACTATCGGCTTTGCCATTACTCGTGCGCCGGATCATTGCCCGCGCCCCTGCTTGGCTTGCTCGACCTTGCTGGCGTACGCTTCATGCACCCGCTCGCGCAAAGCAGGGTCGGGATGCCCTACTAGCAAACCATCCAAGGCGCATGTGATGAAAGTCAATTGTCGCCTAATATGGTCGGCGTTCTTGCGCGCCTCATCTCGCATTTCCTGACCCTGATAAAGGTCAAGGATCATCTTGCCTATCCAGAGGCTACGACTGAGATTAACCCTGCCCGCCTCGTCGCCAACCCAGTCGGCGACATGCGGCGGAAGGTAGGTTTGGACGGATATACTGCGTCCCATTTTTCAAACTCCTTTAAAAACAGGAGCCTGATTCACTTGCGAAAGGCATGTTTGTTCTACATTTGTTTCAAATCGTCGTCAAGACCATCCTAAATGACTGATTTATAACCTTTTTGATCTATTCTGATTTACTTTCAAATTGCCCTTTTGGCGCAAATCATTTTCAATTGGAAAGTAGCCACCGCCAAAAACTGCCATTTTCGTGAATTATATCATCACCTTAATCAATGCGATTTGTCGCGTAGGGTGTGCCTTAAAGTTTCCTGCTGCTGGGCTTTGATCCGGCTTTTTTCTTGGCTCGGATAACACCTCATAGAACGTAGTTATCTAACCGGCTGCACGAAACGCAAGTGAAGGAAGCTGGGCGGAAGGCGCTTCGCAGCGCGCTGGGGGCAGCAGCCCCAGCCTTTATGCGTTAGCGACCGTCACCGGATGGCTGAGACGACAGGCTCGGTGTGCGACAGCGCATAGGGCGCGGGCCGACAGGCAACGCCAATTTAGTCATTACTTCTTGTTGTCGGACTTTTGACGTTCCGTTGCTAGGCGCGGACGCAAATCAAGGCCATACACGGCCAGCCGCAGGCCGCCCGCCATCTGCTGTTCAATCATCGCTGCTTCGTCACGCAGCATCTGGATCAATCCCTGAAAATTCAGCCTGTCACCCGTGTCAGGGTGATCCCATTCACGATCACCGGAAATAGTAATCAGTAAGCATCCCGATTTGCGAGATTGGGGCGCCATATATTTGGTAACGAGCTGATCCTTAATTGCAGCGCGCAGCACCGCACCCGATCGAGGCTTGTCCCCTAGTTTTAGTTCGATGACGGCTTCGTGGTCCGATGCAATCGAACACAGCCGTATATCAGTTTCCTTTTCATCTGCCGTTACGGCCTCTTGATTTACTGTATATGCGCTGTTGGAACTTGTGCGAAGTTCGCGTGCAATTTGCTGACGCATAAGGTGCTCGTCCGCTATCAACCCCCATGCACCGCGAGGCGAGTCATCCCTTAAAAGCAATTCGCCAATGTCGTCGAGGCGATCCATCATCAGCAAGAACATATCGTCGCGCGTTAATGGCGGTAGCTCGCCGTAACGGTCGAGTTTGATAACATCACCTTCACAAAAGGCTGTCACGTCCGATTCCTGAGCCGAGCGTTCCCGCGCCAAAGCCATAAGGCGATCTTTGAAATGATCGAAAAGCGGGTCTTGGGCCATCGCCAACTTTGCGACCCACGCTTCGGGACCTTCGGCAGAGATAATTGCCTCCAGAATATGATTGCGTGCCCGTTCGGCGTGGTCGCGGACGTTGGGGGTATAAACGCCTTCGCGTAATTTCATGTCATCGTCGATCCGGACATGTTGATACGCAAGGCGGATTAGCCGGACCAGCACGTCGGGGGTGAAGCCATCATGCGACAAAGAAACCTGTTCGCTACTATGCCGTTCGCCAAAGAGGCCAGAAAACCAGTCGGTGGCTGCGCCAAACTTTGCTGCCGGCAATGCAGTAAGCAATTGCTCTAACACGCCGGTTGCCGCCTCGGGGTCCAAACGGAACAGCACTGGCAACCAGACATGCGCCAGAGGATCGTCCGGCCCTGCGGATAATTCCTTAGCCGCGAGATGACGAACATGTTCCGTGAGTTCAATGTCGTCCACACGTAATAAAATATCTAAAACTTGGCGCAAACGCTGGGCGTAATTTTGATTCTGCTGTTTGTCTGTACCTGTGCGCCAGGTCGCAGCGTCGAGCCAAGCACGCAATCTTGGTACGAAAAGCTTAGCGACCGATAACGGTGCGTGTTGTACGTTTTGCAGCATGATGGAGTATTCGACTGGCGCGTCGGCCAATTCGGCGGTGAGTTCCGCTCCCAATACTGCATCGACTGCCGATGGATGCGTTTTGATGAGCGCTTCCAGCCACACAGGATAGCCGTTCAATTCCATCGGGGCATATCGTGCTGCCAGTTGCGCTTCGTCGTGGTTCAACTTTTCAGCCCAATGCGCGTCTTCCGCTTCTGCCACGATGCCAGCTAAGCCCAATTGCCAGCGAACGAGGTAAGTGCCTTTTTCGCCTTCCTCTCGTTCGCTTCGCAGCGTCGGTCGATCATTTCGCCACGCGGCCATGATTGCAATGCGAAGACGATCTGCGACATCCTTGCCAAAATGGCGTTCGATGAAGCGCCGATTCCACGCAGACGACCGGCCACTATCGCCCGTCCGTTCCATCGCACGCCAGAGACCCCAAGCGGTATCGGCTGACTGACCGGCGGAAAACACAGTATCGGGCTGATTAGCCACTTCTTGCCAGAACTTAGTCCAACTGGCGCGGTTTCTCGCTTTACGCTTTTCCTCTTCTACACGCCGCATTTCGCTTTCGCGCTCCATGCGTTCCCACTCTTCGTCTCGCTCAGCAGGTTTTGATCTCTCGTCCAGCCAAGCTGTGAGCGCGGGCAAATCGCTCACATGGCCTTTCAAGGCTGTAAGATGATCCAGCCACTGTACATCTTCGGCCCGTAAGCGGATCGCCGCTTCTAAAATGAAGGCCCGTTCTTCCTCGGTCCGCGCTTGATCAGATAGCAATTCCAAAACCCATTTTGCATCCTCAAGCCGCAAATTAATTGCGCCATGATGAGCGATGCGCGCATATCGCTTATACGCCTCTAACTGCGGGCGCAGCCCCATCAAGAAAGCGTCTTCTGTAAGGAACATTGTTTGCCGGACTGTTGGTTCCGCTTGACCAAAAAACTGGCGTAAATGTTTGCAGGAATCGGAAGAATTATATTCCCGATCATTCAACCGAAGTGCAACAATCGCAGAGCGCAACACGTCAGGCGACACTACGCCATGTTTCAGCAAAGAGAGGCATGTCGATGCGAGCGCCGAAATCAAAAAATAGCGTTTAGACGAAATTTGCGGCCATGCTCCCTCGTTCCATGCAAGGCCCTCGGTGATCAATTCGGTGAAGCCGTGCCTCAGAGATTCAAGCACCTGTGGCTGCAAATTGCTTTGTTCGATAATGCGCGGGAGATGCCACGATATATCCCCAACTGAGCGTTTTTTCTCGGACACGCGCACCAGAATTTTGCAGAGACGTTCTGGCGCAAGGTGTGCTGGAAATAGTCGCACGATGGCATATCGCGTCAGCCGATTTGACCAATGTTCAGGTGTTGCAGCAATTTCGGCAGTGATGGCATCAAGGCGAGAATCATTAAGAGCAATGAGTGCCTGAAGCCCATCAAGCCGCTCCTCGTCGGAGATGGAATGGTCCACGACGATTGCGTGTGCAATGTCAGCGCATTGCAACACTTGCCCAGCGCCAATGAGACCTAAAAGAAGTTCATGCACTTCCGAATTTTCGATGCCGCCCTTCCAAAGTGATTCAATTTCGGGGCCAAGCTCTTTCGTTGCAAAACGATGCACTTGGACATGCGGCACGCGAAGGCCTCGCCAGCCGCCTTTGCCATAGCGTTCGACATAGGCTCGCAACGCTTGCTTTTTCTGATCGAGCCGCAACGATTCAGGGTCGCCCGCGTCAAGCAGCGCACTGGGTTCGCGGCGCAGGGCTTCGGCAAAAATTGCGTCATCCATTCCCGCTGCCCATGCCGCGACTGGCAGCATGGAGGGGCGGATAACTTCGTCGCCTTGTGCGGTGGATGTAAAAAGAAGTCGCTTTACGGCGTTGAATGGCATTCCCCGATCACGCAAAGCGCCGATGCGATGAGCTGCCAGATATTCGATAACAGAACGGTGATGAAACCGAACGCGACCATAAGACGCAAATCCGAACAGAGGGCGTTCGAGCAATGTCGTTCGCTCGTCGGCCGACCACTCTGGCAAAATGTTTGCTGGATCTAGCGGAGCTTCGGCAGGGTCGCCGTGACGGTCAGCCTCGACACTGTGGCGCAACGTTAACTTACGGGTCAATAAAGCGGCGAGAGCAAGTCGGCTTGCACCTTCCCAAGCTTTTACCGAAGACAACGCTACTTTTTCAAGACGGTCAGCGCGCGGCTTTAGCTTGATGGCGATATTGCTCTCGACCTGCTCACGATGCGTTCTGATACGACGGTGATCTCGCCAATCGGCACATAACTCGATCAAATCCTGAGGGCGGCGTGCAAATTCCTCTGCATTGTGCTGCCGAATGGCGTTTACCAGACCGTCGATATCCGGCACACCTTGAAGTTTTGCCATTTGTCGGATTTGGCTATCGGATAACGGCATCAACGCTACGTTGCGCCAAGGCTTGGGGGCATCTTTGTCCTTATCATCGGTTTTTACTCGTCCCATCACGATGTCCGCGAATTCTTCACTCGTCGCGGCATCTTCGGGTTTGGGAGGTATAGGCAAAATCTCCCGAAATAGTTGCTCGTCAATGGGAATGGGCCGTGTGGTAATCACCACTTTAATACGGGCGAGCTGCCCTGCTACTGCTCGGTTTAGCCGTTTCAATGCCTGCTCGAACGACCCGAGGGAGAGCTTTAATTCGTCGATGGAATCTAAAAAAAATGTGGCGATGTCGGATTGAGAGTTAAGCCAAGCATCAAAGCGAATGTTTTCTTCGTGGCTAAGCATATCCTGCACACTGCTTCGGGAAAGATCGGCAAGCTCAAGGTAAAAAGCCGGTTCTCCGGCGTTCCACATTTTGATCTGGCGTTCTCGACACTCGTAAGTTTTTCCAGCGCCAGCTTCGGAAATGATGAGAACTCGTGCTGACTGGAGAAGGTCGTCCCACTTGGAGCCGTTATACCATCCCAAATCCATCAGAAAGGCTGTCTGGTCAGCTTCGCTGGTCTTATCATCAGGAATGTCCTGAAAGGTCCGCTCGATGTTTGAAGTATTGGGCATATATGGCATTGATTATAGCCAGCCCGCTTCGATCCGGCCATGTTTCTTTGCAGCTGGTGATGATGGCCATGGCAGCTCGAAATAGGCGAAGTAAGCGCGGCTACTCATGCGAGACGGATGAGAAGATTGCTGTTGATCTCGATGACACCATAGCCCGAGTTCAAAAATGCGAATTTAAATTGGGGTGTTTCGGGCGGCTCGATGCCTCGTTCTCGCATGATAACTTCTAGCCATGGGGGGTCGTCTACCAATTGTTTCTCGAACCATTCGATACGGTCCAGAATTTGGTTTGCCGCCTGCGCCGCATGTAGCGATGTTCCCCCTGTCGTCAGTCCTGCGCTGAACATATAAACTTTGCCCTCATTCCCTTCATACGCTGTGGTCATTCCGGCGTTACGTAACCCGAGTTTATCAATTTCGCTGTAGCTTTCGCGGGAGCCGGGAATACCCAAATCATGGATAATTCCGGCATCCGGCCAATTTCGCAGAATGATTTTGGGAATAGCATCGCTGGCCCAGTCGCCGTGGTCGAAAATGTCGATCAGATATGCCGTATCCTGTTTGAATACCGCAAACAGCAAAGGCTTGGTGCGCATTACAAAGCCATCGCTGTCCAATTCGGTTGAAAGGTGCAGATGATGAACGCCCCAATCATTTAGCAAAAGGTCGAGATCGCGATATTTGGCAAGACTCTTTATCTTTTCTGGTTTGGCTTGGTAAGCGACCGTCACGCCGCGACTGAGGTGTTGACTGACCTCCTGTCCGTTTTCCAATAAATCGATGATGTGTTGAAGTGCGGGCATGTAGCGCGAATCGCCCGCTATTGGATTTCCGCGAAGCTCGCATGACTGATGCACCGTGTAGTGACGGAGCGGCACGACCCTGCTCATCCAGTTCCAATAAATTATAAGTAGATCACTTATGTCCATTTTGGAGAAAGCAGCGCGACCCTCAGGGTCAAGCGATAGAGCTGCAATGACTGCTATTCGTAATTCAGCAACTAAATTTGTCATGTTCGCTCGTTACTTACAAATCATCGTCGCCACCATATATACAACACATGTATATGAACCCGCGAGATTACAGGGTAGCACCGGACCAGCGAGAATGGGAGTTGCCCGCATGGGGGCATCCCATCGCCCAAGGTGTCATGCCACTGTTTATTGGCGTGCATGGGCGGCTATTTCCAATCGGCACGGCGTTTTCGACGGGAGAGCTCCACTTCATGGTGACGGCCACGCACAATATCGAGCAAATCATGACGCATGATCCCCGATTTGCGCACAAGATCAATCGCGGCAGGCTCGATGGCAACCATAATTTGAGCGACGGTCATGCGCTATATGTCCTGCACCACCGCATTGAGAATGATCGGGTCAGTCTCACATTATGGCCGTTACGCAAAATCGACGGTGCATCGCCAGGGGACGTCGTGTTTGCGTCGCCACAATATGCCGAGGGCATACAGACATTAATCTCGCCGCTATCATTCGACATTCCCGCAATTGGCGAAAAAATGCTGAGTGTTGGATATTCGGAATTCACCTATCCTGACGAAGGCATCGATATTTCCGACGTTCAAGCGGGGGCCTTCGATTGGCACAGAGCTTACTCGCATCGTTTGTTTGCGGCAGAAGGTGAAGTCCAGCGTGTTTTCACTAAGCAATTTTCGTCCGGTTTTGTGGCAGGTCCCTGTTTTGCCTTCGATGTCACGATCCGCCACGGTATGAGCGGCGGCCCAATTTATAATTGGGCGGGAAATGTATGCGGGGTTAACTCTGCCGGAGCAGATGGTTTTTTTAACGCGCCAATGAGCTTGGGGTCACTTTTGTATCCGATGCTAACTCGTCCATTGCGGTTTGGGGCTGAACTCGGTCCACTCACGCTCAACGCTACGCGGCCTATGCTGGACCTGATCGCTCACGGCACTTTAACGACGGACGGCAGCGAACAGCATATAGCCTTTACTAATGATGATGTGACAGGCGACCTGATTGCTAATCCGCGCTGCCGGATTGAGGACAGGCCATTTATTCATGACGATTTTGCCGGTTTTCAATCTGGTCAAACGTCAACCAAACTCGAAGGCGAGCATTTTGTTGTTCGCACAAGCGATGCCACTCCCACTATCAAGCATTGTTAGGCCTTGTCCGGAGCACGATTGCAGCTGTGCTGTGGCATCGCGTCCGCAACCGTGCTGTGTACGGTGTTCTATGTTTGCGGGGTTGGTATGGACATTTTGAACAGCCGTGAGTGGGCTATCCTCATTTGGCTAGTCGCTGCGATCATCGCGCTCATTGCTATGCCTTCAACGCGAAGCTCCTTGGGTAGCTTAGTCGCTCATTTTTTTCATTGGAAGCTCCAAGCATCAATTATCGGCGCAACGCTGTGGTGTGCAGGATGCGTCTGGGTGCTTTGGCGATTGGGTCTATGGACGGACGGCAACTTGAAAACGACCATCGTTTGGGGGCTGACTTTCATGATCGTCACCTTGTTCGATGTCGGAACAAGTAAGGACGGCGTGAAATCGCTGCGGTCGCTTGCACGGCAAGCGGTCACCTTTACTATGGTGGTGGGATTCATTGCTGAATTCTACACGCTGCCCCTGATTGCGGAATTGCTGTTGGTGCCTTTCCTTGTGGTGACAGGTGCGATGATCGCCATGGCGGAGCTCAAGCCAGAGTTTGCGCAGGTCCATTCATTGCTCAATAGCTTGACGGCTCTAATCGGCTTCGGAATTTTGGGGTTCAGTTTCTATCAAATCGCCATTCATTGGCGGGATTTTGCAACGCTAGGCACGGTTCACGAATTTGCGGTGCCGGTCCTGCTGTCCTTTATGTATTTGCCGTTTCTCTACGCATACCTGCTGCTTATGACATATGAAAACGCGTCAATCCGGCTGCGCTTTGCCGCGCCAGACGATAGCCTCCGGCGCGCTGCGTTTTGGCATGGCCTGCTCGCCTTCGGCCCGAATGTCGATTTGTTTGGGCGCTATGTCATCGCACTCAATGCGACGGACACATTCGACCGCGCACGCATAAAAGTGGCCATTGCGGAGGTCCGCGGTGTTCGTCGTCGGGAAAAGCGACCGCCTGTGGTCGATTGGAACAAGGGTTGGTCTCCTTATGACGCGCAGTATTATCTCGCAACGGAAGGTTTGAGCACGAAAGACTACCATCGGTCGGTTGCCGACTGGTGGGCGGAAGCACCATCCATCGAGGTGAGTGGCGATTTCCTGAAAGACCGACTGTCCTATCGCATTAGCGGTACGGAGGAAGCTGCAACACAGCTGACGCTCGAACTGAATGCTCATCGCCCAGGCGACATGGCCATTGCGGATCGTCGCTTTCGGGAAGTTAGCGAATTGCTGGTTGCGCAGGCATTGGGTGATGAACCAGCGGAGCGTTATCGCGAGGCCATTATTGCGGCGGACGAAGGCGCGCTTGAAGCGGGTTTTTTAAAGGTAACGTGGCGATATGATGAGTGGGGCAAACCGGAATACGGAGGATACTCACGCAGTATGCGTATCTTCCATCCAGCACATCGTGACCCCTTTGGGCTTGACGGTGTTTAGCACTGCCGCATGGCTGCGACCACATCGAGGCCGGTGTGCCAGCAACGCCCGCGCGTGCCTCATTGCGTTGATTATCGACGAGAGTGTACTGCATCTTGGCTTCGTTTCTTATTAGTCGAAATGTACCCACAGACGACGCGCACCCTCCTTAAATGCTTCTTCGCCGCCCTTTAAAATATCGCATACGGCCTTGCGCATTGCGGCTGCAATGTTAGCGATGGCTGCCGCGGCGCATTTTTCAAACAGCCTGGGGGTACATCTGATGGTATATCGCAAAGCCTATTAGAATATTCTATATAATATCAGTGCTTTGAATGCCATTCACGATTCCCGTAGGGTCACCATTGAATCAGTGGCTTAAGAGAGTGGTGGCACGTTTTTCCCCAATTTCGGTTGGACGATCCCGAAAGGCAACTCTAGTCGGCCAACCGCCCTAAGCCGACGTTCGTTTATGAGCAAGAGACCGCCGATTTCGAGACAAACCCGATGTTGGTATAGCTGATCAATTTCTCTGTACGTGACATTCAGCGCACAGTAACCCTCCGCAAACCGACTGTTTGTCTGCGCCCTGATTGCGCGTTTCCGATGTCGAGGCCTTTCTCCCGCAAGTGGTCGCTGATCCAATTGCCACGAAGACCGTATCAGGTGACGATATGAGCGCTATGAGTCTCAGCTGGCCTTGTGCGTGGGGAGCGCGGTGCTGCCTAGCGTATTTTCAACCAAGCTTCGCCCGATTGAGCCGCAGCGCGTTCATCACGACTGTAAATGACGATAGCGCCATCGCAGCTCCGGCAAACATCGGTGACATTAATATGCCCGACACCGGATAAAGCACACCCGCTGCGACCGGAACGCCAACGCCATTGAAGAGGAACGAGAAGAATAGGTTCTGCCGGATATTGCGCATCGTTGCCTTGGCTAGAGCGCGGGCGCGGACGACAGCCGCGAGGTCACCTTTGGTGAGCGTAATGCCTGCACTTTCAATCGCAACATCAGTCCCGGTTCCCATCGCTAGCCCGACATCAGCAGCAGCAAGCGCTGGCGCATCATTGATCCCGTCGCCCGCCATTGCAACCCTTGCACCCGCTGCTTTGAGTTCACCAACAATTCGCGCCTTGTCGTCGGGTTTGAGATCAGCGTGAACGCCGTCTAGGCCGCCAACGGCGTCGGCGACGACTTTTGCTGTGGTCGGATTGTCGCCGGTCAGCATGATGACGCGCAAGCCTTGTTTTCGCAGCGCTTCGATGGACTCGCGGGCATTGGCGCGAATGGGATCGGCCACCGCGACCATCCCGGCAAGTTTTCCATTAACCGCGATCAGTATCACACCCGCGCCTTCGCGGCGTCTGCTTTCGGCAGCTTCATTGAGCGGCGCTGGATCGACCCCGATGCGCTGCATCTGTGCGGCATTGCCGATCACAACTGCGCGGTCGCCGACAACGGCACTGATGCCAGCACCGACCTGAACCTCGAAATTCTCGGGTTCTTCTAGTGTCAGCTTGCGTTCGTGCGCCCCACTCGCAATGGCATGGGCGAGCGGATGCTCCGAGCGCACCTCAACCGCGGCGGTCAATGCCAGCAATTCATTTTCGTCCATGCCGCCGATTGTCTCGATGGCAACCAGCTTGGGTTTGCCCTCGGTAAGCGTCCCGGTCTTGTCGATGACCAACGTATCGACCTTCTCGAACGCTTGCAGGGCTTCGGCGTGCTTGACCAACACGCCCGCGTGCGCTCCGCGTCCCGTTGCAACCATGATCGACATCGGCGTCGCTAGCCCCAACGCACAGGGGCAGGCTATAATCAGCACTGCGATAGCATTGAGCAGGGCGTGGCCGATGCGCGGTTCTGGGCCGACCAGGCTCCAGACTGCGAAAGATATTATCGCAATCGCGATCACCAGCGGTACGAACCAGCCTGAGATACGATCAGCCACTGCTTGTATCGGCGCACGGCTGCGCTGGGCTTCGGCCACCATACGGACGATGCGGGCGAGCATGGTATCGCTACCGACCGCTTGCGCCTCCATCACGAGACTACCTGTCCCATTGACCGTGCCGCCGGTCAGCGCGCTTGCTGCGGCCTTAGCCACAGGTAAAGGTTCGCCCGTCAGCATCGACTCGTCAACCGATGAGCGGCCTTCGATCACGACGCCGTCCACTGGCACGGCTTCGCCGGGTCGAACGCGCAGATGGTCGCCCGTCTGGACATTCGCAAGAGGAAGGTCGGTTTCGGTTCCATCGGCATTTATGCGCCGTGCTGTCTTTGGTGCCAAGTTGAGCAGCGCACGGATTGCCTTGCCCGTTGCCGCCCGCGCTCTTAGTTCAAGCACTTGCCCGAGGAGGACAAGCGCAACGACGACGCCGGCCGCTTCATAATAGACCGGCACCATCCCGCCGTGCATTCTAAAGGTTTTAGGGAATAGTTCCGGCGCGAACGTCGCGACCAGACTATAAAGGAAAGCCGCACCGACGCCAATGGCGATTAGCGTGAACATATTGAGCTTGCCCGTGATGATAGAGGTCCATCCGCGCGTAAAGAACGGCCAGCCTGCCCACAGAACAATGGGGGCGGTCAGGGCAAGTTGAATCCACGGCGACAGCGCTGGGTCAACCAGATGAAGACCCAGAAACTCAGTTCCCATGGTCAGCATCAGTAAGGGCACCGCCAATGCTGCCGACACCCACCAGCGGCGCGTGAAATCGACGAGTTCGGGATTGGGTGCATCATCAAGCGATGGTTCTTCGGGTTCTAACGCCATCCCGCAAATTGGACAGGTTCCCGGCCCCTGCTGACGAATTTCGGGGTGCATCGGGCACGTCCACATAGCCCCCGGTGCCACAACGGGTTCTGCGCGCGGAGTTACGGAGAGATATTTCGCCGGTTCCGCGTTAAATTTAACTAGACATCCAGCACTGCAGAAATGATAATGAGTGCCGTCATATGTGCCATGATGCGCTGTCTTGGAAGGGTCGACAATCATCCCGCAGACGGGATCGGTCACTATGGCTGTCGATTCCGAGGCTTTCATATCGTGCGCCCTTTTCGACAATGGGTGCTTTGTTGAATTCATTGTCGGTCTCCAGAGGATTTTGCCCGCGAGTTGATGTGTGACAGGCGGCGGCATTGGCACCGCCCGTATGTGTAAACTGATGGCAATAAATCTTGTACAACGCAGTTGCTTCAAGGGTGAGATTGGTCTTGTTGCTTTTATTCCTTACTGTCAAAAATAACCGTGAAAGGCGCGATCACTTCTCGGCCATTCGCAATGATCTGGACGAATATCTCCATAACGCCGTTTGGCTTCTGGGTGAAATCTGACAACTGAGCCGCTGTGTTCATAGCAAGTCGTGGGTTCGGTGCCTTGTAGGTAAACATGCTCAACCGAACTCAAGAGTGGGAAAATGCAGTTACATCATGGAAAAAAGGCGCCTGATGTTCAGTCAATCCTTGTAGCGCTGGAGAGAAGCGCAACGTACAAATTGTCCACGTCGTCCACCAAGCAAAGCTCAGCGCCTGGCGATATTTACCGCAGCGGTTCCAGCTGCAACGCCATATGCAAGCGCTGCTTCCAATGGCCTCTCTTGGGTTAAAGCTAACGCTATGCCGCCCACGAAGCTGTCTCCTGCCCCGACCGCGCTGCGGGCTTCGACAGGGGGAACCGCACTGATTTTCATCTTTTGTCCTTCCAAACGGTTTTGAGATAACCAACGAAGGATGCAGTCCGCCGAGAGACTATAATAGTGAGGGAAACTACCTATTGCCGACGCCCGTGCAGTCTGATTGAACATTTCGCATGTTTGGTAAAAGCTCAACCCAGAACGCGGATTACGGCAACAATAAGGAAACGGATAATGGTCAACTCAATCCTAGCACCTGACGATAGGGGGCTGGCCGATGAACGCAACGCCGTGCCGGACATCCACCACATTCCAAAAGGATTTTCGGATAGGTTCGCGCTCGGTTTTACCAAGCTTTTGCGGTTCTGTGCCGATACATTCTTCGCCAAGCGCTACGGGCACCGCGCAATCGTTCTCGAAACAGTAGCCGCCGTCCCCGGAATGGTTGGCGGAATGTTCACACATCTGACCTGTCTCAGACGAATGCGAGACGACGAGGGCTGGATCCGCACATTGATGGAAGAAGCTGAAAACGAGCGTATGCACCTGATGACCTTTATAGAGATCGCGAAACCAACATTGTTCGAACGACTGATGATTCTGGGGGCACAGTGGGTGTTTCTCGTCCTTTATTCTATTTTGTATCTGGTTTCCTCGAAGACCGCGCACCGCGTCGTCGGCTATTTCGAGGAGGAAGCGGTAATCAGCTACACGCTATACCTGAAAGAGATCGATGAGGGTCGCTCGCCCAATGTTCCGGCGCCAGCGATTGCGATTCATTATTGGAAGATGGCTCCCGACGCGACGCTTCGCGATGTGGTCCTGGTCGTGCGTGCCGACGAGGAACACCACCGCGATATCAATCACGGCTATGCATCGAAGCTCGGCGGCGATGACGTCGATCGGGCATTGGCGGCGCCTTATCCGCAACATGCGACCGAAATCCGGCTTAATGCCTAATGTTATCGGACAATGGGGCGAGCGACGAACGCTCGCCCGTTGGGACAACGAAGGTGGCGCGCCTGAGCGCGAAGGTGGTCCGCTTCCCGAACCGGTCATGGAACTGGCCAAGCGCCTCGGCATCGCGGAGGCATCGAGAGCGAAACTGGTCACCCTGACGCAGACCGTCCAGGAGTTGACGATGGTTCCGCAGGCTCGTGACTCGGGGCTACAAGCGAGCATCGTCGATGCTTAGTCCGTTGAGTAAGTCACTTGGAACCGGAGCTCATTCCGAAATGTCCCAAGCCGATATTATGACCTATTTGCCGATTATCTTGCGGCCCGATCCGGCACGCGTGGTCATCCGGCCGTTCGTGCCTGCCGACGACCCTACTCCCCGAGATCGTCCTCGGGCGCAGCGGATTGCCGACCGCGTGCTGGCTTTGAACACGACAGATCTCGGGGCTGAACTGGAACGCGTGACAGCACTCCTGTCCGAACGGCATAGCGATCTGGAGGAGGTCTTTTTGCGCCGGTATCACGATGTAGATGGCCTGCTGATCAATCATTGCCTGATCGGCCGCGAACAATCGTTGCTGATCGGCGCGTATTTTAGCGAGGAATATGCGTTCGAGGGGGCGGCATTGCTTAACCCCAGCATTGTGCTTCATCCCGATCAGGCGGGGGTCGCGGACCACGAAGTGCGGTTTGTGTTATCGTTACGGGGGGTTGGCGAAGGGCACGTGTCATCGGTCACGTTCCGGACTGGGATATGTCATTCCGACGGCTCAATTGTTTTAGATACGCCCGGCCTTCAGACGATAACGCCGCGCATCGAAATGGTCCCTGGTCGAGCACCGGACGATCCAGGCGTGCGGTTATCTTGCGACAACGATCGCGACCTGTCGCAAACGGTGATCTTTCCGGTCACCGCGCACCAGCGCCACGGGATCGAAGATATGCGACTTGTATGTTTCACGGATGATGACGGCGACATCACTTACTACGGCACCTATACGGCATTTAGTGGGGAGGCTATTCGACAAGAAATATTGCGCACAACCAACTTCAAAACATTCGAATTGACCGCGCTGCGCGGTGATGCAGCGATGGGCAAAGGCATGGCGCTGTTCCCGCGACGCATCGACGGACGCTACGCAATGCTTGGTCGTCAGGACCATGAAAACATCTGGCTGCTGACATCGACCGATTTATATGAATGGCAGGGCGGTGCAAGCATAGTGTCGCCGCGTTGGCCATGGGAATATATCCAGATCGGCAATTGTGGTTCGCCAATAGAAATCAACGAGGGCTGGCTTGTCATCACACACGGCGTGGGTCCTGTGCGAAACTATTGCATAGGCGCCTGCCTGCTCGACCGTAATGACCCATCAAAATTGCTGGCGAGAACGACATATCCATTGATCCGGCCCAGCCCCAAACAGCGTTATGGCTATGTACCCAACATTGCGTACACCTGCGGGGCGATGGTTCATGGGCGGACGCTTGTACTTCCGTATGCGCTCGCCGACAGCTTCACGACTTTTGCAACCATGCCGCTGGACAGGCTGCTTGAAAAAATGGCGTAGGAGATGTCTTCAGGTGTACGCGCCTCCGATACCATCATCTATCGAACGGACACCAATTAAAATATCGCGTCGTTTCACAGAGCCGTTGCTAGCGGTGCGGCTTTGAAGTTTAGCAGCTTTGCGCACGTTGCATCGGCGATTTCAGACACGAGGTAGAGTTCGCGGCGCACCGATAGATCGCTCATATCTGCAACTATACCGGAAAGATGCAAATGTGAATGCGACGCCATTGAAAACGCATTTGCGAGATAGTTGTCGAAGACGTTATGCAACGAAACCAACGCGCCTTGCGAATCGAGCCATTGGCTGCTGTTGCCTGACGTTGTGATGCTGACCAGATGCTTGCCTGCGGCGACCGAACCTGGCCCTCGCTCACGCATTAACCGATGGCCAAAGCCTGCACCCAATACGCGTTCGACATAGCCCTTCAACATCGCGGGCGGCGTGCCAAACCAGATTGGGTAAACAAGAACAATCACATCGGCGTTGCTAAGCATGTCCAGTTCTATCGCAACATCGGCCAACGGCACAAACTCTAGCGCTGACGGTTGCTCGTTTGCTCTCAATACTGGGTTGAATTTCAGGCTGTAAAGGTCACGGACAATTGCTTCATGAAAATTTGCCCGGACAGCGTCGCAATATGTTTTGGCCACTGCGCCGTTGAAACTTTCTGGATCTGGGTGGCAGAGGATTACCGCATGTTTTGGCTCTGACTCAGTGTTTTCACGGGTTTGCTTGCGCATGGCTAGATCCTCAAGGCCACCATTCTACTATGACGTTATCAGCACGGCATACCACGCGACATCCGTAATACTCCTTACTTACGCGCCGACATCTAGTGCTTACACATGCCGGGTATTGACAGGAGGGGGTGATGAAATCGATTCTGCTGCACGTTAACGACGATGAGGGACTTGAAAGCCGGTTGCTTGCTGCACTGGCCGTCGCCCTTCAACAGCGCGGCAATTTGTCTTGTATTCAGGTCACCCCGGTTTCCGATTATGTGGCAACCGATCCATTCGGCGGCGTTTATGAAATGCAAACGCTATTCGAAAATCTTGCTGAGCGCGCTCTCGAGACGCGGGTGCGGATTGAAGCGCGTCTCACAAAACAAAACGTCGAATGGGACTGGTCGGTCTATGATGAGGGAGTTGCCGCATCAGTTGTCAGTCGTTCGCGACTCGCCGATCTGATCGTGCTCAGCCTGGTGGACCAAACGGCCAGCAAGTCGGTCAAACCGATGCCTTTGGTCGCCGACGTCTCGATACATTCGCGCACCCCGGTGCTGGCCGTGCCGCATGCTGGGCCAACTTTCGATCCCGCCGGAGTTGCGATGATTGCCTGGAACGGATCACCCGAGGCAGCGCATGCGGTGCGTGGTGCCTTACCATTGCTGAAAATGGCTTCGGCAGTTCAGGTTATATCCTTCGACGAGGACCAAAGTTTCCCGATGGCCGATGTCCGGCGTTATCTGGCCGGGCACGGAGTAACGACAGGATGTAACGAACATAAGCTTGACGGGCAAACTACCGGGGAGGCGATTTGCCGGATCTCCACGACGCTCTCCGCCGCCTATATCGTCATGGGAGCATATGGTCACACCCGTTTCCGTGAGGCCGTGCTGGGCGGCGTATCCCGCCATATGCTCGCACATAGCCGGATACCGCTGTTGCTGGCGCATTGATAGGGGAACAAGGGCGGCTCGTCGGCCGCTATGTGTTGAGAGATGCCATTGCTGCATCTTTACGGGAGTGCGCTTTATGCCACGTTGGAGAAGCGTGCAATAGCCGCTGGCTATTCGTTGGTATTTGAAAAGCCGTTGCGCAGTGAACGATTGATCGCTGCACTCGCTACCTTCGCTGCCGGGTAAGGGTGTTTACGGATGGCGAGGCGCCATGGATTCGGACCATTCAGATGCTCTCACTCTGCGGGTCTGCATCGTGACGTTCAAGGAGTTGAGTAATGACTGTCAAAGATATCCAAATGCTGACCACACGCACTGGGTTTGATTTCGAAGTGCGTCCGGCACAAAAGAGCGATGAACCTGCGCTGGCCGAATTTTTTACGCATGTCGAAAAAGACGATTTGCGATTCCGTTTCCTGAGTGGCCTGACCACAGTTGGTCACCATCTGCTCGCGATGATGACCGATGTCGACCATGATCGCACCGAAAACATTCTTGCGTTTGATGCAGACGGTAAGACCATCATCGCGTCCGCCATGCTGGCTGCCGATGCGGACGGGAAGCGCGCCGAAGTTGCAATGGCGATCCGAGAGGATTTCAAACTCAAAGGTATTAGCTGGACGCTGCTTGAACATATCACACATCTCGCCAAAGCGAAGGGCATCCAAACACTTGAATCAATCGAAGCCCGTAACCATCACGAAGCGATAGAAATGGAACGCGAGATGGGGTTCACAGCGTCTTCCTTGCCCGGCGACGCAACACTCGTTGTTCTGCGGGCCAATCTTGATCAGCGGTAGACTGTCTTTGACGATCGTATCTTTTTTTAAGCCGGCCGCAACATGCTGATCCAATTGACGCTAGCGACGGCGATGGTCGTTATTTCGGTCCTAATCCACGGGGCAGGGATCACGGCGCTCGCACGTGGTCTGCGGATCGAAACCAACGATAACTCGGAACACCATCATTTTTCCTTGAAACGGGCGGTTGTGATTCTGGTTATCGTTCTGGCGCTGTTCACCTTACACGGTATCGAGATATGGCTTTATGCGGCGGTCTACCTCGTAATCGGCGCAGTTCAAAGTCTCGAGGGGGCTGTTTACTTTTCCACCATAACCTATGCCAGCATAGGTTTCGGAGATACCGAGATGGCGCGCCCATGGCGACTGGTTGGCGCAATTGAAGGAATCAACGGTGTGATTTTATTAGGATGGTCAACGGCGTTCTTTGTGACCGTCATCGCGCGCTTGCCGAAATGACCAGCGTCATACCGCCGGATGAAACGGCGGCGGGCCATCAAGGCTTGTCCGCAACAGATGCGTCCGCGCGCCTTGCTGCCGATGGACCGAACGAGTTAGCGAAAGCAGGTCGTCGTTCATACTTTAGAATTGTTGGCGACGTATTGCGCGAACCGATGTTGGTGCTCCTGTTGCTTGGCGGGGTCGCCTATCTGTTGCTGGGCGATCTGGCAGAAGCATTGATCCTGCTGGCCTTTGCGACATTTTCGGTAGCGGTCACAGTCATTCAGGAATCGCGGACCGAGCATGTGCTGGAAGCTTTGCGCGATCTTTCGGCTCCGCGCGCGCTTGTCATTCGCGGTGGCGAACGGATACGTATCGCCGGACGCGAGGTTGTACGCGGCGATCTTATGGTCATCGAGCAAGGTGACCGTGTGGCCGCTGACGCCGTTCTTATCGAGGCTACCGACCTGCAAGCCGACGAGTCGCTGCTCACGGGCGAGTCGCTACCGGTCGGCAAAGTTGCCGGCTCGGCAGACGCAGCTGAAGGAGATCATCGGCCTGGCGGCGAGGCCCAACCTTATCTCTATTCGGGATCACTGGTCGTTCGCGGGAGCGGCACTGCGCTGGTAATCGCCACAGGCGCGTTCAGCGAGATCGGAAAGATCGGGCAGTCGCTCGCCGCGCTAGACAGCGAAGCACCACGCCTTCGCACCGAAACCACCCGGATCGTAAAAATGTGCGCCATCGGTGGCGGCTTGGTAGCGGCGCTGGTTGTGCTGCTCTTCGGTCTGTTACGCGGTGGCTGGATCGATGCAGTGCTGGCAGGGATCGCCATCGGCATGTCGCTTCTTCCTGAAGAATTTCCAGTCGTGTTGACGATTTTTCTCGCTATGGGCGCTTGGCGCATCGGGCAAGCAGGCGTGCTCACACGGCGTGCCGCTGCGATTGAGACACTGGGTTCAGCAACAATATTATGCACCGACAAGACCGGCACATTAACCGAAAACCGCATGGCTGTCGCCGAGTTATGGATACCATCGGGTGCGACGACGACCGTAAGCGCCGATAGTACCGTCGACGAAGCGTTCCACTCTGTCATCGAAATGAGTATTCTTGCCAGCGCGATTGAACCACTCGACCCAATGGAAATTGCCATACACGTAGTGGACCAAGGCGCTGCTCGGCGGGACGCGACGCTGGCGCACAGTTACGGACTAAGGCCCGATCTACTTGCGATGACCAACGTCTGGCAAACGGGCGACGCTTTCACCGTCGCCACAAAGGGTGCGCCTGAAGCTATCGCCGAACTTTGCCGGCTCGCTCCAGCGGAGCGCGAGAAGATGATTGCCGCGGTCGATGCGATGGCAGCGCGCGGCATCCGCGTTCTTGGTGTTGCGCGCGCCGAAACACCCAATGCGGCATGGCCAGAATCCCCACGTAATTTTAAGTTTTTTCTGGTTGGCCTTATTGGCCTTGCCGACCCACTTCGCCCCAGCGTTGTTGGAGCTGTGTCCGAGTGCCGGTCGGCAGGAATTCGCGTCGTCATGATAACCGGCGATTACGCAGCCACCGCTCGCGCCATCGCATTGCAAGCGGGCATCGCCGATGGCGACGTGTTAACCGGAGATGATCTCGCAAAGCTTGACGATACCCAGCTTGCCGAACGGCTAAAGACAGTCACCATGTTCGCCCGGATCATGCCCGAACAAAAGCTTCGCATTGTCGAGGCGTTCAAAGCAGATGGCGAGATTGTCGCGATGACCGGAGACGGGGTTAATGACGCACCTTCGCTCAAATCAGCGCATATCGGCATTGCCATGGGTCAACGCGGCACCGACGTAGCGCGCGAGGCATCTGCAATCGTCTTGCTTGACGACGACTTTGGTTCAATTGTCATGGCAATTGCGCTCGGGCGACGGATTTACGACAATATCCGCAAAGCGATGGCATTCATCTTTGCGGTTCACGTGCCGATCGCCGGGCTTGCGCTGCTGCCGCTCGTGCTCGGCCTTCCGATCCTGTTCGGACCTATCCACATCGCTCTGCTTGAAATGGTCATTGATCCGGTTTGCGCGCTGGTCTTCGAGGCCGAGCGCAAGGAAGCCGATATCATGAAGCGCAGGCCGCGCCCGCCTCTAGAGCCACTGTTCTCGTGGCGGATGATTGTATGGAGCGTCTTTCAAGGGGGTGTTGCCTTCGCACTGCTTGCAGCGACATTTCTTGTGGCGACATATCAGGAAATGCCCGTCGCCGAAGCTCGCGCGTTGACGTTCTTCGGGCTTGTAACATCAATCCTAGCGCTCATTCTGGTCAACCGCTCGTTCAGCACATCGCTGTTGCAGGCACTCGGGCGCGGCAACACGGCGCTGCGCTATGTGTTTGCCGCAGTGACTGCGATTTCCATGGCTATTATGCTCATCCCCCAAATTCAGACTTTATTGCGGTTTGGGCATCTTGGCGCGAAAGATCTGGGCATTGCGGTTGCTTTAGGCGCGACACTGTTCGTAATCCTCGAAGTACTAAAGCCACTGGCGAAACGAGCTATCCTCGACGGACGTATGCTCCGCACGCACGCACTCGAATTGCCGATCGTATCAACTTGAATCGCTACGATAAACGCGTCCAGGCCTTCGTGATCGGGTTGTCAGCGCTAGCAAGCTATGTTTATGCTATCGGTTTCATCGAATTGGGTGGCTTTTTCGTTTCTTTCATGAGCGGGAATTCGACTCGCCTCGGGGGTCGGGCTTATCGAGCGCTCGCACGATGCGGTGGTGGCTACCGGATTGATAGCGCTGTTCGTGGCAGGGGTGATGGCGGGTTCGCTGGCGGGCAGATTTGCCAAGGCGCATCGCCGCCCGTCGTGTTGATGCTCGTGGCCGCTCTGCTTTTGGTGACCGCCTTGGGCGCTGCGGCGGGTGTAACCTAAGTTGTTATTGGCGCAATAGTACTCGCTATGGGCGCTGAAAACGCTGTTTTCGAACACGACGGCGAAATGCACATTGGCTTGACTTACATGACCGGAACGCTTGTCAAATTCGGTCAGCGGGCTGCCGCCGCATTTATGGGAGGCCCCGATTTGCGTGGGGTTCCTATGGCCTGCTATGGTCCGGGCTCGTCGCTGGCGCGGTTGCGGGAGCAGCGTCGTACACTAGGCTTTGACTCGCCAGTCTTTGGATCGCGGCGGCCATGGCCGCTACTTTTGCGATGATTGCGAGGACATTATGATTCAGCATAACGATCATGACCGCATCGCGATCATCGGCGCAGGCCATGTCGGCAGTACGGCGGCATACGCGTTGATGTTGCGCGCGCTGGTCCGTGAGATCGTACTGATTGATAGTGATATCGGGCTTGCTGAGGCCGAAGCTATAGATATTTCAGATGCCAATGCTTTAGCCCGTCCCGCACGGATTTGGGCTGGCGACTACGCTGATGCTGCCACTGCTAGGCTTGCCATAATCACCGCCGGAGCCGCTACACACGGTAGCGAGAGTCGGCTGTCTGTGGCAGGCAGAAGCGCAAAAATTGTTGGGGATTGTGTCGATGCGTTGATTGCCCAAGGGTTCGATGGCATTCTCATTATTGCCTCTAATCCCGTCGATGTCATGGCCCACCTTGCTTTCTCCCGGTCCGGACTGTCATCAAAACGAGTCATCGGCATTGGCACATTGCTCGATTCCAGCCGCTTGCAGCAAGCGCTCGCGTCTCGTTTAAATGTTGCACCCGGGGCCATCGAGGCTGTCGTCGTAGGCGAACACGGCGATAGCGAGGTTGCGGCGTTTTCGACGGTAAGGATAGGGGGTGTACCGCTCGACCGGTTCGCGCCGAATGAAGTCGAGAATTATAAGAAAGTCGCCGATGACGTGCGAACTGCAGGCTATCGAATTATAGAGGGTAAAGGATATACGTCGTTCGGAGTGGCTACCGCAATCGTAAGAATTTGTGAGGCAATTTTGCGAGACGAGCACTCCATAGTGCCGGTTTCAACGTTGCTAACTGGCGAATTCGGGCTTTCGGATATCTATTTAAGTCTGCCCTGCGTGTTGGGAGCGGGTGGTGTTGATCGTGCGCTGTTACCGGAATTAAATCTCGACGAAATCGCTCACCTTCGAGCGTCGGGAGAAAAGATAGCCTTAGCGCTGGCAGAGTTGAAATTAACTGGCAACCGCTCCGGCGGTGTCGGCTAACATTTATGAACGCAGCTGAAAACACCCCGAGAAGCTGGGAGGATACGTTTCCACACCCATCGAAAACGGGTCATAAATATGACCGCGGTGACGTGCTCCCCTGGAATGTGACCAGAAATGAGTAGAGTCCGACGCCCAAAGAGTCGGACGAATGAAGCGCAGCAGGCTCACCCTATCGCGTTCGATGAAGCGCTGGGGCTGGGCTGCGACACTGGTAATGACGGCAGCGCCAATCTCCTTTTTCGCACTGCTATAAATGCCCAATACCTCCGCAACATTGCGTATATCAAGGGCCTGCCGGTTCAGCCAAAGTCAGATCATGACATGGAAAAATATCCGATTGGACCTCGCGCGAACGGCTGAATTTCCGGACGGGTCAACCGCGCATAATTATATTTTCAGTCTACCCGTCGATGACAATGGCGCGCTGGAGGTGAACGAACTGCGAGATGCCGATGATCATCCGAAGGTTCGTCGAATTTGGCCACAAGAACCCGATCGGATCGGTGTCATCTTGCCCAAGGGACATGGCTGGGTATTTTCCTACCGCGAAGGTGACGCAGATGATGAGGCGATATTTCATCTCGAAAACCACCCGATCAAATTGGGTCAATATCTGACGATCACCGAAACCAACGGCGAGAAATTGCCCTTCCGTGTGACCAGTTGCCAAGAATGATATCGTTCCACCGGTAAACGAGGAAAGCCAAGTGCAGCCCCTGTCTACCGCGTTCAAATATGCGCCAATGATGTTCGGCATCGGATTTGTGGTGGGCACAATTCGCGAGTTGCTGGTCGGACAGTGCTCCGAGCTTTCTGGCAGCTTTTTATTGAGCCCTATATTGGCCATCGCCGCGCGCTTATTACCGAAGCAATCGTCATAGCCGTTGTCGCTGTAGTAGGAATTATCCTCACATTCCGACTAATCGCGCACGAAAAGCGGTTTGGAACGCGCATGGTCACGGGGATAGTGCGACGTGTTGTGTTCTGCTTGCTGGAGCAGCCTTTATCGATGTCATCAGGTTCATTCCGGTGCGCTTTCGTGCGCCAGTTTTCCCGTTTGATCCCACTGGCTAACTTTTCGTAAGGAGATCATCGCCATGCCTTACAATGTCGCCGTCATCGATGCCCATCCAGATCCTGATCCTGCCCGTTATGTCCATGCGCTCGCTACTACTTATGCCGATGGTGCGCAGGAGGCGGGGCATGACGTCCGCGCGGTTAGATTGGCAGATCACACCATTTTCCCACTCGTCAGCCGCGATAGCAGGGTGAATGATCTTGTGCCCGCTGGCGTGACGCCTGGGCAAGACGCGATTAGCTAGGCCGATGTTGGCATCGATCCGGTGACAAGCTCGCTCATCGGCAACGTCGAGGGCGGCCCTGAACACTGCGGAAAATGGTTGCGCCGTATGCGTGCCTACGGCCGCCAGGGAACATGATGCCTGTCTCCGTAATGTCCCTGATATAGCCGGACTCCATGTCCCCCTAAACTATTCTCCTGACGCCAAATGGGCTTCGGTCAATATTCAGGAGAAACATCATGAAATCTATATTGCTTCATGCCCAGAATGACAGCGGCTTCGAAGCCCGGCTGCAATCCGCGCTCGATATCACCCGCGCAACACAAGGCCATTTGACCTGCCTGAATGTTACGCCAGCCAGTTCTTACCTGGCGGCAGAGCCCTCTGGCGGAATGTTCATAATGGCAGATATTGTGAAGGCGCTCCAAGAACAAGAACGGAAAACATGCGCATTTGTCGAAGCAAGGCTTTGTAAGGAAGATGTAAGCTGGAGCTACGAATCGCGAACAGCTGACATTCACTTTGGGCTAGTCGATAGCGGCGCGCTTTCGGATTTGATTGTCATGAGCCACCCCTCGGCCAGCAAAGGGACGCAGACCGTTGATTCTATCATCGGTGATGTCCTCGTCGATTCCCGCACGCCGGTATTGGTCGTGCCTGAGCAGCGAACGTCGTTCAAAACGAACGGTTCGGCTATCGTCGCGTGGAACGACAGTTTCGAAGCCGCCAACGCGTTGCGATCAGCTGTCCCACTTCTAAAGATGGCGTCGAAAGTGACGATAGTGACCGTTGAAAAGTCGGCGGATAATGGCGAACCTGTATTGGCTCCGGCGGAATATCTCTCCCGTCACGGCATCCATGCCGAATTGCGCACTGAAACCCAAGGAACCGCACCTGTCGTTGACGCGTTGTGCAAGACCGTCGACTTTCTGGACGCCGACTATCTGGTGATGGGCGCTTATGGCCACAGCCGGGCGCGCGAATATTGGTTTGGTGGTGTCACGCGTGAAATGTTGCGCGCCGCACCGGTGCCGATCCTTTTCGGTCGCTGAGCCTGCCGTGCAAGCGCTTGTCCTCTACCGCGATCTGGGCGTCGCCCTTGCCGTTGGCTTGTTAATTGGTGTGGAGCGCAGTTGGCAGCTGCGCAGCAAAGTGGCGGGCACACGTGTTGCCGGATTTCGGACCTTTGGTCTTCTGGGCGGGCTTGGCGGATTGATCGGGCTGTTGGCCAGATATTTTCATCCGCTCGTCCCTGTCTTGCTGTTGGCAGGCGTTGTCATCACGTTGGTTGTAGGAACACTCAAAACGATGACCGACCCGGGCAGCGTGAGTGCTACGATGCTGATTGCCTCATTGGTCACGGTTGCCTTGGGGATGCTGGCGACCAGCGGGCAGCCTGCCATCGCTATCGCTGCGGCAGCCGTCACCACGTTGCTACTGTCGGCTCGTGACAAGCTGCACAGCATAATCGCGCGATTGGGTGAAGGTGATGTGCAGGCGCTCGCACGATTTGCGATTATCGCTGGGGCCATATTGCCATTCCTGCCAAGCGGTCGCTTTGGCCCCTATGACGCGTGGAACCTGCAACAGCTGTGGATGGTGGTTGTCCTCGTGACCGGCTTTTCATTCGCCGGATATATCGCCAACCGCCTTATGGGTGTGCGATACGGCATATTGGTCACGGCGGTGATCGGCGGCCTATATTCGTCGACGGCTGTTATTTCATCGCTGTCGCACCGGCTGAGGGAGGGCGGCGATACGCAATCAATATTATGGGCGGGGATAGCACTGGCATCGGCGGTGATGTTCCTGCGTGTGCTGGTTCTGACGGCCGTTCTGGCAGGCTTCGCATTTCTACCCTCCCTGTCCGTGATCGGACCGGCGGCGATTGTCGCGGTGGTTATTGGCTATATCCTTATGCGCAAAAGTGGTCAGCAAGGCGTAGAGCAGCCTGTCCAGCCTGGCAACCCAATCGCTTTGCTGCCTGCAGTCGGCTTTCTGTTACTCGTCGCCTTGATGGCGGTTGTTGTGCGCTGGGCAGAAGTCCGATTTGGTGGTGCGGGTATCGCGACAGCGCTGATTATCAGCGGGTCGTTCGATGTCGATGCGGCAATCGTAACGCTCGGTGGACTTCCGAGAGCCACGCTCACGCCAGAAACTGGTGCATTGGTAGTCGGAGCGTCCGTATTCATCAATACTGTCATCAAGGCAGGCGCGGTGCTCATTTTTGCGGGCTGGGCAAAAGGAAAACCCGCCATTTTCGCGCTGCTCGCGGCGGCAGCAACGATGGTCGTGATGGGAGGCATAATTCTGGTGAACGAAAAAGGGGGATAAGATGACAGTATCAACAATGAGCTTTCACGGAGCGGCCGGTACGGTGACCGGATCCTGCATAGAAATTCGCTGGAATGACAAAATCATCATCGTCGATTGCGGAATGTTTCAGGGCACGCGGACGCTGGAGGCGCTCAATTATGAGCGATTGCCCTTTGAGGCGCACAAAGTGAGTGCGGTCATCCTCACTCACGCGCATCTCGATCATAGCGGGCGGTTGCCTTATCTAGTCAAAAGCGGATGTTCCGCACCGATATGGTGCACGCCGCCAACCGCAGATATCATCGAACCGCTATTGCTTGATTCGGCCAAGCTGCAAGTCGCCGACGTCGAGCGCCGCAACCGAAGGCCGGATCGGGCGGGGCATAAAGCCTTTGATGCACTGTACACTGCGGACGATGTTGCCGCGTGCATGGGTTACGTCCGTGAGAGCAAGTATTGCGATTGGAATGATCTGGGTGATGGCTGCGGATTCCGCTTTTGGGATGCGCGGCATATTGTAGGGTCGGCTTCGGTCGAGTTGCTTATCGACGGTCAACGCATCTTGATCTCCGGCGATATCGGAGAGGGGAAGCCTATATTGTGCGGCGACGCCCCGCTTGGTGGGTATGACCATATCATCTGCGAATCGACTTATGGTGATCGCACGCGCGAAAACTTCCTCATCAGCGACCGACGCGAGCAACTTGCGGTGCATGTTGAGTCGACGTTGAGGCGCGGAGGCAATTTGCTCATCCCCGCCTTCGCCGTTGAACGCACGCAGGTTGTACTGGAGGATTTGATCGCATTGTTCGATACCAAACGTCTGCAATATGTTGATGTCTTCGTCGATTCCCCGCTGGCCGAACGCGTGACGCGCGCGACTCTTCGTTACCGCGATAATGGTGCTGACATGCTGAACCGGCCCAATATCCGCTTCACCCATGATGTTCAGGAATCGAAGAAACTGAATAACATCACCGGCGCGGTTATTATCGCGGGATCGGGCATGTGTACTGGCGGCCGCATCCGCCACCATCTCATCCGTAATCTGCCCAATCCGGCATCGCGCGTTTTGCTAGTTGGTTATCAAGCTGGCGGGACACTGGGAGCAGTGTTGAAAGAAGGGGCGCTCCATGTGCGGATTTCGGGAAATGATGTTGCGGTAAAGGCCGATATTCGCAGCATGGATTTCTATTCGACCCACGCAGACCGTCCTACGCTGCTTGACTGGATAAAATCGCGTGCGCCGGTGTTGGCCAACATCTTTCTGGTGCACGGCGAAGAACCGGCATTGTCGGCATTCGCAAGCGATATTGCCAAATCTATAGACCTGCCGACCGCGATCATCCCGGCACTGGGTGAGGCATGGCAATTGTCCAAGGATAAGCCCGCCACTCGCATCTGCAAGGCGCGACCAGACGCCCAGAAATGCACCGCGCCGCGTGATTGGACCGGGCAGCTAGCAGCTTTGCAATCGGGCCTTGGGGATCGTCTGGCGGCCTTGCCCTCAGACAAGTCCCGTGCCCGCGTATTGGCCGCGTTAGCCAAAGCACTTGAGCATGAGGCCTTCCGGTAAGGAGGATTACTTAGGGAGCATTCCGAATATCATCGAGCCTTAGGTTGTTGCAGTTTTGAATACCCGAAACTGTGGGCATAGCCCGGAAATTAGGAGATTTACGATGAAAAGCGACAGCAGAATACAGCAGGACGTCATGGACGAATTGCAATGGGAACCCAGCGTTGATCATGCCAATATCGGCGTTGCCGTGAGCGATGGTATTGTAACGCTATCGGGCTTTGTCAGTACTTACACATCCAAACTGGCGGCAGAAAAAGCCGCGCGCCGAGTAGCAGGCGTCCGCGGGCTGGCTGAAGAAATTGAGGTACATCTTGCCAGCGATCCCAAAACCGCCGACCCCGAAATCGCCAAACGCATTGCTGATGTGTTCGACTGGAGTGCAACCATTCCGAAAGGCAAAGTTGACGTGAAGGTCGAACATGGCTGGGTTACGCTCAATGGCACTTTGGATTGGCACTATCAACGCGAAGCGGCACGTGAGGCCGCCGCCCGGATCAACGGCGTCAAAGGCGTCACCAACATGATCGCGGTAAAAAAGTCCCCATCCGGCGTTGATGTGCGCGAACGGATCGTTGCTGCGTTCAAACGCGCAGCAGATATTGATTCAAGCACCATCAACGTCATGGTCGACGGTGACAAAGTGAGGCTCGGCGGCAAAGTACATAGCTGGCATGAAAGGCAAATTGCCGAACGCGCGGCTTGGGCTGCCCCTGGCGTGAACCGGATCGAAGACAATATCATGGTTATCTGAACATCTGCTTCCTTCCTTTTGCGACCCGGGAGGAAAACGAAACGGGCTCCGTCTCCCCGAACCTTCGGAGCCCGTTTCAATTTCAGGAGCATTAGAAATGTCGCTTGCCGACGCCCCAATTCGCCTCACCCTTCAAACCACGCAGCAAGGCTCGGTTGTATACCTGACAACCAATTCCAGTTTTCGTTTTCACGTCCGGTCAGCGCATCCGCGCGACGAAGCAACCCTCACTGATTTTTCACGCATGTTACCCCCGGAAGACCTGCGCTTTCGCTTTTTAAGTGGCTTGCGAAAGGTCGGTCATGACCATCTGGCCGAAATGACGCGCGATGACGATCCTACCAAAATCAGCTTTCTGGCGATGTCTGCGGATGATGGAACGATGGTCGCACCGGGATGTTGGCAGCAGAACCGGACGGTGAGGTTGCCAAAGTTGCGCTCGCAGTTCGCGCCGATATGAAGCATCATGGCATTGCCTGGAGCCTACTGCGGCACATATTGGATTTTGCCGAAGCGAATCATAAAATATGTCTTCAATGTATCGGCCAAGGCTGAGCATGCTGCTCCGCAAGCACCGCCACCAGAAGTGGCCGGACCGCTATGGACCGGCAGCAATTGCTGATCGGTGCGGGTACCACGCTCCTTATCGCTGGCGGAGCTTTCGCCTATAATGTCAACCAGATGGGTTCGCTTGGTGATTACCGCGATGACATGCTTGGCGTAGGTTGGACGAGTTTGTCAGTGTTTGGCGCTGCCGATGCGCTGATCTATTCGGGATCAACGTCATCGGGCAGTTTGATCGCGCGGTCAAAATGGCCATAATGGCGTTCGGAGAACATGAAGCCGTTTTTCTTGCCTTGGCGTTCATCCTTGCGTTCGTCGGAGAAGCGCAGGATGCCGTCCGACACCTTCAGGTTGATTTCATCGGCCTTCATGCCGGGCCCTCGGCGACCAGTTGATATTCCGATCCTTTGTCGGTGAATTCGAGCGCCGGACCGGAAAAGGCCTAAATCCTCCGGTTCAGCTTGGCGCAGAACGGGCTGGTTGGAAATTCGTCGAAAAGCCGGTCAAACTCGCCGCGCAGCCGCGCTAGTGGTTCGAGCAGATTACCAACAATCGCATAATTTTCGACCGGCGATGGCGGTTGCCGACCTTCACCGGCTTTTTCAATCCTGCCATGACGTTCCATAATATCCTCCTTTGAGAAAATTTGGTAAGGGTAAAGGGAACTTATGCGCTACGCGGTGGTTAAGCGCTTCAAAATCCGTTGAGTCCCATAAACGGAACTACGTATTTGTCCGCATTGCGGGACCTATCCCGAAGCATTCATTAATGGCGGATGTTCGAAAGGAAGGAGCAGCACGACCCCTGGCTGCCGTCGCAGACCTTTTTGCAATCGATGCAAAATCTGCGCTTGCGGACAGCGATTCACTGATGCATGCCGTGTTAGCCTCAGTGCCCGATGCGATGATCGTGATCGACGAAAACGGTCTGATCACATTGTTCAGCGCAGCTGCCGAAAAATTATTTGGTTATAACGCCGAGGAAATTCTGGGGCGCAATGTAAGCATATTGATGCCGACACCACATCGCGAAGTGCACGATGGCTATATCGCACGATACATGCGGACCGGTGAAAACCGGATCATAGGCACCGGCCGCGTTGTTGAAGGATTGCGCCGCGACGGCTCTTTATTTCCGATGGAGTTGGCCATCGGAGAGGCCGAGGCTGATGGACATCGGGTCTTTACCGGCTTTGTCAAAGACCTCACCGAACGCTTTGCCGCCGAAGCACGGATGCAGGAATTGCAGGCCGAGCTGACCCATGCGTCGCGCTTAAGCGCGATAGGATCACTGGCTTCGGCCTTGGCGCATGAACTGAATCAGCCGCTGACTGCAGTGACCAATTATGTGTCCGCTGGGCGCGACATGCTCGGCGACATGTCAGAACACACCAAACCGTTGGTGTATGAAGCGCTGGATGAAGCCGCTAAAGAGGCTGTGCGCGCGGGCCAGATCATCCGTCGGCTGCGCGATTTCGTTTCAAAAGGCGAAGTAGAATGCGAGATCATCTCGGTTACAAAGCTCATCGGCGACTCTACCACCTTGGGCCTTGTTGGTGCGCGTGAAAAGGGTGTCACATGGTCGATTCATGTCGAGGACAATATCGGTGATGTGATTGCGGACCGCATCCAGATTCAGCAGGTGCTCGTCAACCTGATGCGCAACGCCATCGAAGCGATGGAAATGTCATCGCAAAAGCATCTGACGATTGATGTACACGCGGTATCGGGCGATCAACTCAAAATCACTGTAACCGACACTGGCTCCGGTCTCGATGCGGAGGTCGCAGCCAATCTATTTCAGCCCTTTGTCACCACAAAAGCAACAGGCATGGGGCTTGGCCTGTCCATCTGCCGCACGATCACTGAGGCACATGGCGGTCAGCTTGAGGCTGAACCGGGTAGCGACGGAGGCACTATTTTCTGGTTTACTCTGAACAGGGCCAATCGAGGAGAGGCATGATGTCCAAAGAACGGGTTGTGCATATTGTCGACGATGATGATGCGGTGCGCCGGTCGGCAGCCTTCATGCTGCGTCATGCGGGATTTCAGACAGAAAGCCATGTTTCGGGCGTCGCCTTTCTGAAAGCCGCCAAATCCGCGCCGCGCGGGTGCGTGCTGCTTGATGTGCGGATGCCCGAAATGGACGGGCTGGAAGTTCAGGCGAAAATGGCTGAAATAGGCATCGATATGCCCATTGTTGTTCTGACCGGGCACGGTGATATCTCGATAGCGGTTAAGGCGATGCGAGCAGGGGCCGTCAACTTCATTGAAAAGCCTTACGAGAAAGAACAATTGCTGGCCGCACTTGACGATGCCTTTGCCCGGTTTGATAAAGCGACAGGTAAAGAGATGCTCGCCTCCGAAGCACAAGCCCGGCTCGCAAGCCTGACGGGCCGCGAACGCGATGTGCTGGACGGCCTTGTTGCCGGTTATCCCAACAAGACCATTGCCTATGACCTCGGCATATCGCCGCGTACCGTCGAAATTTACCGCGCCAATATGATGGAAAAATTGCGGGTGCACAGCTTGTCCGAAGCGTTGCGCATCGCCTTTATTGCCGAGGAAGGCGAGGCAGTACCAATGGGGCAACCGGTTCCAGCCATTATTCATGAAGCCAGTTGAGAACGACCAAAACCTCTGGCAGGCTCAGTTTCCTTGTTTATCTCCAACCGGCCATAAATAAGATTGTGGCCATGCGGTCATTTTTTCCGGGGGCCTTGAAAGTGTCGGCGCTGCCCGCCTGGCCGCGAGAGCCGCGCTGCGGGTGGGCGCTGGCTTAGTCACGCTCGCCGTTTCGGGCTCGGCCTTAATCGCGCACGCCGAACGCCTCCCGATGCCCTGATGGTCCGCCGCGCCGACGGCCCAGAAGGCTGGAAAGCCAAGCTTGAAGACACGCGGCGCAACGCCGTTCTCATTGGTCCCGCCTTTGGATTCGGCGAAAAGACGCGCCATGCCGTCGAGATCATTTTGCATGCAAATCGGGCCACCGTGCTGGATTGCGATAGGCTTGCGCGTCAAAATTCAAACTGAGACACTACCGATGCTCTTTCGTCTTGTATGACCGCAACGCCGTATCAGCCGGAAGTCAGGAGCCAGCGCATCCATGGTGGCTATTCCGAAGAGCCACTCGGCGACAACCGCTACCGGGTCACCTTTGACGGCAATACTCTGACATCGCGCGAGCGGGTAGAGGGATATCTGCTCTACCGGGCCGGAGAGCTGACCGTCCAAAACGGCTTTGACTGGTTCCGCATTGTCGACCGCGAAACCGAACGCGACCGGCGCACTTGTGTGGAGCCGTCGCCCATTTATCGGCCATGGTATGGTTATGATTATTGGCGGCCCTATTGGCGCTATTATCGGTCGCGCCATGGTTGGAACGACTGGTATCCCTATGGCCGCGATCCATTCTGGGCGGATGATATCGATGTAAGGACCGTCGAGGAGTATGAGGCGCATGCCGAAATCGTCATGGGCCGCGGCGCGGTGCTGAAAGACCAGGCCGTGTTCGACGCCCGCAGAGTGATGGACGATCTGGGGCCATCGATTGAGCGGCTGAAGGAACGCCGATGAAACCGGTTTACTTCGATTTTTCGGTCAAAGATCTGCCCGCTGCCCGCAAATTCTTCGAACGGGCTTTTGGCTGGAAATTTGAACGATTTCCGATGCCGTTTGAATATTACCGGATCACCGCAGGCCCGCCTGACGAGTTCGGAATTGATGGCGGCATTGGCCAGATTGCAGAGGAGGCTGGCCCGCCTTCTGCCCAAGCCGTGTCGCTCACTCTTCCGGTCGCTAACCTCAAAGAAATGATCGCCAAGATTAAGGCGTGCGGCGGTGCGATAGTGGGGCCAGTTTTACCCATTCCCGGCATCGGCCAGTATGTAACATGTTCGGGACCCGGCGGCCTGACGTTCGGCCTTTTACAGGCAGATGAAGCGGATCACCCTTCAGGCTGATGCTGACTTGCCCTTGCGCATCTTGATGATAGGTTGAAAAGGCTACGAAAAGCAAATTCAC
>JBDTUD010000029.1:0-44424 GCA_040007915.1 Sphingorhabdus sp.
CGACACGAACGGTGCTTCTGGTTCAATCTTAATCGGAAAGACTCGGAAAGACTCTAGGAACAGTCCATAATAAGCAGTCCTTAACCCGCTTTCCGCGCAATATTTGCCAAGCCCTTCGACAACTGCAAACACCCGCTCAACCGCGCCACCGGATCACCCCATACGCGGTTGATGACCAGTTTGCTGTCGGGGCGCAGTTTGGCTGTTTCGCCCAATTTGGCGACATAAGCGAGCAGCCCCGGCACGTTCGGTGGCGCGTCGCCCTGGAAACTAACTAATGTTCCGCGCAGCCCCACTTCGATCTTCGCCACGCCGGCCACCAGCGCGTTCTGCTTGATCTCGATCAGGCGGAGCAAGTTCTGCGTGGGTTGCGGTATCGGGCCAAAGCGGTCGGCCATTTCGGCGGCAAAGCCTTCGATGTCTTGTGCCTCGTCTAGGTCGTTCAAACGCCTGTAGAGTGCCATGCGCACCGAAAGGTCGGGGACATAATCGTCAGGGATCAGGATCGGTGCATCGATGGTGATCTGCGGCGAGAAGCTGCCGCGTGGCTTCATGAAGCCATACGCATCGGCTTTTGCGTCCATGATCGCCTCTTCGAGCATCGCCTGATACAGTTCGAAGCCGACTTCCTTGATATGCCCCGATTGCTCGTCGCCAACCAGATTGCCCGCGCCGCGAATGTCGAGATCGTGGCTCGCCAGTTGGAAGCCTGCGCCCAGACTGTCGAGATCACCCAACACTTTGAGACGCTTCTCGGCAGTTTCAGTCAGCGCGCGGTTGGCCTCTGTCGTCAGATAGGCATAAGCACGGGTTTTCGACCGTCCCACTCGCCCGCGAAGCTGGTACAACTGCGCCAGACCAAAGCGATCAGCGCGGTGGATGATGAGCGTGTTGGCGCTCGGGATATCGAGCCCACTTTCGACGATAGTGGTGGAGAGCAGGACGTCATAACGCTTCTCGTAAAACGCGCTCATCCGTTCTTCGACTTGCGTTGCCGACATTTGGCCGTGTGCGGTGACATGTTTGATTTCGGGCACTTCGACGCGCAGGAATTCTTCGATGTCGGTCAGGTCGGCGATGCGTGGCACGACAAAGAAACTCTGCCCGCCGCGATAATGCTCGCGCAAAAGGGCCTCACGCAGCACCACCGGGTCCCACGGCATGACATAGGTCCGTACCGCAAGGCGGTCGACCGGCGGCGTCTGAATCACCGACAGGTCACGCAGCCCCGACATTGCCATTTGCAGCGTGCGCGGGATCGGGGTGGCGGTCAGCGTCAGCATGTGGACGTCGGTTTTCAGCGCCTTGAGCTGTTCCTTATGGGTGACGCCGAAGCGCTGCTCTTCGTCGACAACGACCAGCCCGAGCCGTTTGAAATTAATCGATTTGGCGAGCACCGCATGGGTGCCGATGACGATATCCATTGTGCCATCGGTAAGGCCATCACGGGTGGCGGTGGCTTCGGCGGAGGGAACGAGACGTGATAGCCGTCCCAGCTTTAATGGCAGGTCACGGAAGCGTTCGGCGAAATTGCTGTAATGCTGCCGTGCGAGAAGTGTGGTCGGCGCGATGATTGCCACCTGATATCCGGCCATTGCTGCGGCGAACGCGGCGCGCATTGCGACCTCAGTCTTGCCGAAACCGACATCGCCGCACACCAGTCGGTCCATCGGTTTACCCGATGACAGGTCATCGAGCACTTCGATGATAACGCGTTGCTGATCGTCGGTTTCTTCATAAGGGAAGCGGTCGACGAAGCTGGCATAAGATTGATCGTCGATTTCGACCACTGCGCCTGCGCGAAGCGCGCGTTCGGCAGCGGTTTTGAGTAGCTCGTGCGCGATGGCGCGGATGCGTTCCTTGAGCTTCGACTTGCGCCGTTGCCACGCCTCGCCGCCCAATTTATCGAGTGCGACATGTTCGCTGTCGGAACCGTAGCGCGACAGCACGTCGATATTTTCGACCGGCACATAGAGTTTGTCGCCACCCGAATAGCTGAGCGCGACGCAGTCATGCGGGCTTTTGCCAACCGGGATTGAAACCAAGCCCTCATAGCGGCCGATGCCGTGTTCCTGATGGACCACGAGGTCGCCGGGCGTCAGGGCGGCGAGTTCGGCAAGGAACGCATCGGCCGACTTGCGGCGTTTCTGGCGGCGGACGAGCCGGTCGCCGAGCATATCCTGCTCGCTGATGAGCGCGACATCTGGCGTGGAAAAACCGTGATCGATGGGCAGCACAACCATCGCAACGCTGCCATTGGGCACCCCAAGCGCGCGTTGCCAGCCATCGGCTTCAACCAGCGGTGGTGCCTTGTGGTCGGCGAGCAGGCCTTTCAGCCGTTCGCGCGCACCTGCCGAGTAGCTGGCGATGATGGCCTTGCTGCCGGATTTCAGCAACGCCTTCAGATGGTCGGCAACCGCCTCATAGATATTGACCTTCTGCGCACGTTCTGGTGCAAAATCCCGGCTTGCGGCTATGCCGAAATCGATGATGCTGGCAGAATCGGGTTGGGCAAACGGGCTGAGCACATGCGCGGCATGGGCGGAAAATTGCGCCTCTAGTTCGTCACCCGACAGATACAGCATTTCCGGCGGCAAGGGTCGGTAACTGCCGGGTTCGGCAACCTGCGCACGGACGCGGTTGTCGTAATAATCCGAAATCGCATCGAGCCGTGACTGCCCGGCCGATGCCGCGCCACCGTCTCGGATGATCAGCGTATCGGCGCCGACATGGTCGAACACAGTCGCCATGCGCTCCTCGAACAAGGGGAGCCAATGATCCATGCCGGACAGGCGGCGGCCTTCGGATACGGCCTGATAGAGCGGGTCGCCGGTGGCGGTGACGCCAAAACGTTCGCGGTAGCCGGTGCGGAAACGGCGGATCGATTCTTCATCCATCAACGCCTCGACTGCGGGCAGCAGGTCGAAATGGCCGATCTTGTCGATGCTGCGTTGATCGGACGGATTGAAGCGGCGGATGCTTTCGATCTCGTCGCCGAAGAAATCGAGCCGCAGCCCGTCTGCGCTGCCCGCCGGGAACAAGTCGACGATGCTGCCGCGCATCGCGAACTCACCCGCCTCGGCGACGGTATCGACGCGGAAATAGCCGTTGGATTGGAGGAGGGTGACGAGGCGGTCACGGCCAATCTCGCGGCCCGCAACAAGGCGCTCTCCGGTCTGGCGGATGCGGAACGGGGTCACGAATTTCTGGATCACTGCGCCGATAGTGGTCAGCACCAGCTGCTGGCGTGTGGACGGTTGCTGGAGCGCCTGTAAAGTCGCCATCCGTTGTGCCGTTACCGCCAGCGACGGCGAAGCGCGGTCATAGGGCAGGCAGTCCCAGGCAGGCAGCTGCAATATTTCTATTTCGGGCGCGAAATAGGGCGTGGCATCAGCAATGGCGCGCATTGCGGCATCATCGGGCGTGATAAACATCGTTCGGGATTTGGCGGCGCGCGTCAGGTCGGCGAGCAGCAACGGCGCAAAGCCCGAAGGCACCGACGTGAGCGTTAGGGGCGACTTGGCCGTGATGATTTTCTGCAGGTCGGGCATTGCTGATTAATCGCGAATTCCTGGTGGCAGCGCGATGAAATCGAGCCGTTTCAAATCATCCATCATCGGCCCCGCAAAGGCCGGATCAACCGCCTGCGTCCCCAATGCCCACGCCATGATATCCACGTCCTGCTCCTCCAGCAGCCGTTCAAACCAGGCATATTCATCCGCGCCCCAATCGGCAGAATAGCAGTCGAAAAAACCGCCGATCATCGCGTCGGCCTCCCGCGTGCCCCGATGGTGTGCGCGGAAGTGGAGTTTTCGGCGATAGGGATCGGCGTCCATGTTGGGCGTCCTTAATTGTGGCATAGGTCGGTGAGGGAGTTATAAGCGGCCCTAACCATGCGCCCCGATATACTCAATCCGTTATTTACTGAAGTCCGTGGCTTGAAGGGCGTGGGTCCGGGGTTGGCCAAGCCGCTCGACCGTCTGGGGCTCGAACGGGCGAAGGATGTGGCCTATCATTTTCCGGCTAGTTGGACGTACCGAAAGGCGGTAACGCGGCTTGATGTCGCCGACGTCGGTGCCAATATCATCATCCGCGTCATCATCATGGACCAACGCAGCGGCGGCAGCCAGCGCGCTCCGCTCAGGATCTATGGTGCCGATGCGGAAGGTAACTACATCACGCTCACCTTCTTCGGTCGCAATGGCGGGTGGGCGAGGAAGCAGTTGCCGATTGGCGAAGAGCGGATCATTTCGGGCAAGCTCGAACGTTATGGCGACGAATTGCAGATGGTCCACCCCGACCATATCGTGGCCGTGGGCGAGGCAGGCGCGCCGGGGCTGGCCGAACCTGTTTATCCGCTGTCAGAAGGGTTGACAAACCGGCGCATGGGGCAGCTGGCGACCTCGGTGCTGGAGCATATTCCGGTGCTTCCCGAATGGATTGAGCCGAGCCTGCTGGCAGCGCGCGGATGGTCTTCCTGGGCGGACGCCCTGCATATCGTCCACCACAAGGACGACCAGGCCGCGCGCGACCGGCTTGCCTATGACGAATTGTTCTCCAACCAGCTGGCGATGCGGTTGATCCGTTCGGCGATGGATAAACGCAGCGCAGTACCAGTCGGCGGCGATGGTTCGCTGATCGACCGTCTACAGCTACCCTTTGCGCTGACGGCTGCCCAGCTGCGGACGATCGGGGAGATTGAGGGCGACCTTGCGCAATCGCGACCGATGCTCCGCTTGTTGCAGGGCGATGTCGGGGCGGGCAAAACGATGGTGGCGGTGCGGGCATTGCTCCGCGCGGTCGAGACAGGGATGCAGGGCGCGATGCTGGCTCCGACTGAAATACTGGCGCGGCAGCATTTTGCGACCTTGCAAAAACTGCTCTCCGGGTTGCCGGTCAATGTTGCGATCCTGACCGGCCGTGAGAAAGGCAAGCTGCGCGAAGCGACGTTGATGGGGCTTGCTGACGGTTCAATCCATATCCTCGTTGGCACCCATGCGATTTTTCAGGAGGCGGCTACCTATCGGGGCCTTGCCGTCGCCGTGATCGACGAGCAGCACCGCTTTGGTGTTTCGCAACGCCTGATGCTGTCGCGCAAGGGCAGGGGCGTCCCGCATTTGCTGGTGATGACTGCAACCCCCATTCCGCGCAGTCTGGCCCTGGCGGCTTATGGGGAAATGGATTCCTCCCAGCTTGACGAATTGCCCCCGGGCAGAACCCCGGTTGAAACGCGGGTGATTTCGCAGGAACGATTGCCCGAAATTGTCGACGGTGTCGGTCGTCATCTGGCATCGGGAAAGCAGGCATTCTGGGTATGTCCGTTGGTCGAGGAGAGCGAGAATAGTGACCTCGCCGCCGCGGAGCAGCGCGCCCAACAACTCAGGTTGCGCTTTGGCGACAAAGTTGCGGTGGTGCATGGCAGAATGCGCGGGGTGGACAAGGACGCGGTGATGGAGCGCTTCATTTCCGGCCAGACGCGGCTGCTCGTGGCCACCACCGTGATCGAAGTGGGCGTCGATGTCCCCAATGCCAGCTTGATGATTGTCGAAGCCGCCGACCGTTTCGGTCTGGCGCAGCTGCACCAGTTGCGCGGACGTGTCGGGCGTGGTGCCGAGAAATCGGTGTGTTTATTGGTGCGCAGCCCTCAGATCGGCGAAACCGCGCGCGCGCGACTCGCATTGATGCGCGAAACCAATGACGGTTTCCGGATTGCCGAGGAAGATCTGAAACTGCGTGGAGCAGGCGAACTGCTTGGTACCCGTCAGTCGGGCGACAGCCCGTTCCGCGTCGCTACCCCCGAACAGGTACGCGAATTGATTGGCGTTGCCTCCGACGATGCGCGGCTTTTAATGGACCGCGATGGCGGCCTCGCCGGGTCGCGCGGCGAGGCCGCCCGGCTTGCGCTCTATTTATTCGAACGCGAAGCCGGAATCGCAGCTCTAAGAGGAGGTTAGGCCGTCACCGTAACTTGGGGCTAACTTGCTCTAAAAGCGCAAGGAAATCGGGCAGGCGAATGACCCGCTCAAACTGGAACCCGGCACGTTTTTCAACGGTCCAGATCAAATATGCTTCAATTCTGCCGATCGCGGGCAAACGCAATTCAATCCGGTCACCGCGTTCGAAAATATCATTGTCGTCGATCATGAAACCGTGCGCAGAAATATTCACGATGTGCAATTGCTGGTCACCATATTGCTTGCTCTCGGCGATTACCTTGTAATTCGCACGGTGACGTGCGGCGCGGCGCAAATCCATTTCATTATCGGTTACTGCCTGCACCATGAACGACCTCATTGCTTTGTAGCTATTATTGAAGCGTCAAAGTCGCATGAATTTACAAATTTTCCGTAAAGTTCCGGTTAGGATAGTGTTTACTCTTGGTCGAGAGAGCCGAGGCCATGCCCTCGCTAGCGTTATTCCGATTGAGGTTGAGACAAGCTCCAGGGACTGTCCCAAGCGTAGCGCCGTGGACTGTCCCTGAAAGCCACGGCAGGCCGAATCGTTGCGCGATTTGATTTAACGCAAAGAGCGCGAAGGTTTTTAAGATGTCAGGGCCGCTTGCAAGCCTCGCTCCACACGGAAAATCACGCAAGATTATAGCCGTCAAGACCGTTCAGAAAGCACCGCCCTCTTGAAAATCTTTGCGTCCTTTGCGTTAAATCATTGACCTGCCGGGGGCTTATCGACTGTCCGATTTGGTTGAGGCAAGCTCCAGGGACTGTCCCCTCTTTCAGTATGGCGTAAACCTATAGAAGGGACAGTCCCCATTCGGGGACAGTCCCTGCGCTTCGATCAAATCCGGAATGACGAATGTGGGAAACGCCAAATTGGTCCGCGAATGGCATCACTACCTAAAATGCGATCAATCCGTGTTTCTTCTTGCCGGAGGATATCTTGACCGCATCGGTCGAAGGCGCAATTATTTGGGCTTCGTCGGTAACCACGACGCCGTCAACACGCGCACCGCCGCCCTGGACAACCCGCCGGGCTTCCTTTCGTGATGGCACCAGCTCGAGCGCAACCAGCGCATCAATGATGCTTAACGCACCGTCCGCCTTAAATGTCGGCAGGTCTTGGCCACCCACGCCTTCTTCAAAGGTTTTGCGCGCCGTTTCCGCTGCCGCCGCCGCAGCATCCCCGCCCCGGCACATTGCAGTCGCGGCGTTGGCAAGCGCGATTTTGGCCGCATTGATTTCGGAACCTTCCAGCTTTTCAAGTCTGGCAATTTCATCAAGCGGCAAATCGGTAAACAGCCGCAAGAACCGGCCCACATCACGGTCATCGGTGTTCCGCCAGAACTGCCAGTAATCATAAGCAGGCAACTGGTCTTCATGCAGCCAAACTGCACCCGACATCGTTTTGCCCATCTTACCGCCGTCCGCAGTTGTGATCAGCGGTGTGGTAACGCCGAAAACTTCGGTTCCGTCCATCCGTCTGGCGAGTTCGATGCCGTTGACGATATTGCCCCATTGGTCGGACCCACCCATTTGTAAGCGGCAACCGGCACGGCGTGACAATTCCATGAAATCATAAGCCTGCAATATCATGTAATTGAATTCGAGAAATGAGAGCGATTGTTCGCGGTCGAGCCGCAACTTCACCGAATCGAAGCTGAGCATCCGGTTGATCGAGAAATGCTGGCCGACATCGCGCAAGAACGGGATATATTCCAGCGCGTCCAGCCATTCTGCATTGTCGAGCATTACTGCATCGGTCGGACCATCGCCAAACTTCAAAAACCGCTCGAATATCCGCTTGATGGATGCGATATTATCGCTGATCAAATCGGTCGTCAGCATCTTGCGTGCTTCATCCTTGAAACTCGGGTCGCCGATCTTGCTCGTCCCGCCGCCCATCAGGACGATGGGTTTGTGCCCTGCCTGCTGCATACGGCGCAGCAGCATGATTTGTACAAGGCTGCCGACATGAAGCGATGGCGCGGTCGCGTCGAAGCCGATATAGCCGGGTACAATCTCTTTAGATGCCAAAGCGTCAAGCGCGGCGGCATCGGTTGCCTGATGGATATAGCCACGCTCATCAAGCAGGCGGAGGAGGTCGGAGTTATAGCTGGTCATGATGCTGGCGCGCGTAGCATGGGGGGAAGTGAAATCCAAACAACGATGTCTATTTTTCCAACGCCGTTCGGGCTGAGCTTGTCGAAGCCTTGTTCTTTTTTCTATGATGCTTGAATGACATTGGCAAAAGGTAAAAGCAGCCCTTCGACAAGCTCAGGGCGAACGGGTTTTAGGGAAAATCTTTCTCTGTCCTTGAACCGGCACCCCGATTCGGCCTGCCAGTCGGTTACAAGCCTCAATGTCGAAGTCCGGCAACAGGAGGGTTCAAATCTCGCGCTTCGCTTCATGCTGACCGGGGACATTTCAAAGCTGAACATACCCCAAAAGCACCCCTCCGAACGCACCGATGGTCTTTGGCATACGACCTGCTTCGAGCTGTTCATTCGGAAGCCCGAAACCAGCGCATATCTCGAATATAATTTTTCACCATCAAGCCGATGGGCGGCCTATCGCTTTGCCGGTTACCGCGAGGGCATGGCAGAATTGACAGCTGACACCCCGAAAATAGGTTTGGATATGAGTGAAACCCATTTCACCTTGGACACGGAATTGATGTTGCCGGTTGAATATTGGGCCGAAAAGTTACAACTCGGCCTCTCGGTAATCGTAGAGGAAACCGATGGTGCCAAATCCTATTGGGCGCTCGCCCATCCGCCCGGACCGCCCGATTTCCATCATAGAGATTGCTTTGCGCTACAACTGGAGGCACCACGCCGCCCATGAAATTCGGAATTGATCGCCTCCTGTCGGAGCCAGAACTGCGCGCGCCGCTAAAGGGCAAGCGGGTTGCATTACTCGCCCATCCCGCCTCGGTAACGGCCGACCTGACGCATTCGTTGGATGCTCTCGCGGTACTGGACGACATCGAGGTCACCGCCGCCTTCGGCCCGCAGCACGGCCTGCGCGGTGACAAGCAGGACAATATGATGGAGTCGCCGGACTTCACCGACCCCGTCCACGGGATTCCGATATTCAGCCTATATGGCGAGGTCCGCCGTCCCACCGGTCAGTCGATGGGGACGTTCGATGTCATCCTGATTGACATGCAGGATCTGGGATGCCGGATTTACACGTTCATCACCACGCTGCTCTATATGCTGGAGGCGGCGGCAGAACATGGCAAAGCGGTTTGGGTGCTTGACCGGCCAAATCCCGCAGGGCGTCCGGTCGAAGGCCTGACTTTGCTGCCGGGATGGGAGAGCTTCGTGGGCGCTGGCCCGATGCCGATGCGCCACGGAATGACTTTGGGTGAGCTCGGGCACTGGTTCGTCGACCACTATAAAATCGACGTCGACTACCGCGTGATCGCGATGGATGGCTATCAGCCTGATGCGGCCCCCGGCTTTGGCTGGCCATCGCATGAGCGCATCTGGATCAACCCCAGCCCCAACGCCCCCAACATCAACATGGCGCGCGCTTATGCGGGAACGGTGATGCTGGAAGGGGCGACCTTGTCCGAGGGCAGGGGAACAACCCGTCCGCTCGAAATTTTCGGCGCGCCCGACATCGATGCTCGGGCAGTAATCGCGGAAATGCAGGCATTCGCGCCGCAATGGCTGAACGGATGCGTCTTGCGCGAAATCTGGTTTGAACCGACATTCCATAAACATGTGGGAAAGCTGTGCCATGGCATACATATCCATGCCGAAGGCGCGGGCTATGACCATATGGCCTTCAAGCCCTGGCGGGTGCAGGCACTGGCGTTCAAGGCGATCCGGCGGCTTTATCCGGATTACGATCTGTGGCGCGATTTTCCGTATGAATATGAATTTGGCAAGCTCGCGATCGATGTAATCAATGGAGGGCCGGGATTGCGTGAGTGGGTGGATGATGCCGATTCGAGCGCGGCTGATTTGGATGCATTGACAACGCCGGACGAGGAGGCTTGGATAGAAGAGCGACGACGCCATCTGCTTTACTGAGGAGTGCGATGCGATATTCGGCGTGAATTTTTGACGGTGTCGGGACTTGCAGCGGCTGCGATATTGGTTGAACAAGCGGAAGCGAAGCCGATTAAGCGCGGACCTTACAAAAAGTCGAGGACGGACACCAATGCCGCTAGCCAGAACTCCTCAAACTCTTCACGCTTTCAGGCTTGTTTGGCATTTGGCCTCGTCAGATGGTGTCCCTATGCGCTCTCTAAAAGTAGCGCTGATTGTAGGCACCGCACTCAACCTCATAAATCAGGGCGACGCTGTGTTTGGGACACATTCAATCAACTGGCTTAAACTGGTTCTGACATTCATTATGCCCTATGCTGTCAGCACCTATGGCGCGGTAGCTGTGCGCTGGGATGTCGGTGTGCGCGAAAAACCTGCCAGCGGCATTTCAAACTGACCCACTACGTGCCGCCGTCTTCGATTGACAAGCCGTTCGGGTGATCAATGCCCGTGCTTGCGACCCAATTCGCGCATCGCGTCGTCCAGACCTTCCAGCGTCAACGGATACATCCGGTCATTCATCAACTCCTTGATGATCTTGGTCGACTGTGAATAGCCCCATTGTTTTTCAGGGACAGGGTTTAGCCAGACCGTTGCCGGATAGGTGTTGGCTATCCGGTGCAGCCAGACCGCGCCTGATTCCTCGTTGAAATGCTCGACCGAGCCGCCGGGGTGGGTGATTTCATAAGGGCTCATCGATGCATCGCCGACCATTACGACCTTATAATCATGCGGGAATTTGTGCAGCATATCCCATGTCTGGGTGCGTTCGCTAAAGCGGCGCTTATTGTCTTTCCAAACGCCTTCGTACGGGCAGTTGTGGAAATAGAAAAATTCCAGATTTTTGAACTCGGTGGTTGCGGCACTGAATAATTCTTCGCAGAGTTTGATAAACGGGTCCATCGACCCGCCAACGTCGAGCAGCAGCAGCAGCTTGATCGCGTTTCTCCGTTCAGGCCGCATCTGGATATCAAGCCAGCCCTTGCGCGCGGTGCCGTCAATCGTGCCGTCGATATCGAGTTCTTCGGCAGCACCATCGCGGGCAAAGCGGCGCAGGCGGCGCATGGCGATCTTGATGTTGCGCGTACCCAGCTCGCGGGTGTGGTCGAGATTTTGAAACTCGCGCTTTTCCCAGACTTTGACCGCGCGTTTATGCTTGGATTCCCCACCAATTCGCACGCCTTCGGGGTTATAGCCCGAATTACCATAAGGCGAGGTGCCGCCGGTGCCGATCCATTTGTTGCCGCCCTGATGGCGCTTTTCCTGCTCCTCAAGCCGTTTCTTGAGCGTCTCCATCAGCTCGTCCCAACTGCCCATGGCTTCGATCTTGGCCATTTCTTCAGGGCTGAGATATTTTTCGGCAATCGCCTTCAGCCAGTCGGACGGAATATCGACCGGGTTCTGGCCATAGTCGCTGAAAATGCCTTTAAAGACTTTGTTGAACACCTGGTCAAACCGGTCGAGGAGCGCTTCGTCCTTCACCAAAGTCGTGCGGGCAAGATAATAAAACGCCTCCGGACTTTGATCGATAACATCAGCCTCCAGTGCCTCCAGCAGTGCCAGATGCTCTTTCAATGAGGCCGGGATTCCGGCGCTTCGCAACTCTTCCATGAAGGAGAAAAACACTGGGACAATCCTTCGCCGGGGTGATTTCCGGAATTGCTTATAGCATGTAATCAGGCGTTGGTCGTGCGCCGCGCCATAAATGCCAGCCGTTCAAACAGCATTACGTCCTGCTCGTTCTTCAGCAGCGCACCATGTAGCGGCGGAATGGCCTTGGTCGGGTCGCGTGATTGCAGAACATCGAGCGGCATGTCTTCGTGTAGCAGCAGCTTCAGCCAGTCGAGCAGTTCTGACGTCGATGGCTTTTTCTTCAAGCCCGGCACGTCGCGGACTTCGTAGAAAATATCCATCGCCTTTGAAACGAGCACTTTCTGAATATCAGGAAAGTGAACGTTTATAATGGCTTGCATGGTGTCGCGGTCCGGAAATTTTATATAATGGAAAAAGCAGCGGCGCAGGAAGGCGTCGGGGAGTTCTTTTTCGTTGTTCGACGTGATGATGATGATCGGCCGCTCTTTCGCCTTCACCGTCTCATGCGTTTCGTAGACATAGAACTCCATCCGGTCGAGTTCCTGCAGCAGGTCGTTGGGAAATTCGATATCGGCCTTGTCGATTTCGTCGATCAGCAACACCGGCAGCTTTTCCGACGTAAACGCCTCCCACAGCTTGCCCTTTTTGATGTAGTTTGCGATGTCATGAACGCGCTCATCGCCCAGCTGACTGTCGCGCAGCCGCGCCACGGCGTCATATTCGTACAGTCCCTGATGCGCTTTTGTGGTCGATTTGATGTTCCACTCGATCAGCGGTGCGCCCAGAGCGGTCGCAATTTCCTGCGCCAGCACGGTCTTGCCGGTGCCGGGCTCACCCTTTACCAGTAATGGTCGGCGCAGCGTGGTTGCGGCGTTGACCGCTACTTTCAGATCATCGGTGGCAACGTAATTTTTGGTACCGTCAAAGCGCATGGAAAAAACCCCGGATTCTTAATCGAACGGTTAATCCGTTAAGTGTGTCCGTTCCGATATGCAACCCGTTATCCGCCGGGCTATTATTAGGGACAGTCCCTAATAAGAAAAAGGGCGGGCTTATTCGGCCAGCATCTCGGTATGGCGCGCCGCGATCAATTGCCACAGCCCGCGCTGCTGGGCCAGCAGCTGTTCCGCACCAAAGCCCATCGCGCGGCGATAGCTGTCATTTTGGGCGAGATCTTCTGCCAAAGCGGCGCAGTTATCGATATCGGGCAGCGCAATCTTCGGCGGTTCCATTTCCAGATGAAGCGCAATGCGGTCAAGCAACGGGCGTGTCTGGTGCCAGTCGATGACAAACGCCAACGCCGCGCCCGCCGGGCATCCCTTGCGGTCCGAGGTCGCCAGCATGTGGAAATTCTTGGACTGGCCGGTGATTAAAGCGGTTATCCGGTCCTGACCCACATGGCGACGGATCGGCCCGGCGGCGACAGTCAGCGCATTCAAAAACCGGCGTTCAGCAGCAAATGCGTCAATCGCCTGGATCAGCCATTTGCGCGCCGCGTCATCGACAATCTTGTGCGCGACATGGTCGACAACCCCGGGGTGGCGGCCATGCGATATGTTGATGAAATGGGCGATATCGGCGATCAGCGCCGCACGGGCATTTTTGGCCGGCGAACGCCAGTCCGGACGGTCACCGCGGTCGCCCAGGAAATTCATCAGCGGCTTTACCACCAAAATACTGCCATCGGACAGGGCTGTACCCACGAAAGAACCGCCGAAATCGGCCTTAAATTCGGGGCGCGCCAGATTATCCATTGCTTACTCCAGGAAGGGCCATGCGTCCGTGTAGGGTCGCTTAATCAACGGGAAGTAGCAAAAAGTCCTAAATGACAAGTTTACATCGGGGACAGTTTCACCCGGGATGCTCGCGTACCCCGATAGAAAAGGAATATGGCCCGGTGAGTGATCATTCCTCCTTTCACCGGCTATTATTGATTAATACCCCTGTCTGCATGGTAATCCGGTCTGTTGTTTGGCAAACCCCTCAAATGCCGACTTTATGCGAGTCCCCCCAATTCGCTTTGGAATGTTTGTGAATGGAAATGATTCGAGGCCGCTAGCCGGCAGAATTGAGTATCGTCCCGAGCTTGATGGTTTGCGGGCGATTGCCGTTCTGGCTGTGCTCTTTTTCCACGCTGATCTCGGTTTTGCGCCGGGTGGTTATGTCGGCGTCGATGTGTTCTTTGTCATTTCGGGATATCTGATATCCCGGCTTATCGTTGCCGACGTTGAAAATGACAGCTTTTCGCTGGCACGCTTTTATGAACGGCGTATCAGGCGGCTGTTCCCGGCACTTTTTGCGATGCTGCTGGTATCCACTATTGCTGGCGCAGCCATCCTGCTTCCGCAAGATTTCGCATATATGTCGCGCAACGGGTTCGGTGCCGCCGCCTTTGTTTCAAATATCGCTTATTGGACCCAGACCGGATATTTCGAAGGCGATGCCAAGGTCCGGGTGTTGCTCCACACCTGGTCACTCGCGGTGGAAGAGCAGCTTTATATTGTCTATCCCGTCATCCTGATACTCCTGATCCGGAAATGGGCTGCCCGGCTTCGGATGATCATCTTTGGCCTTGGCGTCCTTTCTTTTGGTCTGTGCGTGTGGATGACAACTGTTGACCAGTCCACGGCCTTTTATCTGACACCGTTTCGCGCATGGGAATTTCTGATCGGGGCATTGCTGGCAATTGGTGGCGTCCGGCAAACAGAGAACCAGTCGATCAAAACAGGGGCAGGATTGGTAGGATTCGCGCTGCTTGGCGGTGCGATTGTGATTTTTGACGAGCTGACCGTATTTCCGGGAATGGCTGCTTTGGTGCCCTGTCTCGGGACGGCTTTGCTCATCTGGGCGGGCAAAGACACCATCACAGGGCGGATATTGGCTTATTCGCCGTTGCGCCTGGTTGGACGGATGTCTTATTCGTTATATCTTTGGCACTGGCCATTATTCGTGTTCGTCAATTACGCCGTCATCGGCAAGCTGACGCTCATCCAGAATGTCGGCCTTGCTGCCGTTGCCCTCGGTATTGGCTATCTGTCCTGGCGCTTCATCGAGCTGCCTTTCAGAAAATCCTATACCAACAGGTCGCAACGATCTGTTTTTGCGCTTGCCGGTGCCGCCATTGTTCTGGTTTCCTGCTCATCGGGGGTGATCTATTTCAGCGGCGGGTTGCCCGATCGGTTTAAGGACCAGACTGTCAGGCTGGCGTCGTACGAACAATCGATGAACCCGGAAGCGGACATGTGCGGAGATGTCGATCTGCAACTGGCTGCCGGTTCAAAATGCACGATTGGCAACGTGGCGCAGGCCACGACATTTTTATGGGGTGATTCCCATGCCGGTGCGCTGTTCGGCGCGCTGGAACAGGTTGTGAAGGATAGTGGCAAGGGCATCGTTTACGGTGCCTCGCCGCAATGTCCACCCTTGCTTGATGCCGGGACCAGTGAAGAGTGTATCGAGGGTAATCGCAGACGGCTCGATTACGTGTTGGCACATGATGAAATCAAGACCGTCATTCTGGCGGCAAGATGGTCGCTTTATCTCGAGGGTCGCTTTGTCGGGGTAGGCGAGGCCGAAACCAACAGTGGCGTACCCCATATGATAGCGCCGGACGGCAACCCTTACCCCTTGTTCAGCGACGCCGCCCGTCATCATTTCAGGGATGGCATCAGGAACCTTGTCCAGTTGCTGCTGGCCAATGGCAAACATGTCGTCCTGATTTATCCGATACCCGAAACGGGCTATAATATTCCAAAAACGCTGGCGTTGATTAGCAGGACAGGACAGGATCCGGACGATTTCACGATTTCGCGGGATATCTATGTCGAACGCCAGTGGCGCGCGATCCGGATTCTTGAAGAGCTGGGCCATCACAAGCTGCTGACACGGATATACCCGGACGCCGTATTTTGCCCCACCAGACGTTGTATGACCGTTGCCAACGGTATGCCGCTCTATTTTGACAGCCACCATTTGAGCATCCCAGGCGCGCTTATGCTGGAACAGCCGATCAAGGATGCACTGGCGCGCCTGCCGGCTGCTTAGCGCATGACTATATTAAGTTGAATCGACTGTGTTCCCCGGCGAAGGCCGGGGTCCAGCCCCGACAAAAGACTCTATGTTTAGGTCTGGACCCCAGCCTACGCTGGGGAACACACCAAACCTAAAGTCGAAGAGGCGGGTGACCACATCCGAACGCAATAACCATATAGGTAAACTTGCCTTGACAAACAGGCTTAAATAGAACAAAAATAGAACACCAATGAAGCTCGCTGATTCGGCGAGCAATTTCAAAGGAGTTCCGATTTATGAGTGATACATCGACACCCGCCTGTAAAGGCCGGGTGACCGGAAGCTGTGCTCGCGACGGCGAAAATATTGGAGCGCAGCAGCCACAGGGCAGCAAGCCAATCCGCACAGGCGGCAAGAACCGCTCCATCCAGTCAATCGAAGCAAATGACCGTTATTGGACCGACGAGGTCGAAGACCGCTTCTTTGCGGAGCTCGCCGCCACCTGCAATGTGAAAGCATCGGCAGCCGCGGTGAATTTTACAACCGCGACAGTATATGCGCATCGCAAGCAGCGTCCCGAATTTGCCGCGCGTTGGCAGGATGCGCTCGACCACGGCTATGTCCGGCTCGAAATGAAGCTGCTGGAGGCAGCGAATGACAGTCTTGAGGGCAAACCCTGGGACAAAGAGCGCCCGATTCCGCCGTTGACAGTCGAACAAGTGCTGAAGGCGATCAAGATGCACCAGGCTTCGGTCAAGCTGGGTTTCCCCGCACGCAGGGGCAATACCGGATTGCCGCTTCCGCTCGACGCGGTGAAGGAAGATATAGAACGTAAAGTGCGCGCGATCATCGCCGCGCGCCGCGAAGTCGGCGAGGGCACAGATAATGATGCGTGACAGTCTGACACGTGAAGACAATTTCTTCTCGCTCACCGAGGAATTGAACGAAGATGAAATAGCAGCACTGATTGCTACGCTGGGAAGCGAAACTGCGTTGTCGGTTAATCACGACTGGAAAAGCTGGCGACACGATGGGCAGGATCCGCCGGATGGTGACTGGCGAACCTGGGTGATTATGGCGGGCCGGGGTTATGGCAAGACGCGAGGAGGGGCTGAATGGATTGCTGCCCAAGCGCGTGAGAACGGTGATTTGCGTATTGCCCTGGTCGCCGCGACGCTTGAAGAAGCGGAGCGGATCATGGTTGAAGGCCAAAGCGGGTTGCTCGCCGTTGCCCATCCGTGGGTTGCGGACTGGCTGCCGCACCGGCGGCTCTTGCGTTTCAAGAACGGCGCCGAAGCAACCACATTTTCGGGCGCGTCACCCGATGCCTTGCGCGGCCCCGAACATCATGTCGCATGGTGTGACGAGTTGGCGAAATGGGAAAAACCGGGGGAGACCTGGGATATGCTGCAATTGGGGATGCGCCTGGGCGAACATCCCCGGGTGGCGGTGACGACCACGCCGAGACCGGGGTCGATGTTGACGCGGATTATGGCGGCAAAAGGCTGCGTGGTGACCGTCGGTAAAACGCGCGAGAATCCGCATTTGCCAGCGGCTTATGTTGAAACGGTGGAGGAGCTTTACGCCGGAACTCGGCTCGGGCGGCAGGAGCTGGACGGCGAGTTATTGCCCGATGTCGCGGGCGCGCTTTGGAGTGTGGAGTTGTTGGAGCGGTGTCGATTAAGCCCCTCGCCTTCAGGAGTGGAGGGATCAGTCCCCCGGACTGGTCCGAGAGGCTCCACTGGGTTGGGGTGGGGTGTGTCAGTTGGGGCTGGTGTATGTGGACAGCCCCCACCCCCGTCCCCTCCCCTGAAGGGGAGGGGTGGGCTTGCCCGCAATATTATCGGCGTAGACCCGCCCAGCGGCGACGGCACCTGCGGCATCATCGCCTGCGCGCTGGACGCCGACGGCATCGCTTATGTCCTCGCCGACCACAGCGTCAGCGCCTGTTCGCCCGAACGCTGGGCAAAAGCAGTCGCCGCCGCCGCCGAAGTCCACGGCGCCCAGATGGTGGTCGCCGAAACCAATCAGGGCGGGCAGATGGTGGAGGCCGTGCTGAAAGCCGCCGACGCCAAGCTGCGCGTGAAGGCGGTTCATGCGAGCATGAGCAAAAGCGACCGCGCGGTGCCGATCGCGACAGCGTTCGAAGCAGGCAAAGTGCGGTTATGCGGGCGGTTCGAAGAACTGGAGGCGCAATTATGCGGGTTGATTGCGGGCGGCGGTTATGAGGGGCCGGGCGGATCGCCGGACCGGGCCGACGCGATGGTGTGGGCGCTCAGCGAGTTGATGTCGGGCAAGGAAAGGGGGCTGCCAAGGATCAGTGTGATTTGACCGTTATCCGCTGACGTCAAACCGGGAAAATTGACCAGTTGTTAACATTATATGTGTAGGAGTGATTGTGGACCAGTACACAGCAATATGTTTGAGACTGGACCATTTGTGCAACCGCAATTCGACCACAGCAATACCACCCATGAAACCGGAGAGCGGGAAACCTGCCGCGGCGATGTGGCCATAGCCGCCGACATTCGCGCTTTTGGCGGAAATAAGAACAGGGTCAAGGTCATCGATCTTTCGCAAACCGGCTTTCGCATGGAATCCCTGACCCATATTTCAGACAGCCATGCAATTTTTCTGACGATACCGAGCTTTGGGCAGATGGAGGCCCGGATCATATGGCAAACCGAGTGGATGTACGGCTGCAAATTTGCCTGCCCTCTGCATATCTCCGTTTATGAGCACATCATCAGAACGCATCCCGCGTTGGCGACCGAACCCGCGCCGGTTGTATCCGGGATGATATATGGAGCCGCCGCAAGTTTGCAGTGGCGTCGGGCCTTTGGGTGAGCTGCCACTTCGCAAATATCGTTGCTTTTGCTTAAGCTGGTCGCCGCACGGCCACGCCGCTTATTGATCCAGGAACGACCGCATTTTCCTTGAACGGCTTGGGTGTTTCAACTTCCGCAGCGCCTTCGCTTCAATCTGCCGGATGCGTTCGCGGGTCACGCTGAACTGCTGGCCGACTTCCTCAAGCGTGTGGTCGGTGTTCATGCCGATGCCGAAGCGCATGCGCAGCACGCGTTCCTCGCGCGGGGTCAGCGACGCCAGCACGCGGGTGACGGTTTCCTTCAGGTTCGCCTGAATGGCGGCATCGACCGGGATGATCGCGTTCTTGTCTTCGATGAAGTCGCCCAGATGGCTGTCTTCCTCGTCGCCGATCGGGGTTTCGAGGCTGATCGGTTCCTTGGCGATTTTCATCACCTTGCGGACTTTTTCGAGCGGCATGGAAAGGCGCTCGGCCATTTCCTCAGGTGTAGGTTCGCGGCCCTGTTCGTGCAGGAACTGGCGGGACGTGCGGACCAGCTTGTTGATCGTTTCGATCATATGCACCGGAATACGGATGGTGCGCGCCTGATCGGCAATCGAGCGGGTGATTGCCTGACGGATCCACCAAGTCGCGTAGGTCGAGAATTTATAGCCGCGGCGATATTCGAATTTGTCGACCGCTTTCATCAGGCCGATATTGCCTTCCTGAATAAGATCAAGGAATTGCAGGCCGCGGTTGGTATATTTTTTGGCGATGGAAATCACCAGACGCAGGTTCGCCTCGACCATTTCCTTTTTGGCGATTCGCGCCTCGCGTTCGGCCTTTTGCACCATGTTGACGATGCGGCGGAATTCATTGAGGCTCATGCCGGTGGCGGCGGCAATGTCCGAGACTTCGGCGCGGATGCGCTCGACGCCGTCGGCTTCATTGGTCGCAAAGGCGTTCCATTTCTTGTCGATATTGGCCACATCGGCCAGCCAGTTTTCATCCAGCTCATGGCTCATATAGCTGTCGAGAAAGGCCTTGCGCGGCACTTTGTGGCGTTCGGCGAGGCGCAGCATCTGGCCACCAAGCGCGGTCAGGCGGCGGTTGAACGAATAAAGCTGGTCGACCAGATATTCGATCTTGTTAGCATGAAACTGCATGCTCTCGACCTCTGCGGTCAGTTCTTCGCGCAGTTTATGATATTTATTCTCGGTCGAATTGGGGAAACTTTCACCCGCGTTGAGCGCGCGCATCCGGTCGAGCTGGATGTTCGAGAATTTCTTGAACAGCGAGGTAATCGTCGCAAAGCGTTCCAAAGCCGCAGGTTTCAGCGTCTCTTCCATCTGCGCGAGAGAGAGCGTGTTGTCCTCTTCCTCTTCCTCGACCGGGCGCGCGCGGCGTTCGGTCATGTCATCTTCGTCTTCGTCGGCAGCGGCGGGTTCTTCCTCTACATCTTCCTCTTCCTTGTAGGAAACGCCGGCGGTTTTCTCGCTGATTTCGCCATCATCTTCTTCTTCGCCGTCTTCGGTCAGCGTTTCCGGCGCTTTCGAAAGCATCGCGTCGAGATCGAGAATCTCGCGCAGCTGCATCTCGCCCTCGTTCAGCGCGCGCGACCAATCGATGATCGCGTGGAAGGTAATCGGGCTTTCGCACAGGCCCAGAATCATGGTGTCGCGGCCAGCCTCGATGCGCTTGGCAATCGCGATTTCGCCCTCGCGGCTAAGCAGCTCAACCGCCCCCATTTCGCGCAAGTACATGCGCACGGGGTCATCGGTGCGCTCGCCGGTGCCGGTTTTCTTGATGGTGTTGGTCAGCGAACGCGGGTCGTTTTCCGAGATATTGTCGATGGTTTCGACTTCTTCTTCAGGCTCATCAGCGGTTTCGCCGTCCTCATCGGATTCTACAATGTTGACTCCCATCTCGCTGATGGCTGACATAACATCTTCGATCTGTTCCGACGACATCTGGTCCTGCGGTAACGCCGCGTTCAGTTCGTCGTACGTTATAAAACCGCGACGCTTCGCCTTAGCGAGCAGCTTTTTGACCGAAGCATCGTTCAGATCGATCAGCGGTGCGTCACCATTTTCGTTTGTGTCTTCTTCATTTGCCCGCGTAGCCAAAATAATTCCCCGATAACTCTATAAATCGTCCGCATCACGCCGAAAAAAATCAACGATGCGTTCGTCAAATGCCTTTTTCTCGTTCCGCAACCTTTGCTGCTCTGCAAAAGCCTCTTCGGTCATCTCTGAACTCGCCAACAGCGTGGCGTGTTCCAAAGCTTCTTCCAGCGCGGGACGCTGCTTCATCAGCCTGATTGCTTCACCCAATTCCTTTGAAGCGTTGGATAATCCGTCGCCCTGAGACCTGTCACCCCCATGATTGCCGGCACGATTAAATGCAAACACTTTGCCGTTGCTGTGGAGGAGCGACCTAGCGACATTATACAACTTCTCGTCCAATATGGTAATTAAGCCGTCAGTATCAAGCGATTCTTTGCCCATTGTCGCATCAAGCATCACATTCAACAGAGCGGCGTGATTCGCGTCGGTCGGAACAAAGTCGCTCAAGGGTTCACGGTAGCGATCAATGAGCGCCGGGTTGCGGAGGAGTCCGGCCAGCACGCCTTGCACCAAAAAGTCGGATGTCTTGGCATTAAAGCTTTTGGTTTCCTGACCCGGCGGCAATATTTGCGGTTTGCGCCAATCGCGCTGCGGCCCCTTTTTACCGGGCGCGGTGGGCTGAAAAGGTGCGCGGGCTTTGGGCGCGAACAGCGTGTCGAACCGTTCGCGAAAGGCGTCAGCGTAATGGCGGCGGATCTCGGTGTCGGCAATATTGGCCAGATGTACGCCTAGACGCTGCTTGAGACCGGCACGGTCCTCAGGGGTATCGAGAGGACCGGCCGCAACTTCGGAGCGCCACAAACGTTCCACGAGCGGTTCTGACGCCTCCAACAGTCCAGCGAAGGCCTTGGGGCCCGATTTCTTCACGAGATCATCGGGGTCCTGACCTTCAGGCAGCGTCACAAATTGCAGACTATGCCCGGGCTTCAATAACGGAAGCGCGCGCAGCGCGGCCCGCAAAGCCGCCTTCTGTCCCGCCGCGTCGCCGTCAAAACACAGCAGCGGCTTCTCGGTCATCCGCCACAGCATCTGGATTTGCTGTTCAGTCAGCGCCGTGCCGAGCGGTGCTACCGCATCGCCAAAGCCTGCCTGTGCGATCGCGATCACGTCCATATAGCCCTCAACCACAATCACCCGCCCCGTTTGCCGCGAGGCCGGCGAGCATTTGTCGAGATTGTAGAGCGTGCGGCCCTTGTCGAAGAGCGGCGTGTCGGGCGAGTTCAGATATTTGGGTTCGCCTTCGCCGAGAATACGGCCCCCGAATGCAATCACCCGTCCGCGCGGGTCGCGGATGGGGATCATCAGGCGACCGCGGAACCGGTCATAGGGTTCCTTACCGTCGACCGCGATCAGCAGGCCTGCCTCGACCAGTATGGGATCGCCAAATTGTTTGAGCGCGGACCTGAGCGCAGTCCGGCTCTCCGGCGCAAAGCCAAAGCCGAACTGTAATATGGTCTCCATCTCCATCCCGCGCTTCGCCAGATATTCGCGCGCGCCCGCACCGTCCATTCCGTCCAATTGCTGGACAAACCAACCCTGCGCTGCCGCCATGACGTCATGCAAACCGGCGCGCTCTTCGGCCTGTTTCGCCGCGCGCGGGTCGGGGGCAGGGACTTCCATGCCCGCTTCCGATGCAAGTTCCTTGATCGCGTCCATGAACGACAGCCCGCGCTGGTCGGTCATCCACCGGATCGCGTCGCCGTGCGCCGAGCATCCGAAGCAGTGATAGAAGCCCTTTTCATCGTTGATCGTGAAACTAGGCGTCTTCTCATTATGGAACGGACAACACGCCTTGAATTCGCGCCCGGCTTTGGTGACCTTGACGGTGCGCCCGATCAACGCGGACAGCGTCGTTCGCGCGCGCAATTCGTCCAGCCATTGCGGGGTTAGGGACATTTGGCAGGCTTTGGTTTTTGGTTGAGGGGTGTCTCGACGATGCTCGACACGAACGGAGAGGAGGGTGTCTCGACTGGGCTCGACACGAACGGAACTTTAGCGGGATTCTTCCCTTCACCGCTCGTGTGGAGCATCGTCGAGACACCGTGAGGCGCACCCCCACGTTTCCGAGGAGGCTTGGCGAAAAACGATACGCCTCCCCAATCCCCACGAATGAGCGCTTCTTTCTTTGCCTGCGACCAGCCCTTGATTTTCAATTCCGCATCCAATGCTTCGTAACGTGTAGGAAAATCCTGAGCCCACATCAGCGCGACCGGTAGACGTGAAGAGGTATATCCTTTGATCAAACCGCTTTGGTGCTGACCGATGCGTTTTTCCAAGTCATCGGTGTGGCCGGTGTAATATTTGCCGTCGGCGCACTTCAGGATGTAGGTGTAGAATGCCATTAGGCGTTTGTGCTTGCTTTAGGGGTGTCTCGACTGGGCTCGACACGAACGGATTTGGGAAAACAAAGCCTTCCTTCACCGTTCGTGTCGAGCATAGTCGAGACACCCATCCGTCTGCCTACCCGCGTCACCCCAAAGCAGCCTTAACCAAACCACTCGCCTTGCTCATATCGAGCTGCGGTCCGTGGCGTTCCTTCAAGGTCGCCATGACGCGGCCCATATCCTTCAAACTCTCCGCGCCCAATTCGGCCTTTATACCTTCAATCGCGGCGCTGGTTTCTGCTTCGCTCATCTGCGCGGGCAGGAATTCCTCAATCACCGCTAACTCAGCCGCCTCAACTGCCGCCAGTTCGGCCCGCCCGCCTTGTTCATAAAGCGCAATTGACTCGCGGCGTTGCTTGACCATTTTCTGCAGCACTTCGACGACCAAAGCATTATCGTCGGGCAATTGCGACGCCGTGCGCAGCTCGATATCGCGGTCTTTGACCTTTGCGAGGATCAGGCGGATTGCGGCCAGACGGTCTTTCTCGCCTGCCTTCATCGCTGAGATTTGGGCGGCCTTGATGGTATCACGAATCATGTTTTTCTCAATTCTGCAAATTTGTATTGGCAGCCATAAGCCGACACTTGCCGCCAAACAATCTCTGCGATCTCTGCGCCTCTGCGTGAAATTTTTTTTGGTTCACGCAGAGGCGCGGAGATCGCAGAGAAAGAAGATAAATTGTGGACGGAGTTCAGCTTTTGATTGACGCTTCGGCCCGTCGTCTCTAGCGGCTGTCGCTTAACGACATCGTTGCAACCCCTATCTGGAGCGCCCCACATGGCCGACCCCAATTCTACGCGCGCGCCTTCTGGAGCGACGGGTGTATTGGTTTTGGCATCCGGCGAGGTTATCTGGGGCCGGGGCTTTGGTGCCAGCGGGCAGGCGGTCGGCGAAGTGTGCTTCAACACTGCGATGACCGGATATCAGGAGGTGATGACCGATCCTTCCTATGCCGGGCAAATTATCAACTTCACGTTCCCCCATATTGGCAATGTCGGCGCGAATATCGAGGATATGGAGGCGGTGAATGCCCATGCATTGGGCTGTGTCACGGCGCAGGATGTGACCAACCCTTCCAATTTCCGCAGCACTCAGCATTTCGATGCGTGGATGAAGGCGAACGGGCGGATCGGGCTTTCCGGGGTCGATACCCGCGCCCTGACCCGTCTGGTCCGGCAAGCAGGCGCGCCCAATGCAGTGATCGCACATGCGCCCGACGGCGTGTTCGATGTGGCAGATATGCTAACGCAGGCGAAGGCTTGGGCCGGGCTGGAGGGCATGGACCTCGCCAAGGATGTGACCACGTTGCAGACCTATGGTTGGGATCGGGGGTTGTGGAAATTGCCTCACGGTGTCTCGACGATGCTCGACACGAACGGAGAGGGGAAGCCAGTGCCCTCAACCCCGTTCGTGTCGAGCCCGGTCGAGACACCCATCAGCAAAAAACCAAAAGTAGTCGCCATCGACTATGGCATCAAACAGAATATCCTGCGTAACCTTGTAGATACAGGCTGCGAAGTCCAGGTCGTTCCCGCCACCGCCAGCTTCGACGATATCATGCTGCACAACCCCGACGGATTGTTCCTGTCCAACGGCCCCGGCGACCCAGCCGCGACCGGCGAATATGCCGTGCCGGTGATCCAGCAGTGGCTGGCGACCAAGAAGCCGTTATTTGGCATCTGCCTTGGCCACCAAATGCTCGGCCTTGCAGTCGGCGCCAAGACCGCAAAGATGCACCAAGGCCACCGCGGCGCAAACCACCCCGTAAAGCGCCTGAGCGACGGCGCGGTCGAGATTACCAGCATGAACCACGGCTTCGCTGTCGATGCGGCGACCTTGCCCGCCAATGCGACGGCAACACATATCAGCCTGTTCGACGGCAGCAATTGCGGCTTTGAACTCACCGATAGCCCGGCGTTCAGCGTGCAATATCACCCCGAAGCGTCGCCGGGGCCGATGGATAGCCATTATCTGTTCGAGAAATTTGCAGGGATGATGGGGTGAAGAGGCGAATTACCTTTTTGGCAGGGATCATGTTTTCCGTTTGCGCGTATGCATCAATGCCTACAGGGCAGCATTTCGGTTCATGGCATGTGGTTAGCATAAACAGTTTGTCAGGCGCGGGCGATGACGATGCTTCGGCCTTAATCGTTCAGGAACAAAATTGCGGTTCTGATGGCGCTGCGTGTGATGAGCTTCGAGTTAATTGGCTGCAAGGATACAACGTGAGTGTTTCCATCGATTTGAACGATTGTCGAGGCGAAGACGATGACTTTCAGCAAAGCTATTCCATCCCGGTGGGGCGATGGAAAAATGCTGGTAGGACCATAGAACAACAGATCGAGAATGACTTCAAAACTTGGTTGGGGCAGGCAGCCTTGGCTTGCGACTCAGCGAGCCAGGCAAGGGCCTTCGACTTGAAGAAACTACGTCCGGCTATCCGAAATTTCACCGAACGATTGACCTGGTTTTCTAACTAATGCCCAAACGCACTGACATCAAATCCATCCTCATCATCGGCGCTGGCCCGATCATCATCGGGCAGGCGTGCGAGTTTGATTATTCGGGGACGCAGGCGGTTAAGGCTCTCAAGGAAGAGGGCTACCGGATCATCCTGGTCAATTCCAACCCGGCGACGATCATGACCGATCCCGAACTGGCCGACGCGACCTATATCGAGCCGATTACGCCCGAGATCGTAGCCAAGATCATCGCCAAGGAACGACCCGACGCGGTGTTGCCGACGATGGGTGGGCAGACTGCACTGAATACCGCCTTGGCGTTGTTCAACGACGGCACGCTGGAAAAATATGGCGTCGAGATGATCGGTGCCGATGCCGAGGCTATTGATAAGGCTGAGGACCGGATCAAATTCCGCGATGCGATGACCAAGATCGGGCTGGAATCGGCCCGTTCAGGTATTGCGCATTCAATGGACGAGGCGCTCGAAGTGCTCGAACGCACCGGATTGCCTGCCATTATCCGTCCCAGCTTCACCATGGGCGGCACTGGCGGCGGGATTGCCTATAACAAGGACGAGTTCATCAAGATCGTCACCGGCGGGCTTGATGCGTCGCCGACCACCGAGGTGCTGATCGAGGAATCGCTGCTCGGGTGGAAAGAATTTGAGATGGAGGTTGTCCGGGACAAAAAGGACAACTGCATCATCATCTGCTCGATTGAAAATATCGACCCGATGGGCGTGCATACCGGCGATTCGATTACGGTCGCGCCCGCGCTGACGCTGACCGACAAAGAATATCAGATCATGCGCAACGCCAGCATCGCCTGCCTGCGAGAAATTGGCGTTGAAACAGGGGGTTCGAACGTACAGTTCGCAGTCAATCCGAAGGATGGCCGTCTGATCGTGATCGAGATGAATCCGCGCGTTTCGCGGTCCTCGGCGCTGGCGTCGAAGGCCACCGGTTTCCCGATTGCCAAGGTCGCGGCGAAGCTGGCCGTTGGATATACGCTCGACGAGATTACCAACGACATTACCGGCGCGACACCTGCCTCGTTCGAGCCGACTATTGATTATGTCGTGACCAAAATCCCGCGTTTTGCGTTCGAGAAATTCAAGGGTGCAGAGCCCTTGCTGCACACCGCCATGAAGTCAGTCGGCGAGGTGATGGCGATTGGCCGGAACATCCACGAATCCCTGCAAAAAGCGCTGCGCGGTCTGGAAACAGGGCTTGTGGGTTTCAACTATGTCGATGCGCTGAAAGGTGCGTCGAGGGACGACCTGATCGCCGAATTGTCGCGTGCCACGCCCGACCGGCTGCTGGTCGCGGCGCAGTGCCTGCGTGAGGGCATGTCGGTTGCTGAAGTCCATACGATTGCCAAATATGATCCCTGGTTCCTCGAACGCATCGCCGAAATCATCGCGGCGGAGACCCAGGTTGCGACTGATGGCCTGCCGCAGGATGCCGAAGGCTTGCGCCGCCTGAAAGCGATGGGCTTTTCCGACAAGCGGCTCGCGTTCCTCGCCCTCGAATCGGCCAATTTACGCCCCGGTATGAACAGCGCAATCCGGCGTGGCTCAGGCCTGATCCGCGAGGCAATCGTCGCCATGACCGGCGCAATTACCGAAGATGAAGTCCGCGCGTTGCGCCATAAATTGGGCGTGCGTCCGGTGTTCAAGCGCATCGACACCTGCGCCGCCGAGTTCGAGGCGAAGACGCCCTACATGTATTCGACCTATGAAGCGCCCAGCTTCGGCGTACCCGAATGCGAGAGCCAGCCAACAGACCGTGAGAAAATCGTCATTCTGGGCGGCGGGCCGAACAGGATCGGGCAGGGGATCGAGTTCGATTATTGCTGCTGCCACGCCTGCTTCGCGCTGGACGAGGCCGGATATGAAACTATCATGGTCAACTGCAATCCGGAGACCGTGTCCACCGATTATGACACGTCTGACCGGCTCTATTTTGAACCGCTGACTGCGGAAGATGTGCTCGAAATCCTGCATGTCGAGCAGCAGAATGGTACATTGAAGGGCGTTATCGTCCAGTTCGGCGGGCAAACCCCGCTCAATCTGGCGAAGGCGCTGGAGGCGGCGGGCATTCCGATCCTCGGCACCTCGCCCGATGCGATTGATCTGGCCGAAGACCGTGAGCGCTTTGCCGCTTTGGTCAACAAATTGAAGCTCAAGCAGCCCGAAAACGGCATCGCCCGCAACCGTGAGGAAGCGATCAAAATTGCCGAAACTATCGGTTATCCGGTGTTGATGCGGCCTTCCTACGTGTTAGGTGGGCGTGCGATGGAGATCGTCGATACGCAGGCGCAGTTGGAAAACTACATTCAGACAGCCGTCATCGTCTCGGGCGACTCGCCAGTGTTGATCGACAGCTATTTGCGTGACGCCATTGAGGTTGATGTCGATGCGATCTGCGACGGCGACGACGTTGTGGTCGCGGGTATCCTGCAGCATATCGAGGAAGCCGGGGTGCATAGCGGCGACAGCGCCTGCACCATTCCGCCTTACAGCCTGCCCAAAGAGATCGTCGACGAAATCGCAAGGCAAGCCGACGCTCTGGCCCGCGCGCTCAGCGTTCGTGGCCTGATGAACGTCCAGTTCGCGGTCAAAGACGGCGAAGTCTATCTGATCGAAGTCAATCCGCGCGCCAGCCGGACGGTGCCCTTCGTCGCCAAAGCGATCGGCGCACCGATAGCCAAGATCGCGGCACGCGTGATGGCAGGCGAGAAATTGAAAGACTTGCCGCCGATCAATCTCGACATCGACTATATCGCGGTCAAAGAGGCGGTGTTCCCGTTCGCCCGCTTCCCCGGCGTCGATCCGGTGCTTAGCCCCGAAATGAAATCCACCGGTGAAGTGATGGGCATCGACAGGGATTTTGCGACCGCCTTTGCCAAATCGCAATTGGGAGCAGGGATGCCGCTGCCGATGTCGGGCAAAGTGTTCGTGTCGGTCAAGGACAGCGACAAGGCCGTTATCCTGCCTGCGGTCAAGCAGGTGTTGGACCTTGGCTTTGAAGTCTGCGCGACCGGCGGTACGGCGGACTTTCTCGCGGAACAGGGCCTGACCGTCGAACGTATCAACAAGGTGGCGCAAGGCCGTCCGCATATTGTCGACAAGATCAAGGACGGCGAAATCGTTTTGATATTCAACACCACCGAAGGTTGGCAGAGCCTGAAAGACAGCGAGGAAATCCGCCGTTCAGCACTCGTTGGCAAGGTCGCGCAATATACAACCGCCGCCGGAAGCGTGGCCGCAGCACAGGCGATTGCCGCGCTTGGACAGCGGGAGCTTGAAGTTCGGCCACTTCAGGACTATTATTAAGCCAGCAGTATCTTTCCCCCACCGTTGAACTGCATGCCGGATGAAGCGTCAGGCTTCGCCGGTAGGGATTTTTTTGTGACGTTAGGACTACGCTCAATGGCGAGCTTTGAAAAATATCCGATGTTGGCCGAAGGCTATGAAAAGCTGACCACCGACTTGAAACGCTTGCGTGACGAGCGCCCGTTGATTGTTGACGCAATCGAGGAAGCGCGCGCCCATGGCGACCTGTCGGAAAACGCCGAATATCATGCCGCCAAGGAGCGCCAAGGTCAGGTCGAAGCCGCGATCAACGAGATCGAGGACAAGATCGGCCGCGCGCAAATTATCGATCCTGCTGGCCTGTCTGGCGACAAAATTGTATTCGGCGCGACGGTGACGTTGCTCGACGAAGATGACAAACCGGTGCGCTATCAACTGGTCGGCGAGACCGAGGCGAACGCCAAGGTAGGACGGATTTCCTATAATTCGCCGCTGGGCCGTGCGTTGATCGGACGTGTGGTTGAAGATGAAGTCGAAGTTACAGTGCCGTCGGGCGACAAATTTTATGTCGTCGAGAAGATCGAGTTTCTCTGAGCCAAAATATGGCTGGATTGCGCTTTCCCCCCGGACCGGTCACCAATGCGCTGGCGATCATCAATCTGGTGATTGCGACTGTGCTGCTGGTTCCCGCGTGGTGGCAGCAAGCGGTTATATCGGGCGGTCTGTTTCCGGCGCGGTTTGGAGCCGGGTCGGAGGCATTTCAGGGGCTGGGCTTTTTGTTGCCTGCCTGGATAACGCCATTGAGCGCTGCCTTTCTGCACGGCGGTCTCGTCCATGTAATCCTCAATATGTTGATGCTGCTGCTAATCGGTAAAATGGTTGAGCGCGTACTTGGCGCAAAAATGTATCTGCTGCTTTATGTCATCGGTGCTTATGCCGCCGCTCTTGCAGAATGGATCGGATCTCCGCAATCGCTGACACCCGTGGTAGGGGCAAGCGGGGCTATTTCAGCAGTAATCGGGGCTTATGTTTTACTGTTCCCGAACCAACCACCAAAGCCCTGGGGGCCGATTTCCGCCAAAATTGCGCGACCGTTGCACCTGTTGATTGCGTGGATCGCACTCAACGTGATGATCGGATTTGTCGGCCCCGGACTGGGTATTTCGATCGCGATTTGGTCACATATTGGCGGTTTTATCGCCGGGTTGCTGCTGGTGCGTCCGATGCTGCTGTGGCGATATAGGAAGGCCTAACGTTTCACGTTAACTTCCCCTTTGTGTCGAGCATCGTCGAGACACCTATCCGTCACGCACGACCTCACGGCATCTCGACTTCAGCCGAAGGCTGAAGTTTATCTTGAGCGGCCGCTCTGCCGGCAGTCGAAGGGCTCGATGCGAACGGAAAAAGTGGGGATTCTACTCGGGTTGCAGCAACCGGTGCAGGTGTACGACAACATATTTCATTTCGGCATCGTCAACTGTTCGCTGAGCGGCACCACGCCAAGCTTCCTCGGCACTGTCATAGTCTGGGAACATGCCAACTATGTCGAGCTTGTCGAGATCGGTAAATTCCAGCGATTGCGGGTCGGCGACGCGCCCGCCGAATACCAGATGCAATTTTGTTTGAGCCACTTCTACCCCTTAATCTTTTTTACGTGCGGCCTCCGATGCCGCTTGTCCCGCTGCCTTTACTGCTTCAGTCGCCTTGCTGACAAGGCCGCGAAACTGCTCCCGCACAGCATCGCCGTTCAGGCCAAGGCTATCGACCTTTTTTTTTCCGGCATCCTTGGCTGCTTCCGCCATTTTCTTGGCTTTTTTATTAAGCTTTTTGCCGGTTTTGCCTAAGATTTTTGTCTCACGCTCGGTCCTGGGGATCAGCGCACCAACAATCGCGCCGATCGCGATGCCGCCAAGAACAAGCGCGAACGGATTTTTATCGAAGCTGTCACTCGATTTCGCAATGGCCTTCGAGGCAAGCTCCTTCGAACTGTTGACGCCGCGCGCCGCGGCTTCGCGACCGGCCTCATAAGCTTTGGCTGCCTGTTCACGCGCCGCTGCACCTGTTTCGACGGTTTTTGTTTTCGCGGTCGCGATGCCCTCTTTTGCAGTATCGGCTGCTGATTTGATGCCGTCACCCAATTTGGTCATGATTGTTATCCTGTCTCAATCGTCGGTGGTTGGTTGTGATTTAGCGCTTTTTAGCCGCTTTATCCAATTCGAAATGGGTTGGCGGGCAAAGAATAACAAGGCGGCGACGCCAACTGCGCCGATAAATGGCGCACTTTTTCGTGCAATTAGGCTGACTTGCCCGGCGACCTCGCGTGCCTGTTCCTTACGGTGCACAACCCATCGGTCAATTTGCGTCCGCGGGTTGAGTTCGACTTTCGCCTCTTTGACGTCGGTCGTCAAACTATCGCGCGCCTGCATGCGCTGTTTGTGGTTGGCGATGACAGTTTGCCGGTCACTCATCGTTCGTGCCTTCCAGTTCCGGGAACGACAGTTTGCGAACCTTGTTCCGGGCCACCCAAGCGAACAGCGCCGCAACCAGCACGAACCCGACAGTCAGGCAGAACGTCGCCCCCAAAAAACCGATCACCTCGGCAAGGGCCAGCAATAATCCCAGGATCAATGCCACAACCGCGCCGAACAGGCTGAACAGCGCAAGAGCCACGAACAGGCTGGTCCATTTGGCGACACCTGCGCTGTATGAAAGCCGCGCGCGGTAGTAACTGATCTCGGCCTCGGCCATCACCCGAAAGTCTTCGACCAGACGCACCAACTGCTCGCTGGCAGGCAGCGGATCGGTCATGTCATCACCCAGAGGCTGTTGTTCGTTCATACTGGAGCATTAGGCCTTTGTCCGGGGTTTTCAACGCAGTTTGCCGTATCAGGCGTCATCGCGTCCCGAACGCACCAGCCTTGCCAGCACAAAACCGATTGCCGCTGCTGCACCAATTGCAACGGCGGGGCTTTTGCGAACAAAGTCGCGCGCGTCGGTGACAATGGCGTCAACATCCTTGGCTTCCATTTTGCTGGCAAAGCTTTCAACCGAGTCGGCAGCGCCACGTGCATAGTCACCATATTGTTTGCCAACATTGTCATCGATAGTAGCCGCCCCTTCGCGGATCAGCTTGCCAATGCTGGCAACTGCCTCGGTCGCACGGTCTTTGCCTTTTTCGGCAGCGGCGCGTGCGCCATCGGCCGCTTTAGCTTTGAAATTGTTCATATCGTCTTTCACCTTCGATTTTCTATTTTCGGTTTTACCGGGGGAGGGAGCACGAGGGGCCAATATTTTAACAGCCACTTTGGGTTTCGCGGCCACTTTTGGTTTCGCAGTCACTTTTGGCTTGGGGGTAGCGACCTTCTTCGGCGCCGGTTTTGCATTGGCCTCGGGTTTCGCTTTTTCTGTGTCAGCCATGGTTATATCTCCTAATGGTTAAAGGGGTCGGTTTGGCTTACTATCATATCTTTACTGCAGGTGACTTAGTCAACTATATCACCACATTTTTACAACTCCAATTGTTATAACTGTCATTGCAGCGGTAAGTTGCCAAAGCACGATGATGGCGGTAGAGGCGCGGGCAATCACCGCGACCCAATGGAGCCACAGCATGACCGCAATTCTCGACATCCACGCCCGCGAAATTCTTGATAGCCGGGGGAATCCCACGGTGGAGGTTGATGTGTTGCTGGAAGACGGCAGTTTTGGCCGGGCTGCCGTACCATCGGGGGCATCGACCGGCGCTTATGAAGCGGTAGAAAAGCGCGACGGTGACAAGTCGCGTTATACGGGCAAAGGTGTGTTGCAGGCAGTCGAAGCGGTCAACGGCCCGATATCGGAAGCGCTAACCGATCTTGATGCCGAAGATCAGGAAGACATCGACGCGGTGATGATCGATCTTGATGGCACCGACAATAAATCCAATCTCGGCGCGAATGCAATATTGGGCGTCAGCCTCGCCGTTGCCAAAGCGGCAGCAAATGCACGTGGGCTGCCGTTGTATCGCTATGTCGGCGGCGTCAATGCACATGTCCTGCCGGTTCCAATGATGAATATTATCAACGGGGGTGAACATGCCGACAACCCCATCGATTTTCAGGAATTCATGGTGATGCCGGTTGGCGCGGATTCGCTGACTGAAGCGGTGCGGTGGGGTTCGGAGATATTCCACACGCTCAAGAAGGGTCTGCATGAAAAGGGTTTGGCGACTGCTGTAGGGGATGAGGGCGGCTTTGCCCCCAATCTCGCATCAACCCGCGATGCGCTCGATTTCATCATGGCTTCGATTGAGAAAGCTGGTTTCAAGGCGGGGGAAGACGTGGTGCTGGCACTCGATTGCGCCGCGACCGAGTTCTTCAAAAACGGCAAATATGAAATCTCGGGCGAGGGGCTTTCTCTTTCGCCAACTGCAATGGCGGATTATCTCGCGGCGTTGTGTGCCGATTACCCGATCCGATCCATCGAAGACGGCATGAGCGAAGATGATTTTGAAGGCTGGAAAGCGATTACCGATAAAATAGGCGACAAGGTTCAACTGGTCGGCGACGATCTCTTCGTGACCAACCCCGCGCGCCTGTCGATGGGCATCGGCAAGGGGCTCGCCAATTCGCTTTTGGTGAAGGTCAACCAGATCGGTACTCTCTCGGAAACTTTGGCGGCGGTATCGATGGCGCACCGCGCTTCTTACACTGCGGTTATGTCGCACCGTTCGGGCGAGACCGAGGACGCGACAATCGCCGACCTGGCGGTCGCCACCAACTGCGGGCAGATCAAAACCGGCAGTTTGGCGCGTTCCGACCGGCTGGCGAAATATAACCAGCTGATCCGGATCGAGGAAGAATTGGGTTCTGCGGCGGTTTATGCCGGGCAAAGCATCTTTCGTTAAACCATCCGCTGCGCGGGCGCTTGCAACTGGCGTCAATATGTGTTGCTAAATAACTATGGCACCACCCCGCAAAAATAGGGAATATATGAAGTCGGTGATCGGGCCGGGGCTGGCGTTAATTGCTTTGCTGGCAATCGCGGCATATGCGTTGCTTGGCCCCACCGGCATAATCGCGTGGACCGATTACCGTGCAGCGCTGAATGAACGCTCGGCGGAATTGGCCAAGCTTGAAAAGGAGCGCGATGCATTGCGGAACAGGCAACGGCTTTTGGACCGCGACAACGTCGACCCTGATCTGGCGGGCGAACTTATGCGCAAAGAATTGAATGTTGTGGCCCCCGATGAGGTGGTTGTTCCGTTAAAGTGATGGCATCGGCGCAAAACGAATGGCTATGCGATGAAGCCTGCGTGCTTTTCGTAACGGAAAGCACTTTTCACAACGCCTGAATTTGACTAGGCGGTAATCCCAAATCGCTGATAATTGACGCAGAGGATGAACCGTCTTGGCCAAAACTCCCGCCAAAAAAACCGCACCGCGCGCACCGAGCAAGAAAGCCAGTATTTCGGGTGACGCCGCACTTGCCAACCGGGAGCGTCCGGCAGAACCCCAGCCTTATCAGGCGACGAAAGAGGAACTGCTGAAATTCTACCATGACATGCTGCTCATCCGGCGGTTTGAGGAAAAGGCGGGGCAGCTATACGGGCTTGGGTTGATTGGCGGGTTTTGCCATCTGTACATCGGTCAGGAAGCGGTGGCGATTGGTCTGCAATCGGCGCTGACGCCGGGCAAAGACAGCGTGATAACGGGCTACAGGGATCACGGACATATGCTGGCTTATGGCATCGACGCCAATGTCATTATGGCCGAACTGACCGGGCGTGCGGCGGGCATTTCGCGCGGCAAGGGCGGATCGATGCATATGTTTTCGACAAGCCACAAATTTTACGGCGGCCATGGGATCGTTGGCGCGCAGGTTTCGCTTGGGGCAGGACTTGCCTTTGGCCATAAATATTCGGGCGATGGCGGGGTGTGCCTCGCTTATTTCGGCGACGGTGCTTCCAATCAGGGGCAGGTCTACGAAAGCTTCAACATGGCTGAATTGTGGAAGCTGCCGATCATTTTCGTAATCGAAAACAACCAATATGCGATGGGCACCAGCGTCAACCGCGCGTCTTCGGAGGATCAGTTGTACCGGCGCGGTGAATCATTCCGCATTCCGGGTATTCAGGTCGACGGGATGGATGTTCTTGCCGTGCGCGGCGCTGCCGAAGTCGCACTCGATTGGGTGCGCAGCGGCAAGGGACCGGTGTTGCTGGAAATGAAAACTTATCGCTACCGTGGCCACTCGATGTCCGACCCGGCTAAATATCGTAGCCGTGACGAGGTGCAGTCGGTGCGCGAAAATTCCGATCCGATTGACGGGGCGAAAGAATTGCTGGCGGCAATGGGCGTTGGCGAGGATGAGTTCAAGGCGATCGACAAAGAAATCAGGGCCATTGTCGCAGCGTCCGCCGATTTTGCCGAAAGCTCACCCGAACCCGAGCTTGCCGAACTGTATACTGACGTGCTGGTGGAGCAATATTGATGGCCGTTGAACTTAAGATGCCAGCGCTTTCACCGACGATGGAGGAAGGCACGCTCGCCAAGTGGATGGTAAAAGAAGGCGATGCGGTCAAATCAGGGGATATTTTGGCTGAGATTGAAACCGATAAGGCGACGATGGAATTTGAAGCGGTGGATGAAGGTGTTGTCACGTCGATATTGGTCGCTGAGGGAACCGATGGGGTGAAGGTCGGGACGGTGATCGCGCTGATTACGGGTGAGGATGAAGCGGCGTCGCCGCCCTCTGCCGCACCGCCCCCTGTATCCGCACCAGCCCCCGCTGCTGCTGACAAGGAGTCTGCGCCAATTGTTGCTCCTGCGCGAGCGGTAGCGAAATCCGATCCGGCAATCCCGCCGGGGACCGTGATGGCCAGCTCCACCCTGCGCGAAGCTTTGCGTGATGCAATGGCCGAAGAAATGCGCCGCGACAGCCGCGTGTTCGTCATGGGCGAGGAAGTTGCCGAATATCAGGGCGCGTATAAGGTGACGCAAGGCTTGCTCGACGAATTCGGGGCGCAGCGCGTTATTGACACGCCGATTACCGAATATGGTTTCGCCGGCATCGGCACCGGTGCCGCAATGGGCGGGCTTCGTCCGGTTATCGAATTTATGACCTTCAACTTTGCGATGCAGGCGATCGATCACATTATCAACTCTGCGGCAAAAACCAACTATATGTCGGGCGGCCAGATGCGGTGCCCCATCGTCTTCCGCGGCCCCAATGGCGCGGCGGCGCGGGTCGGCGCGCAGCATAGCCAGAACTACGCGCCCTGGTATGCCAGCGTCCCGGGCCTCATCGTGATTTCGCCATATGACGCGGCGGATGCAAAGGGGTTATTGAAAGCCGCGATCCGCTGCGAAGACCCGGTTGTCTTCCTGGAAAACGAGCTGCTTTACGGTCGGACTTTTGAGGTGCCAGCGCTTGACGACCATGTCCTGCCGATTGGCAAGGCACGGATCATGCGCGAGGGCAAAGATATTACCATCGTCAGCTATTCCATCGGCGTCGGCATGGCTTTGGAAGCCGCTGAGAAGCTGGCAGGCGAGGGGATCGACGCCGAAGTCATCGACCTGCGCACTATCCGTCCGCTCGACAAGGCCACGGTGTTGGCGAGCCTCGCCAAGACCAACCGCTTGGTGATGGCTGAAGAAGGCTGGCCGGTCTGTTCGGTCGGCAGCGAGATCCTCGCAATCTGCATGGAAGAAGGCTTCGATGACCTCGACGCTCCGGTCATGCGGGTGACCAACGAAGATGTCCCAATGCCTTATGCCGCCAATCTGGAAAAACTGGCGCTGCTGAATGCGGACAAGATAGTGGCGGCGTGCCGGAAAACGATGGGGCGGTAGCAATTCAGTTAGCAGGTTGCTTGAGTCGCGCCCGCAGCATTGTTCAATGTTGTGTTTCGCGCTTCACGCACCGGCATCGACGCAATAGCGGTGATCTTGTAGTTTTTGGTAATGCTATATTCGTTGAAAAATAGTGGCTGATAGAAATATGCCACCTCAACGAATATTGTGCCGCTGGCATCGGTAGCAATTACCTGCCGCCCGGCCGGCCCCATCCCATCCAGGTTCGTGTCACCTTCAACTCCGTATGTTGAAGCATGAGTTGTCATCTGGCCGCCGCATCTTGCCCAGTTAATCTTGTATTTGTTGGTGGCAACCGGTTCAAGGCTGGAAATTATGATCCGGCCGTTCTTGCCCGTGTCGCCAAACGCACCGATACTCGTATGGGTGCCCAAAATGTCCATATTCCCGCTCTGCAACTGGGCGCCGGTTATCAGGTCATTGATGTCGGTCTCGGTGATTGTCTTTAGCGCGAGGGGCGAGCCAGCCCCAACGCGAGCCGCGTTGTCGGCGGTCTGCAGGGCAATCTGGTTCACTCGCATAACTGTCGTGGAATAGTTGGTCAGTTCTGTACCCACGCAAAGCACCACCATAAGAACAGGCATCGAGTAAGCAAATTCTATTATCGCCACACCAGACTGCGATGCGCCTAGTTGCCTCAGCAAGCGTTTGAATCCGGTTCTAGCCATCATGTACAATGCTTTACGTCGTTCGACGTAATAACTTGCTGCTCGCCATAAGGCTGGTTGGCGAGTACCGTCGATGCACTGATATCGATGTCGGCCGACATTCCGGGAATGAACTTGTTGATTGGCAGCAACCTCGGGTATTTCATATTCACGGTATAGACCGCTTTATCCCTGGCACCGCCCTGACCATCAACGGCCCCATCGGCATCCCAGGTATCGTTACCATTGAGATCGACATAGGGTTCATTGTTGTTGCAGATATTGTCGGGGTCGGACGGTGTATCGGTAAAATCTTCCGGAGTAGCCGCCGACGCTTCGGTATATGTGTAATAGGAACGGCGGGTAACCGTTACTACAGCATCCTTGTTCAACCTTTTGACCTGCTCGGTCACAATGGCGTCGATTGTAGTCTGATTTTCAGACAGTGTCCCGGTTTGCAGGGATGAATCGCGTGCGGCCTTTTGTACCGAACCTTGCAGTAGGGCTTTCACATATAAGGTATGCCCAAGATCCATAGTGCCCAACAAAACCGTCATGAATACAGGCGCGATTAATCCAAATTCGACTGCTGCGATACCCCGCACATCGCGGATTAACGACCTTGGCTCTCGGCTGGTTTTCATGTCATCACCTCAATTGGTCAGACGAAGCTGGGAAATGGCGCTTGCAATCGCTTTAAAGCTTGTAAGCAGATCCGCCGTGTTGGCGGCATCGAAATAATGATCGGTATCCGTTGCACATTGCTGCAATCTGGTCTTTGTGCTGTTGGAAATACCGGTGCCGCCAAACGACACCACCCACACAGTTACGTTCTCGACATTGGTTAGCTGGTCACAAATCGCCTCAAATCGCGCGTTAATCTTGGTATCGACGGCGGTTTCGTTCGGACCAACGCTAGTGTCGACTTCTTGGCGGCGGTCCCACCACGGGCGACCATATGCAGTATTGGCGGTCCCACCCGAATCGGTGTCGCCATCGGTCATGAAGATGATGTTCCGGTCAATGCCGTTTGTACTGCCAATCTGGTTGTTGGCCGAAAAAATGCCGTCGGGCAGGACTAGGCGCGCGCCCCAGATCATGCCAATGTCATGATAGGTCGATCCGGTAGCGACCAGCCCATCCAAATAGCTTCCAAAGCTGGCAGCTCCTGATGCGTCGTTATATTCTGTCAGAAGACGAGCGGCAGACGGACAGGCGTAGCTGGTGTTTGTGCTAAGACTGCTACTGCTGGTTATCGTTGGATAGTATTGGGTGCTGCCACTATACCGAAGCCAGATACCGCCGTTCAGCGATGGTTTCCATTTTGTATCGTCGTCACTCGTGGGTTCCGAGTTCAAATCAAGATCTGGTGAATCCGTTGCTGACGGATATGGATCCCAGCTGTCGGTACGCAAAGTTTTACGTTCTTCTATGCAGCCATTCCAAGTGACGTTCGAATTTACGACGCGTTTGTAGCTGACGCCATTCGTGCCGCTTACCAGCAATGTTTCCGTGGTATATCCTGTGGGCAATGAAACAGTGGTGTTCCAGCTGCTGCCCCCGGCTTTCAGTCCGCTGACATCATGCGTTACCGGCCGATATTCCCAGTTGGTGAAAGTGTCGGTATATTGAGTCCAGGTGATTGGCGTTGTCGCGGTGCCACCGGTTTGGGTTTTTACCCACGGGGTTGTGTGGTTACGACTTTCAAGATAGCATTTATTGCCGCTGCCGCGGTTTTCCCAAACATACCGGTATTGAACGACGGTATCATTTCGGGTCTGGTTATAGCTTAGAACCTGTTGTGTCGCCGGATGGACCGGAGGATTCTGGGTCGTCGACAAAAGCGTAGGCGAGTTAGGCGTGCCAGTTGTGACGGACAGGCCGGTTAGCCGGTTACTGCTTCCGCTCAAATTGTTATAGGTGCTGCCAGTACAATTACTGCTGTTTGTGGCACCTGTTTGCTGGAAGGGCTTGCTACCCTGTAACGTCGTTACACTCCCTGATGTAACATCGGTCCAACCGCTTGTGCTTTCCCGCGTGTTATACGGCGATGTCGGAACGGTGGTCGGCGTCCAGTTGTTCAGCCAGCCGGAAATTGCGCTGGTGGAACCCAGACTATATACCCAAACCGGCGTCAGTACAGCGGCGCGCGATTGATAGGCAAAGCTATCTGCCATCCAGTCATTCTCAAACAGACCACCGACATTAACATTGCTGCTATACGGTACAAATCCGAAGCGGATTTGCGAACCGGAAACATTGCCTCCGCTTGGGTCGCTGGTTTCATTACAATCCGCAGGCGTCACCGACGCGATGTTGATCTTTGCCAGCGATTCATAGAAACATTTGGCAACTTTCCGCAAACCGGCAATTTTTGAAGGGTTGCTGGTGGTAACTGTTTGACCGTTGGGTGCAGATGCCATCGACCCGGTGGTATCCAGCACAAACATAATATCCGTATTGGGAATCGACATCGCCGCGTTGCACGTCACATCGACGGTTGAATCGCTGCTGCCAAAAATGCGCATGATCGTCATCGGAATTGTTGCCGACGCGGTGCCGGTTACACTGCCAGAGCTTTCGGTAAAGGTTGGAGGGTTGCTGTCCGTGCCATATGAATCAGGCGCAAAGTTCAAATTGAACATTCTAACCGCTTCGGTATTGGCTTTGCCACCGCTTGCAGCCCAGGTGCCCACACCCATTTGTTTGCGACCGGCCAAGGCACCGGCGTCACACGCGGCTTGCAGGCGGGTTTTAACCAGATAGACCCGGCTCATGTCCAGCCCGCCGCCGATCAATCCAGCGAGAGGAAAAAGTGCCGCTGCAAACATCGCAATTGTATTGCCCGACTGGTCTGAGCGCAAACGCGACAGAAATCCGGGTCGCTTTACAGCGTCGGTCTTTACAGACATCGTGGTATTCCCCTGTTCCACACCTACAATTCAACCCTCGTGATAACGGCAGGATAGTGAGCGGTATTTGAAGGAATAGGGTTACCGTCAGGTTAACCTTGATTTGGAGCGGAAAATCGTCTGCTGAAATGAAATGAGTATCGATCTATCTCCATTGTCGCCGCCGGTGCGACTTGCGATCGCTTATGCCAATGCTGCGGTGCGGCCCAGGCTGGTGTTTTTGCTTATGTTCGATGACCGGATTGCCGGTGTGGTCGGACGGACGAGCGAGCCGTTGTTCGCCCAGATGCGGATCGCCTGGTGGCATGAGGCCATATCCAAAACACCGGAAACGCGTCCGAAGGGGGAGCCTTTGCTGGTTGAACTGGCGCGAATGGAGGGAGAAGGACAAGCCACCGGATTGGTCGAAGAAATGCAGCTTTTGCTCGACGGCTGGGGCATATTGGCGGCGCATGAGGATTGGAACTCCGACGTTTTGCAACAATTTGCGGTGGCCAGATCGAAAGCGGTTTTTGGCAGCTACGCGAGTTGGGCGGGATTGGCGGAGCCGGTCAAGGCTGGCGAACTTTGGGCCTTGGATGATCTGTCGATCCGTTTTGGACGGAATTTTGATCGCATGTCTCAACCAGTCTCCCGTCGTTTGCCCAAGGCATTGCGTCCATTGTCGATGCTGGCATTGGCAGCCAGCACTGCGCGCCAACGCGTAACCGGCCCCCGGTTGATCTGGCACGCCTTGACGGGATGGTAAAATTGGGGTCACAACAAAGCAGCTTTAACGGGTGCGAAAGGACATAGAAATGCGCGGTTTGCTGGCGGGTGCGGGAGGGGCATTGCTTTTGGCCAGCGCCGGATTGTGGCTGTGGCAGGGGCAGGCACAACAGAATGAAATTCCTGCGGCACCTCCTCCGCCGGCACTGGTCGAAGGGTTGCCCGAAGCAGGCAATGGCGCGCCCGCCTTTGGGGCCGCACCCCCAACCCCGCCCGAAGCGCCCAAGGCCAGCCGCGAAGAACAACGCTTCAACCGATACGACCGCAACCGCGACGAGATTATTTCAAGGCTGGAAATGATGGGTAGCCGGACCAAGGCGTTCAAGTCGCTGGACAAGGACGGCAATAATCTGCTGTCGTTCGAAGAATGGGCCGCGGCAACGAGCGAGCGGTTTTCCGGAGCCGATGCCGACCGGGACAAGCTGCTCACCCGGAAAGAATTTGCTGCGACGAGGCCGAAGCAGGCTGCGAGGCCGGGATGTCGTTGTTGATTACAGTCGGTTCGCCCCGAGCTTGTCGAAGGGTTGTTTTTTAAGAGCGGTGCTTCGAGCCCAGACCTGAAACAAAGAGTCTTTCGTTAGGGCTGTATCCCGGCCTGCGCCGGGGAACACATCAACCTGATATCAGCGCACTCTATGTAAGTGCGTTTGTAGAAATCCAATCCGCCAAATCACTCCGCGCGCGTGACGTCATGGCCAGCTTCCGTTCTTTCTTGTGAACCTTGCCTTCCAACGGCGCGAACAGGCCGAAATTGAGATTCATTGGTTGATAATCCTCGGCATTCGCATCGCCGGTAATATGCCCGAGCAATGCGCCCAATGCCGTGGTCGCAGGCGGTTGCGCCAGATCGCGACCACCCAATTCTGCTGCCGTCATGATGCCAGCCATTAATCCGACTGCACTGCTTTCGACATAGCCCTCGCAGCCGGTAATCTGACCCGCGAAGCGGACATGCGGCGCCGATTTGAGCCTCAATTGCCGGTCGAGCAAGATTGGAGAGCGAATGAACGTGTTGCGATGTAACCCGCCTAGCCGTGCGAATTCTGCGTTCTCAAGTCCCGGAATCGTGCGCAGCAACTCCACCTGTGCCCCATGTTTCATCTTGGTCTGGAATCCGACCATGTTCCACAGCGAGCCTTGCTTGTTGTCCTGCCTCAACTGGACCACGGCATGCGCCCGGCGTCCGGTTTTGGGGTCAGTCAAGCCAACGGGTTTCATCGGCCCGAAGCGCAAAGTGTCGAGCCCGCGTGACGCCATGACTTCGATCGGCATGCAGCCTTCGAAATAAGGCGTGCTTTTTTCCCATGCCTTGAATTCGGCCTTGTCGCTGTCGATCAATCCTTGATGAAAAGCGCGGTATTGGGCTTCGTCCATCGGGCAATTGAGATAATCGCTGCCTTCACCCTTGTCCCAGCGGGATTGGAACCAGGCAATGTCCATGTTGATGCTGTCCCGGTGGATAATTGGGGCAATGGCGTCAAAAAAGGCGAGGCGGTCTTGGCCGGTTTTTTCCATGATGCTCTCGGCAAGGCTCATCGCGGTCAACGGACCGGTGGCGATGATGGTCAATCCTTCGCCTGGCACCATATCAATACGTTCACGCACAATTTCGATGTTTTGATGTTCTTCGAGATGCTTGGCAACGGTACCGGAGAAGATATCGCGATCAACCGCAAGTGCCGAACCGGCAGGAACCTTCGCAACCTCCGCCGCCTGCATGATCAGCGAACCAAGCTCGCGCATTTCCTGATGCAACAGGCCGACCGCATTGTTTTCCGCATCATCCGAGCGAAAGCTGTTGGAACAGACCAATTCGGCCAAGCCGTCACCCTGATGCGCGGGCGTCATGTCGCCACCCCCGCGCATTTCGGACAGGCGCACTTTGACACCGCACTGCGCCAATTGCCAAGCCGCTTCACAGCCCGCAAGGCCGCCGCCGATGATATGAACGTTGTATGTTTTTTGCATGGGGCGCGGCTAACAAAATTTCATGGTTCTGCACAGGTAAAAGCGGCATGATGGCGTATGAGTTTTAAGCTTCACCTCGGGCCGGACGGCACTATAGAAGCGCCGACGCTGACACCACCGGCTACTGATACGCACAAATATGCACGCGGACACGCCGTGGTTATCAGCGGTCCGGCGTTACGCACGGGGGCTTCGCGATTGGCGGCTCAAGCGGCTTTGGCTGTTGGCGCGGGGTTGGTGAGCATTATCGGCAATCACGCGGCGCTTACCGAACATGCCGCCCATGTAACCGCGATCATGCTGCGTGAACGGGATGCGGGATTCTCGGCCATTGATGACCGCGTGCGTTCGCTGCTGATCGGTCCGGGGGCAGGCATCAGTGACGATCTGGTGCTGGATGTCACGGCGCTGTTGATGCACAAACTACCGATTGTGCTCGATGCCGATGCGCTAACGGCGTTTTCCGCAAAGCCGGAAATGCTGTTTGCCATTCTGCACGATCAGGCCGTGCTGACCCCGCATGAGGGCGAATTTGCTCGGCTGTTTCCCGACATAGCGCGTGATGACCGGGCAAAAGCGGCGCTGGATGCGTCTGCAAGGGCAGGGGCCGTTGTCCTCCTAAAAGGTGCAGCAACCGTCATAGCTGCCCCCGATGGCCGGTTCGCTATCAATCGCCACGCCGCACCATGGCTCGCGACAGCCGGGTCAGGCGATGTCCTTGCCGGACTGATTTGCGGCCTACTAGGGCAGGGGATCGGCCCTTTCGAGGCTGCCGCAATCGCGTGTTGGCTGCACGGCGACATTAGCGTGAGAGCCGGGCCGGGGCTAACTGCCGATGCGATGGTTGGATACTTACCACTTGTTTTGCGGGCTCGTTTGCTGGATGCGTGAGCAATGGGGCAAGATTTAGTACATAAACGTCCGTGGCTACTCGCCAGTCTGGTTGTCGGGATCAGTTTTCCGGCGACATGGCTCTGGCTGCCGATGGAGGGCAATATCTTTGCTATCATCTGGAAAATGGCGGCGGTTGGTCTATTGGTGCCGTTCGCGTTGCGCCGACATCATGAGGGCGAGTTCATCTTTCTCGCGGTCATGCTGGTGTTTTACGCATTGGGCGACGGCCTGATCGAGTTCGGCATGATCCCCGGCGCGCTGGCTTTCGCTGCGGGGCATCTTGTCGCGATTTGGCTCTATGCACGGCACCGGCGGGTCAGGCCGACGTTCAGCCAAAAACTGTTGGCGCTGACGATTCTCGTGCTGACGCCGGTGATCGCATACTTCTTGCCGGACGATCCCGATGCTGGCGTACAGGTCGCGGCCTACAGCGTCATCCTCTCCGCTATGGCGGCGATGGCGTGGAGCAGCAACTTTCCGCGCTACCGTGTTGGCACTGGAGCGGTGCTGTTTGTGGTTTCAGACCTGCTGATTTTCGCCGAGTTGGGGCCGTTGGCTGACTCAAAAATGACGGGGATCGCCATCTGGTATCTCTATTATTTCGGCGTATTCCTGATCGCCACCGGAATAGCGCAAACGCTGGTCAAACGCGGGCATTATGCCG
>JBDTUD010000030.1:0-43172 GCA_040007915.1 Sphingorhabdus sp.
AACAAAGAATCTTTTTGATGGGGCTGGACCCCGGCCTTCGCCGGGGAACACAGTCAATTCAATCCAATGTAATCAGACTCAAGCCGCCGTCACAACACCGGTTTGGGTAGGCTTGCATCATCCTGCAGATACCAGTTCAGCCATTCGTGAAAATACTGGTTGCCGCGTTCGTTGCGGCCAAAGGTCAATTCGGCGTGCGCGCCGGCTTCCAAGCCTTTCTGGATATCCATGCCGATGATATAATCTTCGGTATAGGTCACGTCGCGCAGGAAGTTGATCATCTTTTCGATCTCTGCGGCATCCTCGGCATCCTTCGGCCCGGTTTTGCGGGCATAAAGCAGTACAGTACGGTTCTTGTCCGGCGTTGGTCCGGGAAATAGTTGCGCGATCTGGGCCAATTCGGGGGCGAGATAGGCGGAAACATTGGGAAACAGGATGCGGACAAAATCAAACCCGTTATTTTCCTGATGGCCCCATTCTTCCCTTGGAATATCGCGCAGCTTGCCGATGGCGTGGTGGGGAAAGCCGATCCGTATATTGGGGCCAAAGGCTTCATAGTGCATCACGTTTGACGGTGTGCGCGGAAAGATGGTTTCGGGATGGAGCGAGGAGAAATGATAGCCCTCCAGATAGCCGTCAAAAGCAATCTTCCAGTTCGCCCCTTCGATCACACGCGCACCGAGAAATGCCCAGTCCTTGAGGCCCGCCGCTTCAAAATCCTCCAGATAATTGCCGTAATACGCGTCAATATCGAGCGGCGTGTTCGGATCGAGCACAACGAAGATCATGCCCGACCTTTCCTCGCACGGAAGCGCCTTGAGGCCCATTGCGGCCTTGTCAACACTCCCGAATTTGGCCGGGTCGGCAACGCCGATCAGCTTGCCATCCGGGCCATAGGTCCAGCTATGATATTTACAGGTGAAGCGAGGGCAATGGCCATGTCCTTCGCTCGCGACAGGAGCCGCGCGGTGTGAGCATACGTTGAGGAAGGCGCGCGCAACGCCGCTCTTGTCACGCGTGATCAATATCGGCAGCCCGACGGCTTCCATCGCCTTGTAATCACCGGGGTTGGGCATTTCGCAGCTTAGTGCGAGCATCAGGGGGACGCGCTTGAAAATCAGCTCCATTTCCGCCCCCCATTGATCGGGGTCGGTATAGGAACGGGTGGGTACCGTCATGGTGTTTTCGGTCATGAAGGTTGTGCCGTTTTCAACATAGTCCAGCATCGCTGCAGCGACATTACCCACGGTTTCGTGATCCATTTAACTCTCCTGTTACCCAACCGGCCTGTCGTGCATTGGCGAATGTTGAAGCATTATGAGGGGGCGACGGCAAGCTGGCAGGAATGAGAGGGGTACCTCACCATTTCGTCGGTTGCGCGGCCGGGCCGGGGGTCGCATTGGGGGCGGATGATCTTATCAACCCCCTCCCATCTCGCGCGCTATTCAACCGGCTATTGGCGCGATCAAACGCTTGGCGACATGGCCTATGCGCTTGCAGAGCGCGAGCCCGACGCACTCGTGTTGCTCAATGTCGATGGCGCTGCGACGCGGAGTGCAGTTCTGGAGGAAGCCCGGTCACTGTCGGTCGCGATGATGGAGCTCGGCTTGATGCAGGGCGATGTGATCAGCTTCCTGACGCCGAACTGGCGGGAGGCTGCGGTCATCAATTTGGCCGCCGCCCTATCCGGCCTGGTAATCAATCCGATCGTCCATATCTACCGCGACGCCGAAGTCGGCCTGATGCTCGCGGATTGCGGTGCGAAACTATTGTTCGTGGCGGGATCTTTCCGTGGCTTCAGCTATGCCGATATGGTCGAGCGGCTGCTGCCATCGCTGCCCGAACTTGCGCATGTCGTGCTGGTTCGCGAGCAGCGCGATGGGATGTTGAGTTACGACATGCTCGTCGATAGCGGGCAGGGCATTGCCTTTAACCGACCCAATGTCGATCCGCGAAGCGTTAAGCTTCTCCTTTATACTTCGGGCACCACCGGGCGTCCCAAGGCGGTCCTCCACAGCCACAATACGCTGACCCGGGCGCTCGATTCAGGCGGGCAGCACTGGGGAATCAATCCGGGTGACGCGATCATCATGCCCTCGCCGGTCACCCATGTCAGCGGCTATTCGAACGGGCTTGAGCTGCCCTTCATTGCGGGCACACAGACAGTGCTGATGGAAAGCTGGAATGCTGAGGAAGCTGTGGTGCTGATTGAAAAATATCAAGTGAGCGGAACCGTTGCCGCGACACCGTTTCTGATCGAACTGGCCAATGCCGCACGTGCAGCGGGTACGCGGTTGCCCTCGCTGCGCTTTTTTGCCTGCGGCGGAGCGGCAGTGCCGCCCGATGTGATTCCGGCAGCGAATGCAGCATTCGAGAATTGCAACGCATTCCGGATGTTCGGCAGTTCGGAAGTACCGGCGGTTACGTTGGGCTATCCCTCTCCAGCCGATGAACATCTTGCGGCCACAACCGACGGGGCTATCATCGATTATGACGTCCGCATCGTTGATGACGCAGACAAGGACCTGTCCGAGGGTGCGGAAGGCGAAATCCTTGCGCGCGGTCCCGCGATGTTCCTGGGCTATCTTGATCAGGCGCAAACGGCCGAAGCGATTACATCAGATGGGTATTTCCGTACCGGCGATCTTGGCTGCAGGACAGCCGAAGGCGCATTACTGATCACCGGGCGCAAAAAGGATCTCATCATCCGCGGCGGCGAAAATATCAGCGCCAAGGAAATCGAGGATGTGCTTCACACCCACCCGGAAGTAGTCGAGGCGAGTGTGGTGGCGATGCCGCATCCCCGGCTGGGTGAAGGGATTTGCGCGTTCATTATCGGTAGCGCCAACGCGCCATCGCTGATCGCTCACATTGCAGCCAGCGGCCTGGCCAAACAGAAAACACCAGAGCGATTTGAATTTGTTAAAGACTTTCCCAGAACAGCATCAGGTAAAGTCAAGAAGGACGTGTTACGTGAAATCGCGCGGGGTGAGGCTTAGGGTCAGGACCTGTTAAATCCGCCTTCGAGGCCCTTCGACTGCCCGCAGGGCGGGCGCTCAGGATAAACTCAATGGCGAAGATATCGGAGTAAAATGCCCGCCGCCGATAGTTATTCTACCGGCAAGGGTATTTTGCTTCGAGATCGAAGCCATTTTGGCGTCCTTCGGATTTGACCCATTTTGTCCATTGCGTCGTTGGCAAGCCTGGACTTGGAACCGCCAAGCCTGCGGCTCGCCGCCTCGCACTGAACAAAATGGCCTCAAACCTCGAAGGCGGATTTAACAGGTCCTGACCCTAAGCGGCGGCCATCGCGTTGGCTATCGAAGCCTCCATTTCCTTTGGCGTCCTGACTAAAAGGGGAGTGGCTGGAACGACTGATTGCGCGCAGTTTGCCGCAAAATGTTACAGACCTAAAGATAGGAGTGGTACGATGGATCTTGGATTAAAGGGCAAGAAGGTCATTCTGACCGGCGGGAGCCGAGGCATCGGCCGGGCGGCGCTTGAAATCTTTGCGGCCGAAGGATGCGATATCGCATTTTTCTCGCGCAATCAGGAACAGATCGACGAAACGGTCGCCAGTCTATCGAAGCATGGTGGCAAGGTCATTGGCGAGTCCTTCGACATCAACAATATGGATGCCTATCCAGGCTGGTTGACCTCGGCGGCAGATCGCCTTGGCGGCTGCGATATTTTTGTCCCCGGCGCGAGCGCATCGGGCGCAGGGGCGACGGGCGACTGGGAAATCTGCGTCAATTCCGATCTTATGGGTACGGTTAAGGGTTGCGAGGCGCTGGAGCCATATCTTGAAAAATCCGGTTCCGGTTCGGTGGTTATGATGTCGAGCACAGCGGGCGTCGAAACCTTCCTGGTTCCGCAGGCCTTCAACGCGATCAAGGGCGCGTTGCTCGTCTATGCAAAGCAACTTGGCCAGGCTTGGGGAAGCAAGGGCATCCGGGTCAATTCGGTTTCGCCAGGCCCCATCGCGTTTCCCGGCGGCAATTGGGAAGCGATCAAGGCCGCAGTTCCCGAACTTTATGCGGCGACGGAGGCGGGTTTTGCGCTCGGACGTTGGGGCGGCCCCGAAGAGGTGGCGCGCACGATTGTATTTCTCGCCAGTCCGGCGTCTTCATATACGACCGGCACCAATGTGGTAATCGACGGCGGTTTTACGAAGCGCGTGCAGTTCTGATTAAGTTCGTCCATATAATTTGGGCGACCGACAACCCGCACCCTTGCCCGAAAGATCAAACACGACCGGCGGCCACGTCTTCCGGTTTGTGTTCGGGCAAGGGTGCACCTTCATGCAAATAGGCCGGTGCCTCGATGAGGATGAAGGCGATGCGGCACGGCTTGCTCGTCACATTGCGCCAAAGATGGTTGGTCCCCCGCTGGACGATGATACCGCCTTCGCGAATGGTTTTGGTTGCACCGTCGATGCGTGAGCTGGAAATTCGCTTTTTGCCATCAGTTGTGATATGATCGAGCAATGACCACTCCTGCAAATATAGCAGAGTTGCTGAGTGACACTGAATTTCGCGACATGGTGATTGGCGCTATCGGTTCGATCGAGGTGGCGCAAAAGGGACCCATCAAGAATGCAACGCGGGCGGCAGAAGCGCTATTAGTGACGGCAGCAATTCTGATAGAGGCCAACCCCGGCTATTTAGGCGCGGCTGGACTGGAGAAGGCTGCAACCGCCTCCTGTAGAGACCTTGGCGCATATATTGACCAGCTACACGCCCACACCAATAAATATGGGCAGAGCATTTTGCTTGCGCTCACAACGCCGGAGACGAAAACCGGGTGGGAGAGCCAGCGCTAGCGAGTTTCGTTCTGCCTAGAAATTGCCGGCGAATGTCAGGAACGAAAATACGATTGAGCGATGGAACGAACGGTGCCTGGCCGGGTTCATTTAGTGGTTCTTCGCCGCGTCAACGCGCACCGCTGTGCCGTACCGGACAAATAGGAGTATTGATCATGAACCAGACATCGGAAACCACGCTCGACCCCTCCGATCACACGCTCATCCTTGGCAGCCGGGTAAATAAGACACCCATCTTCGATAGCACCGGCGAACGGATCGGCCATGTCGACGATCTCTCGATCGAGAGGGTCAGCGGCAAGGTGGTCTATGCGATCATGTCGTTCGGCGGGTTCCTCGGAATAGGTGAGAAATACCATCCCATTCCGTGGTCCGTACTGGACTATGTTCCCGAACGTTCAGGCTATGTAGTGCAACTTGACAGAGCCGCGCTGGAGGCCGCGCCCACCTATGATCGAGACGAATTGAGAGCGCTCGGTGGCCCCCGCCACCTAACCTATGGCGAGGGGATCTTCGCCTATTACGGTCCTTACGGCGCGGTGCCTTATTGGTAGGCGCTGTGTGATCCATGGGCTAAGATCGGAAAGTTCGGCATTGCCAAACTTCTCGAGACCAAGTCTGTCATTTGTCACCTCCAGGCAGACTTAGCCTCACGCCATCAACCATCGACCTGCGGGCAGTCGGTCGATTTCCTGCGTCACATCATTTACATTTTTTGAAAGACCGGGCAATTCCCGTGAAGATGACGAGGGACCAGGAGTTGGATACGCAGGTTAGCAGCCCGCGCGCCGCGCGCTATTCGCTCGCCGCGATGGCTCTGCATTGGATGCTCGCCCTCTTGCTCACTTTCCAGTTGGCGCTCGGGTGGCAATTGCATGACCTGGAGCGTGGCGCCGCCCAATTTGCCGGCTATCAATTGCACAAGACGTTCGGCATCATCATCCTGCTGCTCAGCTTGGCCAGGCTCGCTGTCCGTTTGTGGCATCGCAGGCCGCCCGCTTTTGTCGATTCGGTTTGGGCTGCAAGGATGGCCAAGCTGGTCCATGCGTTGCTGTATGTGGTGATGATTGGCGGTCCGATAACCGGCTGGATCATCGTTTCAACCGCGAAAATCAAATTCCCCACATTATTGTTCGGTGTCATCCCGTGGCCGCATCTGCGGGTACCAAATGCATGGCACGAACCTGCCGAAGGGCTTCATGCGGCGCTGGCGTGGATGTTTGTCGCCTTATTGGTGTTGCACGTGGCCGGTGCGCTGCGGCATCAATTTGTGAAGGATGAAAACATTCTTGCCCGCATGATCCCGGCAGCGCTGGCGACGCGTAAAACCGCTTTAATTGCAGCGGTGATGGCAACGGGTGTGTTGGGCGCGGGTTATGCGGTGGGCAGCGCGTTAGACTTTCTAGATGCACCCGTGCGACCGGCGGTCACTCCCAAGCCCTTACCTGCTGCAACAAATGCCACCAAGACTGACACTGCTCGTGAAGAGGCCAATGCCGAAGCCGAAGCGGCATCCAAGGCAAAGGAAGAAGACAATCTTGCCAAAACTGACGTTGCCGAACCGTTGACCGATTGGTCGATTGCTCAGGGCGGGCGCCTAGGCTTTGTCGCTACCTGGAACGGGCAGCCAGTCCATGGCAGTTTTGGCCGGTGGACGGGCAACGTGCGTTTCAGCCCGGACGATCTAGCCCATTCGACGATCCGCGCCGAGATCGATCTGGCATCGACCGACACATCGGACAGTCAGCGCGACGATATGCTGCGCGGCGGCGATTTCTTCAACGTCGCGGTACATCCCACGGCCGTATTTAGCGCGTCATCCATGCGTCGTCTGGTTAGCAACCGGTATCGGGCATCGGGCTCACTCGCGATGCACGGTGCAAGTCGCCCCCTGACGCTGGACTTCACCCTAGATATTAAAGGTTATGTTGCCCGCGTTTCGGGTTCGACCCGGCTGAACCGCACAAGCTTTGGAGTCGGTTCCGGCGAATGGGCGGAGACAGATGAGATAGCGGACGCTGTTGCTGTGACTTTTGCCTTTTCGGCGCACAGAAAATGATGGTCTGCAAAATTCAGCGGCGTAACCTCGGGCGCGAGAAATTCGGTCAGGGATGGGCCAAGCGCGTTTCCAGCCGCATCAGCGATACGGCGGTTCGGCGGGGTTGGGGACTTTGCGAAGCCTTGGATTCCCGATTTTGCGGCGACGTAGATGGAATTGCTGCCTTTGCGGGGACACAGCAGACATCGATCCGATGAGGATAATATCGCTTCCCCTGGGCATTCGGTTTGTAGCTTCCTGTGCCGTGCTGAGATAAGCCGTAAAATCGGCTGCTACCTGATAGCGCATTTCGCTTTCCTGCGTTTCTGCAAGCGCATCGGCTGGCACAGCTGCATTGATGACAGCGATATCGAAGCCGCCCAAAAACGCATCGGCAGCTTCAAAAAAAGCGATCAACCTCCACCGCGTCTACCAGGTCCACATTTATCCCATCGCCGTCGCCCACTTCTCTAATACGCTCCAGCGCATCGGCCAAAGGTTCAGGCATCCGACCGCAGATGAAGACTTTCACTCCGTAGCTGGCAAGAAGAACTGCGATAGCGCGACCAATACCCGTCGTGCCGCCCGTTATAATCGCCCTTTTGCCCGCCAGATCGGGCTGGAGAGTATGCGCATCGGATTTTGACCCGCCGTTGCGCAGAAGGTCCCGACGGAGGTTTAACCGGGGAAGAAAGACATGGTTCCAACTCTGGGATAGTTGAATTATTCGGCATGTCGGCGCGGGGAGGCGAACGGACGGGTTGACGGCTAAGGAGCGCATTGCCTAATATTTGGGCAATGTGCCAATGATTGTGCACTGCATGATTTAACTTGCATCGCCGCAGAAGACGGGACAACGCGTAGTTCGTAAGGACAATGGCGTCCTCGACGTGTAAGTTCGGCTGCGCACTGGTGCGCTATCGCAATTGGCATGAAAAATGCTTGGGCAGTGGAGCCGTCCGGTCTGGATACCATTCAGACTGGGGCGGCTTTTTTGCATTTTGAAGACGGGGACGAGAGGGTAGCATGCCGAGGGTGGACGGTTTTTATGGCGATTATGCGCGGCGCGTTTCCGTGCGAAAATCGCTATTCAAGCAACAACGAGGCAATGAGCGCGATGGCAAGAAGCAGCGACACACTCTGCCAGAATCGGGCAGGGTTGCGCTCGATCAGAGGCACCGGCCGCTGGTCTACACGCGCCACAGCAGCGCCGCCTTCCAGCGCCCGCAACAATTCGATGGCATCCCCAAAGCGTTCAGCCGGGTCGATGGCAACGGCCCGCATGAGCGTGGAATCGAGCCAGGCGGGCAGCTCGGATCGCATTTTGCTCGGCGCCTCGAGCGTCCGGAATCGGGGTCGGCTGAACGCCTCCATTTCACCGTACGGATAGGTTCGGGCAAACAGGCGCCACAACGTAACGCCCAACGCAAACTGGTCGGTGGCTTCGTCGCCGAGATTGCCGCCAAACATTTCAGGTGCGAGATAACTGGGTGTGCCGGGGATTTCGCTGCTGGCAAATTCATCCACGCGCGGCAGGCGCGCCACACCCAGATCGATCAATTTCAATCCGCCATCGGGCAACAGGATGACATTATCAGGCTTGATGTCGCGGTGGATGATATCGAGACGGTGGAGCGCGGCGACAGCACGCGTGAGCTTGATGGCAATCGCCAGGCTGTCCGCAAGATTGACGATATTACCAAGCTTTCGCTCAAGTGTTTCGCCATCGTAAAAGGGCTGAACGCCATAAAGGCGGGACTGTCGATCCTGCGGGACGGCGACCACACCGCCTACAAACGGACTGGAGACGCGGCTACCGACAAGAATTTCGCGTGCAAAGGCAAGGCGTGCACCACTTTCGGACAACAGCGCTGGCTTGGGAAACTTGATAACGACGTCTTGACCGCTCGCCGGATCCTTGGCGCGGAACAGGCGTGTGTAGCGCCCGTCGGCGAGCAGCGTTTCCAGAAGAAATCCGTCGATGCTTTCGCCTTCTGCAGGTGGATCCAAAATCGGCAGGTTGCCGATGTCACCAGCAACGCTGTCATGATCAACCGCCGGCAGGCTGACAATATCGAGCACAATGGCGCTCGCATTGTCCTGGCTGCCCGCCCCCAGCGCCGCCTCGACAATGGCGGTAGCATCCGCGTCCGCCGAATTGCGCGCGCCCAGAAGTTTTTCGAGCTTCCTGAGAGACAGGCTGCCGTGTACGCCATCGCTGGTCAGCAACAGGCGATCATGCTCGGCCAGAGTCACTTCTTGGTGATCGAGGCGCAGCCGTTCCTCAATCCCGATCGCCCGGTAGAGGATGTGCTTCTGGTCGGGATGCGAGCGGGTATGGTCTTCGGTCAACTGGGTCAGATGCCCGTCGCGAAAGTGCCAGGCGCGGCTATCGCCGACATGCAGGATATGCCCACGACGCCCTTTAAGAACCAAGGTGGTGAAAGTTGTGGCAGCATGGGCCATGGATTCGGTTCGCCCCATGGCGGCGAGCCAGCGGTTGAAAGGGGCCATAACATTTTGCACGGCCGCTGCCGGGCCAATGGTGTCGGGTTGAACATACAGGCCGTCAATCAAGGCACGCACGGCAAGTTCGGCGGCAACGCGTCCTCCCTTTGCCCCGCCAACACCGTCCGCTACGGCAGCGACCATCCCGTGCAGCTGACGTTCCGTTTCGGTGCCTGTGTAGATACCTACAAAGTCCTGATTGTCAGGCCTTTCGCCTGTCGCAGAGGCATGGCCCGTTACCACCAGCAAACGCCCTTCCGGTCTCAAAATCAATCCTCCCTCCCTTATACACGCGCGATGGGAGCGGATCGGCATCCTCGTCAAGATATATTCTGCTAATCAGGAAGGAAGTAGAACCCATGAGTGAAAAATCTTTCTGGCAAGAGGGGCACAGGCCCACGCTGATCATGGCGTTCCTGTACTTCGACATTGCCTTCATGGTGTGGAACATGCTCGGGCCGCTGGCCCCGATCATCGCCGCCGAACTGCATCTGACACCCGCCGAAAAGGGCTTCATGGTCGCGGTGCCGACGTTGGCTGGCGCGGTGCTGCGGTTGGTCAATGGTTTCCTGGTTGACCGGATTGGCCAAAAGACCACCGGCGCGATCGGTCAGGTCGTGGTGATCGTGGGCCTGTTCGTTGCATGGTTCTTCGGCGTCCACAGCCTGGAAGGCGTGATCGCGGTTGGCGTGATCCTGGGCTTTGCGGGGGCGTCCTTCGCCGTCGCCCTGCCGCTGGCTTCGCGCTGGTATCCGCCCAAGCATCAGGGCAAGGCGATGGGCATCGCCGGTATGGGCAATTCGGGAACGGTTTTCGCCGCCTTGTTCGCTCCGCTGCTCGCCAAGGCCTTCGGCTGGAACAATGTGCTGGGCCTGGCTTTGATCCCGCTGGGGATCGTTTTCGTGCTTTACATGGTGCTGGTCAAGGACAGTCCGCACCAGCCGCCCGTCAAGACCATGCGCGAATATATCGCCGCCTATTTCCGCATGCTGGCCGAAGCCGACGCCTGGTGGTTCATGCTGTTCTACGGCGTCACCTTCGGTGGTTTCGTTGGCCTTGCCGGTTCGCTGCCGATCTGGTTCACCGGCGAACTGGCCATGACGCCGGTCAATGCGGGCTACGCGACCGCCGCCTGCGTCTTCGCCGGTTCGCTGGTTCGTCCTTTCGGTGGTGCGCTCGCGGACCGCATCGGCGGCATCAAGACGCTGTCGTTCGTTTATATGGCGGCTGCCGCATTACTGACAGCCATCGCTTTCGCACCGATCTCTTTTGCTGCGATGTTCCCGCTGTTCTTCGCGGTGATGGCGGTGCTGGGCGTGGGCAATGGCGCGGTGTTCCAGCTGGTACCGCAGCGCTTCCGCCATGAGATCGGCGTGATGACCGGTCTCGTCGGCTTCGGCGGGGGTGTCGGCGGTTTCTATCTCGCCTCGTCGCTGGGTGTCGCTAAGCAGTGGACCGGAAGTGCATCCAGCGGCTTCCTCATCTTTGCCGCGCTGGCGCTGATCGCGCTGGCGGGCCTCACCTCCGTCAAAAAGCGTTGGCGCACGACATGGGGGGCAGCGATCCAGGGAGTACGTATTTGATGGCTGCAACTTCCTCTGGTTGTCATCGGTAATGATGTGGCCGGGTGTCGCACTGTCGAGGCAATCCTCGCGTGCGATCCCGGCCATTCCGTGCCGGGCGATCGCCGCCTTCTCGTTGATCCCGAACCTTTTGGCGAGGCTCGCGACCGAAGCTTGCGATCGCTGTAGCTCGCCTCGAATGGCGTGCGTGGTCTTGGCGCTCCCATGTAGAACCTGTCCCATAAGTCCCTCCGCTTATTACAACATCACATGCTGGGACCAAACACCTAGTTCTCGGCAAACCCGCACCCGCCTTTGCTACAAGCCTTTCAGCATGCTATCGTTCCGTGTCGAGTAACAGGCTTGGAATGGTGGATCGCGATGATCGATGCCGTCGAAACAGAGATTAAGCTGGTTTCCTCACCCGCGGTGCTTAAGAGGATGCGTACCCACCCCCAGTTGGCAGGCGCAGAAGAGACTGCTAATCTCGTCACGACCTATTTCGACACCGACGGCGCGCGTCTTCGGCGCGGTGGGGCGACCTTGCGCATCCGCGATACCGGCAAATTCTGCGAACAGACCTTGAAGCTTTCGGATCCGGGCGGTTCGACCGTTCGGCGCGCAGAATGGAGTGTTGTGGCTGACGGTATGCGCCCAAAGCCGGAAACCTTTCCGCCCAAAGCACGGGCGGCGCTCGCCCAACTGGCCGATGGCGCTGCCCTGGAAACCATCGCGACAACCCGGATCGTCAGGACATCACGGCGGTTGCGTTTCATGGAATCGAACATCGAAATCGCGTTCGATGTCGGCACAATCCAGGCTGGCAATCGCGAAGAAAAGATGTGCGAGTTTGAGCTGGAACTGGTTGAAGGCAGTCTCGCCGATGTGGTCGCGCTAGCACTCACCTTACCGATAGGACCCAAGCTGAGCTGGTCGGTGGTTAGCAAGGCCGAACGATGCCATATGCTGGCCTTCGGCATCCCCCCTGCGGCAGTCATGGCACCGCCGGTGAAGCTCCAGCAAAAAATGGACGTGGGCGAGGGATTCCAGGCAATCGCTTGGAGCTGCCTTGAACAAGTGCTCGCCAATTACCCGCTGGTGATCGCCTCGGGCGATCCCGAAGCCCTGCATCAATCCCGCGTCGCCATTCGCCGGTTGCGAGCTGCCTGCGCAATTTTTGGTGACATCGTGGATGACGACGAAGGAGCAGAGTTACGTGCTGAATTGAAGGCGGTCGCCGGTGGTCTGGGTCCTGCGCGCGATCTCCATGTCCTGCTTGGCGGGGTGGAAGCGGAGTTGAATACCGTTGAGGGGGATTTTTCCGAACTGTTGGCGCATCTTGCCTCGCAGCGCGATGCCGCAACACGAACGGCACAGAGGCTTCTGGCCTCCAAACCCTTTCAGCGGCTGTTATTCCAGTTTGCTGGTTGGATCGAAGGAGGGGCATGGCTGGCGCGTAAGAACGAGACGGGTGGAAACCGTCCACTGAAGCCGTTTGCAGCGCATGTCCTTACGCAACGGCGGAAAAAGTTATTCAAGTCGCCCAAGGATGTGGCGGACCTGTCAGATTCCGCCCGCCATCGACTCCGGATCGACGGGAAAAAACTTCGCTGTGCCGTCAGCTTTTTCGCTCCGCTCTATCGCAGCAAGGCTGCGGCCAAGCCCCGTCGGGATTTTGATCAAGAGCTGAAGAAATTGCAGGACAATCTGGGCGAACTCAATGACATGGTTGTCGCGGTAGCGGCGCAAGGCACGCTGTTTTCCGGTTTTGATCCGATCAACGGCGCAAGGCTTCGGGCCCAGCTTGACGGCCTCTTGGCCACGAACGCATCCTCCCGCCGCCGATTGCTGAAAAAGGCAGAGCGCTCACTGTCCCGATTGATGGACATTCCGGCGTGGTGGAAAGCTGTGTAGGCGAACCATGGTCAAAACGGTTTCCGGTCAGTTTCCCCTCCAGCCGTATCCATTTCATTCTGACGCTGTTTACTAATCCGCAACTGACTGCCTGTAGTGGTCCCAGAATCCAGGGATGGTGGATGGGTACAAAGAATGTCGACAAGTCGTTTCACGCAAGCGGGCGAAGGTATCGTCGAGTCTTCTTATAGTTCAGGGAGCTTTTTTGGCCGCCTGAGTTCTAGGCTCAAAACGCAAAATGCGGTTAGTCTTCCGAGCAGGAAGACAAAAGAAGCGCTTTTGCTGTTGCAGAATTATGAGGAAACCAGACAGGGTTGGTTCTGGTCGGCGGACCAGCATGGCTGCCTTACCTATCTGACCGAATCTATCGCCGAGTTGTTTGGTAAGAAGCCAGCGGAATTGCTCGGACAGCCATTCTGTGATTTATTTTTCCCGACCGAAGGCTGCGCTCATCGCCAGCGGACGCTTCCATTCATTCTGGTTAAACAATCGAAATTTGAAGATCTCCCCCTGCGCGCGGCGCGATTGGAAGACGAGCGTTGGTGGGCAGTGTCCGGTCAGCCGCAATTTGACAAGAATGGAAACTTTACCGGCTATCGGGGTAGCGGTGTCGATATTACAGCACAGCGTAGAGCGGACGAAGACACCTCGAAGCTGGCAATGTATGATTCTCTGACCGGATTGTTGAATCGGTTCCGCATCGCAAAAATTCTTGAAACCACGCTTTCCGCGTTCAAACAGCAACAACGGGCCTGCGCTGTCATGCTGATCGATCTTGATCGATTTAAACAGGTCAATGACACGTTGGGCCATCCGGCGGGCGATGCACTGCTGAAACAGGTGGCCGAACGCCTTATCAAAGTCGTGGGCGACCGCGAAAGGATCGGTCGGCTGGGTGGCGATGAATTTCAGGTGATGATGCCCGATACCGAGGATAGGGGCGCTTTGGGCGAAATGGCGTCGGAGATAATCCGGAGCCTGTCGCAACCCTATTCCGTCGAAGGCAGCCGCTGCATCATCGGTGCGTCTATTGGCATTGCGATAAGTCCTTTTGACGGCCTTTCCAGCGAAGAACTGATCCGAAACGCTGACCTCGCGCTATATGCTGCCAAAGGCAACGGCCGGGGCCGGTTCCGTTTCTACTCAAGCGAGCTGCATCAGGCAGCCGAAGACAGGCGCGTGCTTGAGGAAGACCTGCGCGACGCCTTGGCGCAAGGGCAGATGACTCTGCACTATCAGCCGGTGGTCAATGCCAAGACCAATATTACCACCGGTTTGGAAGCGCTGATCCGCTGGCACCACCCCGAACGCGGGCCGATTTCTCCGGGACTGTTTGTCCCGATCGCCGAAGAAGCCAATCTTATTTGGGCGCTTGGTGAATGGGCGCTGCGCAAGGCGTGCGAAGATGCGGCAAAATGGCCTGGAAAGCTCCGCGTGGCGGTCAATGTCTCGCCAATCCAGTTCGCAAACGAAGCGCTACCGAAAATAGTCGTGAGTGCCCTGGCTGCTTCCGGCCTGCCGCCCGAACGACTTGAACTCGAAATCACCGAAGGCGTGTTTTTGCGCGAATCTACCGAAACCGACAATATGTTCGCGGCCTTGAAAAATATTGGCGTGCGTCTGGCACTGGATGATTTTGGAACCGGCTATTCGTCGCTCAGCTATTTGCAGAATGCGCCGTTTGACAAGATCAAAATCGACCAGAGCTTTGTGCGGGGTGCCACCGAGCCAGGATCGCGGAACGGGGCGATTATTGCAGCGATTGTCGCATTGGCTGAAGCACTCGACATGGAAACAACGGCAGAGGGCATAGAAACGCTTGATCAACTCGAGCTGATACGCGCGTTGAATGTCAGCCATGTTCAGGGTTTCGTATACAGTCGCGCCGTCGACAATGCCGAGCTTTGCAGCCGTCTGGACACCGGCGATTGGCTGATTGTACCGGCAGGCCCTGCCAAACAACGCAGCGACCGGCAGTCGATGTACCGCAAGGTTTCCGCGATCCATGACAATCATAGTTACTCGGTGGTGATGCGCAATATTTCGTTTTCGGGTGCTCTTGTCGAGGGATTGGTGGATGTCCCGCTTGGCACCAGATTTGTAATCGATTTTGGCGAGGGCCAGCTCGTCGTGGCTACGGTCCGGCGGTCAACAGGTCACCAGCAGGGTCTGGAATTTGAGCAAAGGCTGGTCAGCGACGGCAATGGCGGTTTGTGCACCAGCCACCGCGTTTCGCCCTATCTGATCGCCGCTGCGGGAATGCATGTGGCCAATGTTTCGCCACCCACCCCGCCACCCACCGATGAGGAAAAACCGCCAAGAATCCTACCAGCATTTCGAACCGTTAGAGGTTGGAAGGCGGTTTAGGCGGCACCCGTTTCCGTCGCCCGGCTGAGCAACGCCTGCGCTTGTTTCAGATGCGGCGCATCGACCATTTTGCCATGCAACTGTAACGCCCCGGCGCCCGGATTTGCTTCGAACGCCGCCACTACGCCAAGCGCGTGATCGATCTGGGCTTGCGTTGGCGTGAACGCGGCGTTGATCACGGAAATCTGTTGTGGATGGACGGCCAACATGCCGGTAAAGCCATCGCGCGATGCCCGGAGCGTATAGGCCCTCAGCGCCTCAACATCGTTGATCGCCGGAAACACCGTGTCAATCGCCGCGACTCCAGCCGCGTGCGCTGCAAATAACGCCAGCGAACGCGCCAGTTCATAAGGTGCAGTATAACACCCATCGGCATCGCGAGAGGTCGCAGCGCCAATCGCGGCGGGCAAATCCTCTGCTCCCCAGCTGACCCCTGCCAGATAATGCGAAACCTCCCGCAAGGTGCCCAGATCGAAAATCGCGCCCGGCGTTTCGGTCGCAATCGGCAGGATGGGCGGGGCGTCGCCTGCGGGTGCATCCGCCGATGCCGCTGCCAGAGCGCGCAGCCAGTGTACCGACCGCGCGCCTTCCGCCTTGGGCAGGACTATCGCGTCGGGCAGATAGGGCAATATCATTTCCAGATCGTCGATGGTCATCTGGCTGCCTTCGGGGTTGACCCGTACGAAGCAGGTGACACCGGCCCGGTCGCCCGACAGCCATTCGGCCACCGCGTCGCGTGCCGCCGCCTTGTTCTCAAACGCAACCGAATCCTCCAGATCGAGGATGATCGCGTCGGCCCCGCTGGCTGCGGCCTTGGCAAAACGATCAGGCCGGTCACCTGGGACGAACAATAAAGAGCGCAGTTTCATAATCTTTCCCATATCTGTACGCACTGGGTCTGTCGAAATGCATTTGTGCAAAACCGGGCTTCGACAGGTTCGGCCTGAACGCAACCAATAGGCCAGCACAGCCGTAAAAAAGCAAGGCTTGAACTCGCGGGCGCGGATGGCTATGCGCGCTATACCGGCGATGCAGCCGGATCAGGCCGCCTTAGCTCAGTTGGTAGAGCATCGCATTCGTAATGCGGGGGTCGTAGGTTCGAATCCTATAGGCGGCACCATTTTTCCTGAAACCCGCGATAATCCTCAACAATCGTCTAAAAAACGGTCCCGAAATCCCGTGTGTTACACAGGACTGCTACACAGTGCAGGGCGAAGATCGACATCAACCATCAGTAATGATGTCACTATGTCCCCGCGAGACTGTTACACACGTGTGTTACACAATCGTCCAATGGGGCTGGTTTTCCGAGGGTCGGTTTTATATTACCGCCGCCGCGTCCCAGTCGATATTAGAGCTATCGTTGGACGGGCTGAAATCTGGAAATCATTACGGACGGACAGCAAGGCTATAGCCATTCGCCGCCTTTCTGCTGTTGTCGCCAAGGTCGATGCAGAGTTCGAGTATGTTCGAAAGAATGCTGGTCTGACTGTTGATCGGACGCTTCTTGAACCGTTGGAAGACGATCCAGCCACATTCTCGCGCTATGATAGTTCTCTGAATTTCTCCCCATCGCACACATCTTTGGGGCTGAGGAATGAGCCGTGTCCGACGCTCACCAACGCATATGACCGCTATTTGGGTGATCCTACATTCTCTTGGTCGGAAACCACGCGGCAAGCATACGAGACGACGCGTTCGTTGGTTGTGTCCATTCTCGGGGAGAATATGGCGATTGCCAGTGTCTCTCGATCAGAGGTGAGGCAACTGATCGATGTATTGCAGCATCTGCCTCGAAACGCGGTTAAGCTGTTCCCGAAGCTTTCGCCCCGCGAAGCCTCTGACCTTGCGCGATCTCGTGCAGATGTTGAAAGGATTAGCGCCGCCAACGCAAATGCATACCTCGGCAGATTTTCAAACTTTATGAATTGGTGCGTGCGTGAAGAACTGATTGATCGCAATCCAGCGCGAGGTCTCCGACTTCCAGATGATGTAGCTAAGCGAGATAAGCGGCATCCATTTTCGCCGCAGCAACTGAAACTGATATTTCACGCCCCGTTGTTTATTGGGTGCCAAGACGGTGATCGCGGTTACGCCAAAGTTGGAACGGTGCGTCCGCAAAACGCTCGATACTGGGTGCCCCTCATTGGCATTCATTCAGGGATGAGGCTGAATGAGATATGCCAGTTGGACACCACGGACATTCGTGCCGTCGAGGGCATTGACTGCATTTGCATCACTACATCGTCGCTCGTTGGAAGCACTGACAAAAAGCTGAAAACGTCTGGGAGCGAGCGGCTCATACCTCTACATCCGACGCTGATCGAGCTTGGATTGGTAGATTACGCGGATAAGAAACGTCGCGAAGGCATCGCAAAACTGTTCCATGAAATCGACGCTGGTGTCCGTGGCGTGCGTGCCGTCGCATTTTCAAAATGGTTTACCCAGTTTCTGGAATCCATTGGTGCTCGCAGAGATCGAACAAGCTACCACTCCTTCCGTCATAATTTCCGTGATGAACTCCGCGCTGCTCGCGTCGATCACGATGTCTCTATGGCTCTCGGAGGATGGGTGGGTGGAGCTTCCCAACCCAGCGCAGCGTCCGAGAACTACGGTAGTGGATATAGGGTGGCGTTGCTTCAAGAGGGGATCAACAGCCTAAGGTTTATGGACATCGATCTTTCGCACTTGGCGCGATAGATCGATGAACAGTCTCGCGGGGACATAGTGACATCATTACTGATGGTTGATGTCGATCTTCGCCCTGCACTGTGTAGCAGTCCTGTGTAACACACGGGATTTCGGGACCGTTTTTTAGACGATTGTTGAGGATTATCGCGGGTTTCAGGAAAAATGGTGCCGCCTATAGGATTCGCACTGGGCAACGGTCTTTCACCATCCTTGAGATCGCCCTGTGATGCTTGAGAAGAGCAGTCTGCGACGATGGGGGATGGTTGGTTACCGTCAGGGTCAACGATGTCGGGAGCGTCTTTATCGGTCATTTGGTGATGGTCGCACAGATCGGTGAGGCGTCAAGCATCACCATCTATATTTGATATCGACGCTATGCTTATCGCACGACAGGGCTATCTTTCATCATGGAAGTTGCGTGTGCTTCCGAACAGATCGCTCTTGGTTCCCCGCATCTCAGCCCAACCGCATGCATCGTCGTCATCAACGATAGCATTTCGAACTTGATTCCGATCATCGCTGGCTCACTTGCAATTATAACCGATACCGCTTATTGCTTAAGCGATACCGCTTATACGGTCAAGGACACCGCAGCCTTTTTGTCATTTGAGGACTGGATGAAAGAAAGCGATACCGCTATTCGTTCATATGTGACGAAGCCAAAGGTCTATGACGAAGCGATACATGTGCGCGCGAAAGCGGGCACAAAGTCGCGTATCGATGCGCTGCGTGGTAGCACCCGTCAGGGTGATTTTGTACGTGAGTTGATCGAGGAAGGGTTGGAGCGTCGCGAGCACGGTGCGAATGCCCAAAACAAATCTTGAAATTAAGAGATGCAGTCTTCGCGGGAATGATTGCCGTTAGTTATCGGGCGCGGGCAACCCGTTACCTCGAAGGATTTTCGCTAACTTGCCATAAAGGTTCGGATTGCCGCGCTTGCTGCTTGGGTCATCGCATACAGTGGAAATAAAGCCGCCGCCGTCGCTCGATGCTATGTGAATGTGTTTGGTATCCTCATTAAACCAGATACCAACCTGCAAATACGCTGTTTTGTTGGTCACGATCTCACTCCCTGCTTTATGTCCCGTCAGCCAACATCAACAAAGGATGCAAAAGTGGAACCCAAGAACAATAATATCAAACGCCCGATCGAGGACATTCAAAAATCTTGCCGCCGCGCACTACAAATAATTGAAGAGTCAGCACCCACAGGCACAACGGTTATGCTTTGCCCTTCAAATCTATCTTTTGCCCCATGTGTCGCCGCACTGGCAATCGAGAATACCGAATACGGTCTCAGTGAGGCACCTGTTATGCCTTTGCCAAACTGCGTTGCGCCAGAGCAATGTTTTTGCACCTATAGCCTGCGCAACATACCCCAATAGGCAGTGCGTATACTACTTTCCATTGCCGCGTTTTTCCTAATCCCTGTCGGTTGGGGGTTTGTTTGGGAACCTGAACGAACTGTTTGCAGGGATGGATGGGCTTCCCCGTCGATTGGTAAAAGGGGAGCTTGTTCATCGCATGGCGGTGTCGATAAAGGGATGTCGTTTCGTGGTTTGGTCGTGCTGGTAACGACATTCGGTGGCAGCGCAGGCATATTCTTTTACCGTGAGTTATTGACCGAGATAAAGCCGCCACCACCGCCAAAGATAACGCCGCAGCGTCCTATCTCTCCAGCCCCCGCGCCGTCGCTTGATTACAAACCGAAAAACTATCGGGGCGCATACCGCAAGCAAGGCAAAGCTGGGAGCAACACACGGCGTTGTCCAAAGTGCAATCGAGGCATGGTAATGCGGATTGCCAAAACGGGCGCAAACGCTGGAAACAAGTTTTTAGGTTGTTCTAATTATCCCCGATGCGCAGGCACCCGTAGCGTTTAGGCTGGTACCTAATCCGCAATATTCGGAAATCTTTTTCGCAATTCTCTGGCAACCACTGGTGCGACCTGAACGCCCATGTTGCGCTGATTTTTCGAGTCAAACAACGCAGCGTCGGCTAAGAACTGCGTGATCGAACTTCTAAGCTGTGCCTTGTCATCAAGAGGCACAATACCATATATTTTAATGAGTGAGTCCATAGCTTCCGCTTGGCTGGTTGCCATATGGCTGCTTTGGTGTTTCAACGCTTCAGATGACCAGATACGGCGAAATAGCTTTGTTTTTTGATCTGACAGCACATTGATTAGAATGAAAACGCCAATAACCAGTCCAATCATTATCAAAAAAGTTGTCATTTCTATCCCCCAAATACCACGGTCTGCGTCTGCCTTCATACCAGCGCACTAAGCCCTCGCTAACCATCGTATCGTCAACGCTTTTGCCGTCTGCCAATCCGATTCGCAGGTTGTGTCCATAGCGAGCTACATCACGGTCGATTGATTTTAGGCACGGGAAACTTCACCAGCCTTTCCACATTCGGGACAGGTTAGTTTGGCTATGCCGAAACCTTCATCATGGTCGATAAAGCCATCCACTGTTCGGCTAATCCACTCCGTGCTGAACGGTTGATCGTTTTCAGCGGTATGCAATGCGCCTCGGTGTCCGCATCTGCACACAAGCGTATCGTGAGTCCGCGTTGTCATATGATCTCCATGCTTTTCGCAAAGCATATATGGACGTTGGCTGGCTCACGATTGCAAACCGTATTGCCCGCACCGCTTCCGCTTCACTGCAACTTGCTATATGCACTGTGGTGATTTTCATAGGGGAGTCAAATAGGTGGTAGACAAATTGTCGCAGATACAAAAGTTCAAGCACAAGACTGTGGAAAATCCGAAGTGAGTATCTTTGCCGCTGCTTTATTGGCTCTCGCTCCAGCCACTCCAACCGTTGCGGTGGTCGGAATTGGAAACCGCTCATGCGGGGCATGGACAACAGCAACCCGAACGCAGAGCATAGAGCGTCGAGAGTTTAATGGCTGGCTTATGGGTTTCCTCTCAGCAATCAATAACACAGACGAATGCAAAGGCATTATCGTAGCGACGGACGACTTTGGATATGCAGCTTGGGTCGAACGATACTGCGCTGACCACCCTCTGAACACAGTTTATAAGGCATCCGTTTCACTGCTAAACGAACTCGTTGCTCGCGAAAATCGAAAGGCGGGTTGAGGCGCGTATTCAGCTTTTGAGATACGCGCCAAGGGCAACGCCAGCTAAACCGACAGCGCCAGATATGATTGTGGTTATCCAAGCTAGCCACTTTTTTTGATTGTTGGTGCGCCTATCATATTCGACTTGTGCCAAGGTAACAGCCTGTCGAGTCCGCGCAGATGTTGCTTGAAGCGTATCACGCTGCACAAGATAAAAGTGCAGTTCATGCTCGGGCACCTTTTTTAGCCTTTTCAGCGCCAGTTCAACGCTGGCTTTGTCCGACAGGGTGGTGCTTTCCGAAATCTTTTGAACTTCCATCATTATGCTCCCCCCATGTAGATGCGATTAGCACCACGGTCGCCGTCCACCCGCATACCACCGTGCCAGTCCCTCGCCGACTAGTGTGGTGCCGACGCTCTCACCGTTGACCAACACGATCCGCAGCTTGCGTCCATATTGGTCCTCATCGCGGTCGATTGGTTGAAGCGTGATGGTCCCAGCTTCAAGTATCTGTTCCAGCCTATCAGTGGCACGGTCGCCTAAATCTTTTTCGGATTGGCATCCATAATCATGGGTCTCGGGGGTATCAATATCAGCAATCCTGATTTTCTCGCCAGCAAGCCAGATCGTATCGCCATCGACCACACAATTGTAGCCGCCACCAATATGGCAACGGTTGAAACTCATGGATTCACCAGCCTGCGCGTCGGTGGTCATGAAGCCAATGGGTGATGATTGTGTGGCGAACCAACCCGAAAAATACGCCTGTGTCAGCGCGATGCTTCCAAGGAGAGTGGCGAAGAAAATGGTTAGTCGCATGGTGGGACTTTAATCGATTTTTCCTTATCGTCTACCAGACGCTGAATTTGAAATCATTCTGACCCATTAACGAGTTCTGGGAACAGAGCGAATATCAATGAACGCCCCGTAAGAGTGATCGATAAAACCTCGTCCTGCTGGATAGCGCGCGATATATTTGGACCTGAGCCGCCAAGCTTCACCGCTCCACGTAGCGTTGAAGTGGCATTATTCGCGATTTTTTCGATGGCTTGCTTGTCGATACTTGAAACTACGCTCTGCGATAAAACGCCTAAGTTCGTCAGATTCTCCATGCAGATGAAATCTTCAAAATTAAAGTCCTCCGACAGAAGGCTGCATAATGTGCGATTTGCGATTCTCAACTCTTGTCGTCTAAAATCATGAACCTGAAACCGTATCGTGAATATCTCGATTAAATGGGATAGCAAAAGGGCATCCATTGGAGTCATCTTCGAGACAATCTCCACGTTCCGCCGTTGCAATGCATCCTCATTTCCCGTGGCTGCGTTTGCCAAAAGCGTAGCAAATAGTTCCTGTATCTCGGGCGTTTCTTGCTTCGTAGCTTCGTCGATCCATGTGAAAGCGTAATGATTTGGCACCTTAGCAAAATCGACTGCGACGCCCTTGGCGAGAAGTTTCTTTTCCAGCTTCATTTTAACATCGGCGGCATTTTCAATCTGCCAAGCTAAGGCTCTATTGCCAAAGAAACCCTGCCATATGTCCGCAATAGTAGCACCAATAGCATTCCGCAGAGGCTTCGTTGTTCCAGCAACTGCGTCAACTAATGCTCCTGCAACCGATGGAAGCATCTTATCAGAATCTGCCATCAAGCCGCCCGCCCGAAGCAACAATGTTCAGGTCCAATGCTTCCAATTTCCTTTTGTCGAGCAAATCACAGTCAGTAAATTTATAGGCTTTTGACCGCCCATAAGCGATCTTCCAAGCGGCATATTTTGGGGCATCGCTCTCTTTTATTGGGTATACTTTCATTCGTTGCGAGAGCCCCAAATTTATGGCGACATCAGCCCAACGACGCCATGCCTGATCGCGCGCACCACACGCAACAGCGGCATCCGCTAAGAGTTCAGATTCCACCAACGATTTTGTCATTTCTTCAAATGCAACCAGTTCAGGCGGACCGCTCGGCTTCGCCGCGCTCGTGTCGATGACCGCGACAGGCTTTGTTATCGGATCGCAAATCCCCCAATATGGAGTCTGACTGCGTTCGTCATCAATAAAGCACCAACCTCGCTCTTCAAGTTTCTTATCAAGTGCCGACTTCTCATCACACGCTGATCGAACTATCGGGTCATCAATATTGCCGCCCCTGCACCCTTCGTTAGCAAGAAGTTCAGCTTTCAAAAGTTCGGCTACTTCGCCTTTTGCGCCAACCCATTCTACATATTCGTCTGGCGAGAACGCATCGTCGCCATCGGCAGGGCTGAAAGCGACATCGGCTCCAGTGGAAGTTTGTTGCTGCCCACAGGATGAAATGGCAAATGCAGCAACCACCGTCATTGCCATCCTTATTACGATGTCTTTTCCAGCGAGCATTATTACAAATACGAAAATATCAGCAACTATGCAATCACTACGCGGTTTACCTAAGCCAGTTCCAGACGGGCAACATTGCCAACAACAATAAGCTGCCGCCGACGATCACGAGTAAGATTGCAAATTCGATTTTGACTTTCATGCGCTGAGCCCGATCGTATTCATTTTTGCGAGAACATTCCATCCACAGCCTCTCGGATTATCCGATCGACGAACTCGTCGTTCTCCGAGTCTCGATGACGCAACGGCGGTAGCGACATCATGTGGCTCGCTTCGGTGGCATTAGAAAAATACCCCCACCCGCTGTTTTGGCTAAGACCTGACTCTAACCAATCAGAGTCCGTTCCCGCCGCAAGTAACATTGCGTCCCTCCGTTTAAGCTCGCCATCAAGGTCCAGAACAGCCGCACGCAGATTATACGGGTTCTCACCAATAACGGTGCTGCCGTCGCTAAGGTAAACCTTTACGTAGTATCGATGGAACACTCGCTGCCGTCCCGTGCAGATCGTTCCCATTTCGAATTGGACATCGTGCGCGCTATCACCGTCGATAATACATGTCTTCCCAGTCTGGCTGGGCTCATAGTTACGCCAACTCATACATTTTTCTCCTCCTGCTATTTATAGCAGTTTGAATTTGTGTATGTTTCGGACTGGCTTTGAGGGGGCGAACAATGGGCAAGATACTTATTCCGTCGTGCGGACCCGATGATTGGAAACACTTCCTCGCCAAACCTGATTTGCACTGGGCGAAAGGGTATTCCGCTCGAACCCTCGCTTATGCTTGGGAGTCTGCCACTACGTTTCCTCCCGAAGTTCGGGATTTGATCAGCGCCGCGTTCGGTCCCGCAGAGCTATTATTTGCGATTCCCGAACATAAAACCCCACTTGCTGGCGGAAGTCGTGAAAGTCAGTCGGACGTATTTCTGCTGGCGCGCCACCATTCAGGGCTCGCGACTTACACCATCGAGGGAAAAGTTGATGAGCCATTTGGTCCTACTGTAGGAGAATGGCTGATCGATGCCTCCGAAGGGAAATTGGAGCGCTTAAAGTTCGTCTGTGATTTGCTCGGCATCGAGGATTGCCCTCCTGATGTGCACTACCAGCTACTACATCGCACGGCTTCCGCATTGGTCGAGTCCGATCGCTTCGATACCAGACTTGCTGGAATGATCGTCCATTCATTTTCACCAGAAAACAGAGGGAAAGAAGCCTTCGAGCGTTTCGTTCGCGTGATGGGTTGGTCGCACGAGTTTGGCACGGAAATCCGACTTTCTGTGCCGAGCGGAAAAACTTTGATGCTTGGGTGGGCATCGGGATCACAAACATTCCGTGAAGCTTGATCAAAAACGTTTTAGATTGATATCAATAGGGTCGGACAGTTTTATAGCGGCACAGAGAGGGAATTCATGAAAATCAGTAAGCAGCCATATCCCATTACTACACTTTACGGCTTGCGTGAGCGGATCGATCCCACACCAGATTATCAACGCCCTCCAGCATGGGTGTTGAAGCAAAAACAGCTTTTGATCGACACTATCCTTCGGGGCTACGATATCCCGAAAATGTATTGGCAACGCCTACCGAAAGGGCAAAAATTTGAATTTGGCGTCATTGACGGTCAACAGCGACTTCGAACAATTTGGGAGTTCTGCGCAGGCGAATTCGCGTTAGCGCGTAACATGGAACCCGTGGATGAAGTTGATGTGTCGGGGAAACGCTATGAAGCTCTTGATTTTGACCTTCGCTCGAAATTCGACATCTATTTCATCGACGTCGTTATTGTCGAAGAGGCGGTGCAAAATGACGAAGATGACGAAATTCGGGACATGTTCCTCAGACTTCAAAATGGCACCACACTGAAAGCTCAGGAAAAGCGAAATGCCATGGCGGGGCAAATGCGAGATTTTATCAAAGTTGTCTCGCAACATCCTTTTTTCGAAAGCTGCAATTTCTCAAACAAGCGTTTCACATATGATCAGGTCGCAGCCCAAATGGTGTGTCTGGAACAGGAAGGCGGACCGACAAGCGTTCGGGATAGCGACCTAAACCGCATGTATGCAGAGAACGTAAAATTTGATGTGGATGGCAAGCTTGCAAAAAGAGTACGCCGCACACTGGATTTCCTCAAACGAGCATTTCCAGATAAGACCCCTGAATTAGAGCGCTATAACGCTATCACCCTCTACTGTTTGTCTTCTACCCTTCTGGAAAGTTACGTCCATGCTGGGACTGAAACGATGCTCGCGGACTGGTTTATTGCCTTTGAGACCGAACGTCGTAAAAACGAACAATTGCCAGAGGAAGATCGCGATCTTCAACTTGTGGAATATCGGCGCTTAACCAGTTACTCGACTGATGGTGAAGAGTCCTTGCGGGGCAGGCTGGAATTCATGGAACGGCTTTTCTTCCTCGCCTACCCAAATATCGAACCCATCGATACAATCCGCCTGTTCACCTCGGAACAAAGGCTGGCAATTTTTCGGAAGGACGGTGGATGTTGTAGGGTCAAAACCCATTGTGGTGGTGAAAAACTAAGTTGGGGCGATTGGCATGCCGATCACGTCGTGCCGCATTCCAAAGGTGGGCGAACGACTGTTTCCAATGGGCAGGTAGCCTGTCAACCTTGCAACTTGGCTAAAAGCAATACGCATGAAATGTATCTCGCTACATGAAGTATCGTTAGTTCTGCCTGCTGGTTGCCAGTGCGATATTCAATGATAATGGACGTTATATTAGAGGCTTAGCTACGCTAAACCTGCTGTCATTCGTTACGCTCAGATATTCGCAAGGGCGAATATCTATCGCTTAAACTCGACAGCCTATCTATGTGTTGAAGTAATGCAGAGAAATATATCAAAATGCAAAGCAATGCATTCATCGTTGAAGCCTAATACCTTAAACCCCCCTGTCCTTAGAAGACTATAGACAAAGCTATGGTGTTCTAAGAACGGGAGGGTGTAGTGAGTGTTTTTAGCGTCGCTTCATCGCGTCGCCCAATACCTTAATTATGTCGCGTGTCTGTAAAGACGAACCTTGGTTTCCGCTTGTGTTCATCGCGAGTCTCTATCCCCCAAGCTATTCTTCAAAACCCTTATTCCCGATTATCCTGTTCGGGGCTTGTTAGCTAAGGGCGGGGGGTGTCTGAAGCGTCGAACGCTTTCGGAGACGGTTCCCTTCATAGACCAGAATTAAGACAATCTATCGAAGGGTGCAGGTCCAGCTAATATGTCAAGCTGCCTGCTCAAGTGGCAGTTGTGCAGTGTTTTGAGTGATGCATCCTACGGGTTATTGCTGCTTAAGGCTACCGTCGAAATCCACTTTTGGTTCCCGCTACCACCACCACCGTCCTGTGTTCGGTGCATAGTCTATTCAGCATCTCGTTCGAGATGGCAGGATGTCATTTCTAAGCTGTCAATATATCAAACTGGCTACCTATCTGTCAGTATTTATTTAACTTTGTGCTGGCTTATTTTCCTTGGGAAATGCCGTCAAAAGCATGAACGGCAATGACGGGGATCGCTCTCAAATGGGTAAACCATGCGGTGCATCGTCGATGAGGCACAATCGATGTCCCAATAGAATTAGTTCGACAATTTTGGAACATGTGAGAGTCTGACTCTAAACTCTATTGAGACAGGAGAGGCACACATGTTGGTCGGATACGGTCGGGTAAGCTCATCAGGACAATCGCTCGATCTTCAACTCGAAGCACTCGAACAAGCTGGATGTGAGAAGGTCTTCGCAGAGAAGGTCAGTGGACGCTCGACCAAGGATCGGAACGAACTGACCAATGCCATCGACTTTGTGCGTGATGGCGACACGCTGGTCGTTACAAGGCTCGACCGATTGGCGAGAAGCGTCGGCGACCTTCATCAGATCATCGAGAAGCTGAGTGCCAAAGGCGTTGGCTTCAAGTGCTTGAACCAGTCTGGCGTTGATACCGACAGCAGCACTGGCAAGCTCATGCTGTCGATCCTTGGAGCCGTCGCCCAGTTCGAGAACGACATCCGTCGTGAACGCCAGATGGAAGGGATCGCCAAAGCCAAGACCGCAGGGAAGTATCGTGGACGAAAATCATCGGTCGATCCCATCAGGGTCCGCGCGCTTCGTGATGAGGGCATGGGACCAGTGATGATCGCACGCGAACTCAAGATCGGTCGAGCATCCGTCTATAGGGCACTGGCTGCATGATTATCTGGTGCAGCACGGTGCACATCATCTTCCCGTGAGGTGAGAGTCGCTTGGTGGTAAAAGGCGGACAACCTTAATTACGGAGATTAAAATGCCTGACCTTGCCACCATCATGACCAGCATCATCGCCCTCGCTGCTGTTGCCAGTCTTCTGATCCAGCATCGACGCACACCAAAGCTACCCGAGCCGTCAATCACGCCAACTTGCCTTACGATCATTGGCGTCGAGATGCGGGGAACCAAGAGCGATCTGTTCGGAAGCACACGCAACTTCCATGATGAAAGATAGCCCTGTCGTGCGATAAGCATAGCGTCGATATCAAATATAGATGGTGATGCTTGACGCCTCACCGATCTGTGCGACCATCACCAAATGACCGATAAAGACGCTCCCGACATCGTTGACCCTGACGGTAACCAACCATCCCCCATCGTCGCAGACTGCTCTTCTCAAGCATCACAGGGCGATCTCAAGGATGGTGAAAGACCGTTGCCCAGTGCGAATCCTATAGGCGGCACCATTCCACCCGAACATTGGCAGCGTGTCGATTAAGAGGTGCCGGGCTAAAGAATTCGGCTGTCATAGGCCCATTGGAGCAGAGCTTGCCTTTGCTTGGGTCGGCAAAACGGATCGCCCGGATTACAGTGCTTTTGGACTTGAGCCACGTGGCGCTTGAACGCTCTTTGGCGCGCGATCTGGCGATGATCCTCTTCCGGCATCCTGCGTCCGGAATAATATCGGCAGTACCATTGAAACCATCCGCGCGGATCGTCCGGATGCATCCACCCCTTTTCGACCCAGACGCGGAGTGGAACGCTCGCACGCATACCGAAATAATTGAGCGAGCAATCAGGGCGCGCGGCGGCCAGTCTGGCGTTTTCGAACCAGCTTGCGGGAAATTCGGCCTTGCAGTCCGTCATATACTTTCCGCAGAAAACGCCCAGACTCAGCATGTCCGCAGGGGTGAGTTCTGGAACGAAGCTGGGATCGAACTCCTGCCCCATGGGAGCCGAGCGCATGTAGCGATAACCCTGTTGCATTCGATCATTCACGATCACTTCGACTACGCAATTCATATGCCAAATCTAGCATGCGACGGAACGTCTGCAATCCAGATAATGAGCTAAAGGCGTGGGACGGCTGCCCACCCAGCGCCCGCCGGTCACGTGGTCAGCATCATTTTGGTCGATCCCGGTTCCTGTTCTGGTTGTAGGTATCTTTCCAGCGATTGGACGATGGCACTGGTAATGTCACATTGCAGTGCGAGCAAATCTGAAAATTCATGGTCAAAATTTTGCGACCAGATATGAATTCCGTCCGCCGCGTCGATGAGTTGTGCGGTCACCCGCACCCGGTCTCCGGCGATCCGCACGCTACCTTCGAGCAGGGTCGCGACACCGAGTTCGCTCGAAATCTGCCGCGCATCGATGGTGCGGCCTTTGAAGGCAAAGCTGGAGGTGCGTGACGGCACCTTGAGACCGGCTGTGCGTGACAGCGTATTGATCAACTCTTCTGCCATGCCTTCACCCAGATATTCCAGTTGCGGGTTGCCGGTCATGTTTACGAAGGACAGTATCGCGACCGAATTGCGTGCCTGCAGACCGGTGGCCGGGACATCATCGGTGCCGCCCAAGCCCAGCCGATAACCGAGCCCGCGAACCGTAATAAGCCGTTCCGCATCGTCGCCAAGCGCCTTGCGCAGGGCGACGACATGAACCTGGATGGCGTTTTCTTCCACGGTCAGACCCGGCCAAACCACATCCATCAATTCGCTTTTGGTGACAAGCGCACCTTTGGCGGCAGCGAGTGTCGACAAGATGTCGAGAGCCTTGCGCCCTATCGGCACCGGAAACCCATCCAACCGTAATTGCCGATATGGCTGCAACGTAAACCGCCCCACCCGGACTTCAGATTTCTCCATTGTTTCGGTCCACAAGATATGCCTTGAGGTAGAATCGACGAACGTGAGACTAAGGGTCGGCCTGATAACAGAATTGCCGCCCAAGGTCGATCTCTTTCGCCGGATTCAGGAAAGCTTCAGGCGAATTTAATGGTCGTGCCAAAGATGAATGACCGTTTTCAGGCTACATGATCACATTCAAATGAATTCGGCGACGGGTGGTCGCCAAACCATGGGAAATGGAAGGGAACATCATGTTAGTACACCAAAATACTGGCCGCAATATTGCTGGCCTGACGATCGCGCTCGGCGTCACGCTGGCTATAGTCGCGGCGCTTACCGCACCGCTGGCGGCACAAGACACTATTGTTGAAGGGGCGGCGCAACGCGGCGATTATGCCGAGGAACGGGTCGGCTATGCTGATCTGGATTTGCGGGACCGGAGCAATCAGCAAATGCTGGTTTCGCGTGTCAGGCAGGCATCCAATAAGGTTTGCGATATCGTCTATCGGAACGTTTCGCCGATGGTGAAATTCAATGAACGTTGCACGCACAGAAGCTACCGGGATGCGCGGCCGCAGATCGATTTGGCCATCGCAAATGCGCAGGAAGGAAGGCGGGTCGCGATGAGCTTCGTGGTTGCTGCACGCAAATAATCCGAAGAAAATGTATCAAATACTGGGCAGATAATGTCTTAAGGTGCGATGTCGGGTAGCGCCCAGTCGATGGGCGCCATCCCCTGCTTTTCCAGAAAGGCATTACACTGCGAAAAATGCCGGTACCCCAAAAAGCCGTTATGTGCCGATAACGGCGAGGGGTGCGCGGCCTTCAGCACGAGGTGGCGGGACTGGTCGACGAACGCCGCCTTCTTCTGCGCATAAGCACCCCAAAGCAGAAAGACGACGGGGTCGGGCTTGGCGTTGACCTGAGCGATGACCGCGTCGGTGAAGCGTTCCCACCCCTTTTGGCTATGCGATGCGGCCTTGGCCATTTCGACCGTGAGCACGCTGTTGAGCAGGAGTACGCCTTGTTTCGCCCAGCTTTCGAGAAAGCCGTGGCTTGGGCGGGGGATGCCGAGGTCTGCCTGCAATTCCTTGTAGATGTTCACCAGACTGGGTGGCGGCCGGACACCGGGTTTGACGCTGAAACACAGCCCGTGCGCCTGACCCACTCCGTGATAGGGGTCTTGCCCCAGTATCACAACGCGCACCTGCTCAAGCGGCGTCAGGTCGAGCGCGCGGAACCACTCCGCTCCTTTGGGAAAAATGACCTTGCCCGCTGCCTTTTCGGCTGTGAGAAAGGATTTGAGGGCCGCCATATAGTCCGAGCGGAATTCGGGGAGGAGCGGGGTTTTCCAGCTTTCGTGGAGTTGGATGTCAGGCATATAGTCGCCTAAACCACTATGTCATCCCCGACTTGATCGGGGATCCATGGTCTAAGCTTCAGGCCATGGATTCCCGCTTTCGCGGGAATGACAATGAAGTTTGGATAACGCGTAATCATTCAGGCTGGGCCGGAGTAGTCAACAAATCACCCCAGGCTTTCGCCTCTTTGGAAGTGGCAGGGCCGAGCAGCTCCATCGCGTGGCGCAGGCGTTCGCGGATGATGTCGCGGCCCAGATGGGTGACCGCGTCGAACAGCGGCACGCCCTGCGGCTGGCCGGTGAGCGCGATGTACATCGGACGGATGACGTCTTTGAGCTTTGCCTCCAGCACCTCGGCGGTGCGGCGCAGCGTGGCTTCGACGCCTGCCTTGTTCCAGTCTATCAGGCCGTCGAATTGCTGCAACGCCAGCATGTAGGCGGCGCGCTGCTGTTCGATCTCGATCTTGACCCCATCGCGCAGAGCGTCAGCGGTCAGACCGTCGATGCGGTTCATGAAGAACATGGCGGTCAGGCCCCCTAGGTCGGACAGCTTGGTAATCCGCGATTGCGCCATTTCGGCGATCGGCGTCAGATATTCATCGTTGAGCGCCCACGCCTTGACCGCGTCGAGGAACTGCGCGGTGTCCAACTCTTCGCGCAGATACCGGCCGTTGAGCCAGTCGAGCTTCGAGGTGTCAAACACCGGCCCGCCGAGCGAGATATTGTGGACATCGAAGCCGTCAATCAGGTCTTTGAGCGAGGTCTTTTCGTCTTCCTCGCTGGCCGATTTGATGAAGAGCCCGAGGAAATTCTGCATGGCCTGAGGTAGATAGCCAGCGCGTTGATAGAACAAGATGCTAGTCGGGTTCTTGCGCTTTGACAATTTGGATTTGTCGGCATTGCGCAGCAGCGGCAGGTGGGTGAGGACGGGCGGCTCCCAACCGAAATATTGATAGAGCAATAGATGCTTTGGCGCCGACGAAATCCATTCCTCGCCGCGCATGACATGAGTGATGCCCATCAAATGATCATCGACGACATTAGCAAGGTGATAGGTCGGCAGGCCATCCGATTTCATCAGAACCTGCATATCAACCACCGAATATTCAAACTCGATCTCGCCGCGCAACGTGTCTTGAACGATGCATTTGCCTTCGGTTGGGATTTTCATCCTGACGACATGCGGCACGCCCTCTGCATTGAGCCTTGCGTGGTCAGCATCTGTCAGAGCAAGGCAAGTGCCGTCATATTTAGGCGGTTGCTTCGCGGCGATCTGGTGGCGCCGCATGTTGGTCAGTTTCTCGCTGTTGCAATAGCATTTGAACGCATGGCCATCCGCGAGCAACCGGTCGCAATGCTCGGTATAAATCGCGCTGCGCTCTGACTGGCGATAGGGGCCGTGCGGTCCGCCGACGTCGGGGCCTTCATCCCAGCTTAGCCCCAGCCATTTGAGCGAGTCGAGGATCATCTTTTCCGACTGCGGCGTCGAACGCGCCTGATCGGTATCTTCAATCCGCAGCAGAAACTCCCCCTTATGCTTCTTGGCAAAGCAATAGTTGATCAGCGCGATATAGGCGGTGCCGACATGCGGATCGCCGGTGGGCGAGGGGGCGACACGGGTACGAACGGGACGCGGACTGGCGGTCATGCGGAATTCAAACTTTCGATTGAGTGTTTGGCGGCGCTCTATCAAGCCGCAACGTGCTTGTCATCTTTCCGGTGCAGTCGCATATATCTGCACGAGCGAACAGGAGTTTTCCCATGCAAATCAACCGTCGTCAATTCGGATTTGGTCTTGGCAGCATTGCGTTTGCCGGCCTCGCCGTACGCGCCATCGCCCAGGCACCGGTCGCCGGGGTTAACGAAGTGCGCGGCTACGGCCCGCTGGTACGCGATCCGAACAACCTGATCGACCTGCCCAAAGGGTTCAGCTACCGCGTGATCTCGCGCTTTGGCAATTTGATGGATGACGGCCATATTGTCCCCAATGCGGCGGATGGCATGGGGGCGATTGATCTAGGCAAGGGCAAGGTTGCGCTTGTTCGCAACCATGAGCTTTCGCTGGGCGAGCTGGGTTACGGCCCGTTCACCGGCAATGTTGCCCGGGATTTTGTCACTTATGACCGGATTGCCGACCAAAAGGCGATCCCCCTTCCGGGCGGCACGACGACGTTGATCTATGATATGAAAACCGGCCAGCGCGAGGCCGAATGGCTCAGTCTTTCCGGCACGATACGGAATTGTTCGGGCGGTATTACGCCGTGGGGCAGCTGGCTATCCTGTGAGGAAAACACCACCAAGGCGGGGGACGGCGTCGGCAAGGACCATGGCTATATCTTCGAAGTGCCTGCGCGCCACAAAGGCCTCGTTACACCTGAACCGCTGAAAGCCATGGGCCGGTTTAACCACGAAGCAGCCTGCATCGACCCGCGCACCGGCATCGCCTATCTGACCGAAGACCGGGGCGACAGCCTGCTGTACCGTTTCATTCCGAGCGAAAAGGGCGCGCTGGCCAAAGGCGGGCGGCTGGAAGCTTTGGCCTTTGTTGAAAGTGACATCAAGGACACACGTAACTGGACCGAAGTGCAGATGAGCAAGGGCAAATCCCACCGTGTTAAATGGATCCCGCTTGAAAACCCTGAAAGCCCCGATGACGACCTGCGCAAGCAAGGCGCGGCCAAAGGCGCGGCATTGTTCGCGCGGGGGGAAGGCATTTTCTGGGGCCAGAGCGCTTTAGGAGGAGAGCTGTTCTTCGCCTGCACCAACGGCGGTGCCGCAAAATATGGCCAGATTTTCCGCTATGTGCCTGCGGTCAAAGAGGGCCTTGCAGGCGAAAGCGATGCCCCTGGCATGATCGACCTGTTCATGGAATCGACCAACCCCGCTTTTTACAATTATGGCGACAATCTGTGTATCATGCCCAACGGCCATTTGCTGGTGTGCGAGGACCAATATACCGACATTTCCGCAAACCATTTGCGCGGCGTCAACGGCGCTGGACAGACCTATATGATCGGCAAAAGTCGCGTCCAGACCGAATTTGCCGGTGCCTGCTACTCACCCGATGGCTCGACGATGTTCGTCAACTTGATGCGGCCGACCATGACATTGGCGATCAAGGGGCCTTGGGGCAGGGTGCGCGGCGGCTAAACCTCGTCCCGCAATAAAACAGCGCCAGAAGGTCAGGCCCATTATTGTCTCGCGTTCGAGAAAATAAATGGTATAACATCACATGAGTTAGAGGAGAAAGCTCATGGGAAAAGTTATCTATTTGCAACAACATGGCGTCCGTCCTGTCGATCACAGCCCGATCTCGGCGATGAACATCACGCCGTTGATAGATGTGATGCTGGTTTTGCTGGTTATCCTGATCATTACCTTGCCTGCAACTTTGCATGAGGTGGACGTTCCTTTGCCGGTTCCGGGTCCGATTACCGGCAAGGAGCCCGTTGTGCAGAAACTTCTCCTCACCTCCGACGGCGTTGCGCAGTGGAATGGCACCGCGCTTGACGATGCGGCTTTGGGTGACCGGTTGCGCGCCACCGCGACAGCGGGCGACGATCTGCAATTCCAGGCCGATGCCAATGCCCGCTATGAACGTTTTCACCAGCTAATTACGCTGGTCCGCAAATCCGGGGTCAACAACATCGGCTTTGTCGGCAACAGCCAGTTTGCGAAATGGGATAAACCGGTCGCCGACGAGCTGCATTAACGCATTAATGCTGGCGGAGGGCAGGGGCGACGCGTAACAAAGGGCAACTTATGCCCCAATTGCTTTCAATCGCCACTTCCCTGCCTGCGCATCGCATCACACAAGCCCAAGTGTTGGCCATATTGGCGCAAGCGAAGGGTAAGGCATTGCCGTCGCGGATGGCCAATATTCTTGGTAACACCGGCATAGAACAGCGCTACATTGCCATGCCACCCGAATATTATTTCGGGCGTCGCTCATGGCCTGAACGGGCGCTTGTGTATGAGCGTGTCGCGGCGGAGTTGTTTCAGGCTGCGGCGGGGTCGGCTTTGGATCGGGCGGGTTTGGTGCCTGCCGATATTGGCCAGATCGTTTTCGTTTCGACCACCGGCACGATGACACCCAGCCTGCCGAGCCGGATGATCGCGGCGATGGGCTTTGCGCAGGACACACGCTGCGTGCCGCTGTTCGGCTATGGCTGCGCGGGCGGGGTGATGGGGCTTGGTTTGGCTGCCGACTTGTTTCGCGCCGCGCCGGACAGGCCGGTGTTGCTGGTCAGTTTGGAGCTGTGCAGCGTCGGTTATGACCATGCGCGGTTTGAAAAGAAGGATATGGTCGCGCTGGCGCTGTTCGCCGATGGCTGCGCGGCGGCGGTAGTTGGCAACGGTCAAGGACCGGAACTTTCTGCCTTTGCCAGCCATGTCTGGCCTGACACGCTTGATATGATGGGGTGGGAAATTGGCGACACTGGGTTTGATCTGGTTTTGGCGCGCGATATTCCGGTTTTTGTGAACAGCCATTTTGCGGCCGTCTGTGATGCTTTTTTGGCCGCGCAGGGATTGACAAAGGCTAACATGGCCGAACCAGCCTGCCACCCCGGCGGCGGTCGCGTGGTCGATGCGCTGGCCGAATATTTTGGCGATGATCTGGCGACGACACGGGCGGTGCTGCGCCAACACGGCAATATGAGTTCGCCGACAGTTTTGTTTGTGCTGGAGGCTTTGCTGGCGGCTGGCCCGATGACCAAACCGACTTTGATGACCGCTCTCGGTCCGGGCTTTGTCGGTGCGATGGGGTTGCTTACGCCATGACCATATTCGATTGGCCAATATGGGCGCAGATTGTATTCGCCTATGTTGTCGTCCAGCGGCTGGCCGAACTCGCTTATGCCAACGCCAATACCCGCCGCTTGCTGGTCGAAGGCGGCCGCGAATATGGGGCCAGGCATTATCCGCTGTTCATCCTGCTGCACGGCGGCTGGCTAATCTCCATCGCGCTGTTCGCCAAACCAGCCGCAGCACCCAACCTCCTGCTACTCAATGCATTTATCGCGGCCCAAACCTTCCGCTTCTGGACGCTCGCCAGCATTGGCCGCTGGTGGACCACCCGCATCATCAGCGCCCCGCATTTCCCGAGAGTGAAGCGCGGACCCTACCGTTACATCAAGCACCCTAACTACGCGTTGGTGGTGGTTGAAATCGCGTTGCTACCGATGTTGTTGGGTGCGCCGATGATGGCGCTGACCTTTTCGGTCTTGAACGCAGGCCTGTTATGGTGGCGGATCAGGGTGGAGAATGCGGTGTTGGTTGAAAGAGGTGTATGGTGACTATTGACGGCATGCAATTTATCCATTAGCAATCACCGGTGAAAATCGCCTCCATCCGGCATAAGGGCTTGGCTCGTTTTATGGAGAAGAACGACGCTTCAAAGCTGGATAAGCGGATTGTCGCCAACTCAGGATACAACTCACGTTCCTGACGGCGATGGAGCATGGCGACGAAATTCGTGATTTGGCGTTTTGGAAGGCGCACCAGTTGAGTGATGATCGCTGGAGCTTTCACGTCACCGCCAATTACCGGCTGACCTTTGAAGTCGATAATGTGGCCAAGGAAATCCGGATACTCGACCTTGAGGATTATCACTGATGAGTAACACTGAAATCACCCCGCGCAGCCCGAGCCATATCGGCGAGTTCGTCCGCGAGATTGTCGAGGGGCATGGTTTGAATGTGTCGTCCGGCGCGCGGGTATTGGGCGTGACGCGGCAGACCCTGTCGATCCTGCTCAACTGCCACGGTGGGCTGTCATCGGATATGGCACTGCGCATCGAAAAGGCGTTCGGGGTGAAGATGGACACCCTGCTCAAGATGCAGACCGCATGGGAAATCGCCGAGGCGCGGAAGAGGGCGGGGGAGTTTGATTTGCCACGGTATATGGCTGCTTAGTCTGATTGGAGGATTAACATTATGGCTACGTCACCGCTGGCACAAAGACTCTATGATAAAACACAAATGAATTTGCGAGATTTTCGTGATGAAGTTGTTCAATGGCACACTGCCAAGGTCAATGCGCACAATGTATATAGCGGTTCGCTTATAGACGTTTTTTCGCAGAAGTGTCGACACCATGTGGACGCCAAGGTAGCCGAATATTTCGAATGGATAGAAAAAGAATCGCTTGCGGTTTCGCCGGCAGCTTTCCGGCAGGAATCTGTAAAACAATGCGTTGGTGCGATCGTCACGTACCGACAGCAAGTCCGCACATGGCGATGGAACTGAATGGCCGCTGGCAGGGCTTTTCTGGAATGGTGGAAATAGGACAATGGGATAGCATCACCGAGCGATTTATCGTTGATCGAGGTGCAAAGCTGTCAAGTGCATTGGGGTTAGGCTCCGGTGCCCGTTGGACTGAGCGCCTGAACCACTTGTATAAAGACAATCCGTGGTTTTTTCATACGTTAAGTGTCGTAGCATTCGTCATTTCAGTTGCAGCCGTTATTCGTAGTGGTTGAAATCGGCAAGGCAACATGCAGTCGTACCCCTTGACCCATATCCCATCCCTCGCTAATGGCGCGCCTTCCCGAAGGTGGAGTCCGATTCTCTCGCCTCAACGGAAAAACTCAAAATAGCAGCACATTATGTGTCAGGTCGGGTGGGCCAAAGGCTGAGCCTCCACCACAAAACCGCCTTGCCACCTAAAGTAACCGCTTCAAAAAGGTGAAGATATGCCAACGATTAACCAGCTGGTCCGCAAGGGCCGGACCCCGCAGAAGGCCAAGTCAAAGGTCCCTGCGATGGAACAGAATCCACAAAAGCGCGGCGTTTGCACCCGCGTTTATACGACGACCCCGAAAAAGCCGAACTCGGCTCTGCGTAAGGTGGCCAAGGTTCGCCTGACCAACCAGCGCGAGGTCATTTCCTATATCCCCGGTGAAGGCCATAACCTTCAGGAGCATAGCGTTGTGCTGATCCGTGGCGGTCGTGTTCGCGATCTTCCCGGTGTGCGTTACCATGTTCTGCGCGGTGTGCTCGATACACAAGGCGTTAAAGACCGGAAGCAATCGCGCTCCAAATATGGTGCCAAGCGTCCGAAATAATTTCGGAAAGCTATTGCAACCCTTCGGTCGGACTGGCGCGTCATGCGCGACAGTATCTGGCCCAGAGATAAAGGAAATTTGAAATGTCACGTCGTCGTCGTCCCGAAAAACGCATCATTTTGCCCGATCCCAAATATGGTGATATGGTGCTGTCGAAATTTATGAACAACCTGATGCTGGATGGTAAGAAATCCGCCGCAGAACGTATTGTTTATGGCGCACTCGAAACTGTCGAGCAACGCGCGAAGAAAGATCCGGTGCAGACCTTTCATGAAGCACTCGACAACGTAAAGCCCGGTATCGAAGTCCGCAGCCGCCGCGTTGGCGGTGCGACCTATCAGGTGCCTTGCGAAGTTCGTCCGGAACGCGCGCAGGCATTGGCCATCCGCTGGTTGATTACGGCTGCGCGTAACCGCAGCGAAACCACGATGGCTGCACGGCTGTCGGGCGAATTGATGGATGCCGCATCGAACCGCGGTAACGCTGTCAAAAAACGTGAAGATACGCATCGTATGGCGGAAGCCAACCGGGCGTTCGCGCACTATCGCTGGTAACAGCAACGAGTTCTTCGTCATGCCAGCGAAAGCTGGCATCTCGGGCGGCAAAGCACGGCGGCCTTAGACCCCAGCTTTCGCTGGGGTGACGACCTAAGAAAGACAAAAACGGGGGCTGGCCAAAATCAGCCCCTTTCCCTATAGGGCAGCGCAACCCCGCAGCCCCACTTTGGAGTAACGACCATGGCACGCAGCCATCCACTCAATATGTATCGCAACATCGGGATCATGGCGCATATCGACGCCGGTAAAACCACCACCACCGAGCGCATTCTCTTTTATACCGGTAAGTCGTACAAGATCGGCGAAGTGCATGACGGTGCTGCGACGATGGATTGGATGGAGCAAGAGCAAGAGCGCGGGATTACGATCACGTCGGCTGCGACCACTTGCTTCTGGAACGATCACCGGATCAATATCATTGACACCCCCGGCCACGTTGACTTCACCATTGAAGTCGAACGTTCGCTGCGCGTGCTCGATGGTGCGGTTGCGTGCTTTGATGGTGTGGCTGGCGTTGAGCCGCAGTCTGAAACCGTATGGCGTCAGGCCGATAAATACGGCGTGCCGCGGATGTGCTTCATCAACAAGCTGGACCGCACCGGCGCGAACTTTAAATATTGTGTCCAGTCGATTATTGACCGTCTCGGCGCGCGTCCGGCTGTGCTCTATATTCCGATCGGTCTCGAAGCCGACCTGAAGGGTTTGGTCGATCTGGTCGAAAACCGTGCGATCATCTGGAAGGACGAAGCGCTGGGCGCCGAATTCTTCTATGAAGAGATACCCGCCGACCTCGCCGCCGAAGCAGCTAAATATCGCAGCGACCTGATCGAACTTGCTGTTGAGCAAGACGATGAGGCAATGGAAGCGTATCTCGAAGGCAATGAGCCCGACGTGGCGACGCTGAAGGCGCTGATCCGCAAGGGTACGTTGAACCAGTCGTTCGTACCGGTTTGCTGCGGCTCTGCGTTCAAGAACAAGGGCGTTCAGCCTTTGCTCGACGCCGTTGTCGATTATCTTCCTTCACCGCTCGATATCGAAGACGTCCAGGGCGTCAAGATGGACAGTCTCGAGCCTGATAGTCGTCCGGCAGCAGACGATGCGCCTTTCAGCGCGTTGGCCTTCAAGGTCATGAACGACCCGTTTGTTGGCTCACTGACCTTCATCCGCATCTATTCCGGTTCGCTCGTCAAGGGCACCTATCTGAACTCGGTGAAGGACAAGAAAGAAAAAGTCGGGCGTATGCTGGAAATGCATGCCAACGAACGTAAGGATGTGGATGAGGCATTTGCCGGCGACATCATCGCGCTTGCGGGTATGAAAGAGACCACCACGGGCGATACATTGTGCGCCACAAACGCGCCGATCATTCTGGAGCGGATGGAATTCCCTGATCCGGTTATCGAATTGTCGGTGGAACCCAAGACCAAGGCCGACCAGGAAAAGATGGGCATCGCGCTCAACCGCCTGTCGGCAGAAGATCCGTCATTCCGTGTTTCGACTGACCATGAATCGGGTCAGACGATCATCAAGGGCATGGGCGAACTTCACCTCGACATCATCGTTGACCGTATGCGTCGCGAATTCAAGGTCGAAGCCAATGTCGGCGCTCCACAGGTTGCATACCGCGAATATCTCGCGCGTGAAGTTGACGTTGATTATACCCACAAGAAGCAGTCGGGTGGTTCGGGTCAGTTTGGCCGCATCAAGTTCACCGTGAAGCCCGGTGAGCGTGGTACGGGCGTCACCTTTAAGGACGAAGTCAAGGGCGGTAACATTCCGAAGGAATATATCCCCTCGGTTGAAAAGGGTATGCGCGAAACCGCCGAATCGGGTTCGCTCATCGGCTTCCCGATTATCGACTTCGAAATTGTCCTCTATGACGGCGCTTATCATGACGTCGACTCGTCCGCGCTGGCGTTCGAAATCGCGGGCCGCGCCGGGATGCGTGAAGCTGCCCAAAAGGCTGGCATCAAGCTGCTCGAACCGATCATGAAGGTTGAAGTTGTGTCACCGGAGGAATATCTGGGTGACGTGATCGGTGACATGAACTCGCGTCGTGGACAGATCCAGGGTACCGACACCCGCGGTAACGCACAGGTTGTTGAAGCCATGGTGCCACTTGCTAACATGTTCGGCTATGTGAACCAGCTCCGCTCGTTTACGCAGGGTCGTGCAAACTATTCGATGTTCTTCAACCATTATGATGAAGTTCCGGCGAATGTTGCGGCTGAGATTAAAGAGAAACTGGCCTAAGAAAACCGCGTGTTGCGGAAAGCCAAAGCTTGACATTGAGGGCCAGCCTCGCCATGGCGCGCGCGGACTGTTCCTTAGACAGAACAATTTGGAACCAAAGGTAGGATAAAATGGCAAAAGCAAAGTTTGAGCGGAATAAACCGCATTGCAACATTGGTACCATCGGTCACGTCGACCACGGTAAGACCACATTGACCGCAGCGATCACCAAGGTGCTGGCCGAAACAACAGGCGGTGTTGCTGTTGATTTTGCCAACATCGACAAAGCGCCTGAAGAGCGCGAACGTGGCATCACGATTTCGACCGCACACGTCGAATATGAAACCGTCAATCGCCACTATGCGCACGTCGACTGCCCAGGTCACGCTGACTATGTGAAGAACATGATCACCGGTGCCGCCCAGATGGACGGCGCGATCTTGGTTGTGAACGCTGCTGACGGCCCCATGCCACAGACTCGCGAGCACATCCTGCTTGCCCGTCAGGTTGGCGTGCCTTCGCTTGTTGTTTACATGAACAAGGTCGATCAGGTTGACGACGACGAAATTCTCGAACTGGTTGAAATGGAAGTGCGCGAGCTGCTTTCGTCGTACGGTTTTGACGGCGACGCCATTCCAATCGTTAAGGGTTCGGCGCTTGCTGCTCTTGAAGGCCGCGACGACGCTATCGGTAAGGAATCGATCCTTGCTCTTATGGCCGCTGTTGACGAATTTATTCCTCAGCCAGAGCGTCCAATCGACAAGCCGTTCCTGATGCCAGTCGAAGACGTGTTCTCGATCTCGGGTCGTGGTACGGTTGTTACCGGTCGCGTTGAAACGGGTATCGTCAAGGTTGGCGAAGAAGTTGAAATCGTGGGCATCAAGGACACCAAGAAAACGACCGTTACCGGCGTTGAAATGTTCCGCAAGCTGCTCGACGAAGGTCGCGCAGGCGACAATATCGGTGCGCTTGTTCGTGGCGTAGGCCGTGAAGAAGTTGAGCGTGGCCAGGTTCTCTGCAAGCCCGGTTCGGTTACGCCGCACACCGAGTTTTCTGCAGAAATATATGTGCTTTCGAAGGATGAAGGCGGACGTCACACGCCGTTCTTTGCGAACTACCGTCCGCAATTCTACTTCCGCACGACCGACGTAACCGGCGAAGTGATCCTTCCTGAAGGCACTGAAATGGTTATGCCAGGCGACAACGTAACTATCGCTGTCAAGCTGATCGCACCAATCGCTATGGACCCGGGTCTCCGCTTCGCAATTCGCGAAGGTGGCCGTACTGTCGGTTCTGGGGTTGTCAGTTCGATCCAGAAGTAATAAAGGCCGCGCATCCCGCCCGTTTCTCTGATTCGGGCGGGGCGGTTTTAGAAATTTGAAACAGCTGCTCCGGCGATCCTATGGAAGCCGGATTGGCTGTTTTTCGCTCTTTGATATTGATAGAATTTGGAAATTGGTAAAACCATGGAAACGCAGAATATCCGCATCCGCCTAAAGGCTTTTGACCACCGCGTGCTTGATCAGGCGACTGGCGACATTGCTGATACGGCGCGCCGCACCGGCGCTTTGATCCGTGGCCCAATTCCTCTTCCGACCCATATCGAAAAGTTCACCGTGAACCGTGGCCCGCATGTCGACAAAAAGTCGCGCGAGCAGTTCGAGGTGCGCACATATAAGCGGTTGCTCGACATCGTGCAGCCCACCCCGCAAACAGTCGATGCGCTGATGAAGCTCGACCTTGCTGCTGGCGTGAACGTAGAAATCAAGTTGGCTTAGGCCAACGCAGCCCCGGTTTCGGCCGGGGCCTCTTTCGTCCCGGCCTTCGTGCCAAGACGAACTGAGGTGGATACCGCCGGATTCTAATCCGGGCCGCGTCCCCCGTCTTCTTCTCCTTCGGGAGAGGTCTCCAGCCCGGACGGGGCGATGTTTAGAAATTTGGGTTGGAAGTACGCCCCCTTGGCAATCGTGCCGGGAGGGCCTCTGCGATGTTAAGGAGCAAAGATCATGCGCACTGGCGTGATCGCGAAAAAGATGGGTATGATGCGCCTCTTCAATGAAGATGGCCGTCACGTGCCTGTGACCGTATTGGCGCTGGAAGGCTGCCAGGTGGTCGGAGCCCGCAACGAAGAACGTGATGGCTATTATGCTGTCCGTCTCGGTGCTGGCGCCCGTAAAGCGAAAAATGTAAACAAACCGCAACGCGGCGAATTCGCCAAGGCACAGGTTGAGCCCAAAGCTCGTGTCGCTGAATTCCGCGTTGATAACGCTGATGGCTTGCTGCCGGTCGGCGCTGCTATTTCGGCCGATCACTTTGTTGATGGCCAACTGGTCGACATTACCGGTCACACGCAGGGTAAAGGCTTTGCCGGTGCCATGAAGCGTTGGGGCTTCGGCGGTATGCGTGCATCGCATGGTGTCTCGATCTCCCACCGTGCCCATGGTTCGACTGGCCAACGCCAGGATCCAGGCAAGGTGTTCAAGAACAAGAA
>JBDTUD010000031.1:0-42524 GCA_040007915.1 Sphingorhabdus sp.
CTTAAGCCCCTCCCCTTCAGGGCCGAGTTCCTTCTTAAGCCCCTCCCCTTCAGGGGAGGGGTTGGGGTGGGGTTTGTCAGTCTGGCGCGGCGCTTGGTGGACAGCCCCCACCCCCGACCCCTCCCCTGAAGGGGAGGGGAGAAACACTGGCTTCACCACCACATTATCCCCCTCTCCCCGAAACGGATAGGGCGTCACACCGATGGCGGCATCCTCCATCAGGTGCAGGCGGCGCAGTTGCCCGCCCTTGTCCGCAATATGCGCGAACACCTCTGGCGACGCCGGATAGGGAATGCGCGGGAAATCGATTTTCCAAAACTGCGCATAGGTCCGCCGGTAATCGGGCGAATGCAGCACGCCATAGATATAGTCAAAGACACGCAGTTCGTCGGGGAGTGCTAACCCCTCTCCCCTCGCGGGAGAGGAGGGAGCCGCGTCAGCGGCGGAAGGAGAGGGGGCGGCGCGCGTCTGCGCGCCAATAGTCTGTGTTGCACCGTCGGAATTCTTGTGCGTCGCAGACGCGACGCGCCCCCTCTCCCGACCCTTCGGGCCACCCTCTCCCGCAAGGGGAGAGGGGGACTTAGGCTAATGCGCGTCCCCTGCTAACCACTGACGTTGATAAACGGGGGCACGCAAAAGCATTGTCCTCCTCCTCACTCTATTTCGCAGCCTTTTTGGCCACGCGCTTGTTCTTGGCGATGCCCAATCGCTCTAGCGGATTGACCAACGCTTCGTAGCGACCGAACAGATGTTCGACGCGGTCACGGTCGCTGGCGAAGGGGGCGGGACGGAAGAGTTTATCGACGGCGGCGTCGAGTGCGGCATGCGCCTTACGCAGATTGCCGGGCATGGTGTCGGGATCATACAGATCGGCAAGGCTGGAGGTCGGATGCGCGGCGCGCGCGTCGAGCACGGCTTGGGCCAGCGTCTCGATTTTGGCGCGCTGTGCGGGGGTGGCCTCGGGCCATGGGAAGGTGTTGTAGACTAGGCCGATGGAGTAGCGGTAATCGCTCTTTAGCTTACCGCCCATGTGTCCTAGCCATGCCATGTGCGCGCGACTGGTAAGCACCGCAAAGTCGTAGATAGCTGCATCCGGTTGGACGAATAGCAAGTCGCTAGCTATTGTGGGCGGCGCAAGCCAACCCATAGGGACATATTCTCGGCGTTCAGAACTTACTTTCGGGATAACCAGATATGGTTTTTCGGGGACAACAGTTACATGAAATCTAGTTGGCGTTTTTCCTAATGCCTTCGTCCCCGCGCTGTTGCTTGCTTCCCGAACTGAACGCACTTGTGCAATCCGCTCCCGCACTTTTGGCAAGGCGCGCAATTCATCCGGCGCAGCTTGAGCAAGATACAGAATTGAGCGATCACCACCGTTTATGAACTCATATCCGCCAATGTACGGACGCAGAAATTTTGCAGCTCCGGGTTCTTTCGCCAGAAAATCGACGCGCTCGGATGCGTCTAAAATGAAATGCCCACCGTCAATTGGCTTCGACCCAATCACAACCTTGCCAGCGCCGTTAATGGGTTTGCTTTCCTCCTTCACCACCAAATGCCGGTTCGCGACACCCCTTGCATCGAACAAATACGCGGTCAGTGCGCCATGGGTGCTTTCCACCGGATCGCCCTTTATATCGGGATAGCTGAACAGCCGTTTTTCATCGGGTTCATTGGAGTGATGCGTCAGGCCGATGATAACGACATGGACATGCGCCTTGCCCCGCGCCTCGCTGCCCCAGCTGAATGTCCTGTGCGCGAAGAATATTTCGAGATGCAGCCGGTCGAACAATATCGGCCAAAGCTGCGCGACCTGTTCGCCCTGGGTGATTGAATTGGTGGAGACGAAGGCGATACGGATGCGGCGGTTGGCCTGCCTTAAATCCTCCCCGGAACGGGGAGGTGCCCCCTCGAGGGGGTGGAGGGGTCCCGCTATCGGCAACGGAATTCCTTGGTTTAAAGGGGGGACCCCTCCGTCGGCTTCGCCGCCACCTCCCCGTGCCGGGGAGGATTTTCCACTCATATACTGCCCGGCCTTGATGAACCATGCCGCCACATAATCCAGCGTCCCGCCGCTGCCGCCTAACCCAGCGATCCGGCGGACTTGCGCGCGTTGGAATTCGCTTTGGAACTTCGCCCCGATAAACGGCGGATTGCCCATGATATAATGGCACTTCTCCGGCGGCAACAAATCCGCCCAATCGACCTCCAGCGCATCGCCGTGGATGATCTTGGCCGATTGTTTCAATGGGATACGCGCGAAGCTTTGCCCGAACGCAAGGCTCAATTCGTTGTTGGCAATATGGTCGGTCATCCACATCGCCACCTCGGCAATGCGCGCGGGAAATTCTTCAAACTCAATGCCGTAAAATTGATCGACATTGACGAGGGAAAACGCCGATATATCCATCACCCGCTGCCCGTCCCACAATTCATGCAGCACGGCGAGTTCAAGCGCGCGCAACTCACGGTAAGCAATCACCAGAAAATTGCCGCAGCCACAGGCCGGGTCCATGAAGGTCAGGCGCGATAGCTTTTTTTGAAATTCACGCAGCAACGGATCGCGTCCGGTTTTGCGCGCCATGATCCTGGCAAATTCAGCTTTCAATTCATCAAGGAATAACGGCCCGATGACCTTCAGGATATTCGCCTCGGTCGTGTAATGCGCGCCTTTGGCCCGGCGTTCCTTGGCATCCATCACCGACTGGAATAATGATCCGAAAATAGCAGGTGAAACCTTGCCCCAATCAAAGCGCGCCGCATCGAGCAGCATCTCGCGGGTTTTCTGGTCGAACACCGGTGTCTTGATATGCCCGGCAAACAACGCGCCGTTGACATAGGGAAAGGCGTTGAGCTCGCCCGACAGTCCCTTTTGGCGGCTCGTTTCGGCGGTGTTCAGCACATCGAACAATTCGATCAGCATCCGTCCGGTATCGCTGCCATCTTCCTTGGTATCGGCCTCAATCAATTGCAGGAAAATGTCTTTGGGTTCGAATATGCCGGTGTCATCGGCGAACAGGCAGAACAGCAACCGCACGAGCAATTGTTCCAGATCATGCCCGGTGTAGTTCGCATCCTCCAGCGCGTCGTGCAGCTTTCCCATCAGCTCGGCGGCTTTGATATTGACCGTCGCCTGCGTGCCAAAACTGACGCGGCGGCCAAGGATGAAGCCGAAGCTTTCGATATGTTTATGCAGCTCGGCCAGTTTGAAATTGGTGGCGCGGCCGGTTTCCAGATCAAGCAGATTCCATGTCTGGAAATCGCAGGTCAGGACGTAGCGGGGTTGATCCTCTGCGCGGATGCCGTCGATATAATCCATCGCCTGCACGCCCGCTTTATTGAGGTCGAGCCGTGCGCTTTTCTGTTCGATCAACAGTGTTTTGGGCCAGAACAGGTCCATGAAGCCGTGCTTGCCGTTGAGCAGTTTTACCCGCTGTTCATAGGTGGCAACTTGTTTTCGCTTAACGCCGAAAATCAGAAAAAACTGTTCGTAAAACGGTTGCGTTTCGCCCTTTTCATAATGGGCGTCGGCCCATTCCTCGCTAAACGCCTTGGCGCGCCGTTTGATTTCGTCCCAGCCAAGCCGCATGCAGTAATTCCCCTTTGTTTCTCACTGCCCGCTCTCCCCATGATGCGCAAGCCTGTGCTTCGCATCCCTCTCCCCCCTTGAAACCCGCCCCCCTCTGGTGCAAAGCGGCGGCCACCGGATATGGAGCGCATGATGCAGGGCAAAGTGGTTACGATTTTTGGCGGTGGCGGCTTTGTTGGTCGCTATGTTGCGCAGGCTTTGTTGGGCGCAGGTGCGCGGGTGCGGGTGGCGCAGCGCAATATATCGACCGCCAATACCGTCAAACCACTGGGCAATCTGGGTCAGGTGCAGCTGATCGCCGCCGATGTCCGCAAACCCGCCAGCGTGGCGCGGGCGGTGGCGGGGGCAGATGCGGTCGTCAATCTGGTTGGTAGCTTTGCCAATATGGACGCGGTGCAAAATGTCGGCGCGGGCAATGTCGCCAAGGCAGCGGCGGCGGCCGGTGTGCAGGCGTTGGTGCATATTTCGGCGATTGGGGCCGACCCCGAAAGCGACGCGGATTACGGGCGCAGCAAGGCGGCTGGCGAAGCGGCGGTGCGCGCGGCGTTCCCGAGGGCGACCATCTTGCGGCCCGCGATCATCTTTGGCCGTGAAGACCAGTTTGTGAACCGCTTTGCCGGGTTGATCCGGATGTTGCCGGTGGTGCCGGTGATGGGTGCGGAGACGAAATTCCAGCCGGTGTTTGTCGGCGACGTGGCAAAAGCGGTGGTTGCGGCGTTGGGGCGGCCCGCACCCGCCGGAGCTGGCGAGACGTTGGAGCTCGGCGGGCCGGATGTGCTGACGATGCTGGCGTTGAACCAATGGATTGGCCATGCGATTGGCCGGGACCGCCGCTTCGTGCCGGTCCCCGATGTCGTCGCCGCGATGATGGCAAAGACAACCGGCTGGCTGCCCGGGGCACCGATCACGTCGGACCAGTTCAAGATGCTGGGCCACGATAATGTCGTCACCGGCACCGACGGGCTGGCGGTATTTGGTATCACGCCGACACCACTCGACACGGTGGCGCATGATTGGCTGAATATTTACCGCAAACATGGACGTTTCGGCGCGGTAGCCGCAGCGTGACCCTTCAACAGGCTCAGGGCGATCGGACTTTTATCTGTGGCTGATTTTTGGGTTGCGATCATCCTCGGCATTGTCGAGGGCTTGACCGAGTTTTTGCCGGTGTCCTCCACCGGCCATTTGATATTGGCGACCGAGTTGCTGGGCTATGACGCTCAGGCGTGGGCGGTGTTTAACATTGCGATCCAGCCGGGCGCGATATTGGCGATAGTCGTGCTCTATTGGCGGACATTTATGGAGGTTTTAACCGGACTGTTCCGGTGGGATCCCCAGGCGCTGGCGTTTGTTCGCAATCTGTTGCTGGCCTTCTTTCCGGCCGTGGTTTTAGGCTTGATTTTCGGCGACCAGATCGAAGCGATGCTGGAAAACGCGGTCGTGGTCGCATGGGCGCTGATCATCGGCGGGGTAGCCATTTTGCTGGTGGAACGCTTTGCAAAGCCGGTCGAAAGCGGCGGCGTCGCGGCGGTATCGGTCAGGCAATCGGTGATGATCGGGCTGGTGCAATGCCTTGCGATGATCCCCGGAGTCAGCCGTTCGGGGGCCACGATATTGGGCGCGATGGGCTTTGGCATCGACCGCAAGACCGCCGCCGAATTCAGCTTCTTCCTCGCGGTGCCAACCCTGACCGGCGCGACCGTGCTGCAACTGTTCAAACACCGCGATGCGATAACGGCGGACAGCATGGGGCTGATCGCCATTGGGTTCGTTGTCTCGTTCGTCGTGGCGTGGGCGGTGATCAAGGCCTTTTTGGCGGTGGTGACCCGCCACGGATTTGGGCCATTCGCGTGGTATCGAATCATTGCGGGAATCGCGGCGTTGGTTTGGCTTTCCCAATGATAGGTCCGATACGGACTCTTACTGGCGGAATATTATTGCAGAATGAGGTGTTTTGGAGAAGTAGCGGATAAATAGGTTATCATTACTGCCCTATTATGCGTTATATGCGTGACTTTCGTGAAGTTCCGTCGTAAGTGCGACGTCAATTCACGGAGAATCGCGTCATGGCCAACGATCCCATGCTCAAATTTGTCGGCACCCCCCAAGCCTTCCCCACGAAGCGCGCGGCAAAACTGCGTGCCGCCGACTTTGCCGAGATCGCCAACCGTTACGCCCCCGACAAAGCCGCCGAACAGTCTTCGCGCTGCTCGCAATGCGGCGTGCCTTATTGCTCGGTCCATTGTCCGCTCGGCAACCATATCCCCGATTGGCTCCGCCTGACGGCGGAAGGCCGGTTGCGCGAGGCTTATGAACTGTCCAACCTGACCAGCACGATGCCTGAAATCTGCGGCCGCATTTGCCCGCAGGACCGCCTGTGTGAGGGCAATTGCGTCATCGAATTTTCCGGCCACGAAGCCGTTACAATTGGCTCGGTCGAAAAATATATCACCGACACCGCTTGGGAAGAAGGCTGGGTTGAACCGGTCGAAGTTGGTCCCGCGCGCGGCCAGTCGGTCGGCATCATTGGCGCTGGCCCCGGCGGGCTGACCACGGCTGAATATCTCCGCGTTGCGGGCTATGACGTCCATGTCTACGACCGTTATGACCGCGCTGGCGGGTTGCTGACCTACGGAATTCCTGGCTTCAAGCTGGAAAAAAACGTCGTCATGCGCCGCGTCGAGCGGCTTCGCGCGGCAGGCATCCATTTCCACGCCAATTTCGAAGTGGGCCGCGATGCTTCGCTCGATGACCTGCGCGCCAAGCATGATGCAATGTTGATCGCAACCGGCGTGTATAAAGCGCGCGATATCAAGACACCGGGCGTCGGGCTAAACGGCATTGTCGCAGCACTTGATTATCTGACCACCTCCAACCGCAAGGGTTTTGGCGATGCGGTCGAGGCATTCGACAGTGGAGCGCTCAACGCGGAGGGCAAGAACGTGGTCGTCATCGGCGGTGGTGACACCGCAATGGATTGTGTTCGTACCGCCGTTCGCCAAGGTGCAAAGTCGGTCAAATGCCTCTACCGCCGCGACCGCGAAAATATGCCGGGGTCGCAGCGCGAAGTGGCCAATGCCGAAGAAGAGGGCGTCGAGTTCGTCTGGCTGTCCGGTCCCAAGGGCTTTGACGGCGGCGATAGCGTGGAGCGCGTCCACGTCGCCAAAATGCGGCTCGGCGCGCCCGACGCCGGCGGACGCCGCGCGCCGGAGAATGATCCTGCGGGCGACTTCACGCTTGATGCCGATATGGTCATCACCGCACTGGGTTTTGAGGCCGAAGACCTGCCCGTCCTGTTCGGTGCGCCAGACCTCAACGTCACGCGCTGGGGCACCGTCCGCGTCGATCACACGACGAGCATGACTAACCTCGACGGCGTTTTCGCCATCGGTGACATTGTACGCGGCGCTAGCTTAGTCGTCTGGGCAATCAAGGATGGCCGCGACGTGACCGAACATATGCACCGGTATTTGATGGCGCGCGCAAAGCGCGAAAAGGTAGCAGCATGATCCACCAATTCCCCACTCCCGAACATGAGCGCCTCGCACGCGAGGGCATGTATCGTCCCGAATTCGAAGGCGATGCCTGCGGCGTTGGCCTGATTGCGGCGACCGATGGCAAGGCGTCGCGCCGTGTTGTGGCGGCTGGCATCGAGGCATTGAAAGCGGTTTGGCATCGTGGTGCGGTTGATGCCGATGGTAAAACGGGTGACGGCGCGGGCATCCATATCGACCTGCCGGTGCGGTTCTTTGATGACAAGATATCGGATAGCGGCCACCGGCCGATGCCGAACCGGCTGGCGGTCGGCATGGTGTTCCTGCCGCGCACCGACCTGGGTGCGCAGGAGAATTGCCGGACTTTGGTCGAGGCCGAAATCATCGACGCGGGCTACACCATTTACGGCTGGCGGCAGGTGCCGGTCGATGTGTCGGTAATCGGCGAAAAGGGTCAGGCGACGCGGCCCGAGATCGAACAGATCATGATTGCCGGACCGATGCCCGACGCGGTCGATGCCGTAGAATTCGAAAAGAATCTTTACCTTGTCCGCAGGCGGATCGAGAAGAAGATCATCGCCGCACAAATCCGTGATTTCTATATCTGCAGCCTGTCGTGCCAGTCGATTGTCTACAAGGGGCTGTTCCTCGCGGAGAGCCTGTCGATATTCTACCCCGATCTGCGAGACGACCGGTTTGAAAGCCGCGTGGCCATTTTCCACCAGCGTTATTCGACCAACACCTTTCCGCAATGGTGGCTGGCCCAACCCTTCCGCAGCCTTGCCCATAACGGTGAAATCAATACCATTCGCGGCAACCAGAACTGGATGAAAAGCCACGAGATCAAGATGGCGTCGATCGCGTTCGGCGCGCAATCGGACGACATCAAGCCGGTGATCCCGGCGGGTTCATCTGACACGGCAGCGCTTGACGCGGTGTTTGAAACGCTCGTCCGCTCGGGCAAGGAAGCGCCGACGGCAAAGCTGATGCTGATCCCCGAGGCCTGGCAGTCAAACGACAAGTTACCCCCCAAGCACCGCGCGATGTACGAATATATGGCGAGCGTGATGGAGCCGTGGGATGGCCCGGCGGCGCTGGCGATGACCGATGGCCATTGGGCGGTTTCGGGCGTTGACCGCAACGCGCTACGCCCACAGCGTTATTATCTGACAAACGACAATCTGCTGATCATCGGTTCGGAAACCGGCCTGGTTGTCGTGCCGGAATCTACCATCGTAGAAAAAGGCCGTCTTGGCCCCGGTGAAATGATCGCGGTCAATCTGGACGAAGGCAAGCTCTACCGCGACAGCGAACTGAAGGACCGGATCGCCGCCGAGCAGGATTATGGATCACTTGTCAAAGGCTTCCAGACCATCGCTGATTTGCCAGCGGCCAAGGACGAAACCTTGCCCGTGTGGACCCGTGCCGAATTGACCAAGCGCCAGATTGCCGCTGGTATGACACTGGAAGATGCCGAAATGATCCTCGCGCCAATGGCAGAGGACGGCAAGGAAGCCATTGGATCGATGGGGGATGACACGCCATTGGCCGTCATCAGCGACAAGCCGCGATTGATCAGCCAGTTCTTCCGGCAGAATTTTAGTCAGGTCACCAACCCGCCGATCGATTCATTGCGCGAGCGCCATGTAATGAGCCTGAAAACGCGCTTCTCCAATCTGGCCAATATCCTTGAAGAGAAAAGCCAGAACGCCGACGTACTGGTACTCGACAGCCCGGTACTGACGGCGGCAGAATGGCTGCGACTGAAATCGGCTTTCGGCAAACTCGCCGCCGAAATCGACTGCACTTATGACATATCGACGGGTCAGGAAGGCCTGCGCGCCGCGATTACGCGTATCCGTGAAGAGGCCGTCGAGGCGGTGCGATCAGGCAAATCCGAACTGTTCCTGACCGACGAGAATATCGGCCCCGACCGTGTCGGCATCGCCATGATACTGGCCGCAGCCGCCGTGCACACGCATCTGGTGCGCAATGGTTTGCGCAGCTATTCGTCGATCAACGTGCGTTCAGCCGAATGTCTCGACACGCATTATTTCGCGGTTCTGGTCGGGGTCGGCGCAACCACCGTGAACGCCTATCTTGCCGAGGCATCGATTGCCGACCGCCACGAGCGAGGGCTTTTGGGTGGTCTCAGTGCGGAACAGGCTACCGAAAATTTCCGCAATGCGATCAACGAAGGCCTGCTCAAGATCATGTCCAAAATGGGCATCGCGGTGATCTCCAGTTACCGTGGTGGCTATAATTTCGAAGCGGTTGGCCTCAGCCGCGCTTTGGTCAATGATTTCTTCCCCGGCATGCCGAACAAGATTTCGGGCGAAGGCTATGCCTCGCTTTACGTCAACGCGCGTGACCGCCATGCAGCGGCATATGACAGCGCGGTTGCGCGGTTGCCGATTGGCGGATTCTACAAGCAACGCAAAGACGGTGAGGCGCATGCTTATTCGGCAGGGCTGATGCACCTGCTGCAAAGCTCGGTCGCCAAAGACAGTTACTCGACCTATCTGCAATTTGCCGCAGGCGTGCGCGAATTGCCGCCGATTTACTTGCGCGACCTGCTCGAATTCAACTTCGCGCCCGAACCGGTGGCGATTGATGAAGTCGAGGCGATCACCGAGATCCGCAAGCGGTTTGTGACGCCGGGAATGTCGCTCGGCGCATTGTCCCCCGAAGCGCATGAAACGCTATCGATTGCGATGAACCGGATTGGTGCGAAAGCGGTATCCGGTGAAGGTGGCGAGGACAGCAAACGCTTCACGCCTTATGAAAATGGCGACAACGCCAATAGCGTCATCAAACAGATTGCATCGGGCCGTTTTGGCGTGACTGCCGAATATCTTGGCGCATGCGAAGAGATCGAAATCAAGGTCGCACAGGGCGCGAAGCCCGGCGAAGGCGGGCAATTGCCCGGCTTCAAGGTGACCGAAATGATCGCGAAGTTGCGGCATTCAACACCCGGTGTGATGCTGATTTCCCCGCCGCCGCACCACGACATCTATTCGATCGAAGATCTGGCGCAGCTCATCTATGACCTGAAGCAGATCAATCCCCGCGCGCGCGTCTGCGTGAAGTTGGTGAGCGCAGCTGGCATCGGCACGATTGCTGCTGGTGTGGCAAAGGCCCATGCCGACGTAATCCTGATATCGGGCAATGTCGGCGGCACCGGTGCAAGCCCACAGACCAGCATTAAATATGCCGGCACGCCATGGGAAATGGGTCTGTCGGAAGCTAATCAGGTGCTGACGCTCAACGGCCTGCGCCACCGGATAAAACTGCGCACCGATGGCGGCCTCAAAACCGGACGCGACATCGTGATCGCAGCGATCCTGGGTGCGGAAGAATTTGGCATCGGCACGTTGAGCCTTGTCGCCATGGGCTGCATCATGGTGCGGCAGTGCCATTCGAACACCTGCCCTGTCGGCGTGTGTACGCAGGACGAGGACTTACGCAAAAAATTCGGCGGTTCCCCTGAAAAAGTCATCAACCTGATGACCTTCATCGCCGAAGAAGTCCGCGAAATACTGGCAAAGCTCGGATACCGCGCGCTCGACGAAGTCATTGGCCGTACCGAGCTTCTCCGTCAGGTCAGCCGCGGTGCGGAGCATCTCGACGACCTTGATCTCAACCCGATTCTGGCCAAGGTCGATGCCCCTGACAGTGCCCGCCGCTTCAGCATCCCGACCTTCCGCAACGAGGTACCCGACAGCCTTGATGCGCAGATGATCCGCGATGCCAAACCAGTGTTCGAGCGACGCGAGAAAATGCAGCTGACCTATAATGTCCGCAACACACACCGTGCGGTGGGGACACGCTTGTCATCCGAAATCACGCGGCTTTACGGCATGAAGGCCCTCGCCGACGATCACGTCCACGTCCGCTTGCGCGGATCTGCGGGTCAGTCGCTCGGCGCGTTTCTGTGCAAAGGCATCACCCTCGAAGTATTCGGCGATTCCAACGACTATGTTGGCAAGGGGCTTTCCGGCGGCAAGATTATCGTCCGCCCCACCGTCAGCTCACCGCTCGAAAGCCAGCATAACAGCATCATCGGCAACACCGTATTATACGGTGCCACCTCAGGCCATCTGTTCGCCGCAGGCCAAGCGGGCGAACGGTTCGCGGTCCGAAACTCCGGCGCGCACGTGGTCGTTGAAGGCTGCGGTGCCAATGGCTGCGAATATATGACCGGCGGCGTCGCCGTAATCCTGGGCCAGATCGGCGGCAATTTTGGCGCAGGGATGACCGGTGGTATGGCCTTCGTGCTCGATACCGATGGCAGCTTTGAAGCCAACGCAAATCCCGAAAGTATCGTCTGGCAACGGCTCGATAGTGCCTATTGGGAGGAAGAGCTGAAAGCACTCGTCATGGCCCACGCCCATTCGACCGACAGCGCATGGTCAAAATCGATCATCGAGGATTGGGACCGGCGGCGCGGCGAGTTCTGGCAGATTTGCCCCAAAGAAATGCTCAGCCGTTTGGCGCAGCCATTGTCGGACCGAGAAGAATTGGAAGCGGCAGAATAAACGTATAGTCCGACGTTAGAATATGTCGCCTTGTTTGCTGCAGGATGAATGACCGGTTCAGCATTAGCTAAGCTACGCGCACCCAATGTGACGCGTCGGCACCTTCGCCGCTTACGTCCGATTCGGGCGGTGAGTGAGGATGATGGTCATGCGTTCCAAATATTTACTGATTGCACTGCCCTTATTTGCTGCAGCACCTGCATTCGCCCAAAGCGATGAAGTGGTTTACGTGCCCGGAACCGGTTATGAATCTGGCGAGGTGGAAGATGTCATGCCCACATCGTTGGCCGTAAGCGATAGTTCTGCCGATATGCGGGATATGGCTGCCAAAATTTCCGATCCTGGAATGCAGGACGGTGTTGCAGCCGCCGTCGAGCGGATGACAGCAAACGTAATGCAATTGCCCGTCGGGCATCTGGCCGCCGCCATTGAGGACGCGCGACCCGGCACCGTCAAGGAACGCATCCATTATGATTCCAATATTGCCGATCTGGCTGGCCGCGATGCCGAAAACTTGCCCGAAGAACTCGGTGCACGCAGCCGCGAAATGATGGGTGTAGCAGGCAGCTTTGCCAAAGCCTTTGCCGTCATGCTTCCCGAATTCGAAAAAATGGGTCGGGAAATGGAAGAAGGCTTCAGGGCGGCGAAAGCCGAAGCCAGACGCAATTAATCAGGGATTCGTCACGTCCCTCGGGTCGCACACCTTCGGGTGAACGAGGGCGTCGGGGCTGGTGCAGAATCGCATCACAACGGTTCTGCACCATCACCCGTGCGAATTCGTTCCACCAAATCCGGCTATCCAAATCCGGCTATAGCGGCTTGTCGTAGCGCATTCCACGCTTGCCGAAAAAGTCATTGAGCCTGCTGGCCAAGCTGCATCCCCCTGATTATGCTCCAATCATCAAACATTTGCTGGGGAAGAGCGATATGCGCATGTTTTTTATCGGGGCAGCAGTGGCGGCGTTGGCGACCTCGACGCCCGTTCTTGCCGATGCCAATAATGAACTGAAAACACTGGTCGATGCTTATTGGGCGGAAGTGCTGAAGGAAGCCCCGATTTTCGCCAGTTCGCTGGGCGTCGATACATATGCCAATGAGGTTGGCGACTATAGCCTTGCCGGACAGGACCGGCAGGCCGCAACCGCGATGGCTTTACTGAAAAAGCTCGATACGATTCCGCAGGACCAGCTTGATGCTGCCAAAAAGGTTGAAGCCGGCATCCTGCGCCGCACACTTAGTGAAACAATCGAGGGCAACAAATTCGGACAGCGCGCCACGAACTTCACGAACCGTTCTGGCTGGCACCAGAATTTTGCCGGGATGAGCGACAATCTGCCGTTCCGCAACAAGGCCGACTTTCAAAGCTACAACAACCGGTTGAAGCAATATGCCAAGGTCAATGACGATTCAATTGCGGTCGCCAATGTGGCGATCAAGGGCAAATACACTTTGCCCTGTGCATCGCTCGACGGATATGAAACCAGCATATCGGGGCTGATTGCCGCCGACGTGCGTACGTCGCGCTTTTTCGGCCCTTATGCTGGCAAACGTCCCGAAGGCGTCGGAGAATCGGAATTCGACGCACTCGCCGCAATAGCAGTTGCGACCATTGATACCGTCATCAACCCTGCGCTCAAAAAACAACTCGACTGGTATGTCAAAAGCTACAAACCTGCCTGCGCAAAAGCGCCCGGTGTCTCAGCCCAGCCCGGCGGGGCGGCTTATTATGACTATCGCATCCGGCAGCAGACAACCACAAAGCTGAGTGCCGAGGCGATACACCAGATCGGCCTGAAAGAAGTCGCGCGCATTCGGGCCGAAATGGTCGATGTTGCGACCAAGGCGGGCTATCCCAGCCGAGAGGCATTTATCGAATATTTGCGCACCGACCCGCAATATTATGCGAAAACGCCCGAAGAGCTGATGGAAAAGGTCGCGCGGGTGACCAAGATCATCGACGGCAAAATGCCCGGCCTGTTCCACCGTCTGCCGCGCCTGTCTTATGGCACCAAGGAAATCCCCGCCGAAATCGCCGAGGGCACGACCACCGCCTATTATAATCCGGGTTCACCGGCAATCGGGATTGCCGGCTTTTATTATGTGAACACGTCAAAGCTCGACCAACGGCCTTTCTGGGAGATCCCCGCGCTAAGTGCGCACGAGGCCGTTCCCGGCCATCACAACCAGATCGCGCTGCAGCAAGAACTGCCGCTTTCCGACTTCCGCAAAAACGGCGCATTTTTCACAGCATTTGTCGAAGGATGGGGACTCTATTCCGAACGGCTGGGCATTGAAATGGGGCTGTATGACACGCCAGCCAAGGACATGGGACGCTTGTCTTATGAAATGTGGCGCGCCTGCCGTCTGGTCGTCGATACCGGCATTCATGCGAAGGGTTGGTCGAAGCAACAGGCCATCGATTTCATGACCGACAACAGCGCGCTGTCTGCGGCCAATATCGAGGCCGAGGTCAACCGCTATATCAGCTGGCCGGGACAGGCTTTGGCTTACAAACTCGGCGAGCTAAAAATCCGCGAATTGCGGACGCTGGCGACCAGTGAACTGGGGACGAAATTTGACTTGGCCGCGTTCCACGATGTCGTGCTGGGCCAAGGCGCGGTGCCGCTGGATGTGCTGGAGGCACAGGTCAAAGATTGGATTGCGGCACAGAAGGCGAAAAACTAACGTCGAACTCGTTCGCCGAACGGAATTTAGATCACGTTCACTTCGGTTCAGGCAGCGGCTCGGTTGCCAACTGCGGGTCCGCCGCTTCTTCCTTGGCATCCAGTTCGCCTTGCAACTTGGCTTCGCGTTCGGCCCGGTCTTTCTCGAACGCCTTCACGCGTTCTTCAACTTCGGTCGATTCAGCATCGATTCCTGCCAGACGTTTACGCCGCTCCTCAGCGATCAACCGGCCAAAAGTAATGCCGGGGTCTTGCGCTTTTTCGGCATAGGCCTTGTTGATTTCACCCAGCCCGCAACCGGTGAAGCCGCCTGCACCTGATGGTGAGCAGCTCATTGTGCCACTGGCCGCAACATATTCATACGCCTTGACGCGTTCGGTCCACGCCTGATTTTTCAAGTCATTGGGGTCGTTCCGCAACGACGTCGGAATCCGGTAGCGCTCGGCTTCACCCAATCGCGCGCACACAACAATTTCATCCCCTTTGCTCTCGGGACAAACATCATCGCCGTAAATAATCAGCTGATTGATCTTTTCCTCCGGGACGGACGGGCCAACCTGAACTTGAGCCGCAACCGGCGCAGATATGGCCAAAGCACATAAAGCGAGTGAAATTCTTGAAAATGCGGTCACGACGTTTTCTCCAATATTACCCGAAGCTTTTCGGCCTTTGATGCTGAACGGCGGATGAAACTGAGGCTCAGCCCTAAATCCGCTTCGACAATGCTATGGCGGCGCGGCAACCCAAGCGAATTGCCGCGATCATCAGCGGATAAGCAGGGGCACGTTCTGCCCCTTCGGCCAAAGCGGTCGCTTTATGCTCCAACTCTTCGGCCTGAAACTCGGCAACCATAGTCGATAATTCGGGATCGCTGCCACCGATCTCCGCCAGTTGTTCGGAATAATGCCGGTCAATTTCGGTTTCGATAGCGACTGTGCAGGCCATCGCGGCTTCCGGCCCGATAGCGGCAGTCACCGCACCCAGCGCAAATCCCGCGACATCCCAGACCGGCTGCAGTACCGTGGGCCGCACCCCACGTTCGGCGAGCAACCTGTCGAAGGCCGACAAATGCCGTCCTTCCTGCTCCGCCATATGCGCAATGCTGCGCGCGACGGGCGTACGATCTCCCATTACCGCTAATTGCCCAGCATATATCCGCCCCGCCCCATATTCACCCGCCTGATTGACGCGCAACATGCTGGCAATGTTGGTGGTTTTTCCCGGCGATGTTTTCAGGGTTTGGGGCTTTTCCATAATGCGGCTAGAATGGCCACTGCGCCGCCCAACGACAAGAGGAAATTGAAACCGGCAAGCGAAATACCGAACAATGTCCAGGGCGCAACGTCACAACGGATCAAAGGCGCGTTCATTATCGACTTCAAAAAATCTTTACCTGTTCCGGTGACCGTAGAGCTGCACTTTGTCAGGCCTTCCCACCAGCCATATTCGACACCCGCGTGAAAGCCCCCGATCAGGCCGCTTGTGGCAATGGCGAACGCCGCCAGCGCAACCAAAGCGCGCCGGTATCCGGGATTGCCGACCATCAAGGCGGCCAGCGTGATCGCAACGGCAGCAAAATGCGGGTAACGCTGCCACCAGCACATCTCACAGGGGTATAGCCCCCCCAGATATTGGGATCCGTAAGCGCCGCCCAGCAACGCCGCAGGCAAAAGCAGCGCAAACCAATGCGCGCGACCGACTTTGTTGATCATCGCTTAGTTCTGCGCCTTGCCCTTAACCGGCTTTTCCGCGAGCCGCATCGTCTTTGACCCCAGCCGTTCAAGCGTTTCCATCGCGTAATGCAGCTGGAAATCTTCAATGCCCTTGGCCTTCAACTGGTCGGCGGTCATTGCAAAGCGTGGATCGTCGGTAATATCCTCTTCGATCTGCTTATCGTCAGCCTGAATCTCGTTGATCAGATGACGGCGCAGGTCGGTTTCGCGGATTGCGACGCGTTTTTTGTAATCGGGGTCGGAAAGCTGCGGCACTTCGATGTCGGGCTTGATCCCGCCTTCCTGCACTGATCGGCCCGATGGCAGATGATATCGTGCAACTGTCAGCCTGAGCCCGGTATCGCGGGTCAACGGCAGCACATTCTGCACCGAACCCTTGCCAAAGCTGCGCTCACCCATCACCAGCCCACGGTGGTGATCCTGAAGAGCACCCGCGACGATTTCCGATGCCGAAGCCGAACCGGCATCGACCAGCACAATGACCGGCAGGCCGCCGGCGACATCACCCGGGATTGCGCTCTCCGCCCAGTAACGCTGGTTATCGCGTTTATCGCGGCCCCGTTCCGACACGATTTCGCCATTGTCGAGGAAAGCGTCAGAAACCGCCACGGCTTCGTCCAATATGCCGCCAGGATTGGAGCGCAAATCGAGGATATAGCCCAGCGGTTTGCCGCCCAATGCTTTTTTCACACCGGAAATGGCAGCAACGACGTCAGCGCCGGTATCTTCGGAAAATCCGGTGACGGTGATGACGCCGATCCTGTCTTTGACTTCCCATTTGACCGGCTTCAGGTCAATAATCGCGCGGGTGATGGTGACATCGAACGGCGCATCGCGGCCCGGACGGATGATCGTCAGCTTGATCGTCGTACCCGGTTGCCCACGCATCGCATCAACCGCTTCATCAAGCGTTCCACCGAAAATTAGCTTACCATCAAGATGCGTAATATAATCGCCGCTCTTGATCCCGGCGAGATCGGCGGGGGTATCCTTGGTCGGAGCAATCACTTTGACCGCTTCGTCCTCCATCGTCACCGACAGACCAAGGCCGCCATATTCACCCTCAATTTGCGTCTGCAAATTGGTGAAGTCCGATCTGTTCAGGAACCCGCTATGCGGATCAAGGCTGGCGAGCATCCCCTGAATCGCGCCTTCCATCAGTTGTTTGTCATCAACCTTGTCGACATAGCTCGACTTGACCTTTTTGTAGACCGCCAGGAATTCTTCCAGATCCCGGAACTGATCAGCTGTCGGTCGCACCGGCGCGCTTTGTGCCAATATCGCCGTCGCCGGTATTGAAACCGCCAATGCCAGTGCGAAAGTCGATTGAAACAGCCGGTTATTCATGGCGCAATCCTATCCTTTTATACAAGCCGAGTCGTATAACCCGCCCGAGGTAATGGTGAAAGCACGTTTACCACGAATACGGGATTGAGTTCGATTAAGAAGGGGAAGGGTTTAAGCGTCAACTTACCAGGGCCGCTATATCGATGGTCCGGCCGTTACGGCGGAGTTCTAATGTGATTTCAGATTGGTCGTCGCGGGTTTGGCCCAATGATGTACCTTGGCTGACGGTTGCACCTTTCGCCACGTTCAACGACGCCATATTGGTCACCAGCGTTGTCCAACCACCGCCATGCTCAATAATGACAATCTGGCCAAAACTGCGATAGCGTCCGGCGTAAGTGATCCGGCCCGCGGCCGGGGCAGTCACGGACGAAGACGGCGGCAAAGCGAGCCTCAAGCCACGCTCCCGGTAACCGGTGCTGCTGAGTTCGTTGAATCCGAAGACCAGATCGCCCTGCGCCGGAATGAGATAAGCGTGCTTGACGGGGGGGCGCGATGTTCCGGCTGATCCGGCACGCAGAGCGGGGCCTCCTAGGGCCGCCAATGCCGCCGCTTTTTCACCACTTAACCGCTGCGTATCGATATTCTCGATTATGTCGCGCGCGCGTTCGCCCTGTGCGATTGCTTGTTCAAATTCGATCGCCGCATTGGCCGACAGGTCACCCGCCTTGCCGCGCGCATCGCCCTCAAGCTTGGCCAATGCGACGCGGCGGCTTTTAAGACTGCTGCGTGCATCACCCAAGGATTTTAGCGCAATCAATTCCTGTCCGTGAAGCTCGTTCTGGATCGCGATTTGTCGCCGCAGCGCACTGGTGCGGCGAATGATTTCAGGCTGCACTGTCGCCATCACGGCGCGCAGATGAATATAGTCGATTTGCTGCCCCGGCTGCGCCACCATCAATGCGGTCGGCCGTCCGGTCATTTGCTGGAGCGCGGCGTTCAGGCGCAGCACCGGTTCGCTTTCCTGACCCAACTGCGCCCGCTGGGCACGCTGGCGGCGGCTGATGATAGCGATCCGGGCATTGGCGGCTTCAATCTGCGCTGCCGCCGTTTCGATTTCTGCGGATAGCATTGCCCGCCGCGCCACCAGCCGGTCCGCCGCATCCACCGCATTGCTCGCCTCTTGTCGCAATAACTCGCTGCGCAGTTGCGCCACCGCCGCACGGGCCTTTGCATCACGTAAAGCCTGTTGTTGGGCGTCGAGCGAGGGCGTCACGCCTTGCGCCATCAATCCACCGGCCACCGCCAAGGGTGTGAGCGCTAGCGAAGAAAGGGTAAACCAGAACCGCATACCTCTATCCTTCACGATGATAGGGGTGGTTGGCAATGATAGATGTGGCGCGGAATAGTTGTTCGGCGAGCATCGCGCGCGCCATCAAATGCGGCCATGTTGCTTTGCCAAAGGCGATGAGCTTGTCTGCGCCTCCACGCTCCATGTCGCCAAAGCCATCGGCGGCACCAATCAGGAAACGGGCCTCGCGCACGCCATCATCGCGCCATCGCTCCAGCAGGCGCGCGAGTTCGGTCGAACCCATTTGCTCGCCCTTTTCATCGAGCATTACAGTTTTATAGGGGGTGTCGGCGACGGGCAGGTCACCGCCTTTGTCGGGCAGTTCGCTATGCTTCACCGGCCAGCTGATCCGCTTGAGATAGCGATCAACGAGATATGCTTCGGGCGAACGGCCAATCTTGCCACGCGCGATAATATGCAGGCGCATCGCCATATGCGCCCTAAAGCCTATTAAGCTGTAGCGACTTCAGGTGCGTCGCCGAATGCCCACATGCGTTCCAGATTGTAGAAGCTGCGCACTTCGGGCCGGAACAGGTGGACGATGACATCCTCGGCATCGATCAGCACCCAATCAGCGCTCGGCAAGCCTTCGATCCGCGCGTGGCGACCGGCTTTTTTGATCCGCTCGGCAAGCTTCTGCGCCATCGAGGCGACCTGGCGCGACGAACGGCCGGACGCTACGACCATGTGGTCGGCGATGTTGCTTTTGCCTTCTAACGGGATGGTGACGACTTCTTGCGCCTGATCATCGTCGAGTGACTGGAGAATGAGAGCATGGAGCGCGTCGGGGCTCAATGTTGGTCCTTTGGCTTTCGCATTGGCGGCAGCGGGATGGACGGAGGCGGTGTCGATCAAGATTGCTCCTTATAGCACAATATTGCGGGTAACGCCGTCACGCGTTCCATGTTCCGGATATCTTTGATACCAAAGAGGGTCGGCGCGGCGAATTGCGGTTGCCGAACGCGGATCAAGACGAAAGCGCAAAAAGACAAGCGCTGGCGTACTCCACATCGTCCAGTGATGAAGCTGGTCCGGACGCCGGACGAACCGTCTGAACCAAGCCATTGCGGGACCCGCGACGGCAGCACCATCATAGCCGGGTCGCGCGATAACTGCAATCGGCATCATTCGCGCGATGTCTCTCCACCGCCGCCAGTGATGAAATTGCAACAAATTATCCGCGCCCATGATCCAGACAAAACGGATTTTGGGGTAGCGGGCCTTTAATTGGCGAAGCGTATCAACGGTGTAGACAGTCGCCAATTGGCGCTCGATCGCTGTGGTCTTTATCGGACTGCGCCTCGCCTGACGCCTCGCCGACGCCAGCCTGGCTGAAAGCACCGCCATATCCTTTTGCGGCTTGAGCGGATTGCCCGGTGAGACCAGCCACCACAGTTCGTCCAGATTGAGCGCCTGTATCGCAAACAGGCTAATCGACCGGTGCCCGCCATGTGCGGGGTTGAACGACCCTCCCATCAGGCCGACGGTTTTCAAGGCCTCGTTTGCCCCTGACCATGCACCAGCCATTTATATGTGGTCAGCCCTTCCAGCGCCACCGGCCCGCGGGCATGCAGTCGCCCTGTAGCAATCCCGATCTCGGCCCCCAACCCGAATTCGCCGCCATCGGCATATTGGGTGGACGCGTTGTGCATGACAATCGCACTGTCGACTTCGGCCAGAAAGCGCGCGGCGACCTCGTTGTCGCTGGTGATAATAGCGTCGGTGTGATGCGATCCATGACGCGCGATATGCTCCATCGCCTCGTCGAGCCCAGACACCACCCGCGCCGAAATCACCGAATCGAGATATTCCGTATCCCAATCGGCTTGATCAGCGGACACAGTGCGCGGATCGAGTTCCATCAACATATCATCGGCACGCACTTCGCAGCCCGCATCAATGAGCGCCGACACCAGATCCGCAGGCGCGCCATAATCCTGATCGATCAGCAATGTTTCGGTAGCACCGCAAATGCCGGTCCGCCGCATCTTGGCATTGACCACCATCGCTTTGGCCATCGCCGGATCGGCATCCTTATGCACATAAGTGTGGCAAATACCGTCGAGATGCGCGAGCACCGGTACCCGCGCTTCGTCCTGCACGCGGGCCACCAACGACTTGCCACCACGCGGGATGATCATGTCGATGGCATCCTGAGCGCGCAGCATGGCGCCAACTGCGGCACGGTCCTGCGTCGGCACCAGTTGCACCGCATCGGTGGGGAGCCCTGCTTGGGTTATTCCCGCGACCATCGCTGCGTGGATCGCGCGGTTGCTGTTGACCGCCTCGCTACCGCCGCGCAGGATTACCGCATTGCCCGACCGCAACCCGAGTGCTGCCGCGTCCGCCGTCACATTCGGGCGGCTTTCGTAAATAATCCCAAGCACGCCAACGGGAACGCGGACCCGCTCCATCGTCAGGCCATTGGGCCGCACGCGGCTGTCGATCACGTCGCCCACCGGGTCGGCAAGCGTCGCCACCGCCTCTACCGCCGCTGCCATTCCCTCAACGCGTGCCGCATCCAGCTTCAACCGGTCGAGCATCGCCCCCGACAAGCCCGACACAGCACCCGCCGCCATGTCGATATCGTTCTGCGCGATGATATCGGCCGCTTGCGCCCGCAGCTTTGCAGCAGCAGCGATAAGCGCCCGCGTTTTGTCGGTGTCGGACGCACGCGCCAGCAGCCGCGCCGAAATTCGCGCCCGCCGGGTCAGGTCCATCATCATGTTTTCAACGTCTGTCATGTCGATTTTTCTGTTAGGGACAGACTGTAAAAAGCGGAAGCATCAATATGACAAACCGACGAATCAGCAGAAAATACTGGAATTTCGCGCATATCATACTGTAATTTCCCGCAAATAAATCATCCCTTGATGATTCGTTACCTGCCGGTTTCCCGGCCATGACACTCTCTCGGATACCGTGTTCCCGCAACTCACCGTGCGACTCGCCCGACTCGTCACGACTCGCGCCCTTCCGAGTCGCAAGCGCGGCTTTCGTCTGCTAACCGCGCTTCACAAACAAAAAAACGGGGTTGGGTCGTGTCGCTAAAGGCCAATAAGACCGGTTGGAAAAACCGGGTGGCCGGATGGTTTGTTGATCGCGAATTTTTTATGCGCGCCAATGGACATGTCCGGTTTTTGAAAATTTCTGCCATATTGCAAAGGCGCATCGCTAGCGGCGTTGCGATCTTTGTCGGCGCGTGGCTGGTTGTCACGCTCGGCATGGCGATCAACCAGATCAGCGTCTCGTTCGAGCGCATGGCGTTAAGCCAGAAACAGGCCACGGTCCAGTCGGCCGAAGAGCGTGTTGCCAATTACCGCAGCTCGATTGACGAGGTCACCAAAGATTTGCAGCAGCGTCAAGCGATGCTGGAAAGCTTGAACGAGCAATATCTCGATGACGAAACCATAGGCGAAAGCACTGCGGCACAGGCCGCAGAAGACAAAACGGTCAAGAAGGTCAGCGCGCTCGTGCCAGAAGCTGCAGGCCTCGCCCAGATCGAAGCGCGGCAGATTCGCTTCGCGGAAAAGCTGACAAATTTTGCCGAGGCGCGCACGCGAGAAGTGGAAGCCGCCATCCGCCAATTTGGTCTCAACCCCGCAACATTGGCCCGTCAAGCAAGCGCCGGACAGGGTGGCCCGTTCATTCCGTTCTTCGGTTCGGAAAAAAAGCAGGTGCGCGACCCGCGTTTTACCCGCCTTGCCGCTTCGCTCGACAAGATGGACGCAATGGAACGGGCGTTGGCGGCGATCCCGACCGCAATGCCAGCTGCGGTGATGATGATGTCAAGCGGCTTTGGTTATCGCCATGACCCGTTCACCGGTGCCGGTGCCATGCACAGCGGGTTGGATTTCAGAGGCCCCATTGGCACACCAATCCTGGCCGCTGCAGAAGGTAAAATAACCTTTGCTGGTGTTCGTTCGGGTTATGGCAACTGCGTGGAAATTACCCATGCTAACGGTCTGGTAACGCGCTACGCCCATTTGTCAGGGTTCAATGTTTCGCTTGGCCAACGGGTCAAGCGCGGTATACAAATAGCGCAGATGGGCAGTACGGGTCGGTCGACCGGCAGCCATCTGCATTTCGAGGTCCGCCTGAACGGTCAGGCGATCAACCCAATCAAATTTTTGGAGGCGCATCCTGATGTTCTCGAAGTTCAAGCCGTCGCCGGAACCCATGCCAACAATTCCTCAAAGAAATCCTGAACCCATGCGCAATTCCGGACATACATTTTCTATCATCGCCTCTGACGTTGAAATCATCGGCAACCTGAACGCCCGCGTGGATTTACACATCGATGGCAAGGTCCAGGGCGACGTCGCCTGTGGCAACCTCGTCCAGGGCGAGGGCAGCATGATCGCAGGCAAAGTGATTGCCGCCTCCGCCCGTCTTTCGGGCCAGGTAGATGGATCGATCGAGGCCGGCGAGCTTGTAATTGAAGCCAGCGCGCGCATCTCCGGTGATGTCATTTACGAAAACCTGACGATTGCCCCGGGTGGTCAGGTCGATGGCAAGTTCAAGCACAAATCATCCAGCGGTGCGCAGAATGTCAACCGGACACCGGTGGGAATCGGCAAGGCAGAGCCGCTGATATTGAGCGCAGAGTCCAAGGTCGCGTAAGGTCAGCCTGACCTTTTCATATGAGCTTGGGGTTTGAATTGCCGTGTCGTGCGATGATCCCAAGCATTTGCGCCCTTGCTCCACTTTGACTAGCTCAGGATAAGGCTAGCGCGTTGGAGGAGCCGTCGCGCATACCTCACCGACGAAGAGCGATGAAATCGGACTATTAAAAGTGGGTGGCGATGGAAGTCAGAATTGCAACGGTTGACGATCTTGACGCGTTAGTCCCTCTGTTCGATGACTACCGCCAATTCTACAAATTTCCTTCAGATCGTGCAGGCGGACAGAGCTTCCTTCAAGCCCGCTTCGACGACAAGGACTCTGTGATTTTCATTGCAATCGCCGATGGCGAGGCGGTTGGTTTTATGCAGCTCTATCCCTCTTATTCGTCAGCCCGCATGGCGCGGGTTTTCATCCTCAACGATTTGTTTGTCACTCCTGACACGCGGCGATGTGGAGCGGGGCGTGCGCTTTTGGTAGCCGCACGCACCTATGGCGAAACGAATGGCGCGGTGCGCCTGACGCTTTCGACCGCGACCGACAATCACATGGCGCAGTCGCTCTATGAAGCGATGGGGTGGATGCGCGACACAGTTTTCTATGCTTACAATCTGGCCCTGAACACTTAGGGATTCTACTCGCAAAGGCGGAAATCCAATGAAGACATTTCGGGGGTCTTGCCACTGTGAAGCGGTGAAATTCACCATCAAGACCGATCCTGAGTATTCGGTGCGATGTGATTGCTCGATATGCAGGCGACGCGGGGCAATCATGGTCCGCTGTGATCAAAACGACCTGGATATCCAGACCGGACAACAACTGCTGACTAAGTATCGATTCAATACCAATGTGGCGGTCCATTATTTCTGTGGACGATGCGGGGTATATACGTTCCATAAAATGCGCAAACTGCCTGATAAATTCGCTATCAATGCCGGGTGCATCGACGGTATCGATCTATCAGCCCTGCGTCCGATTTTAATCGAGGGATCAAAGGCATAAGAGTATCTATCGGTAACGTTCAAATATCGTGTCGTAGTCGTCTCGCCTGTTCGAACGGGTCCGATGTCGGTCCTCGCTCGGGGCAGCTTCCCATAACGGTGCGGTGCCGCTTAGCCTTGCCTCGGGTCAGACACTGAGCCGCATCATTGAATCGCAATCCCTAATATGGCTCCACCGGAACCACCAATAAAATGCGGCCCGAACCATATCTGGTCCGGGCCTGAGTAGGATGTTCGCGGGAGGAACATCTTGAGGGGGCGGGGCGAGGACGCCCCGCCGCCGAGCTGAAATTAATAATTGTAAGCGCGTTCTCCGTGTGAGGAGAGGTCGAGGCCTTCGCGTTCGGCATCTTCGCTCGGGCGCAGGCCCAAGGTTTTGTCGATGATGAAGAACAGGACAGCAGAACCGATACCCGACCAGAGCAAGGTCACACCGACCGCCCAAAGCTGGGTGATCACCTGACCGCTCATCGAATATTCGCCCGCCTTGGCGACGGCTGCTGTGTAGTCGACCCAGCCTTGGCCGCCCAGCGCCGGGTCAGCAACAATGCCGGTGGCAATCGCGCCGACGATTCCGCCGATGCAATGGATGCCAAAGACATCGAGCGTGTCGTCATATTTGAACTTGTTCTTCACATAAGAGACGAAGAAGAAGCAAATCGGTGACACGACAAAGCCCAGGATGATCGCCGTACCCGGATGGGCAAAGCCCGATGCCGGAGTGATCGCAACCAGCCCCGCAACCGCACCCGAAACACCGCCCAAGAGCGACGGCCGACCATGCTTGATTTGCTCGACAATTGCCCATGCAACAGCCGCAGCAGCGGTGCATACAAAGGTGTTGATGAAGGCGACGGCGGTGATGCCATTGGCTTCAAGGTTGGAACCAGCGTTGAAACCGAACCAGCCCACCCACAGCAGCGAAGCGCCGATCATCGTCATGGTCATGCTGTGCGGCGGTGTCGCTTCTTTGCCGAAACCGATGCGCTTGCCAATCATGAGGCAGCCCACGAGGCCGGCAATACCAGCGTTGATATGGACAACGGTGCCGCCAGCAAAATCAAGCGCGCCCCAGCCCCATAGCAGACCCATATCGGCAGGTGCTGCATTCAGGAAGTCCGGGCCAGCCCAATACCATACCATATGCGCGATCGGGAAATAGACGACCGTCAGCCATAATACGGTAAAAATCATCAGTGACGAGAATTTCACGCGTTCGGCAAAGGCACCCACAATCAGTGCGGGCGTGATGCAGGCAAAGGTCATCTGGAATATGACGAACACATATTCGGGCAGATAGACGCCGTTCGAGAAGGTTGCGGCAAGTGTTGTCGCATCGACGCCCATCAGCAGCACCTTGTCGAAGCTGCCGACATATGGACTGCCGCTGGTGAACGCCATCGAATAGCCCCAGCCAACCCATACAAGTGCCGCGACGCTAACGATCATGAAGACCTGCATCAGGACACTGAGCATGTTCTTGGTGCGCACCAGACCGCCATAGAATAGCGCGAGCGCGGGCACCGACATCATCAAAACAAGGACCGACGACACCAGCATCCATGCGGTATCGCCTTTGTTGACCATTTCAGCGGTTGGCGTGAACGCAGCAGCAGCGGCAGGTGCCGCCTCGGCAACCGTCGCCGCAGCAGCGGTTGCACCCTCGGCTGCTTTTTCAACAGCCTCCTGCGCAAAGGCGGGAAGAGCGGCGAACATTGTCGCCCCCGTCGCACCCAATATTTTTAAGAATTTGGACATTATATGGTTCCCCTAGCTTGATTTGTCCGCGTCAGAGCGCAGTTTCGTTGGTGTCGCCGGTACGGATGCGTAGCGCACCGGTGAGTTCGAATTCGAAGATCTTGCCGTCGCCAATCGCTCCGGTTTCCGCCGCCGCTTGGATCGCTTCGATCACGGCTGGGGCTTCGTCGGAGCCGCATGCGACTTCGACCTTGATCTTTGGCACCATGTTAGTGGCATATTCGGCACCACGGTAAATCTCGGTTTGACCTTTTTGACGGCCAAAACCTTTTACCTCGGTCACAGTCATGCCCGATACGCCAAGCGCGGTGAGCGCTTCACGAACCGGGTCAAGCTTGTGCGGCTTAATCACTGCTATAATGTATTTCATGCAAACCCCCGCTTTTGGTTGTACAATGCAAGATGCAAACGCCGTGCCAGAATCGCAGCACGGGGAATATTGACCCGTTTTGAGCGAATTGGTAGAGTTGCTTGGTTGTGTAAGCGCCGCACTTGCTCGTCGGACTGCCTAACATTTAGGCAAGCATTACGCTCTGCTTAATTATTGAGCAAATTTTCCGGTGAGGCGTAATGCGGCCCATAACGGCAAATGATCCGATGCTTGTTTGGCAAGAGTCGAGCAATGCGCGTCACAGGCATCCACGGAAATATCGTGGCTGACGATAATCCGGTCCAGCCGCGCAACGGGCCGCGCGCTGTGAAAGCTTTTGGGGGTTTGAACCAGCTTGTGGTGGTGGAACGCCAGTTCGCTCAATGCCCCCCGGTCCGACCATTGGTTGAAATCGCCCATCATGGCTGTGGGCATCTGCCGTGGGGCAGTATCGATGGCCGCCAATAGCGCCCTCACCTGCCGCCGCCGCCACAGCCCAGACAGATCAAGATGCACGCCGATTATCCTGAGCGCATGACCGTCGGCAACCAGTTCGGCCATCACTGCCCCGCGCGGTTCGAGTGTCGGCATTTCTATCGGCGCAGCATGCCGGATCTCAATCCCACGCCTCACCAATATCGCGTTGCCATGCCACCCAATGGCTTGCGGTCGGAAATGCAGCGGCACCGAAACGTACGGCGTCTCAGCCTCGATCATCGCCAGCGGTAGCGCACTGACCCGCGCACCAAAACGGCGGTCGACCTCTTGCAGTGTGATGATATCAGCACCAATTTCATTGAGCACCGTAAGTATCCGCGCCGGGTCGCGGCGTTGATCAAGCCCTACGGCCTTGCGGATATTATAGGTCGCAACCTTGAAGGCGTAAGTCATCCGACCTGACTACGCGTCAGTTCGCCGGGCCGATATAGCGATCGGTAGCCCGCGTCGGCAGGCCGTCGATGCTCCGGTTGCGGCCTTGCGTCTTGGCCAGCCATTCATCGGGATCGGATTGCGCATGATATTTGGCCAACGTCTCGCGCTCGCCGTCCATCTGCATGAACGGCACGCCCCAACCGCAACTGGTCTGCACATTTTCCACATCGATCACAAATATCTGCCGGGTGCCGGGCAGCAAATTGAAATGCGCAGCCAATGCCTGCCACTCGGCATCCTGCGGCAACACGGCACGACCGCGGCCGTAGATCCGCAAGATCAATGCAGGCCGGTCAAAATTACAGAACATGATGGTAATCCGGCCATCCACTGACAGATGGGCATGTGTCTCGTTCCCCGACCCGCCGAGATCCAGATAGGCAACCCTGTCCGGCGACAATATGCGAAATGCATCATAACCCTTAGGCGAAAGATTGATCCGCCCATCGGCAGCGGCGGTCGCGGTAAAGAAAATCGGCTGCTTGCCAATCATCTCGATATGTTTGTCGTTCAGCGTGTCAGTGAATTCAGCCATAATTGTTACCAGTTCTCGCCTTCTGTGATCGCATCGAATTCCTCCGGCAAGGTTTCCCTGCCCAACACTTCATTTCGGTGCGGAAACCGGCCAAAACGTTTGACAATGTCGCGGTGCATGATCGCAAATTGCAGTGCCTTCGCTTCATTCAATGCATCGAACAGTTCAACCGACATTTCCTGATCGGCGATATTTTCGCTGTGCATGAAAGGCATATAAAGAAACTGTTGCTCTTGGGCATTAAGTTGCCCGTGAAACCCGGCGCCAACGGCCAGCTTCGATATTGCGAGCGCCAGCGGATCGGTCGCGAAGGACTGGGCTTCATGCCGGAAAATATTACGCGGGAACTGGTCGAACAGAATGACAGCGGCCAGCGCGTCTTCCGGCGCGCTAACAAAAAAGATCGCCGGTTCGTGGCGCAGCGACTGCCACAACGGCTCAAATCGGTCGCGGATTTCAGCATCGATTTCAGGCCCCGAGCCATACCAGCGTTCCGGCCCGACATGGTCGAACCAGAAATGCAATATGTCATGGACCCACGCGGTCATTTAGGCGCGCCTTTCCACCTTGATGGCGAACCCGGCTATTTCGAAATTTGCCAACTGGTTTTTCCTTCCCATGTCTTTTCGATAAGCTACCGGATACCGTTAGTGCCTGGTGCGCAGTTTCAAGTTTTTCCTCTAATATTCTGCATTCAAGGCAGCGAAGCCTTCAATTTCCCGCGGTGCCGCCAACGGTCAGCGCGCTGATCAACGTCGTCGGCTGGCCTACTCCCGCAGGTACGCTCTGTCCGGCCTTGCCGCACACACCGACGCCTTCGTCGAGCGCCATGTCGTTGCCGAGGCCGATCACCTTGTTGAGGACCGTTGGGCCATCGCCAATGAGCGTCGCGCCTTTAATCGGATCGCCCAATTTTCCGTCCTTGACCAGATACGCTTCGGTGCATGAAAACACGAATTTGCCCGACACGATATCGACCTGCCCGCCACCAAAACTTTTGGCAAAAATGCCGTTTTTGACGCGGGACAGAAGTTCCGCCGGATCGTCGCTGCCGTCGCGCATAAACGTGTTGGTCATACGCGGCATGGGCGCGTGGGCATAGCTTTCGCGCCTGCCATTGCCAGTGGGTGCAACCCCCATCAGCCGCGCATTCATCCGGTCCTGCATATAGGCCTTCAATATGCCGTCTTCGATCAGGACATTCTCTTGCGTCGGCGTGCCTTCGTCATCAATCGACAGCGAACCGCGCCGGTTGAGCATGGTGCCGTCATCGACCACAGTCACGCCGGGCGCGGCAACACGCTGGCCGATCTTGCCGGAAAAGGCGCTTGAACCCTTGCGGTTGAAATCGCCTTCGAGGCCGTGGCCTACTGCTTCATGGAGCAGAACGCCGGGCCAGCCGGGACCGAGCAACACCGTCATTTCGCCCGCCGGAGCAGCAACCGAGCGCAGGTTGGTAAACGCCTGTGCCAAAGCCTCGTCAATCGCGTGGTCCCACTCGGCATCTTCGAACAGCTTGCCATAGAGATAACGCCCGCCAAAACCGTAACTGCCGGTTTCGCGGCGGCCATTTTCTTCGGCGACAATCGTAACATTCAGCCGCACCAATGGGCGGATGTCGGTGGCAACAAAACCGTCAGCGCGGACGATTTCTACGACGGTCCAGCTGCCCGACAGGCTGACGCTAACCTGCGCCACGCGCGGATCACGCGCACGGGCAGCGGCGTCGATTTGCTGGCACAAAGCCACTTTCTCGGCAAAGGGAACGAGTTCGAGCGGATTGCCATCAGTATACAGATGCCGGTTGTTCTTGCGCGGCGGCGCGGCAGGTTGGTCCTTGGCCGGATCGAGCAGCTTCAATGTCTCGCCCGCCCGGCGGATCGCGGCCTCGCTCATATCGTTGGCGTGAGAAAACCCGGTCATCTCGCCCGACACTCCGCGCAATCCAAAGCCCGATCCGGTCGAATAATCCGCCATTTTCAGGCGGCCATCATCAAAGCCGAAACTCTCGGTCGCACTATATTGCAGGTAAAGCTCGCCATCATCGCAAGACTTAAGCGCCTCCCGCGTGATGCGCTGCGCACCATCGGGATCGAGAAGGCCGGATTGATAGAGATAGCTGCGCGGATCGATGTTCTGAGTCATGTGGCTTATATGGGAGGCTTAGGCAGCGGCGTGAACCCCTATTTCAAAGCTTTTCTCGCTTTCAGCGATTGTACCCCATGCCCACCAACTGGCAATTGCCACCAGCCGCTTCCTTATCGGGCACAGGATGCTATGCGCGTTGGCAATGACTTCCCGATTCACATTCAACATCGCCGCAACCGACGGCAAGGCGCGCACCGGCAGTATTTCCATGTTGCGGGGCGAGATTGCAACGCCGGCATTCATGCCGGTCGGTACCGCCGCCACCGTCAAAGCGATGCGCCCTGCCGAGGTCCGCGCGACCGGCGCAGACATCATATTGGGCAACACCTATCACCTGATGCTGCGTCCCGGGGCCGAACGGGTTGCGCGATTGGGCGGGCTGCATGCATTTTCCGGATGGGACCGGCCGATCCTGACCGATAGCGGCGGCTATCAGGTGATGAGCCTGTCGGCTTTGCGCAAAATCACCGAGGACGGCGTATCTTTCCAGAGCCATCTCGACGGATCGAAGCATATGCTGAGCCCTGAACGCTCGATGGAAATCCAGCGATTGCTTGGGTCCGACATCGTCATGGCCTTCGACGAATGTCCCGCAAATGGCGTGTCCCGCGACGAGGCAATCAAGTCGATGGAACTGTCGATGCGCTGGGCGAAGCGATCACGCGATGGTTTCGACAGCGGCGGCGAACATGCCGGGCGCGCCGCGTTATTCGGTATCCAGCAGGGGTCGCTCGACGAATCCTTGCGCAAAATTTCGGCGGATGCGCTGATCGATATCGGCTTCGACGGCTATGCCATCGGCGGCCTCGCGGTGGGTGAAGGTCAAGAGGCCATGTTCGGTTGCCTTGATTACGCCCCCGATCAATTGCCCGCCGATAAACCGCGTTATTTGATGGGCGTCGGTAAACCAGATGATCTGGTCGGTGCGGTCGAGCGAGGGATCGACATGTTCGACTGTGTGCTGCCGACACGCAGCGGCCGCAACGGACAGGCGTTTACCCATTACGGCCCGATCAACATCCGCAACGCCAAATTCGCCGAAGACCAAGGCCCGATTGACGCCAGATGCACCTGCCCGGTTTGCGGCACATGGACGCGGGCCTATGTCCACCATCTGGTGCGATCTGGCGAGATATTGGGCGCGATGCTGATGACGCAGCATAATTTGCATTATTACCAGATGCTGATGGCGGACATGCGCGGCGCGATTGCCGAAGGGCGCTTTGCGGAGTTTGCGGGCGAATTCCGGCGGGAGTATTTGGGGTGATTGAGCGCGAGGAGTTGCGGCGCTATACGCGGTGACAATGTCCGATAACTTTCTTCACGGTACCGTTCACCAAGCAAAGAACGACTTGCAGGTGGCCTTGGAGGCAAACCCCGGAATTTTCGCGCTTTGGCAAAGCCTTACACCGCTTGGCCGCAATGAGTTTATTTGCTGGGTTGAGGATGCAAAACAAGCCGTAACCCGCCAGCGCCGCATCGAGCGAACCTGCGAGGAACTGCGCGAGGGAAAGCGTCGCCCCTGCTGCTGGGCGGGCTGCATCCACCGCACCGACAAAGCACCGGGCAAATGGCAACAGGCTGTTCTGGTTGACAAGCATAAGGGGTAGGCGCGATTTTGGTTGGGATTACTTTCAAAACATGAGCTTTAACTCTCATCATTGTCATTCCCGCGTACGCGGGAATCTATGGTCTAACTGTAAAGTTTCAACGGACGGTGCTGCAACGGAAAGAGTTCAGGCCATTGATTCCCGCGAACGCGGGAATGACAATGGGTAAGGTTGTGAAAGTGGTGAGCGAGGCTATCAACCGGGCAAAGGAAAATAGCCCGTTCCTCGGGCAGTTGATCGAACGCAACCCAGACCTGATTCCGTTGATTGAAGCTTCCGATTTCGACGCCGCTTTGGCAAGCGCGCTCGCCCGCACATCCGATAAAGTCTCCACTACACTCCGCCTGCAACGACAAGGCGTGGCTTTAGTGACGGGCATAGCCGATCTCGCCGGTATCTGGGACTTGACCCGCATCACCCGTATCCTGTCCGACTTTGCCGACCATGCGCTTGACGCAGCAATCGCCGCCGCCATCGAAGAACGCGTCCCCGGCGCACCCAATCAAGGTTTTGCCGTGATTGCCCTGGGCAAACATGGCGGGCGCGAACTCAATTATTCATCGGATATCGACCCGATTTTCCTGTTCGACCCCGATACCCTGCCGCACCGTGAACGCGACGATATCGCTGAGGCAGCAGCGCGTTATGGCAGGCGAGTGATCGAACTGCTCAGCAAACTCGACGAACATGGTTATGTCTTTCGCGTCGACATGCGGCTGCGCCCGTCACCGGAGGTCAGCCCGATTGTCCTGCCCGTCGAAGCGGCAATCAGTTATTATGAATCCAGCGCCCTGGCATGGGAACAGGCCGCATTCATCCGGTCGCGCGTTTGTGCTGGCGATCGGATGCTTGGCGATTATTTCCTGAAAGCAATCCAACCGTTTATCTGGCGCAAATCGCTTGATTTTGGTCAGCTCAAGAACATCACCGCGATGACGGCGCAAATCAGGGGGCATTATAGCAAAGGCCAGCAGCTCGGGGCCGGTTATGATGTAAAACGCGGGCATGGCGGCATCCGCGAGTGCGAATTTTTCGCCCAGGCACACCAGCTGATCCACGGCGGTCGCGATGCCGCGCTCCGCATTGCAGACACCCGCGAGGCACTGGCCGCATTGGGCAACGCCGGATGGATCAAGCCAAGCGAAGCTGCCACGCTGAGCAGTGCTTACGAAATATTGCGCACCGTCGAACACCGCTTGCAAATGCATAGCGACCGGCAGACGCATAGCATTCCCGAGCAGGTAGAAACGGCCGATGCCGTGGCGCGGTTACAGGGCTTGGCGGACGGCAAGGAATTGTTGACCCTGCTGAGACCCGTAGTTGCAAAAGTCGCCGCAATTTACGACCGGATGGTTGATGAAAACGGTGCCGACGGCCCGCGTTTGGCAGACGACGGCCTGCCGCTGGAAGAACAATTGCGCGATTTGGGCTACGCAAACCCGGCACAAGTCATGCAGCGCATAAAACGCTGGCGAAGCGGCCAGATCAGGGCGGTCCGAAGCGGATCGGCGCGCGAGGCGTTTGAGGCGGTGTTGCCCGCGATCATGGCGGCGCTGGCGCAGGCACCCGACCCTGACCAGGCGCTCGCCCGGTTCGACAATATGATTGAAACGATGTCGAGCGCGATCAATGTGTTCCGCTTGCTGGAGGCACGGCCCGGCCTGTTGCAACTTGTCGCCGACATATTGAGCTATGCGCCGACGCTGGCCGAAGCATTGGGACGGCACGGCGAATATCTCGACGCGCTGATCGACAGCAGTGCACTGAATTTAACGGACGATAAGAGAGCGCTGGTTACCGCGATCAAAGCGCGGGCACGCGACGCCGATTACCAATCTCTGCTCGATATTGTCCGTGCGTTTGTCGGTGAGAAACGCTTTTCGCTTGGCGTGCAGTTGATCGAGGGTCGAAGCGACGCGCTCGCTATCGCCGAAAGCTATGCGCATCTGGCCGAGGCTGCCCTGCATGTCCTGACTCGAGCGACAATCGCCGAATTTGAAAAGACGCATGGAAAGGTTCCGGGGGGAGAACTGGTGATATTGGCGCTGGGGCGTCTGGGCGGCGAAGCGCTGACCCATGCGTCGGACCTTGATCTGGTACTGTTGTTTACCGGCAATTATGCGGCAGAATCGGATGGCGACCGGCCATTAGGTGCAACGCAATATTTCAACCGTTTGGCACAACGGGTGATTGCAGCACTCACCGTTCCGACCGCATCGGGCGCGCTCTATGAGGTTGATACCCGCCTGAGGCCGTCAGGTGCCGATGGTTTGCTTTGCGCCTCGGTCGAAAGCTTTGAACAATATCAGCGCGAAAATGCATGGACCTGGGAGCATATGGCGCTGACCCGCGCGCGGGTGGTTTACGGATCAAGCGAAGCACGGGCCGATGTTGATGCGATCATCAATTCGGTTTTGCAAATCGAGCGCCAACCGGCGGTTTTGATTGCCGATGTCGTGCAGATGCGCCGCGATATGGCAGCGCATAAACCGCCCAAAGGCCAGCTTGATGTAAAGCTGCAACCCGGGGGGCTGGTCGATATCGAGTTCATTGTTCACACGATGCAACTGAAGACCGGTGAAGGTTTAAACCCGCAACTGGGACAGGCTGTCAAAAAACTGGTCGGAGCCGGGCATCTGACCCAAACCTTCGCCGATGCAAATATGCTCCTCAGCCGGTTGCTCGTCTTAGTCCGCCTCGTAACGCCAGATTGCGGCCTGCCGTCGGAACCTGCGCAAATGCTCATCGCTCGCAGTTTGGGTTTTAAAGATTGGACAGGCTTGACCGAGGCGATACGCGCTGCGCAAGACTGCGTATTGACCGCGTGGCATGGCCTGTTGGGTCCACGCGACTTTTGACAAGGACGAAACGATGACCGATGTGAACGACACTCTTCCCGCCGTGACCGTGCTGGATAGCGAAGGCAACGCCGTCAATCTGGCCACATTGCCCGCGCCGTTCGTTCTCTATTTCTATCCCAAAGCCGATACGCCGGGCTGCACCAAAGAGGGTCAGGGCTTTTCCAGCCTGTCCGATGCGTTCGCCAAGGCTGGCTGTGCGATTTACGGCATGTCCAAGGACAAACCTGCCAAGCTCGCCAAATTTGCCGCAAAATATGACCTGACCGTCACTCTCCTTTCCGACGAAGCCAGCGACGCTACCGAGCAAATGGGCGTATGGGTCGAAAAATCGATGTATGGCCGAAGCTATATGGGCATCGAACGCGCAACCTTTTTGGTCGGGAAGGATGGCAAAGTTGCGCAGGTCTGGCACAAGGTGAAGGTGGCGGGCCACCCCGAGGACGTGTTGGCGGCGGCACAAAATCTTGGTTGAAATCATGCATTCGCTTGGGCAGGCTTGCCTGAAGGTCATCAGCACCGCCGATCCGGTTGTCAAAGTCATGGCGGCCCGCGAGGCGGCTCGTGACTGGCGGTTGGGACGCTTGGCACATGTTTTTGACGTCACGATGCCGGACAAGCCAGAACGGCCAGGGCGCCCCCTCCTGCTGGCTCCGGGCAAGATGCCCAAGCGCCGCAAAGGTGGATCGGATGCGACCCGGATCGCGCTTTTGCACGCACTTGCGCACATAGAATTTGTGGCGATTGATTTGGCGTTTGATCTCGTGGGTCGCTTTGGCGCACAATTTCCCCGCGCGTTCGCCGATGATTGGCTGCATGTCGGCGCGGATGAGGCGATGCACTTTGCCTTGCTTGACCGCAGGCTGCGCCAGTTGGGCAGCTTTTACGGCGAATTGCCCGCGCATGACGGCCTTTGGGAATCCGCCTTTAACACTCGCCATGACGCCCTTGCCCGTCTCGCCGTGGTGCCGATGGTACTCGAAGCCCGGGGGCTCGATGTCACACCTGCAACTGTCGCTCGATTCGATTCGGCAGGCGATTCGGCCTCGGCTAAAATTCTTAACCGTGTCTATAATGACGAAATTCGGCACGTTTCGCATGGAACAAAGTGGTTTGAAGCGGGTTGTCACGCCATTGGTCTCTGTCCGACTACCACATGGAAAATGCAGGTCGAGAGCCACTTTCGGGGCGCTCTGAAGCCTCCATTTAACGACTCGGCGCGTTTGAAAGCCGGTTTAACCCGCGATTATTACGGAGCGGTTGCATTCGCCTGAGCGGTCCGTCACCTATTCTCTCGATAAGGGGTGGGCAGATCAACTGCCTTTAACAACTTCGGGGCTGCGCACTAGCGTGGGTCGCATTAAAGGGTACGTACACGTATGGTTCGCAGCGCTTTGGCCATTGGCCAATCACTGACCTGGAAAATTATGCCTGCTCTAAGCATGGTATTTTTTGCTACGGCGATGACAACTCCGGCAATAGCCAACACAACGGCAGCAACAACCTCTGACAATTTTCGCGTTTCTCCCCAGGATGTAAAGTCCAACCAGACTGCTTTGGGCGTGTCGGACCCGGAGTTTCGCGCATTGAGCAATAGCTGGGGACAGATTAACGGCCTCGCTTCGAAAGTTGAAGTTGCGGTGCCTTCGATCAACCCGGTCGAGATCATGAAATTTTCCAGTGGCTTTGGTAACCGCAACGCGCCAACGCGTGGCGCCAGCCGCAATCACAAGGGCATTGATATCCCCGGTCCGGTCGGCACACCGATTTATGCGACCGCCGACGGCATGATTGGCCGCGCACAGTGGGTTAGCGGCTACGGCAAATATGTCGAGATCAATCACGGCAACGCGGTACAGACCCGTTACGGCCATCTCTCTGCAATGAACGTTCAGCCGGGGCAACGCATCAAAAAAGGCGATATCCTTGGCTTTATGGGCTCGACGGGTCGCTCCACGGGTAGCCATCTCCATTATGAAGTGCGAATTGCGGGTGAGGCAATAAACCCCACCGCATTCCTGTCGCCGGTGAAAGCTGTTGATAAGCATGCAAATGTCTTGCTTGCTGCGAATCATACTGATAGCAAAGCCATAGGCGGACCCGCTGAAGAGGAGTAAGCGGTCCAACTAACGCATCACCTTTGGGAGAGGGTGTAAATTTGGGGGCTGGTAGGGCGGGATGCCTTACCGCCCCTTTTCTTTGTCTCCACCTATTGCTACATTGGCCCCATGACCGACCAACAAGTCATTTCCATGACAAATAATGCCGCGCACCGGGTTGCCGAAATTGCAATAAAACTCGGCAAACCGCCAATATTGCGCCTTTCGGTGGAAGGCGGCGGCTGTTCGGGCTTTCAATATCGCTTTGGCCTGGCAGAAAGTGTCGAGGCCGATGACATCACGGCCGCGGGCGACGGTGCGACTTTGGTGGTCGACCCTGTCAGCCTCGATCTGGTTCGCGGGTCCGCGGTCGATTTCGTCGAATCGCTCGGCGGGAAAGCATTTCAAGTGACCAATCCGCAAGCTGCCTCTGGTTGCGGGTGCGGCTCCAGCTTTTCGGTTTGATGCGATAACGACCCTTCGCTAGGGTCGCTGGATGCGTATCGCCACTTACAATATCAATGGTGTCAAAGCCCGCCTGCCCCGCCTTATCGAATGGCTGGAGGAAACCAAACCCGACGTCGCCTGCTTGCAGGAGGTCAAGTCTCAGGACGAAGGCTTTCCGGCAGCCGAGTTCGAAAAGATCGGCTACGGAGCGATCTGGCACGGGCAGAAGAGCTTTAACGGGGTCGCCATTCTGGCGCGCGGGAGCCAGCCGGTCGAAGCGCAGCGCACCCTGCCCGGCGATCCACTCGACGAACATGCCCGCTATATCGAGGCCGATGTACCCGATGGCCGCGGCGGAAGTTTGCGCGTCGCCAGCATCTACCTGCCCAATGGCAACCCACAACCGGGACCAAAGTTTGACTATAAGCTGGGCTGGATGAACCGGCTGCGCGTGCGAGCGGCAGAGCTCATGCAGACAGAAATCCCTGCCGTGCTTGCCGGCGACTTTAACGTCATCCCGCACCCCCACGATATCTGGGCACCGACCGCACTGCTCGACGACGCCTTGCGCCAACCCGAAAGTATCGCTGCCTATCGCACGCTTCTGTCCGAAGGCTGGACAGATGCGCTGGCGAGCCATTATCCGCAAGGCGGAGTCTGGACCTTTTGGGACTTCCAGGCGGGCGCATGGCAACGCGATCACGGCTTTCGCATCGATCACCTGCTCCTCAGCCCCGCCGTCGCCGACCGGTTGACCGCCTGTGGTGTGGACAAGGAACATCGCGGCCGGGAAAAAGCGAGCGACCATGCGCCGACGTGGGTGGATCTGGTGGACTAATTCGTCCAGCGGAAACCCACAAAAAGTATCAGAGTTTGATGAAGTTTAGGGGCTGTTGAGATTCAGATAGCAGCTGACTGATAATTAAATACAATCGTCATTCCCGCGAAAGGTGGGAAACCATCTCCTGTTCTCTCGTTCGCGGGAATGACGAATGCAAAATTCATTTAATCGCGTCGCTGTATCTCAACAGCCCCTAAAGTGGTTTTTCGTATAACCGGTAGACCTTGTTGATCTCGCCGTTGATGGCTTCGCCGACCGAGCGCATCGGGCCGTTATCCTCTAGCACCCAGCCGAACTCGCCGCGCTTTGTGCCGAATTTTGCAACGGCGTCGCGGCGGATGAACTCGACGAGCATGAACGCCAGTTGGCTTGCGATCCGCGTTGACTGCAACCTTTTGACAACCCCCATCAACGGAACGCGCATGGTCGTAGACCGGGGCGCGCGCAGCCACCAAAGTAGCTTCGCCCAGTTGAAGGGAAACAGGTTGCCGCCGAAGTCAGCAATCTTCTCGTTGAGATTAGGCAGCGTCATCATGAATGCCACCGGTTCGCCGTCAACTTCGGCAATGCGGATCAGGTCTTCGTACACGATCGGCTTCAACGTCTTGCCGGCATAAGCGATCTCGGCGTCGGTGAACGGCACAAAGCCCCAATTATCGCTCCACGCGTCGTTCAGGATCGACAGAATCAAGGCTGCTTCGGCATTAAAATTGCGTTTGTTCACACGACGGATGACGATCCGGTCATTGCGCTCACCCGACTGGATAATCCGCTCGACGATCGGCGGGAAGTCGCCTTCGACAGGGATCGCATAGGTATAGAGATCCTTGACCCCGGCATAACCCGCTGCCTCAACCCAGCCCTGATAGGCCGGATTGTCATGCCCCATCAACACCGTCGGCGGATGGTCAAAGCCCTGGACTAGCAACCCCGGCTCATCCCAGATCGAGAGGCTGAGTGGCCCAAGCGACCGGACCATACCCTTGCCGCGCAGCCAGTTTTCAGCAACCTCCAAAAGTGCTGCAGCAATTTCCGCATCCTCCGCTTCAAACAACCCCCAATTTCCGACGCCCGGCCCCATGCCTTGTTCGGGTGGTTGTTTGAGTGCCAGATGGTCGATATGCGCCGATATCCGGCCAACGATCCGTCCGCCGCGTTCGGCCAGAAACAGTTGCGCCTCACCATGTCCGAACCACGGATTTTTACCCGGTGTGATCAGCGAATATATATCGGTCTTGAGCGGCGGCACCCAGTTCGGATCAGTCGCGTAAAGCCGATAGGGCAGTTCGACAAAAGCCTTTCTGTCGGCCTTGGTTGTAACGGGGCGGATATTGATATCTGTCATGCGCACTCCCTCACCAGATGGTGCAGTGCTGTCAATATCTTACAGGCCTAATTTGCGTCCGAATTTCCCAAGTGCGGCCTTGTCGTCGTTGCCGAGCCCGAAGCGCAGGCCCAACCAGAGCAATGGCCAGAACGCCACAAAAAGGCTGATGGCCCGAATGCGCGCGCCGAATGGAGCCAATGCTTCGCCTAAAAACCACAGCACAGCTATCGACATCATTCCGGAGGCAACGGCGCGCCAGAAGCCGGTGCCGAAAGGCGTCAAATCATCGCTGATCTTGAGTTCCACCACCGCCATCCAAGCGGTCGCCACTACTGCGGCCGAAACCGACACGGCCATACCCAATGCGCCTTGGGTGGGCACCAACCAAGATGCGAGCCCCAGCCACATCATCAGGCCGATGATGCTGTTGAGCAAAGGCAATGCGCGGTGCCCGACCATTTCGACAATCGGAGTCGCAGGTCCGATCACCGCCTCTCCCGCGCGGGCCGCCAGCAAGACAACCAGGACTGACAGCGCCGCCGCCGACCCCGGCGCAAAGGCGCTGAGCATGTCGGACGCGATCAGAATCATGAACCCGGCCAGCGGCACCGCCAGCAACAAGGACATATGTGTCGAGAAACGATACATCGGTAACATCGCCCTGCGGTCCACCGCCGCTTGTGCCGACGCCAGCGGAGACAGCACATAAAGGAACGATTGCCGCACGATCAGCGGGATAGAGGCGATCTTGCGGGCGATGCCGAACAACGCGGCAGCCGTTGCGCCTGCGGTACCGGGGATCATCAGGTTCAACAGGATCGGCGGCAGATCATTATAGGCCCGGCGCGCAATCGCCGGTGGCATCATCGCGGCACCGCTTGCAAGCACCGCCGCACGGGTAATGTGCGGCATCGGTGCCCGCCACAACAGCCGCGCATCATAATAGCGAGTCAACAGTTGCGCCGAAAGTATCGCGGTTAACGCCAGCGAGAGCATATGCCCCAGCAGCAATCCGGAGAGGCCGAAACCGGCAAAGAATAACCCGGCGGCAAAAACCAGCCGCATCACCTGTTCCCAGAAAATGCGCAAGCGTATCTCGGGGCCGAACGCACGCTTTGCCCGCGCGGCGGCGGTGGCGATTTCGACGAATATCCAGAGCGGCAAACTCCACGCGAATAGCGCAATCGCCTGTGGCAAGTCCGCAGCCTCTTTGGGCCCTGCCGCAACAAAACTTGCCAGCCACGGCGCGGACAGGTTGATAGCCAGCGCAGCCAGACAACCCAGGCCGGTGCCGGTCAGCAGTGCAAACCGCACCGCACCGTGTTGGCGGAGCGCGTCATCTTCGGACGGTACAATCCGCTGCAACGCCTGCCCCATGGCCAGATCGAGGATGTTCGCCAATATGTTGATCGCAGCCCAAAGCACAACATAGACGCCAAATCCGGCCAACCCAAACATCCATGTATAAGCGGGCTGCGCAATGACTTCGATCAACGCGCCGAGGCGTGACAGCGCCGCCAGCCCCGCGCCTTTGGCAACCTCCGATGTGCTGACGGCGGGCGCTGGCGGCGTCAACGCATCTTCAATCGGCCCGCTCATTCTTCGGTACGGATGAGCACGGTTTCACCAATGAGCAGGAAAAGCAGGAACGGGCCCCATGCCGCAACCCACGGCGGATAAGCACCCAGATTACCCATCGCCAGTGCAAAGTTATCGGCTACGAAATAGGTGAAGCCTAGCGCCATGCCTATCACTGCGCGCAAAAACAATGCGCCCGAACGTGCCAGTCCGAACGCTGCCACCGCTGCTAACAGTGGCATGAGCAATGTCGAAAGCGGCCCCGACAGCTTGTGCCACAAAGACGCCTCCAGATTATCGGTACGCCGCCCCGCTGCTTTCAAGTCGGTGATCGCATGCATCAGCGGAATGGACGCAAAACTGTCGCCGTCAACCTTCACAAAGTTAAACCGGTCGGGCGTTATGCCTTTGCCGACAACCAGCCGGTCGAAGCGTTTTTCGTCGGTCGAGGCGACGTCAAAGCTGGTGGCATCCTCCAATTCCCATGCACCGGCGATGTAGACCGCTTGCTTGGCGTGGACCACCTGCCGCAACCCGCTATTGGTGCGCAGATAGATGCTGACATCCCCAAGTTTGGTCGCATTGCCAGTGCCGGTCACGGTTCCTGAATGGACCAGATCCTGCCCCTCACGCACCCATACATTGGTTTTAATACCCGTATCGCGTGGTACCGGACCATATTCGACCTCTTGCCACATCTTCAGTTTCGCAGTCGACGGCGCGACCACCAGATCGTTGAAGGCAAACGAGAATGCTGCAATCGCGAGGCTGGCGACAAACATCGGTGCCAGTATCTGGTGCGCCGACAGTCCTGCCGCCTTCATCGCCACCACTTCGCTGTTCTGGCTGAGCGCGGCAAAGGTAATCAACGTGCCAAGTAACACCGAAAAAGGGAGGAATCGTGCCACCAGTTGCGGCGCGCGCATGCTGACATAGCGCAGCACGTCACCCTGATCATTACCTGCCACCGACAAAATCTTGCCGCTTTCGCCCAGCAGATCGAGCGTCTGCAAGATCAGCACCAGCATGGCGAGCACGGCAAAGCTGCGGATGACAAACAGCCGCGCCATGTACCAGGTGATATTGCGAGAGGGAAAGAAATGCACCGCTTAGGCCTCCGCTTCCGGCATGCCAATTTTGGCCAGCCGCGATTTGCGGCCAAATGTGAACAGCTTGCGGATCGACTTGGCCGCCTTTTCCGCGAATATTTCCAGCGCACCAATCGGCTGCCCGCCCGGAACATGTGCAATCACATGGTACATCCACAATATCAGCCCCGCAAAAAACAGGAATGGCACCCATAATGCAATGATCGGATCGATTACCCCCATGCCGCCAATCCCGGCGGCATATTCGTTGATCTTGTGGTAGGTCACCACCATCACGATCGACAGGAACACACCAAGCGCAGATGTTGACCGTTTGGGCGGGATTGCCAGCGCAATTGCCATAAACGGCAACAAAAGCATCATCGCTACCTCGACCAGCCGGAAATGGAAATTTGCGCGCGCCATATTGCGCTGTTCTTCTGGCAGCTTTGCGTTGCCGCTAATCCGCACCAGTTCGTTGATCGAATATTCACGGTCCTTGCCCCCGCGGGCGCGGAAATTTTCGATCTGGGGCAGCGGGATCGGCACGTCATGGCTGGTGAAGCTCAACACTCGCGGCGCTTCGTAATTGGGTGCATCGTGAACCAAAGTGCCTTTGGTCAGACGCA
>JBDTUD010000032.1:0-39822 GCA_040007915.1 Sphingorhabdus sp.
AGGGGATTATGCCTTATTTTCTTAAGTGATTCCAGCTATTTGCTGGAATCCTGTCACCCCGACCAATATTAGAAACCTACGGTTTTCTGCGGTTTATGGCGGGGCGAATGTAGCAGTGTTCGTAGCACTATTCGTTACAATCAGCTCGTTACCAATGTGAGATTTAGCGCTTGTTCACTGAATGACAGCCCGCGCCCTACATGGGTCGTATGACTGCACATCCGACGATGTTGGGAAACCGCTAGTTGTCTCAAAATAGACCACTGATTACCCCTTTTGCTCCCTAGAAAACTACACAAACCTGTGTAAACCTAGAAGTGTACGATTGTTGCGGCTGGTCGCAATGAACTCCGCTCTTCGATAGGACGATACCGTGGCCACATTTTATAATAGCTTGGGAAGCCAAACGCATACCGGTTCGGTAGGGCAGGACCGGTTTTATGCTTTTACCTACGATCAAGACCTTAACAATATTCGAGCTGATGCGACGGTAATATCCTTTAGCTGGACGTCGGGCATCCGCACGTCGGCAACAACTTTTTTCACAATCACCGGTAGCAATGTCCAGACATCATCGGACTTTTTTGCTGGCGGCGAGAAGGACGATTCCATTTATGGTTCAAACTTCAACGACGCCGTTTTCTATAACAATGGTTCAATTAGCGGCGGCATTGGCAGTTTTTCATCAGTTGAAATTTTCGCACTTGGTGCAGGCGATGACATTATCGACCTTTCGGCCCGGGGGGCATCTGGAATCGATTATTCGAAAAGCGTAACCATCCATGGCGATGCCGGGAACGACATCATTATCGGCGGCGCTGGATCGGATACACTTTACGGCGACGACGGGAATGACCTGATCTTCGGCTACCGCGGCGGCGACACTATTTACGGCGGCGCTGGGAACGACACCCTTTATGGTGATGATCTAGGCTTCAACGGGATTGCAGGTGATGATTTTCTATACGGTCAGGCCGGAGATGACATCCTTTACGGCGGTGCCAGAACGGATCGGCTTGATGGCGGTGACGGAAATGACACGCTTTATGGTGGATCGGGCGGCGATAACCTGTTTGGCGGCGCAGGAAATGACTTGCTGTACGGCGACGATGACGGAGTAAGCGGCAACGACAAGCTGGATGGCGGATCTGGCGATGATCAACTCTTTGGCGGTGACGGCAATGACGAATTAGTCGGTGGAAGTGGTACTGACATTCTCATTGGGGGGGCTGGCAACGATTTTTTGAATGGTGGAACTGGGTCCGATACGGCGATTTTTTCGGGCAATGGCGACAACTACAATATTTTCGGCAATCCTGATGGCAGCTTTACTGTCACCGACATTAGGCCAGGGTCACCCGACGGCGTCGATACTATCCGCAACGTCGAATTTTTTCAATTTGCCGATGGAACGGTGCCGGCAGCTGCAGGAACGCCCCCGTTGATCACATCGGACGGCGGCGGCGATTCAGCATCGTTTTCGGTAGCTGAAAATACCACATCGATAACAACGGTCACCGCAATTGACGAAGATGTCGAACAAATTGTGAGTTACTCCATTGTCGGAGGCGCCGATGCGGCATTTTTCTCGATTGATCCGACAACAGGCGTTCTGACTTTTGTGGCAGCCCCAGATTTTGAAAACCCGACCGATTTAGGTGCCGACAATGTCTATAATGTTGTCGTTCGGGCAACTAATGGCAATGGTGCGTATGACAACCAGTCTTTGTCAGTTACAGTAACCGACGTTGTAGACGGTACTGCGCCTGTTATTACGTCGAACGGCGGCGGTGCAACGGTGGATATCAACATTTCTGAGAATTCAACGACGGTCACCACTGTCCAGGCATTCGATCCCGATGGAACCACACCGACTTATTCAATCGTTGGCGGTGTAGACGCCGCATTGTTCACTATCGACCCGGTAACTGGAAAGTTGGTATTCAACACTGCGCCTGACTTCGAAAGCCCTACTGACTCTAACGGCGATGGCATTTATGATGTAGTTGTCAGGGCAACCGACGGCGTCAATAGCGATCAACAATCAATTGCTGTGACAGTTGGCAACGTCAATGAACATACGCCGGTGATTACTTCGGGCGGCGGCGGTGCCACTGCATTTGTGAACGCTGCGGAAAACCAGCTCGCAGTTATGACTGTAACCGCAAACGATGCTGACGGGACAGTGCTGACCTACTCCATAGTAGGCGGTGCGGATGCTGCTCTATTCACCATTAACCCGACAACAGGTGCACTGGTGTTCAACTCGGCGCCCGACTTTGAGGTGCCGACCGACACAGATTTGAACGGCGTATACGACGTTATCATTCGGGCCTCAGATGGCACTAATTTCGATGACCAAATTCTCTTGGTCACGGTAACGGACATTGCCGAGCCGGGCCGGACGATCACCGGGACGTCGGGTAACAACAGTATTACGCCCACTGCGATCAACGTGGCTTATCAGACTACAGTGCTGGACGATGTGATTTATGCGCTTGCGGGCAACGATATCATCGATGGTGGCAAAGGCGCCGACTGGATGGAAGGCGGCACTGGTGACGACGTCTACTTTGTCGATCAGTTTTCTTATGACGGGAATAGTCTAAACGATGATCAGGTGATAGAAGCGGCAGGGTCTGGCATCGACATTGTAAATAGCACCGTCAGCTACAGCCTGACTGCGAATATCGAGAATCTTACCCTAATTGGAGCCGCAGTGATCAATGGCACGGGTAACGAACTTGACAATGTCATTACCGGCAATGGCGCAGCCAATGTCCTCACAGGTGGTCTCGGGAACGACACCCTTTACGGCGGCGGCGCAAATGACTCGCTTTCCGGCGGTGCGGGAGCAGACAGGCTGGATGGCGGCACCGGGGCCGATGTCATGGATGGCGGTGCGGATAATGATACGTACTTCGTCGATACCTATTCCAATGACGGCGACAATAGCAATGACGATCAGGTAATCGAGCTCGCAGGCGGCGGCATCGATACCGTCAATGCCTCGGTTAGCTATGTGCTGGCGAACGAGGTTGAAAATCTGACGTTGACCGGCGCTGGCACTATCGACGGTACTGGCAATGCCCTTGTCAACATTCTAACGGGTAACGGGGCCGCTAATACGTTGCTGGGGCTTGACGGGGCGGACACATTAAACGGCGGCGCTGGGGACGATGTACTGCGCGGCGGCAATGGCAACGACACGCTGAATGGTGGCACCGATAACGATTCGCTTTACGGCGACTCTGGTTCGGATAGTTTGTTCGGCAATGCAGGTAATGACATGCTAGATGGCGGTTCGGGCTCAGATACTCTTAGCGGCCAAGCTGGGAATGATGTGTTAATCGGTGGCTTGGGTAAAGATTCGCTCACAGGTGGCACTGAAAGCGACACGTTCCGCTTCAATTTTGGTGACACCTCAACTTCTTCGTCAACCTATGATACGGTTAACGACTTTGTAACAGGCGTTGACAAGATCGATTTAGATTTCGTGGGTGGCGGGCTTGCTGCTTCTGCCTATTCGGAAGGATCGATTGCAACTAATGCCTTCAGTGACGCAATGGCCAGTGCTCAAGCGTTGCTCACCGCTGGCAAGCAAGTGGTATTTGTCGCTGGTTCTACCGATGGCTGGCTATTCTGGGACACTGACAATAACGGAATAATCGACCAGTCGATTCTGTTGAAGGGACTTAGTTCAACGGGCTCGTTCGATTACGCTGACATCATTTAATCCACCCGCCGCTACCCGTAACGGCCCCGCACGGATCGGCAGTCGTTGAACACGGCGTGTTAACGTGTTAATTGTAAGAAGAAACGGTAACCGCACCGTTTAGTTTTTCCGAGGGGCGCATGATTTCGATCTTTGCCGCACGTTCTGCTGCAAAACCCCTCGCTGATGCATTGCAGCAATGTCGGCAGCATCTTGTGCAAGCCGCTGTTTTCAGCGCCTTGTTAAATATGCTGTTTCTCGCTCCGGCGATTTACATGATGCAGGTCTATGACCGCGTCGTGCCTACGCGCGGTGTTGAAACGCTGGTCTTGCTGACGATAATTTTTCTATTTGCTATCGGAACGCTGGCGGCGCTTGACTGGCTGCGGGCAAGGTTACTGGTGCGCGCAGCGGCAAGGCTGGACCGACTGTTGGTGGGCGATGTTCTCAAAGCATTGATCGCTATGCCCGATAGAGAACGGAACAGCGCCGGGTCAGTATTGCGCGAGTTTGACACATTTCGGCAGACTATGACGGGTCCTAGTGTGACCGCGTTATTCGATGCACCGTGGTCGCCGATTTACATTTTGGTGTGCTTTCTACTGCATCCCTTGATCGGGCTCTTCGCGCTGGTTTGCTCGGCTACCTTGCTTGTCATCGGATATTTAAATGAGCGGGCGATCAAGGACGCTCTTTTGCGCGCAATGACCGACCAGCAGGCGGCATATCGATCTATCGAGGGCACGTTGAGGGTCGGGGGTATTGTTCGGGCTCTTGGCATGCAAAACGGCCTTGTTTCCCGGCATCTGAAGGAGCGGAGCGCGGCTACGACATCGCAGGCTCAAACTGCTTTTGTCAGCGCCCGTTACGTCAGCATCATCAAAGCGGCGAGGATTGCTATGCAGTCGCTGGCGCTCGGCCTCGGTGCGCTTCTGGCAATCGATCAGCAAATTTCGGCGGGCGCAATCTTTGCATCCGCTCTGCTCTTGTCACGTGCGCTTGCTCCGCTTGAAAGCATTACGGCAGCTTGGCGTAACACAGTTCAAGCGCGCCAAGCCCTCGATGGGTTAAATGCAGTATTTTTGCAGCAGGACAGAGCGCGCACGGCCACACAGTTGCCCAGTCCGGTTGGCAAAATCGATATCGAGCATTTGACCGTGAAAGCACCCGATGAGACATCGGTCATCTTGCATGATATCAATATCAAGATTGCAGCAGGTGAGTTCGTTGGCATTGTTGGACCCAGCGGTGCAGGTAAATCGACACTTCTCAAGGCAATAGTCGGGGAACTTAGGGCCGACAGCGGCTTGGTTCGCTTGGACGGCGCAGCACTCGCAGACTGGCCTGATGATCAGCGCACAGTGGCCTTCGGCCATGTCCCGCAGGAGCCTTCGCTACTGAGCGGTTCGATAAAGGCCAATATTGCCCGCTTCCAGACGGAAACGACTGATGATATGGCAAAACTTGATCGCGAAGTGGTGCGTGTCGCAAAGCTATGCGGAGCCCATGAATTTATTCTGCGACTTCCGCAGGCGTATGAAACCGTTCTGCAATCCAGTGGAGCAGGATTGTCTGTTGGACAGGCTCAGCGGATTGCCTTGGCTCGTGCGCTATTCGGAAGCCCGTCGGTGATACTTCTCGACGAACCTAACGCGCATCTCGATGCCGAAGGTGAAAATCAACTGCTTGCAACTTTGGCAGATTTGAAGCGGCAAAAAGTCACCATCATCATGGCAGCGCATCGACTGCGGGTGCTGGAAGGCAGTGACAAGCTGCTTGTGCTCAAGTCGGGTCATGCTGAGCGGTTCGGTAAAACAGACCAGATAATCAAGCGGATTTCTAGCGAGCCACAAAACATCGAAGTCGCAAAAAATGGCCCGTTAGCGGCATGAACATGATGACTTCTATCAAGGGATCGCAGCCACCTTTCGAACCCCATCCCGAGCTATCTCCAATTGATGACGATGCTACGCGAGATACGCGACGTGGCTGGATGATCGTTTTTGCGTTCTTCGGGCTTTTCTTGGGCGCGGCTTTCTTTATCCGCATGGACGCAGCTGCATATGCCACAGGATCGATAGCAGTTTCCGGCAACCGGCAAGTTGTCCAGCACCGTGAGGGCGGGACCGTGGCGCAGATTGACGTGAGGGAAGGCCAGCGCGTACAAAAAGGGCAAGTGCTCATCAGACTTGCGGGTGCAGACGTCGATGCTGCCGAACGGTCGCTGACGTCTCAGGTGATAGCTCTTCAAGCCGAGCGAGCACGGCTCATTGCGGAAAAGAGCGGAACCGCCGAGATCGAGCCGCCAATTGAATTCGCCAGTTTGCAAGGGGCCGATCAAGTTGAAGCCGCCAAGGCGATGGCGCTCCAGCAAAGTACTTTGCAAGCGCGGCGTATGGCCATGCGCAACCAAAAATCGGTCTTAGGTCAGCAAGGCGCTCAATCTTCGGCGCGGATTAAAGGCATACAAGACCAAATCGTGGCCAACAAGCGACAAAGCGTACTTTTCGGTGAGGAGCTAGAAAGTTTGCGATCTCTCGGTGAACGAGGATTCGTGAGCAAAAATCGAATACGAGCGCTCGAACGAGCCGAAGCCGCCGTTATAGGAGAAACTGCCAACCTAACCGCCGGTATCGCTGCTACTCGGGAGCAGATCGGAGAGGTAAGCATGCAAGCGCTCACCCTCGACTCCCAGAACAGCAAAGAAGTTTCAGAAAACCTTCGGGCTGTCGAGTTCAGCCTGAATGAAATCCTTCCTAAACTGAACGCTGCCAGGCAGCAGCTATCCCGGTCGATGATAAGAGCGCCCGCATCGGGTCAGGTTGTGGGGTTGAAGGTATTTACAGTCGGTGGGGTCGTCGCGCCCGGTGAGACGCTGTTAGAAGTTGTACCCGAACGGGTAAAACTAGTCGTTCAGGCCCAGGTCTCGCCTAGCGACGCTGACGATCTTTCGGTTGGACAGGCTGCGGAAATTCGCATTGCCGCACTTCACGACCGACAATTGCCAGTCCTTAAAGGTCAGATCACACGCCTTTCCGCTGACAGTTTCTTGGATGACCGTACAGGGCAGCAATTTTACACTGCGGAAATTAGCGCTGACCCTGCTTCGTTAGCCGAGTTCAGTGAAATGGCAGGCGGCGGGCGCATTAAGGCCGGTTTGCCCGTGCAAGTAATTGTTCCTGTTCGGAAACGGACGTTATTTCAGTATTTGATGGAGCCACTCGATCAAACGCTCTGGCGAACCTTTCGCGAGCAATGACAGTGACGGCGGCGACACCAGGGAATGTGCTGCAAACATTGGTCCTAATTTAATGCCCGTTTAGCGGTCGGACAGTGAACTCATAGTGATTTAATGCATGCAGGCTGATTTTCAGAAAGGCTAGCAAAGGATCTTAAAGCTAAGTGGATAGTTGAATTACAGTGCGTCAAAAACTAGGGAAAAAAGTTCATAGCGAACGAGCATGGACCACTGCGACCGCGATTTATTTAGCGCCCTTGATTTTCATCGCTCCACCCCTTTGGTTCGGCTATGCAGCTTACGGCGTAACATCAGTCATGGGGTTTGGACTGCTCGCGACGATTTTTGCTTTCTTTTTGGCTCGCTCAGACGGCATGAAGCTGAGACTGTCCAAGCGCGGGATAAAAGTTCTAGCGATTACCTATATGCAGATCACGGGAGTTTTTTTGGTTTTGTTTGTTTTCGGACACGCGGCGGCGAATTAAAATAGTCGGTCTCTAACCCTAATGGGCTGTCGAAGTCCTCGCTAAAGGACAGTAAGCTTAGGCAGTTCACAAGCAGGGAATAAGCATGCTCCTAAGCGCGGTTAAGACCAAATTACGCCGGATCTTCAGTCAAAACTTGGACAAATTTTTGAGTGACAAAGCTGCCGAAATTGATGGCTTTCTCGTGTCCTATCCAAAAAGCGGAAGAACGTGGCTGCGGTTTGCCCTTTCATGCTACTTTGCCAAGAGTCACGGCTTAGGATTTGAACCAGACTTACGCTCCAATTTCAGGGTCCTGCCAAATTTCGACCGCACGCCGGATCGCGGGCTGGGAGTGTTTGTTGGCGGTGACGATCCCGGCCTGCCGTTAATTGCTGTCAGCCACCGCTCATACGCCGAACCGCTATTTGGTCATCGCCCGGTGATTTTTCTCATTCGTGATCCCCGCGATGTCCTGGTTTCCGCTTACTTCCATGAAACCAGGCATAAACAGCGCTTCGAAGGATCTATTAGCGATTTTCTTGAGAACGAGGAGTTCGGTCTTCCGCATTTTATTAGCTATCTCAACGGCTGGGCTGCCGGTCTTTCCAATCACAGAGCGTTGATCGTCAGTTATGAAGACATGAGTATCGATATGAAGGGCCAACTTTGCCGGATGTTAGAGTTTATGAATGAGCGGATTAATGAGAAGGCGTTAGCTGCGGCAATTGAGGCATCGCAATTTGATCGGATGCGAAGCGATGAACAGAAAAACGGAATTCCCGGGCATCAGTATGACCGCGCAGACACCGAGAGCCTGCGTATGCGTAAGGGCAAAGTGGGTGGGTTTGCCGATCACCTTAGCGTGGAGAATATTGATCGGTTGAAGGAATTATGCCGTGCCAGACTAATTCCGCAGGCTCGGACTTTGATTACGCACACGACCCTTGAACTTTAAACTTAGCCTGACGGCCAGTACAAGAACAGTAGCTTCAGCAGTGCGCCCTAATTTGCAGCTACTTTCTCCGCGACGCATTCGGCGCCGATTATCTCGAACAGCTAGCTTTGACGTCAAGTATGGCCGGTCGCTTAAAAGTCAGCACGACAACCTGCTCGTGCATGGCATCGCTATCGCAGCACTCTTGATACCAACCTACATCCTGAGAGCTCAATTTCATGATTGATCTTATTGCAAATCTCGATTGGGCGGCCGTCGCACCATATATCCTGATCGGTTTTGCCGCGCAGATTATCGACGGCGCGCTTGGCATGGCTTTCGGCGTTATATCTAGCACGTTGCTAGTCAGCGTGATGGGAATCCCCCCGGCCCGCGCATCAGCGGGTGTCCATCTTGTCGAAATGTTTACAACCGGCGCGTCGGGTATCAGTCACGTCTTGCACAAGAATGTCGATTGGAAGCTGTTTTCCAGGCTCGCTCTCCCCGGCGTTGCGGGTGGTTGCATCGGCGCCTACCTGTTGTCGAACATCGACGCGTCGGTAACCCGGCCTGCGGTAATGCTCTACCTAGCCTGCATCGGTATATACTTACTGTACAAAGCTCTGTCCTACCCAGCTAAACCAAAGATAAAGGAAGCGAAGTACGCTGTACCGCTGGGTCTGGTCGGTGGCTTTCTTGATGCATCGGGCGGTGGTGGCTGGGGGCCGGTAGTAACCTCTAACCTGCTGATCCAAGGTACCGACCCGCGCAAAACCGTCGGCACCGTAAACACCGCCGAGTTCTTCCTGACCACCAGTATTTCAGTCACGTTCCTGCTTACTATCGGCTTGCAGGCATTCACTATCGTTACTGGTGGATTGCTCATCGGCGGCCTGATCGCGGCACCGCTTGGCGCTGTGATTGCAAAACGGGTCGAATTGAAAACACTTTTAATGATGGTTGGCACGGTGCTGACCGCCACCAGCCTGTTTAGTTTATACAGGGCTTTTACCTAACCAGCGCAAAGTGCGCGCCGTTGAAGTCGACCAGAGATTAAATTTATGAGACTCACCGGAGTGAAATGCCTGCGGCAGATGAAGGAGCGTAGGATAACCCGTCCGTCACAGCGGCAAATTACCGATGCGAAGCTGACAAGCCATCCTTCCTGAATGAAGTGGGCTTTGAGAGATCGCAGGTCTGAAACCAGACTGTCCGCACCCGTTCCAATTCCGACCGTTTGCTAGAAAGTCATAAGCTATGCATAAGCCACCCGCATGCCACCCTGTGCGCAGCTAAACAAGGTTCTCAGCAACCAGTTTAGGATTTTTAAAATGAAATTGTTCAGCGTCACATCACCGCAGCGGCCGAACGTCTATGTCTTTGCCGAAAACCTCAAAGATGCCAAATGCATCCACACGGCGTTTAAGGCGCTTGTCGATTTGTCGCATCACACTTTTCAAATTATGCGTGTCGATCATCTCGGAGGTTACAAACAGGATAGGCCACTGCAACGGATATTGAAAAGCGGGGTTCGAGGGGTAGGGGCACCTCATCCATACAATCCGCCTTATCCGATCGATATTTCTGTTTGGCACATTTGGACGGTGCTTGAAGATACTCCGTCCGCGTGACTACCCTAAGTTACATTCAAACCCTTCAACTTCGCCGGACTAATATTCGGCGCGAAAACCATATTGAGAACATCATGAACGTATTTTACTTTGAGATCGAATTGCAAGATGCAGCAAAAACGATCGTCGCTATCTTTGCGAAGAACGCAGATAGAGCCTCGTCCATATCAGGACGGCTAATGCTGAACATCAAGAACTATGAGCCTCCCTACAGCGGGGCAGGGCTAGCGCTCTATCGACAATCGGGAAACCCCGAACAGCTCTTGGAAGCACTAGCTCACGCCACAGATGAGGGGATTGCTGGATACACCATCGGGGAAGGCTGGTCAGTGCTGCCGGTTCCTATACCAAGACAGAGCGAGTGGCTAACTTGACAGTGCCCGGTAAGCGCTCGCTCGTCCTATCCCCAGGCGTTTGGCGATGCTGCTCGGGCATTTGCCCTCATTAACGAAACATCGAACTGTAACGAGATCTACCGAACGTTTGCAGGCCCGTGCACACCGTTTGCTTTCGCATTATCGGTCCGACGGTGCTGATCATTGCGACTACGCGTGCATGACGTTATCGACGCCGCTTGCCTTGTCTCGCTAGGCTGTAAATCCGTGAACTTTGCCGTCCCAAAATGCTCCGGGATCATTGTTGCGGAATCGAAGTGGATCGCTGGATTGCTTCGCAACTTTATATACCACCTTTGATGGCGACCTTGGCCTAATTGTAATGGGTTGCAGCGATGATCGTCAGGCGCCGGCACGCGTATGAGCCGAGACGAGAAACCTTCCCCAGAAATGGCTTACCATTTTAGGTAAAGGTTTTGGCGTCTGATCGCGAAGTGCTAGACAGGTCAACGAAGTGATGGAATGAAGCAGTCCATTATCTAACAGGGGAATAGAAATGAAGAACATTGCAATATTAGCGGCCTTCGCCGCAGTGCTGACCAGCCCCGCGTATGCGGAAAAATCCCCGCTCGGAAGTCCAATCGGAAAGTGGGTAATTTACGGGGAGTCTGACCCCATGACCGACAAAATGAGCTGCATTGCCTATTACGGTGGTGAAAAGTTTGTCCAAGTGACTGACGACTCGTTTGCCATTGGCTATGGCGGCAGAGGCGGATTGGAGGGCTATACACTTAGGTTCGACAATGATGCCGCTCTTGAAATGACATTGCCAAGCAGGAGCGAAAAAAGTGTCAGCGCATTTATCATTAGTGACACTGATCCCCGCTACGCTCGGCTGGTCACCGCAACACGCTTGCGCGTTCAAGCGATTACAGTTTTGAGTAGTCTGGCCAATGACGATGTCGACCTGACTGACTTCCCGAAGGTGCTCGCACGGTTGAAAGGGCCAGAGTGCACCTGAACTGCGTATCTCGAGTATAATGTAATTAGATAGGTGAGGGGCCAAGATGTAAACATCAGCGCCTCACAATGACCGCGCCTCCGCATCAGATGGGACGATTGCAAGCAAGAAGTCCAAGGACTAAAGCGTAAATAGCCATCCTGATGTCGGCTATTTGGCGGTAAATTCCTGCATTGACCCATCCACCGGCGTCAGGTTTCGTAAAGACCCTTTTGAAAACCGGTGAATGTCGTGCGGATTTCGGCAACGCTATCCAGCTGGTCTGTTCGGTATAATCCAGCTCGGTCGTGCAGCCAGCCTCTTTACGCAGGACATCGTCGATATTCTTGAAGGTTTGTTCAAACATGATTGGGGGTTAGCGGCAAGGGAGCCGTCCGGCAAGGAAGCTACGCTGGCATAACCTGAGTTTTGCAAATTGAGCATTTCCGGCTTGCATTGAGGCCATAAGTCGACCAGCCGCGGCCGATGTCACTTTCACCCAGCCCCGTAATATTCAAGTTGCCTGCACAAAAGCGGTTTGCGCAAAGAGTCGACGCCACCACGGCGCTGATGCTGAAGGGATTGGTGGATGAGGTTGATCGGAAAACCCTTGTATCTCTGATGATTGCAGTTCGCGCCGGAATGAAGAAGGCCACCAGTCGCGGACCGTTAAAACCGCCAACTTCACTATATAAGAGATACAGGGGAATAAGATTCCCTATAACAGATACAACAGGGGTACCGACAAGAGTATGGAGATATAACTCCCCTTGGATGAAATACCAAATGGCTTTGCTTTGTCTGTCGGAAGGAAAGTTCGTTCAATTCCGAGTTACGGTCCACGATCAGCTGGCTGCAGAACTTCAGTCGAAAGGGATAGATTTAAAGATATATCTTAGAGACCGGATCAAACGCTGCATACGTGACATGATTGGCGAGGAAACCCATTTCCTGTTCGTTATTGAGGATCGGGATGAGCTGGGCAACGAGGTCAGGCCGCATATCCATGGATCGATACAGATTCACCGCGCCAAACCAAAACCTAAAAAAGATGGCAAAAATACTGTTGCTACCGAGCGTGCGATACGGATGATCGGCGTTGAAAAATTTGAATACCTAACGGGGCGTAGGCTGCTTATGACGGCGCTGCGGAGAGCATCTGGCAACGATGGCAAAAGGCCGACGGTCGTCCATGGTCGATCACAAACAAAAAACATTTGGCACCGCGATAAATACCACGTGTTCAACAACGTCCAGTACATTAGCTATATGTTCAAAAACGCTGCAACCCCCAGCAAGTCGCTTTCGGTTAACAGGATGTCGATGTCCCTGGGTTTGAAACAAGAAACACAAAGACTTTGGAGGCTAATAACAGAAGGGGAACCTGCACTATCTCTGTGGGGAGTCGATAAGAAGGTTCCATAGCAGGAGGCTGGTGACCGAAGCGAATTTGATCGAATGATGGCAATCGCAGAGCTCGACGTAGGATTACACTAGCAGCACTTCAGTTCAAAGGGTCGGCATAATAGCTGCGGTTGTGAGAAGGAGCGATCTCTAGGTAATTGGAGACCTCGAACCAGGAAATCCGATAAACAAATATACGAGAGCATACTTAACACAACGTATCAAAAAAACGCCTTTAAAAAACTTCAGGCTACCACAGGCGGACGTATGAATCGTTATGTTTCAGTATGTTAGCTATTTTGAAAAAAAGTTCAAAGGTTACATTTGGTAACAATGGCATTAGGCGTAAAATATAATTGCTTATATTTGAATAAGTTAGGTAATCCGAATTATTTTCAAAGGTTACATTTTGGAACCTTTGGCTACGAGATCGTGGCGGGAATACCATTGCATCGAATGATATCTGGCAAATGTGACCGTTGAGATTGTAAACGCACAGATGGGATCAGCGTGTGCTGTGTGATTTTAATGACTATAAATTTGTGGTATCTATTTGCAATATTTATAGTATATTATTTTTCACAAGCTCTGATAACTGCAATTACTATGGAAACCCACCCTATATTGTAACGCCAGTGAAATCGACGCCTTCAAATTTCGCGGCGTCAATGATCTCTTTGAGTTTGTTAGCAGTACCTTCCCGAGTGACGCCATAACCAGCTGTGACCGATTTGTTACTGTGGCCCAGCACTTTGGCCCCGATTTCTTCGTTCGTGTAATCCGCCTTGCGGAGCTCGTCGGTCATCCCATGGCGAAATGAATGAGCGCCAAGCCCGTCTCCAGAGTTCTTAATGCCAATATCCGCGAGGTAGTCGCGGAACCATCTCGCAGGACGAGCGCCAAACTGTTCGTCGTTTCCTACCACGAGCTCTGGAAACAATAGAGGACAGTGGTCGATTTGCGCCCGAGCAACCTGCTTTTCATGGAAGTTTAAAAAACCGATTTCAATCAGCTTCTGATGGACGGCCACTACGCGACTTTTGCGATTTTTGGTGCGCTGATTAGTACTGTCGTCTTCAGTAATGCTGATCATCCATATGCCGAATTCAAGCTTTAGGTCGTTAATGCGAAGCTGAGCTACCTCCCCGGAACGTGCACCAGTAAGCATGCAAATCAACGGGAACCAATGCTTCCAATCGTCTGATTTGAGATCGCCAGGTAGATGCTCTTTGCCCTCTTTTTTGTGTCCGACATACAGGGGAGAATTCAATATGCGGTTGAGCTGATCGGTCGAAAATGGCGGACGTGGGTTCCTTCCTTTTAATATCCGTTGATGCAAACCATCAAATGGTTGTTGGTCGGCGTAACCTTCGGATTTAAGCCAGGCGAAATACGGTGAGAGGGTGGAGATATACCGTGCCTGCGTTACAGCGCTCAGGGTCTTTTCGTCCTTTTCGCGGGACATTTTTGCAATTTGCCGCAAATTCATTCCCACAAACTGCTTTCGCTTTGCAAAGCGGGGAGGGAGTGTACCTAAGGTGTTTCGAAAATCGCGAGCCTCAGCCGTCGTGATGGAATTGACCGACCTATGAGGCCCGACGAAGGATGAAAACAATCCCACCACCATTCTGTCTTGGGATACCCCATCACGTCGTTTAAGACCTTCTTTGACCCGCTGGTTAGCGTATAACTCAAAAAGCTCGATCATGTTTTCGCCACTCGCTGCGGTCTCGCTGTGAAGCTTTCTCCCTGCAATGACGACTGGAGCGGTGGGTTCGAGGGCAGGTCGCCCGTCATCGAGCTCTAAACCGCTCCTGCTGGCATCCATGTATGCTTCAGCAATCAACCTTACGAACTCTATATAATCATCGCTGTCCTTTTCCAGATCCCAACGCCGAAGTTCAATCAAACGATCTGCCACGGGCTCCCACATCGCCAAGTTCATTGTGGCTAATTTCTGCGCGCGCTTAGTAACTTCGTTTGCATTTTGCGCCTTATACTCTGCATATTCCTCTTGACTTGCACCCGCCATTCGATGCCGCCTCGCGGCCAAGTTTTTACTGTGAAGATTATAACCCGCCTTAACGGCCTCCCGTATCTTAGCCGCTTCATCAGGACGATACGGAGGCAAATCACTCAAATGAACCTCAGTGGCGGCTGGTCGAGCAACAGGAGCCCATTCTGCGAAAAGCTCTGCCAGCTTAATGGTCGCCAGCTTATCGGCTAAACCACGATCTTCGGTTTTCATTGAAACCAATATTTCCTTTTTACCGACCGTCGCCTGGAGGCTGGTTGGTACTAAATATCGCAGCTGCCAATACGGAGAGCCTTTCCGCTTAGTGAGGTTTTGTTGTGTCAAAAGATATTGCCGATCGTTACGGTGTTCGTAACAAACTTCGTAGCATCGCTTATGCAATAATGTAATTAGATTATATAATTAGGGATAGTGCGAGTTCCCGAGTTTTCAGTTTCTCATCCTGTCTCCCGACCATTATATCGGCGACTAATAAGTCGTTGTTTTTATTGAAAAAAATAGACCAATTTTGACCTGTGCAGGAACTGTGTAGATTTTTTTCGGTGATGGTTGGAATTGATTCATTGCATTGTGTGGCCACAAACCCGCTTTTTGACTAACTTCAAGGTTGATCAGCCGCCATTAAGCTAATGCACATAAGTGTGAACATTTTTGCATTTCAGCTAAAATCGCAACGGATGTCACCCGCCAGGCGGCTTTCCTGAATGCGAAATCATGGCCGATTGTAGACGCTCGGCTGAACGTGAATGGGACGCCGCTAATGCGAAAAGCGACATTCGAGCAACTAGCGAATGGCAGCTTAGTTGGACGATCCGGACAGGCAGCTTTTAGGACCGTTGGCGCAATATACAGCCGTCCGTTCAGCCAGATTGATAACGCAGTTGGACACGATCGCATTATAGCCGCCTTCGGGCAGGCCCAACGCGTCGAGGCTTTCAATATCGCCCTCGACGAAGCAGACGTTCGACTTGGCGAAACCAAACCGGTCGCGGTGACAGTCGAGGTGGCGATTGGCGATGGCGAGCTGCGCCGCAGTCGCATCCACGCCGGTCACTGTTCCTTCCTCGCCCACCAATTCGGCGAGCAAATATGCATCCTGTCGCGATCCCGAGCGAGGTCGAGAATGCGTGCGCTCTCAACGCCTGCGGGACGACGAGGCCGCAACCATAATAATTGGCTTTGACCTCGTCATGAATGTTGCGGAGCGCGGCGCGGATTTCGCGCAGAGGTAGGACAATCGTGCAGCACGCGTCGGTGCGTAGGTCGTCCGAGCCGGCAAGAATTTCGCCGTAATTTCAGCTGTATTCAAGATTCATGTGAGTGTCCTTCAGGACGCTTGGGCGGGATCGCGAACAATGCCGTTGACGTCGCCGCGTTAATGGATAGTTCGCTCGGCGCGCTTAAAAAATTACGACATGCCGGCGTGCGATGCGCTATTCGGTCGTCATGACTGGCCCCGACCCCACGATCAACGACTTCGCAGCCGAGCCGCTAATCCGGTTTGGCGTCTTCGCTGCCGTTCTGGCGCTGCTCTTAGTGTGGGAATTTCTGGCACCGCGCCGTTCCCTAACGGTCGAAAAGTGGCGGCGCTGGCCGGGCAATTTTGGCGTCGTCGTGATCGACACACTGTTGTTAAGAATCCTATTTCCGACCGCGGCAGTCGGGCTTGCTCTAGTCGCCGAAGTCAACCAATGGGGTCTGCTCAACCTCGTAACATTGCCGAACTGGCTAGCGATTCTTGTTACCGTCGTCGTGCTTGACCTGATCATTTACGCACAGCACGTTATGTTTCATGCAGTTCCTGTGTTTTGGCGGCTGCATCGCATGCACCATGCCGACCTCGACATTGACGTAACGACCGGAATCCGCTTCCATCCTGTCGAAATTCTGTTGTCGATGATCATCAAGCTGGCTGCGGTGGTGATGCTCGGCGCACCGGCCCTTGGGATCATAATCTTTGAAGTCCTGCTCAATGCGAGTTCGATGTTTAACCACAGCAATATCAGGCTGGACGCGAGGCTCGACCGCCTAATGCGCTGGATCCTAGTCACGCCCGACATGCACCGCGTCCACCATTCGATCGTGGCGCGTGAAACTCACGCGAACTTTGGTTTCAACCTGCCGTGGTGGGACTATCTATTCGGCACATATCGCGCCCAGCCGGCGGCGGGCCATCGAGCGATGACGATCGGACTGATTCAGTTTCGTGATCCGGCAGAACTTCGCCTTGACCGGATGCTGATGCAGCCGTTAAGGCGAGATAGGATCGAGGAGAACGCAAAATGACGGTTTCTCGCCAACCTGCTGGCCGCTTGAGAGAGCCGGGCATGGCGGGCTGGATAATCGGTATCATCGGCGGCTCGGGACTGTACGCGATCGAAGCGCTCGAGGACCCGCGCTGGATCACGATCAATACGCCTTGGGGCGCACCATCGGACCAGTTGCTGACAGGCCGGATCGGCACGGTTGAATTCGTCTTTCTCCCCCGCCACGGGCGCGGGCATAGCCTGCCGCCGTCCGACGTCAATGCGCGCGCCAACGTCGATGCGCTTAAACGCGTCGGCTGTACCGATGTGGTCGCTATTTCGGCTGTCGGTTCCCTCCGCGAGGAGCTGGCGCCGGGGCAGTTCGTAGTCGTCGATCAGTTCATCGACCGGACCTACGTGCGCGACAAGAGCTTCTTCGGTCCCGGCATGGTCGCCCATGTGTCGATGGCTAACCCGACTTGCCCGCGTCTGTCGGGGCTGTGCGGCGACGCCGCCAGTGCGGCCGGGGCAACCGTCGTGCGCGGCGGCACCTACCTGGCCATGGAGGGCCCGCAGTTTTCGTCGCGCGCCGAAAGCATGCTCTACCGCCAATGGGGCTGCGATGTGATCGGAATGACCGCAATGCCCGAGGCCAAGCTCGCGCGCGAAGCCGAGCTGCCATATGCACTGGTTGGAATGGTGACCGATTATGACTGTTGGCGGGACGGCGAGGATGCGGTCGAGGTTGCTGCGGTGATCGCCCAGCTGATGGGGAATGCCGAGGTTGGGCGCGAGCTGGTGGTCCGGCTGGCTGAAATGCTTCCGGCGGAGCGCCCGCCGTCGCCGATCGACACCGTGCTCGACAGCGCGATCATCACCGCGCCCGAGACGCGCAATCCGACGCTGCTCGCCAAACTTGATGCGGTGTGTGCGCGGGTGACCGCGGCTCAGCGGTAAAAGCGCGCGAGTCGGGTCGAGGCGACTCCTAGACCGAAGAGTGCGAGACAGGCCAAGTTGCGGCCTGATCGCCGCAGCCAACCGTCGCGGCGCCAGCGCACCGCCGAGGTCAGCGCCGTCGCGTCAAGGCGGCGGAGACAGCGCCGGCCAATGCGGCGCACAAGATCGACATCCTCCATCAGTGCGAGCGGGCGAAAGCCCCCGACCTCATCGTAAAGGCGACGCGAAATGAGCAGCCCCTGGTCGCCGTAGGGCAGGGCGAGCAGCCGCACCCGCATCGCGACTCCGCGCTCGATGACCCGTGCTTGCCAGGCATGATCGTCAAGGCTCAGGTCGAAATGTCCGGCGCATCCGGGAGCGGTGGCGACATGCGTTGCAACCGCTTCGCACCAGCACGTGGCGAGCCGGGTATCGGCGTGAAGGAACAAAAGCCAGTCGCCGCGCGCCGCCTCACCGCCTGCGCGCAATTGCGTTCCGCGCCCTCGCGGTGCGGCAAGGACGTGGGCTCCCATTCGTTTGGCGATGGCCGCGCTGTCATCGGTCGAGCCGCCATCGACGACGATGATTTCGTCGGCGCCATCGAGTGCCGCAAGGCAGGCGGCGAGGCTGTCGCCAGCATTGAACGTTGGGATGACGACCGTCAGCATCGCCTCAGCCCGAACAACTCGCGCCGCCGAGCACACAGAAGCGCGCGCAATGCGGATGGTTAAGGCTGACTTGGCCGAGCGCCTCGCCAAGCGTCTCGCCGAGCGCGAAGCGATTATCATACGGGATCAGCGTGCAGGCGACCACGACCGGGCGGGGTGCACCCTTGCGCTTGACGACCATCCGGCTCGACGCACACATCATCGAGCCGGGCGGCACGGCCAGCAAGTCCCAACATGCGTCGCTGATCTCGGGCACGTCTGCGGTCGCGTCCATTTCTGGGAACAGCACCAACGCGGCGGGATTGAACGCGTCGACACGAACATTAAGTTCGGCAAACAGAAGAGCATAACCCGCGCGCGCTGCCGCCTCGCTCTCGCTCGCCAAACGCCGCCCGGCAACAGTGATCCGAAAGCCGCGTTCCGAGAGCCATTTGCATCCGTCAATCGCCTTGGCCCAACTCTTGGGGCCGCGCTCGGCTTCGTGGAGTGACTGGGTATAATGGTCGAGGCTAACGCGCATTGTCAACCGCGCGCCCAACTCGCACCGCAGTGCATCGAGCTGCTCTTCGAACCGACGCATCGGCCGCATCGCATTGGTCAGAACGAGCACCTCGAAGCCGCGTGACAGCGCGGAGTGCAACATCACTAGCATGTCGGGATTCATGAACGGCTCGCCGCCCGTGAAGCCGATCTCGCGCGTGCCGAGATATTCGGCTTCGTCGAGAAAGGCGTCGATCTCTGCGAATGTCGGATAGACCAAAGCGTCGTTGGTCGGCGAGCTGAAGATGTAGCAGGTCTTGCAGGCGAGGTTGCACAGCGTTCCGGTGTTGATCCACAGTGTCTCGAGCCGTTCCAGCGCGACATGGGCGCGGGCGTCTCCATTGGCCGTTAACAGTGGATCACGAAACTTGGCACGATCAAGGGGCCGCGCCTGGGGCACGGCAAATGGCGATGCTTCGGCGCTGACCGTTGTGGCAATCATTGTTCTCGGTCAGTCAGCCCTAGCCCCATAATGCCTTCAATCGCGCATCGCGACCGCAATTGGAACGGTAAAAGCGGTAGCGAATAGGATTCTTTTTGTAATAATCCTGATGATAATTCTCGGCCGGATAAAAGGTCGCGGCTGGCAAGACAAGCGTCGCGACGGGCTTCTTGAGCAAAGCCTGCGTCTTCGTCTTTATAGTTTCCGCAACCCTGCGCTGCTCCGGCGTCGCGACAAAGAAAGCCGAGCGATAACCATACCCCCGGTCGCAGAAGCTGCCACCCGAATCAAGTGGGTCAACTGTCCGGATGAAGCGCGCGGCCAGCGTCGCATAGCTGACCTTGGCCGGGTCATAGGTCACGCGCACCGCCTCAATATGACCGGAGCCGCCGGCCGACACTTGCTCATAAGTCGGGTTTCGCAGCTTGCCACCTGTGTAACCCGAGGTGGTCGAGAGCACGCCCGAAATCTTATCGAAATCGGCTTCTGTGCACCAGAAGCAGCCTCCCGCGAACACGGCTTGGGCAGTGCCCTTCTTGTCGTTCGCCGCTGCCTGGCTTGTTGCCGCGCCCGAACAGGACGCAGACGCGGCAGCGAGCACCATAACGGACAGGGTACTGCGCATCAATTCCAGTTTCTTGGTCATGCCGTTACAAACTCTATCGATAAGCCGTTCATACAATAACGCCGGCCGGTCGGGGGAGGTCCGTCGTCGAAGACATGCCCCAAATGTCCGCCGCAGCGGCGGCAATGAACTTCCGTGCGAGCACCAAACAGGCCGGGATCGGACCTGGTTTTCACTGCATCCTCGATCGGCACGGTGAAGCTCGGCCAGCCAGTGCCGCTTTCGAACTTGGCGGTGGAGGCAAAGACCGGAAGCGCGCACCCGGCACATTGATAGGTACCGCGACGGTGCTCATCGTTGAGCGGATTCGATCGCGGACGCTCCGTGTTTTCGCTGCGAAGCACAGCAAATTGGGCTGGGGTCAGGATCGCGCGCCATTGCTCAGGCGATTTGGTCACCTCGAACGCCTCGGCGGTCGCCCCGGACTTTTTTGAGCAACCGCCGACCCCCAATCCGTCTAACAGAGCCGATGCGCTCGCGAGAAATGTCCGCTTGGTTACTGTCGTCTCCATCATGCGTAACTCCGCTATTGCTTCAAAGCCTATTTCGGTTGAATGGCAATCGAAGTTACAGGATTGCGAGAATAACGTGACGGCAGCAAGCGGCGATTCACAAGCTGATCGGTGGGGCGTTCTACTCGCCGCCGCGCAGCTGGGTGACGCCGATGCCTATCGCGCCTTCTTAAATGCGATCATTCCGTTCGTCCGCGCGATCGCGCGCCGTCGTTGCTGGTCGGAGGACATGGCAGAGAATGTCGTGCAGGATGCGCTACTGACTGTACACCGTGTGCGCCACACTTATCAACCAGGCCGTCCGGTTGCGCCCTGGATCGCCGCGATTGTCACTCGCCGCTCCATCGACGCGGCGCGTAAGCGGGGTCGCATCGGTCGGCAGGAGGTATTTAACGAAGTTGCCTATGAAACCTTTGCCGACCCTCGCGCGAATGAACCACTGGAGGCGGATGCTTCGCGGACTCTCGCCCAGATGGTCGGTGGTTTGTCGCGCGGCCAGAGAGAGGCGATCGAATTGGTCAAGCTCAGGGAAATGTCGCTAGCCGAGGCATCCGAGTTTTCGGGCCAGTCGGTCGCGTCTCTGAAAGTAAACATTCACCGCGCAATGAAAAAATTGCGCATTAGTCTTCCCAAGGAACCACCTGAATGACAGTGTCTCCGATCGACAAGATCATCAACGAGCTCGCCTCGGACGTGGGGCCGGTGCGACCGTTGCGGGCGCCAGCTCTGCGCGCACTGCTGGCGATCGCAGCGATCGGTTTGGCTGCGGCATTCGCGATTGTCGTTTTGGGAGATGTATCCGGATTGCGCAATCGTTACGCGGGACGCGAGGCATTGCTCGCGCTCGAAATGCTGGCGATGCTGTCGACCGGGGTGCTGGCGATCGTGGCCGCCTTTGTAGTATCGATTCCGGGTCGTTCGAAGCGATGGATCGCCGCGCCTATTCCGTTCTTGGCTTTGTGGCTGCTGTTCAGCGGCCTGGGCTGTTATGACGATTTAGTACGCCGTGGCGGTGTTGGATGGGAATTGGGCGAAAGCATTCATTGCTTACGATTCGTAGCCGCTACAAGCGCGGTCTTCGGTCCACTACTCATCTGGCGACTCGCGCGCGCTAAGCCGATCAACCCGCTGCCCGTCGCGCTGCTTGGCGGATTAGGGATTGCCGCGACCAGCGTACTCGTCCTACAATTCTTTCACCCGTTCGCGGTGACTTTTATCGATTTGGCGGTGCACCTGGTCGCTATCATGATTGTGGTCGGAGTAGTCGGACTGGTGAACCGGCGCGCGCTTGCCCCCGCGTAACCTTTGACGACCCAAGCGCGAACTGGTGCAGGAACCAACCGCGGAGATAAGCATGACTATCCGGCGCAGAACGTATCCTAGTATCGCAATCATGGCCGCGCTTGCCGCGACCGCGTTGAGTAGTCCGGCAACGCCCGCAAGCGCCGACAACCCGATTGTGGTCGAACTTTTCCAAAGTCAGGGTTGCTCGTCGTGCCCGCCGGCCAACGCGATACTCAATCGCCTCGCCGACCGGCCCGATCTGCTGCCGCTGAATTTCGGAGTGACATATTGGGATCGCCTCGGCTGGAAGGACAAGTTCGCTCATCCTGCCTATACAGAACGGCAATGGGAATATGCGCGGTCGGGCAAGCGCGGCAACGTCGCCACCCCGCAATTCATCATTAACGGCAAGGGCGTCGTGACGGGCAGTAATGCACGACAGTTGGCGCAATTGATCCGTGGCGAGGATCGACCGAGGTCGGGTCCGGTGATCACGGTCGATGGCAAGCGCGTCCGCGTTGCCGCCGGCAGCGCCGCTGCTCCGGCGACAGTTTGGCTCGTGCGCTACGATCCGCGCACACGCAATGTCGATATTGGTAGGGGAGAGAATAGCGGACGTGTGCTGCCGCACCGCAACGTCGTCACGGGCCTTCGTGCGCTCGGGACCTGGAAGGGCGATGCAGCGGTGTTCGACCAGCCGACCTTTCGCAATGCCAATGAGCGCAGCGCCATTCTAATTCAGCAAGGCACTGGCGGCCGGATCATTGCGGCCAAAAAGCTATGATGTCGGGCGTCTCGGCCAAGGCGGCGTCGCTGCTGTTGCTGCGGATCGGCACTGGCTTGTTGCTAGTCCTGTGGGGTGCGATTCGTGTATTTTCACCTAATGCGGGCCCCGGGCTTGCCAACAAATATTACGGCGGTTTCCTAGATCTTCAGAGCCTCCAGATCGGCTTCGGCGTCGCTGAGTTGATCATCGGTCTGCTGGTCGTCGTCGGGCTATTTCGGCGCATCAATTACACGCTTCAGGCGCTCATCCTCGTCCCTGGTGCGTTAGTTCTGTGGCGCTATCTGCTCGACCCGATGGGGCTGTACCTGCTCGACAAGGAAAGTAGCCAGATCCTGTTCTTCCCGTCGATCACCATCGCCGCGGCGACGCTGGTCCTACTCGCGTTTCGCGACGAGGATCGCTGGTCGCTCGACGAGTTGCTTACGGCCCGAAGGACCACAGCATGAGCGTTGGCAAGGTTGGACTGCTTGCCTTTCTGGTCGCCGCTATCGCTGCTTTCTTTGTCTTCGATCTCGGCGCCTATCTGACATTGGACAGTCTGAAAGCGCGCCAGACCGACCTCGCGACGCTGCTAGACAATCGTCCGCTGCTCATCGTCGGCGGTTTCTTCTTGCTTTACGTTGCGACCACCGCGCTGTCGCTCCCCGGCGCGGCGATCCTGACGCTGGCGGCGGGCGCGATATTCGGGCTGTGGCACGGTACGCTTATCGTCTCGTTCGCGTCGGCAATCGGCGCCAGCCTCGCCTTTCTGTCGTCGCGCTTCGTCCTGCGCGATTGGGTCAAGGCGCGGTTCGGCAAGCGCGTCGCGGCGATTGATCGCGGGATCGAGAAAGACGGTGTCTTTTATCTGCTTACACTGCGGCTGATCCCGGCGTTCCCCTTCTTCCTTATCAACCTCGCGATGGGGCTGACGACAATGCGCCTGGTGACGTTCTATATCGTCAGCCAGGCAGGGATGCTGCTCGGTACTCTCGTGTTCGTGAACGCCGGTACACAACTTGCGGCGATCGACAGCACCGGCGACATATTGTCTCCGACGTTAATCGGTTCGTTCGTCCTGCTCGGGCTGTTCCCGCTGATCGCCAGATGGATACTTGGCCTGGTCAAGCGTCGGCGCGTCTACAAAAATTATCGCCGCCCTCGCCACTTTGATCGCAACCTTGTCGTGATCGGCGCGGGAGCAGGCGGGCTGGTCACTGCTTACATCGCCGCCGCCGTGCGCGCCAAGGTGACTTTGGTCGAAGCCGGCACGATGGGCGGCGATTGCCTCAACACCGGCTGCGTTCCGTCGAAGGCGCTGATCCGCAGCGCGCGGCTCGCGCACGACATCCGCCACGCCAGCGAGTTCGGGCTGGCTTCGGCCGAGCCCGCGGTAAATTTCAAGGCGGTCATGGAGCGTGTTCACGGCGTTATCGCCACGATTGCGCCAGCCGACGGTGTTGAGCGCTATACTGAACTTGGGGTCGATGTCCGGCTCGGCCATGCCACGATCGTCGATCCGTGGACCGTAGAAATTACTGGCGCAAATGGCGTCAAACAGCGCCTTACTACCCGCTCAATCGTCATCGCCGCAGGGGCCGAGCCGTTCGTGCCCGACATTCCTGGCCTGGCCGAGGCAGGCTACCTTACTAGCGATACGATGTGGGATGTGCTCGCTACGCGCGATGCGGTCCCGCGCCGATTGATGATCGTCGGCGGCGGACCAATCGGTACCGAATTGGCGCAGGCCTTTGCCCGGCTAGGAAGCGACGTGACCCAGATCGAGGCCGGTCCGCGGATACTACCTAACGAGGACGAGGACGTGTCGGGGTTCATTACCGACATTCTCCGCCGAGACGGCGTTGACGTCCGTACCGGTCAAGAAGCGGTGCGCTGTGAAGGCAAGACGCTGATCGTCAAGAAGGGCGGCAAGGAAACCCCGATTGCGTTCGATGACATCATCGTCGCAGTCGGCCGCAAGGCGCGACTGAGCGGTTACGGCCTCGAAGTGCTCGGCATCGAGACGGGCAAAACGCTTATCGTCGACGAGACTCTCAAGACGCTTTATCCCAACATCTTTGCAGTGGGCGACGTCGCCGGGCCCTACCAGTTCACCCATTTCGCCGCGCATCAGGCTTGGTATGCAGCGGTCAACGCGCTGTTCGGGAGCTTCCGGACGTTCTGCGCCGACTACACCGTGATCCCGTGGACCACTTTTACCGACCCTGAAGTAGCCCACGTCGGCCACACCGTCGCGACCGCCACGGCGGCCGACATCGCTCACGAAATCGTGCGCTACGATCTCGGTCATCTCGACCGCGCCGTCGCCGAGGGAGCCAACAGCGGTTTCGTCACAGTGCTGGTGCCCCCGGGCAAGGACAAAATCCTTGGCGTGACGATCGTCGCTGCGCATGCGGGCGAGCTGCTCGCCGAGTTCGTGCTGGCGATGAAGCACGGGCTGGGGCTGGGCAAGATCCTCGGCACGATCCACGCCTACCCGACCATGGCCGAAGCCAATAAATATGTGGCCGGTGAGTGGAAGAAGGCCAACCAGCCCGAACGGTTACTGAGGGTGGTCGAACGCTACCATCGCTGGCGTCGGAAATGAGTGCGACCCGGATCGTCGTGTTCGCAAAGGCCCCGGTGCCGGGCTGTGCGAAGACGCGGCTAATCCCCGTACTCGGCCAAGACGGCGCCGCCCGCCTGGCGCAACGCATGCTTGCCGACACGGTCACGCACGCGCTTGCGGCCGGACTTGCCACTCCCGAACTATGCGTCACACCGCACCCAGACGAACCTTCATGGGCAGAACATTTGCCGGCCGGGGTGCGGCTGTCGGACCAGGGGCCTGGTGATCTGGGTCAGCGGCTGGCCACGGCGGCGATGCGCGTGATCGAAGACGGCGAGCGCATTTTGCTCATCGGCACCGATTGCCCCGCGCTCGACGGCAAGCGTCTCGCTGAGGCAGCGGCGCAGCTCGACCATCACGACACCGTGATCCATCCCGCGCAGGATGGCGGCTACGTCCTCCTTGGGCTGGCGCGCACCGACTCTTCGCTCTTCACCGACATCGCGTGGAGCACGGACGCCGTCGCCGCGACCACGATCGCACGGATCGAGGCGCTCGGCTGGTCGCTATTTATCGGCAACACGCTTCAAGACATCGACGAGCCCGCTGACCTTGCAGCGGTTGGGCAGTCGTGGTGAATATCCTCCTACTTACGGCGGCGACCACGGCACTTGTCGCGGTCACACAACCGCTCTGGATCGGCAAATTCAGTGGCACTGGCCCCTTGCCTGCGCCATGGCGGGTCGTTCAGATCGACAAGAAGATCAAGCCGACAACCTATCGAATGGCAACGATAGCGGGCGTCGCCGCGATCGAAGCACGCGCCAACGACAGCATGGCCCTGTTCGCCCGACCGCTGACCGTTAATCTCGCGGGCACCCCGATCCTGTGCTGGCGCTGGCTGGTCGACGCGCCCGTCGCGCGCGGCTACTTGACGAAGAAGAGCGGCGACGATTATGCCGCGCGGCTCTACGTGGCATTTGATATGCCTGACAGCGCGTTGAGCGCGGGCACACGTTTCAAGCTGGGCATCGCGCGGCGTCTGTTCGGCGGCAATGTACCCGATGCTGCGCTCAACTATGTATGGGACAATCGCAATCCGGTCGGCACGCGCCGCAGGAGCGCCTACACCGACCGCGCGGAATTGATCGTGGCCGAGACCGGCTCGGTGCGCGCCGGAACATGGGTGACCGAACGCGTCGATGTCGGCGCAGATTTCGCGTCGGCGTTCGGTAACCGACCCGGCACGCCAATCCAGATCGCTGTCGCATCAGACACCGACAATACCGGTAGTATCGCCCGCGCCGCCTTCGCCGATCTGCACTTTGTAGCGCGTCGTCAACGATGCTCATGATTGCACCAAGACCGCGCTTGTCAGGCACCTCCGCGCGTGTGCAAAGTCTCCGAAAATGCAACATGGTTGCGGCAAAGTCCGCCAAACCTGAGGGCGGTTGCCGACCATGCTGTGGCTCCTCATCCCCGCTGCACTCTTCTTGGCCTGCAGCAACAGAGCCAATGACAATTTCAAGGGTTTCGCAGAGGTTTTGGGTGCCGAGACGCCAAGTTATCGTTTCGCGCCGGCGCTGGCGACACTGACGGAGACTGTCGTCTCTGTGCTGCTTTCGGACGAATTGCTCCAAAGCTCTTCAGGCGGGGCTGGTTCCCGATGAGATCGCGAGCGGGCCGCATTTCGCAAGCGCCGTCGCAGTCGGCGCTGCTATCACCGTCATGACCGCAGTGCGGCTGGGTTTTTTGATCTCAACCAAGCGTGTGAATGTTAGGCAGGTATAAGGATCGCATTTTGATCAAACGAACGAGCGCAAAGTTAGCGAGATCTGCCGCAACGAATGTCGCGTTCGGAGGAAGCTGTCCTCACTGATCAATGTCTTAAATGTCAGCGAAAAGCGACATTGGACCCACCAACAAACGGCAGCTTCGTCGGACGATCCGGAAAGTCCGCTTTTCTGGGTCAGATCAGATTAAGCTGCCTTTCGTTCACGACCCCTGAATCGCCAGCGTTGTGCTCCAACATCAGATATTCAAGCCAGACTCGGTCGCATGCAAAGGGCGGCGTCCATACCTTATGGAAGCTGGACGACTGATCGCTAACGGACGATCCAACCATTCAGCTAGTCACGCCCATAGTGAAGTCATCGGTTCGGCTCCTGCATCCACATTCAAGCTAGCCAAAATATCTGCAAGCTTAGCAAACAGGTCGGGCTTTGCTGGTTTCAAGTGCAATCTATTCCACAACTAGCTATGCCTACACCCATGCTATCGACGGCTAAATTTTTGCAAACGCCGCCAAGCCTGTGGCCAATCCAGCCAAGCCTGTTTCTTGACTTTGACGGAACGTTGGTTGAACTTGTTGATAGTCCCGAGGCGATCATCGTCGATCCGACGGTGTTGAGTTTGCTTCAAGAAGTTCGAGCTGGTTTGATCGGTCGTGTTGCATTGGTGAGCGGTCGCTCAGTCAAGCAGCTTGACCGGTTTTTGGGAACAGCCGCTAGCGACTTGGCAATGGTCGGGAGCCATGGCGCTGAAATACGCGTGGGTCCAAACATGCTCTGTTCACCTGCTCGGCCATTGGCACTCCAAGCCGCCGAACAGCACTTTAAGGAAGAGTTTGACAATATCGAGGGTGTCGGAGTCGAGGTTAAGTCCTTTGGTGTTGCCATCCATTATCGGCTAGCACCCGCGGCCGAAGAAAATGCAAACAAGGCGGCGGCAATTTTTGCGAAGGACAATGGATTGGAACTTCAGCACGGGAAAATGATGGTCGAAGTGCGCACATCTGGACATGACAAGGGTAGCGGAATCGCAACGCTCATGTCGATGATGCCATTTACAGGCCACACACCGATTTTTGTGGGCGACGACCTAACAGATGAAGCCGGGTTTGAGATGTGCGAGGCGATGGGTGGCTTCGGCGTGATGGTTGGCCCGGCACGCGAAACAGCAGCGCGATACCGGCTTCGCGACGTGCCTGCGGTACATGAATGGCTAGCCGCAACATGACTGCAACCTTGGAGCTTTGGCCGATTGGTAATTGTCAGGTGTCTGCATTAGTCGACCGCGTCGGGCGCTTCGTATGGGGATGCATGCCCAGGGTCGACGGCGATCCGGCCTTTTCATCATTGCTGGACGATGCGCCACCCGCAGGCGATGGCGCTTTCGGTTTTTGGGAAATCGAGCTCGAAGGCGTGGTTGAAACACGGCAATTCTATCTGCGCAACACACCGATCCTGGTGACGCACCATGTTGATGCGAATGGCAATGCGGTCGAGATCACCGACTTCTGCCCCCGTTTTAAGCGCAATGGGCGCATGTACCGCCCCGTCGCATTCGTCAGGCTGGTTCGTCCCGTGGCTGGCAGCCCTCGCATCCGCGTGCGGTTAAGGCCTTCCACAAACTGGGGAAGCGCGGTGGCCGCGACGACGCGGGGATCAAACCACATCCGCTATTTGCTGCATGGTGGCGCTGTGCGCCTATCGACCAGTGCACCGGTTGGCTGGATCGAAGACGAAAGATTGTTTCGCGTAGAACGGCCTCTGCATTTCTTCCTGGGCCCTGACGAAAGTTTTAGCGAAGAGATTGCTGCCGCAACGGAAAGCATGCTCGACCACACTGCTGAGGAATGGCGGCATTGGGTGCGCGGATTGGCAACTCCGCATGAATGGCAGGAAGCCGTTATACGTTGCGCCATCACACTGAAATTGTGCCAGCATGAAGAAACCGGGGCAATTGTCGCAGCGATGACGACGTCGATACCCGAACATGCGAATTCCGGCCGGAACTGGGATTATCGATATTGCTGGATTCGCGACGCTTATTACACGGTACAGGCGCTCAACCGATTGGGTGCGCTCGATGTGCTTGAGGGCTATCTCGAATATCTTCGTAACATCGTAGATAACGCAGCAAGCGGCCACATCCAGCCACTTTATGGCGTCGGCGGGGAAGCGACACTCACCGAATGGGAGGCCCCGGCGCTGAGCGGCTATCGCGGTATGGGGCCGGTGCGCGTCGGCAATCAGGCTTATGAGCAAGTCCAGCACGATGCGTATGGCCAAATCATCCTTTCCAATGTTCAGGCCTTTTTCGACCAGCGCTTGCTCCGCGTTGCGGGGATAGAAGATTTCGAGGCGCTGGAACCAATCGGCGAACGGGCATGGAACAGCTACGATAAACCCGACGCCGGTCTTTGGGAGCTGCGCACCAAAAGCCACGTCCATACATACTCTGCAGCGATGTGCTGGGCTGCCTGTGATCGGCTTGCCAATGCAGCTCTGGCGCTCGGCCTGCCCGAACGCATGGGCTTTTGGCAGAAGCGGGCCGATAAAATGCGCGCCGTAATCGAACAAGCTGCTTGGCGGCCCGATTCCGAGCGATTGTCCGCAACATTTGCGGGAGACGATCTGGATGCCAGCTTGATACAGTTGCTGGAATTACGCTTCTTGTCGCCAGAGGATCCGCGTTTTCAAGGAACATTGAATGCTGTTGAGGCCGGACTACGGCGTGGCTCGCATATGCTGCGCTATGCCGCCGAAGATGATTTCGGGTTGCCGCATACAGCATTTAACGTGTGCACGTTCTGGCTTATCGAAGCGTTACATTTTACCGGACGCGACCAGGATGCCCGGCTCCTTTTTGAAGAAATGCTTTCACGCTGCACGCCTGCTGGGCTGCTTTCGGAAGATATCGATCCTGCTTCGGGTGAGTTATGGGGGAATTACCCGCAGACCTACTCATTGGTAGGAATGATTAACTGCGCAGTGCTGCTCAGCAAGCCGTGGAGTGCAATCCGATGAGCCGCCTGATTGTCATTTCAAACCGTGTCCAAGCGCCAACGGAACAATCCGGCGCGCAAGGTGGACTTGCGGTTGCTCTCACGGCCGCATTACGCAGCACCGGCGGCGTCTGGTTTGGTTGGTCGGGGGAAGTGGGTAAAACTACCGAGCCACGTTTTGCAACATTCGATGGTGTGACATCGGCTGTTGTCGATCTTCCTGAGCAAGACGTGGAAGAATATTATGACGGATATGCCAATCGTACGTTGTGGCCATTATTTCACTACCGGCTAGGCCTGACCGAGTTTGAACGGGATTTCGAAGGCGGTTACGAGCGCGTGAATAGCGTATTTGGTGAGGTCATCGGTCCACATATACAAGCGGGTGATCTGGTGTGGGTCCACGATTATCACATGATCCCGCTGGGCTGGTTCTTGCGCCAGCAAGGTGTGAATAACCGGCTTGGATTTTTCCTTCATATTCCGTGGCCCCCAACACGCTTGCTGACGGCACTTCCGCAGCACCGTCGGCTGGTGGAGGCTCTTTTTGCCTATGATGTGATCGGTTTTCAGACCGAAGAATGGCTGGAAACCTTTCACGATTATGTCATTCGCGAGATGGGTGGATCAATAGGCCACGACGGGTATATTACCGTGGGAGGCCGCACTATCCGCGCGATCGCTTGCCCGATCGGTATCGACGCCCGCGAATTCACCGAAAGCGTCGCCAGTCCCGAAGCCATGTCGGCATATGATCGCATGATCGAAAGCTCCATCGGGCGCAGCCTGATCGTCGGTGTAGACCGTCTAGATTATTCAAAAGGTCTCGAAGATCGTTTCAATGGCTATCAGCGCTATCTGGAAACCCATCCGGATGCACATTCCAATGTCTATTTGCTGCAGATTGCACCACCATCGCGTGCATCTGTCCAAAGTTATCGCGATATTCGCGACAGGCTTGACACACTCTCTGGTAGTATAAACGGGGCCTTCGCCGATATCGATTGGGTGCCGCTTCGCTATGTAAACCGGGGCTTCCCCCGTGCTGTGCTGGCAGGAATATATCGAGCCGCCCGGATAGGCTTGGTTACGCCATTACGTGACGGTATGAATCTGGTGGCAAAAGAGTATGTTGCGGCACAAGATCCCCGGAATCCTGGAGTTCTGATTTTATCCCGCTTTGCCGGTGCGGCTGCGCAGCTCGACGGCGCTTTGATTATCAACCCCTATAGTCCTGACGAGATTGCCGACGCCATTGACCGCGCACTTCACATGCCTCTTGAGGAGAGAATTTCGAGATGGCTACCCATGTACGATGGAGTCATGAACCATGACGTGATTTGGTGGTCAAAAACATTCTGCGAAGCGATTGCAAAAGAGTAAAACTATGGAAATTGAAAATTTCAGGATGCCGCTCGTCGTTCAAAGCCGAATAGCACATCACTTTCCCGCACGGATATGTCAGGATGTTTGCTTTGAAAGCCGGTCAGCCCAATTTGGGCGAGGTCGGGCAAATGAACCGGCCCGTCATCATCGGGGATTTCAAGCGCATAAATTCGTTCGCCATCCTTCAATGCGTAAAAAACCATATTTGTAGTTACTCCTGTGCACTCAGCCTGTGTGGCAGAAACGACTTGTATAATGCAAAGTTCCGCCATGATTTGAAACATGACACCGGCTAGGACTAAAAACCAAAGTTGGGCATTTTGGTGTCGGGCAAAAAGGGCAAGGTCCACAAACGGGGTGTGAGCATTCACACAGTCGGCTTTCGGATATTTGCGATCGCTGCTTTAGCGTTTGGAATTTTAGCGGACATGACCAGCCTGTTTGACGATCCGGAACGTCCGTTTTTGTAAGCAAAATGACCAAACCGGGCGTTCGATTTGTTTTCTCTAATTTGTTTTAAAGGAAAGCTTGAACTTAATTCGTGAAAAGGTTGATGCGGACAGGGGATTGCTGGGCCTGATAGTGAGGCACTAACCAAAAATACAACATGCTCGGAAAACAATCGAGCACGTTAGGCTTTTAAAGCGTTGCCTGAACGGCGTTTATCGTGATCGATGATTTGGACCGCAAGATTAGCGCGCTCGACACGTTGGGCGATTTCAAGTTTGTCTTGTTCGGCGACCATTGCGCTATTCGAACGCTCGACCGCACTCGTCGTGCTTGCAACTGCGGCATTTCCGAACAGCTTCGGCGATCGCGAAGCCAAGGCCTCCAGTACCGCAATAAGCCTTATCTGCACCTCGACGATGCGGCATCCGTCCCGTGCAATCGGGTTGAAAAAGCTGGTGAACAGCTCCTCGACGTCAAGATCGGGCGCATAAACGTGGCGACATTGTGCTTGTTCGGCGTCATCACGCGCGTCGGCATAAGCCAGAAGCACCCTCATACCTGACCCTAGTACCTCAATAGCTGTTCCCGGATCGTTGACTGCAGGTGATAATGCGCGCGACGCAATCTCAGAAAGGACGATCAGTCCAAAACGGGGGTCCTGCTCATATTCGCGGTCGTCGCCTACCGACACACATTTGCGTAATTCTTCGATTACTGCGCCGTCAAGCGATCCTTCAAAATGGAACAGGGTGCGCGACGGATGGACCAATGCTCCCGGCATGGCACCTATAAAAACTCGCGCGCCATTCGCCGCCGCCAGCTTGTCCATCTTTGCGACATCAATATGTTCGATAAGACCCGATTCGGTGGAAAGAACGGCGAAGGCGGTGTCAGGAATCCCGACCCACGGCATCGCACCTAGCCGCGGTGTGCGGCCAGCGTTGCGGAAAGCCGGCTCTGCGGCACGCTCAACGCGCAGGATCGTATCTCCCACACGACCAAAATTGCCGAGCTGTTCAATCCAGCGCAGTAGCGTCGCCGTAATGAGGAATATGACGACCAGCGTCGCCATGAACAGGATGATGCGTCCCTTGTCGTCATAAAGGCCTGCCGCGAGCCCGATAATACCGACAATACTGAACAAAAAGCTGCCGACAAAGGTGGCCAGCGTGTTCTGGGCAACAGGATCGGCGATTAGCAGCTTGGTCGAGCGCGGCGTGACATTGGATGTTGCAGAAGCGTAGGCCGACACCATGATCGATAGAGAGAAAGTGGTCACCGCCAGCATACTCGACGCCAGAATATTGAGGATATGATCGACGGACCCCGACGCAAGCGTCAGGCCGGGATCATATGGAATATAAGGCCCGACCAATGCGGCGAGAATTGCGACGAACACCGCCGCCAAGCTGAACAGAGCAGCACGCACCCATATCTTTTTTCGAAATTGGCTAAGCAGCCAATTGGTCCGTCCGACAAGCGAAGTTCGGCCTCGCCTCATGTCCTGTCATCGCCGTCTGCCTGCGCTTGCCGGAACGACAGCGTTCTTTGCGGGAACGGTATCTCCATGCCGGCATCGTCGAGTGCATGCTTGATGGCGCGGACGACCTGATCGCGACTGGCGTGGGCTTGGACTGGTGTCGAACCTGCCCACCAACGTACTAGAAAATTGATCGAATTGTCACCGAATTCTTTAGCAAAAACCTCCACTGGACGGTCCGCATTGACGAGCTCTGTACCGGTGAGCGCGGAAGCAATAACCGCTGCTGCATTGTCCAGATCGACATCATACGCAACGCCAACTGTTACTTCGTGACGGCGTAAAGGTGCATCGGTAAGGATTTTGAGCGGGTTTTTGAACAAATACGCATTGGGAACCAGCACAAGTTCGTTGCTTAGATGGCGAAGATAAGTGTCGCGCAGGGTAATTTGTTCGACCCTACCTTCTACAGCCTCACACTCGATCACATCGCCGATGTTTACCTTCTTGCGGAGCATAATAAGCGTACCCGCAAGAAAATTTTCAAAAATATCCTTGAACGCAAATCCGACGGCGACCGAACCCAATCCAAGTACTGCAAGCAGATTTGCAGGCGTTATGCCGGGAAATACTATGGAACTCGCAATCATTACCCCGATCGTCCAAATCAGGACGCCAATGAGCGTTTCGAATAGATTTATCAAAGTATCCCTAAAGTCGCCGCGTGCCAGTACCCGCTTGACGACGCGCCGAGCCACCCGCGCTGCTGCCCATGTTACAAAAATGACAAACAGCGCGATGCCGAGCTGAGGCAGAATACGAACGAACCCGGTCCAAAGCTCGTTCGTACGGTCGAGCAATATATCAATGAAATCCATTCGCCCCTTTAGCGTGAGTTCGGCGGTGGGTCTAATCCCCATATCGCGCTGTCAATTGTTAGCGGTGTCGCTAAAGGTGATGTCGATGGCGAATGACAGAATAGCGAGTTTGTCAAGTGCCAACCGACTTGGGAACAGAGTATCCAAACGGGCGCTCTTGCAAATCCCGTCCGGCCAGGCATTTTCGCTTATGCGCCGGGGTTCGTTGACCGTCGGACAAACGCTCCTGCTCCGCGCTTCGTTCGCGCTGGCCCTCATGGGCATCGCGTTAGCCGGTCACTGGTTCGATCGCGATGGCTTGCGCGACAACGTCGATGGTGCCGTTTCATTCGTCGACATTCTCTATTTCACTGCGGTGACCATCACGACCGTTGGCTATGGCGACATTGTACCCGTGACGCCGCAAGCGCGCCTGTTCGACACCTTCGTGGTCGCATCGCCATCGGCTTCAATTGCATCCCGAACTTCGGTCTCCTTATCGACCGTCAACGTGCCATCGAGCAAAACCCCACCCGCGTCGCGAAGCAACCCCCAAGACCAGCGCGCAATCACAATTGCACCGACAATGCCCATCGCAGCGTCTGCCCAGACCCATCCGAGATAGCTTCCAACGAGCAGTGCAGCGATTGCCAGAACCGACGTCAGCGCATCTGCAAGAACGTGGAAATAGGCAGCGCGCATATTATTATCATGGTGGGCATGATCGTGGTGATGGTCATGATCGCCATGTCCGTGATGGTGTTCGCTGCCGCCCAATAACCAGGCGCTGGCAAGATTGACGGCCAGACCGACGACTGCGATCCAAAGTGCTTCAGTATAGGCGACAGAGCCAGGGTGAATAAGGCGATCCACAGACGCGACGGCAATACCAAGCGCTACCATCGCCAACACCAAGGCGCTCGCAAATCCGGCAAGATCGCCGACCTTTCCGGTCCCAAAGGTAAAGCGCGGATTGTGAAGGTGGTTGCGCGCGAAGGCATAGGCCATCGCGGCGACGCCTAGAGCGCCCGCATGGGTCGCCATGTGAATACCGTCAGCCAGAAGCGCCATCGAACCGGTAGCCAGCCCCACGACAATTTCGACCACCATCATTACGGCGGTGAGCGCAACGACCCACCGCGTGCGCCGTTCATGCACATCATGGTTGTCACCAAGATAGGCGTGCTTATGAGAATGGTAGGCGGCAGTGTTGGAGTGCATAAGAATCTCGGTTGATTAAATTGTAGGCAATTCCCTACCAATTTTGTTTGGTGACGCCAATGTAAACCGGCGATGCTTCTAACATCGCAAGCAGCACGCCACGAGATGCTCCCCCGCAAAATAATCGGCGAGTATATTGAGAATACGACCAGACACCTGCTTATCGCCTGCGTCCGCGATCACTTGGTGGCGGCTGTGGCGTGAGCCGCTCGGGGTTTGGTCGCTCAATTCCAAGATTGCGGGCATGACGCTCGGCAAAGATTTCAGGTGTGGCGTTCATATCGGGATGTTTGTCGAGAAATCCACGAACGTCATCCGCCAGCGCCCGATCTTCGGAGTGACCGGTCGCGTCCAGCGCGGCCGCCACTTTGCTGTAAGCTTGGCAGATTTCCTGCCAGCGCGTTTTGCCTTTGGCGATAAAAGCTGGAAGTTGGGCATGACCGCGCGCAACCGCGATGGCCTGTTCGTTGGTGCGGCGGTCTGAGTCCGTCATTTGGCTAATCCCCCCGGTGCGAAGCCGCGCCCGCAATTTAACGAGCGCCATGCTCGTTCCGGCAATCCCTTGCCCGCGCGCCCGTCTTGGCGTCGCTTCGGCGGCAACGCCCCGCGCGCGCAGCTCGCGGGCAAAGCGTTCGCGGAAACGATTGAGCTGAACCGGACGCGGATTGAACCTTTTGCGATCCAGCCCCTCGGCCTGCACCGTCAGATGGACATGCGGGCGCGGCGTGTCGGTATGGAGCGCCAGTACGTAATCGTGATTGTCGCTCAGCTCGGCATGGGCGAGTGCGCGGACAGCTCCCAGCACCTTGTCGGGGTCGGTGCCTGCGGGCATCGAGAAGATCAGCGACACCGACGACACCGTTGGCCGTGATCGCCATTGGAGCGTATCGCTCCACTCCGCCGCGCGTTCTGCAATGTCCTCCTTGGCTGTCAGAATTTCCCCATCGCGGGTTTCGATCTCAACGTCACCTTTGCGCCCGATATAGTCGAGATGAGCTTTAACGTGGACACCGCCCCGTTGGCGACCCGTGACCTTGACCACCACTTCGGGCGCTTTGCGCACAATGCGCGCGAGCTTGGCCCTTGCTGTTGGGCCGGTGGCAACACCGTAACTGGCATAGAGCGGAACGCGCGGCGCGCTGGTCGGGTCATGGATATAGCGCACCCGAAAGGCAGGACGGGTTGCTTCCCACAAAGCAGATTCCAAACTCATCAATCGGCTACCGTCCAGTAGCTTGCATCGCCGCGCATAGCGTCGCCAACGGCTGTGACCTGCTCGGAGATTTCCATCCGCATGTCGGCGATCCGTCTCAGCTCGGGTTCTATCTGCTTGTCGCCGGTTTCGAGCATCGACGCATTGGCAGCCTTCATCGCCTGATTGAGATTGCGGCCAATGCGGAGCAACTGCATTCTGATCGGCGCGAGTTCCGCCAATAGCCCGTCATCCACTCGCGACTTCAAAGCAAGGTGTCGGCGCACCAGTGCCTTGATCCAGCCTGCACGATCGGTCGAACGCTGTGATGCGCGGTGTTCGATGACCATTATTTCGACGTCGGTGAAGCGCAGCGAAACCCGATTGCGGGCCACCCCTTCAGGCCGGTCAATGAAGGGGCGATCCACACTCTCTTTCATCGCCTGGTCGATCATCTGCCGCACCAACGCGCTTCGACCGCCACGGGCCACCGCGAACCTGTCGAGCGCCACAAGGGCGTCGGCGTCGATCCGCAGATTCAATATCGCACTGCTCGGCCTTGGATTTGTCGCCATCAATCATGCCCAGAGAAACAACGTGGAACAGAGGCAATGTAAGACAACACGCGCCGCTAGGCATATCCTGCATTAAAGACAAATCAGACAAATCCCCTATGACAAGCGCACCCAAAGCGGGTTTCTACTTCTGACAATAAGGGGCTTTGGGGTCGCTTGGGGATTTGAGGTTCAGGCTGGACGGGAAGTCATGCTTCCCATGCGGGCCGAAGATCGCCGGACGATTTCATGCTGACGACTGGCGGTCGCGCTCCCCCATTCGGCGATCTCGCCAAGGGTGCGACCGCAGCCGATGCAGATGCTAGCGCTGGTATTCAGTTCGCAAATCTTTTGGCATGGGGTTGGCGGGCGGTCGCTCATGGGTCGCCCAAAACACGGTGCAACCAATCGCGCAAGTCCGGCTTCGCCCCCCTGCATAAACACTATGTCGGTTAAGGCGCGAAAGGGACATTGCCGTTACGGTCGTCCTTGCGGATAGTGATCGCTCGCTGGATCAATTTCGACCCATTTGTGCATCGACTGCTCCCACACAGAACGAATTGGAGGCGGAAAATCAGGGTCTGCGATTGCCCCTATCGGAATACCAGTCATGCCTGCATTTTTGTCCCCGTCCATATGGACCGTTGAACCGCAATCCGGACAAAAATAGGTCCGAAACTCTCCTCCGGCCGCTGTCGTTCGCATATGTTTTTTGGCGACCCCTGAAATTTTGAGCATTTCCGTTGGATAATAGACGGCAGCTCCAAATGGCGAACCCGAGCGGCGCTGGCAGGCGATGCAATGGCACGCTACAATGGCAGGGCTTGGCCCTGGCATCTCTACACTCAATTGACCGCATTGGCACTGCGCTTTGATCACCGACATACTGCTACCGAACCTCCGTAACTGAAAAAAACTCCAATGTGTTTCCGTCCGGGTCGGTGAACCTGAAGAAGCTGAACGCGCCTTCAGTTGTCACGCGGCCGTTTTCAATCCTTCCCGGAGCCACGTTATTCACATGGGCGAAGGCGGCGTCGATGTCAGCTACCCGGATATATGGCCGCACACCACCGCCCGCTTGCATCCCGGGCGCAAAGCTGTTGAGATCTACAATGCCGAACAGCCCTCCCGCAATGTCGAATCCCACCAGTGCTGGCGTCCGAACTTGCGGCGCTTTCATGAATAACGCTTCGTAAAACGCAACCGAACGGTCGATGTCAGTTGCAAGCATATAAAGGCCGAAGCGTTTAACCTCAAGCGTTTGCGTTTGAGCGGCAGCGGGTATCGCAATTCCGGTTGTAGCAACCAGAGCGGCAATCAAGGCTTGGCGGATGGGCAAAGCGGTTCTCCTGTAAAACGTCTATGGTGTGCTAACATAGCCATGCTGACAGCATGGTGTCAGCATGGTACACTTATGATAACAGCCATGCGACGCGCCTCGCGCCTTTTCGAAATTATTCAGGTTTTGCGCCGCGCGCGTGGACCCGTTTCGGCGGACGTAATCGCACGCGAGCTGGAGGTGTCGAAGCGCACGATTTATCGCGATATTGCGGTTCTTATCGCACAGCGTGTTCCAATCACTGGCGAGGCTGGCGTTGGCTATGTGCTCGAACGCGGGTTCGACATGCCGCCGCTGATGCTGACAGAAAACGAGATCGACGCATTCGTGCTCGGCACCCATTGGGTCGCAAGCCGAGGCGAAGCAGAATTGGCAGCGGCGGCACGAAGCCTGCTTGCCAAAATCGAGGCGGTTGTTCCCGAGGAGTTGCGCGCTTTCGTGCTCACTCCGACCACAAGCGTAGCACCTGTCGCAGCTGACTCAGATATCGTCAGTGCGAACGATCTACGCGCTGCCATCCGCTCGCGGCGAAAACTGCGTATCGTTTACAGGGGCAACGATGGTCAGACTACCAATCGCGTAGTATGGCCTGTTCTGCTTGGTTACCGGGACGTAGACCGTATTTTGGCCGCATGGTGCGAACTGCGGCAGGGATTTAGATATTTTCGCACCGACCGCCTTCTGGTTTCCGAGGTGATGATCGAAACCGTTCCAGAGCGGGCTTCGGAGCTACGCAAGCAATGGAAGGCGGCGATGGATGCGGAACGTATTCGCTACTTGAATGAGAAGTCGTAACTCATAGCATCGTGCCTTCTTATATTTGCCAGCAGGCGAACGGTCGGCAACCTGACCAGCGGCAAAAATGCCCAAAGTTCTCCGTTCGTCCTGTGCAGCGTTTACCCCAAACAAACACCACGAAGCCCCGCCCGGGAGAACCGGACGGGGCTTGGGTGCGGTGGTCAGTGGCCGTTCGAGGTTCGGGCGCGTGACCAGATGAGGTTGAAGGTCTTGCCATCTTCATCGGCGAACAGGCTGGCGAAGATCGGGGCGTTGAAGCTGGGATCGTCAAGCTTGATCGAAAGATAGTCGCGGCCTTCCTTCGAGGTCTTCTGCCAGCACGCGCCGATTTCGGCCTTGGCGACGAACACCCGATGCGAGGGGGCGTTTTCATTCTCGCTCGCTTCCTCGGCGACGATGGTGACGTTCT
>JBDTUD010000033.1:0-37176 GCA_040007915.1 Sphingorhabdus sp.
AGCAGCTCCGAAACAATCGTCGCCTCGGCCTGGAAATCCATCGTCAGATAGGGATTGTCCCAATCGCCGTTGATGCCCAGCCGCTTCAGTTGCTCGCGCTGCGTATCGACCCAATGCTGTGCATAAGCGCGGCATTCAGCACGGAACTCGGGCGCTGGCACTTCGTCCTTGTTGAGCTTTTTCTTCCGGTACTGCTCCTCGACCTTCCACTCGATGGGCAGGCCGTGGCAATCCCAACCGGGCACATAAGGCGCGTCTTTGCCAAGCAATGTCTGCGTGCGGACGACCATGTCCTTCAGGATATGGTTGAGCGCATGGCCGATATGCATATCGCCATTGGCATAAGGCGGGCCATCATGCAGGATGAACTTCTCCCGCCCGCGCCGCTTGTCGCGCAGTTGCTGGTACAGCCCGATCTCCTGCCAGCGCGCCAATATACCCGGCTCCTTCTGCGGGAGTCCGGCCTTCATGGGGAAATCGGTCTTGGGCAAGAAGACGGTGTCTTTATAGTCTTCGGGTTTTTGGCTTGGAGTTTCGGTCATGTTGCGCGGGTGCTTAGGCGAGGATGGCGGTTTAGACAACTATTTGAACGCTGGGCTGCGAATGTAGAAGGGGTTCGCGCAGAGGCGCAGAGAGAGCAGAGACTGCAGAGGGCCTAAGCCGCCGCCCAGCGGCCATCAAAATGCCCCGTTCAAACTTTGCTCAACCATTTTCTAGAGCGTGATGATATTAGGTTTGCTGTGTTCCCCGGCGAAGGCCGGGGTCCAGACCTTTACAAAGAATCTTTTTGATGGGGCTGGACCCCGGCCTCCGCCGGGGAACACAGTCAATTCAATCAAATGTCATCAGACTCTAAATGCGCTTCGCGCAAGGCTCAGGCTTCTCTGCGGCCTCTGCGCCTCTGCGCCTCTGCGCGAACCAAAAAGTCTCACCGCCTGAGCGCTGGCCCCAAATCGACGATGTTGTCCACCCAGATATGGCCATTATAGCTATCAGCGATATCGCCATATTGGTTGACATCGGACAGCCCCTTGATCTGCCCGTCCACCACATCCTCCGCGACAATAACCCGCACGCCGGCATCCCTCATCCGCGCGAGAAAGCGGTTGGGCCAACCCCAGAGCGTATAACCGAGGTCATCCAGCGTCAGCAGCATCGTGCCGTCCTTGCAAGATGCCGGAACGCTGCCCCACATACCCGACAGCCGGTAGTCAGAGGCACAGGCTTGCGCACCTGCAATCGAAAACGCCCACGCCTTGGACCGCGCTTGCCGGATCGCCGCCAATGCTGCATCGTCGCCGATGATGACACTACGGTCCAACGCGTCGGGCACGGCGGATAGTTCGGTCAACAACATCGCCGCCTGATCCGCGCCTTTAATCTGCCAGAATAATTGCGGCTTGGTCATGCCGGTCGCCGCCTCAGCCATTGTCGAACGGGGGCGAACATTGTCGGCCGCGCAATCGCTTTTAAACTGACGCGCAAGCACCAGCACGCCGTCGGCGACCTCGGTGGTAATGCGGACGGCATCGGCCTGTGCTCCCGCTGCACCTTGCAATGCGCTGACATCCGGACCGACAGCAACGCTGCCATAGCCGCCATTGGCAGTGGCGATGCACCCTGCGGCATCACGCACGGGGTCAACCGCCTGGCCTGCAATCAACTTCGGCTTGCCCTTTGGCGCATCGGCAAGCCAGCTCGCGTGGAGTAATGTGAAGCCGAAAAATAAAGCTGCGAGGAATAGCAGCAACCCCGTTTGTTTGCGTGTAAATGTCATGGATGCCCCTCATTACCAATTACCCAACCCGTTCGCATCGAGCCCAGTCGGGATGCCCATCCGCCGTGTCCAACCGACCGGTGTCTCAATTCGCTCAACACGTACGGGACGGGTGTTCAACCCAAAATTGCTTTAGCCTCGTCACAGTCCTTGGCCATCTGCGTGCGTAGTGCATCCATGCTGTCAAACTTCGCTTCGCCGCGCAGGAAGGCGTGGAATTCAACCTCGATGGTCTGCCCGTAAAGGTCTTCGGCGAAATCAAAGAAGTGCGGTTCGAGCAATTCCTTGGGTGGGTCAAAATTCGGGCGAATGCCGATATTTGCGGCACCGTCCAGAACGCGGCCGTCGGGCAATCGCCCGCGCACCGCATAAATCCCGTAACGCGGGCGCAGATAATTGCCCATATCGATATTGGCCGTGGGGAAGCCCAGCAGCCGCCCGTTTTTATCGCCATGCTGGACAATGCCCTCGACCGCGAAGGGCCGGGTGAGCAGATGGTTCGCGGTCGGGCAGTCGCCCGCCTGCAAAGCCTCGCGAATGCGGCTCGACGAGATCACACCAACTTCGTCGCTGACCGGCCCCATCGCTGTGCAACCCAGCCCGTGCGCCGCGCCGACTTTACGCAGTACGTCGATATTGCCGCCACGGCCCTTACCAAAAGTGAAATCCTCACCGGTTACAACCGCCGATACGCCCAGCTGTTCGACCAGCAGCTTGACGACAAAATCCGCCGCTGTGGTGGCAGCAAGGCTCGCGTCGAAGTCAAACACCAGCATCGCGTCGGCACCCGCCGCTGCAAACAAATGCTGGCGCTGATCGAGCGAGGTCAGCCTGAACGGCGGCGCACCGGGCACGAAAAAACGCACGGGATGCGGGTCGAAAGTGGCGATTATCGCCGGCCGCCCGGCCGCCTTTGCTTGCGCGATAGCTTCGCCCGCCACCGCCTGATGGCCGAGATGGAAACCGTCAAAATTGCCAAGCGCGACCACGCCGCCACGCAAGGCGTCGGGCATCGGATCACGGGCGTGGAGACAGGGGATGGTCATTGGACGCTCCCCATCGGCTCAATCCCCGCCCGGATAACCCGCAGCGCGTTGCCGCCCATTACAGCGCGGATTTCGTCGGGCGTGAAGCCCTCGTCCAACAGTGCCTGCGTCACCTGCACCAGTTGCGAGGTGTCGAACCGCATCGTGGTCGCGCCGTCATAATCACTGCCCAGCGCAACATATTCGATCCCGACCAGATCGCGGACATGCTTCATCGCCTTGGCTGCGGCGCGCGGATCGGTAGAACATACCGCGCCCTCCCAATAGCCGATGCCGATAATGCCACCGGTTTTGGCGACGCCCTTGATTTCGTCATCGGTCAAGTTGCGATTGACCTTGCACGTCGCCTGTACGCCGCCATGACTGGATACGACCGGACGTTTAGCAAGCGCCAGCAACTCGGCAACACCGGCGTGCGACAGATGCGCGATGTCGACGATCATGCCTTTCGCCTCCATCCGCCGGACGATGTCGCGGCCAAACGGCGTAAGTCCACCCTTTTTCAGCCCGTGCATTGATCCGCCAAGCTCATTATCAAAGAAATGCGTCAGCCCCGCCATGCGGAAACCGGCCGCATAAAGCCGGTCGAGATTGGATGCTTTGCCTTCCAAATTGTGCAAGCCTTCGATGGTCAGCATTTCGCCCAATGTGCCCTTTCCGGCAGCCCGTTCGCTGACCAGCCGGCCGAATTCATCATTATTGGTGACCATGACAAGCTTGCCATCCGAATTCCGTGCCGCATCATAGCCGCGCTCGGCATGATAAAGCGAACGCTCTACGAGCGAGCCCCAAGTCTTCACCGGCTGCAACTGCGCAATCGCCAGCAGGGCGATATTGTCGGTGTCCGCACCATTGCCATCATAATTCTGGCCTTTGGGCGTTTTTGTAACCGACGAGAATAATTGCAGCGCGACATTGCCCTCTGCCAGACGCGGCAAGTCCATATGCCCCCGGTTCGCCTTGACATTGATATCGCGGTTCCACATCAGCGTATCACTGTGTAAATCAACAATCGTCAGCGTTTTATGGAGCGCGATCGCGCCGTCGCTCACCTTGATTAGCGGCTTGCCGTCGATCTGATTCAGTGAGCTTTCGACATAGCCCGGTGCAATTCCGAAAAAGCCGATGGCAGCCACGCCGAGCAAAGCCAGCGGTATCCAGTATCGCTTGCGCACCTTCATCCCACCTGCCGGACCAGGGTCACAAAATCATGCGCCGGAATATCGCCGTCCGCCTCATGGCTATTGCGCGCCACCTCCTGCCATTCAGCTTTATCAAAAGAAGGCGCCAATGTGTCGCCGCCCGGCGTCGCCTTGATCTCGGTGAGCTCGATCCGGTCGGCAAGCGGCAGGAATAAATTGTAGATTTCCGCGCCGCCGATAACGCAGACATGCGGGCTATTGGCCGCCTTTAGCGCCGCTTCGACCGAATGCACAACTTCCGCCCCCTCCTCGGCCCAAGTCTTGTCGCGGGTCAGCACGATATGCCGCCGCCCCGGCAACAACCCTGGCAGGCTGTCAAACGTCTTGCGCCCCATAATCATCGGGCGGTCGTTGGTCAGCTGTTTGAAATGGCGCAGGTCGGCGGGGATATGCCAGGGCATAGCGCCCTCTTTGCCAATCACGCCGTTTGTGGCGCGCGCTAATACTAGAATGATTTCAGGATGATTCATGTGCCTGCTTTGCCTGTTATGACTCAGCGATACAAGGTCATCGGTACAAGCGCGTGACATGGCCAATTTTACGACCCGCCCGCGCTTCGGCCTTGCCATAGAGATGCAGATGTGCCGCCGGGTCTGACAATATCTGTTGCCATTCTTTGCCGTCATCACCGATCAGATTCTGCATCTCGACGCGTTTGGCAACAGTTGCGGTATCGCCCAGCGGCAGGCCGCAGACGGCGCGAATGTGGTTTTCGAACTGGCTGGTTTCGGCACCTTCGATGGTCCAGTGCCCGCTATTATGGACGCGCGGTGCCATTTCGTTGAACAATGGCCCATCGGCGGTGGCGAAAAATTCAAGCGTCAGCACACCGACATAATCCAGCGCCTCGGCAATAGCGGCAGCGAGCGCCCGGGCGGCACCCATCTGGGCCTCGATCATCGGCCCCGCCGGAATCGTTGATTGGGTCAATATGCCGTCGTCATGCCGGTTGCACGCGCTATCCCAGAACCGCATCGCACCATCACCGCCGCGCACCAGGATCACCGAAAATTCAGCTTCGAATGCAATCATCGCCTCGGCTATCAGCGGCAGGCCGCCCAGCGCCGACCAAAGACTTGCGGCGGCGGCAGGGGCGGTTACCCGCATCTGTCCCTTGCCGTCATAGCCCAAACGGATGGTTTTCAGGATTGCAGGCAAACCGGTCACGGCAAGCGCCGCATCTACTTCGCTCGCATCATACGCTGCTGCAAAAGCGGGGGGCTGGCCGCCTTGCGCTTTGGCAAACGCCTTTTCGGCAACGCGGTCCTGCGCCTTTTCCAGCGCCGACAGGCCGGGGCGGATGGGGACGAGCATTTCGATGGCGCGTAAAGGTGCGACCGGCACATTTTCAAATTCGAACGTCACCACATCGCACGCACGGGCAAAGGCGGTGAGCGCCGCGATGTCGTCATAAGCGGCGATCGTCGCTTCCGCTGCGACCTCGACCGCGACGTTATCGCTTTCGGGTGCATAGATGTGACAGCGATAACCCAGCTGGGCTGCGGCCACCGCCAGCATCCGGCCCAATTGCCCGCCGCCCAAGATGCCAATCGTCGAACCCGGTGCCAAAGCACTGCTCATAAGCGCGCACTCATTCGGGCGTCTCGGCAACCGATGCAGTCTGCGCTGCGCGCCACGCGTCAAGCCGTTCGGCCAAAGCGATGTCATTGGTCGCCAGCATCGCCGCCGCCAGCAATGCCGCATTGGTCGCCCCCGCCTTGCCAATCGCCAGCGTCCCGACCGGAATGCCTGCGGGCATCTGGACAATAGACAACAGGCTATCCATGCCGTCCAAAGCCTTTGACTGCACCGGAACGCCCAGCACCGGCAACCGCGTCATCGACGCCGCCATGCCGGGCAAATGCGCCGCGCCGCCTGCGCCAGCGATAATGCATTTCAGGCCCCGGCCCGCGGCGCTTTTAGCATAATCATATAGCCGCTCGGGCGTCCGGTGCGCCGATACCACTTTGCATTCATGCGGAATATGGAGCGCCGCCAGCGTCGCCGACGCCTCACGCATCGTTTCCCAGTCGGAACGGCTGCCCATGATGATACCGATTAATGGAGTTGCTTCGCTCAATTGCCGTCCCGCCTGTTTTACAAGCACCTTCCCATAACGGTGAGGCGGGTATCGCGCAATTGCCGAATGACCATCGCCCTGCGCGACCGCGCTTACCGCCGGCTCAGGTGTAAACTCTTGCTTTTTTGATGGCCGTAGGGTTAAAGTAAAGTCATAATAATTATCACCCCGGGTCGCATGAAATGTCGGGGCCATATGCAAACTATCAAAAGGCTGGATGAACCATCCAGTCCGGGCGCAGAAAAATTACAATCAGCGCTCGAACAGGAAAACAAGCAGTTAAAGGCGCGGATAGCCGAGCTCGAACGGCTGGTTGTGTGCGATACGCTAACGCCTGTTTTCAACCGACGCCATTTCATGGACGAACTTGACCGCTGGTGCGGCCGGGCGCACCGTTATGGCGGCGACTATGGATTATTGTTCATCGACGTCGACAATTTGAAGGCGGTGAATGACAGCAATGGTCATATCGCGGGCGATCTCCTGCTGAACCGAATTGCCCAGGTGCTGCTGCGCGCGGTGCGCCGTTCGGACCTGGTGGCGCGCATGGGCGACGATAAATTTGCGATACTTTTGGACAATATTCCGAAGGACGAACTCGCGGGTAAGGCCGAACGCATAACCAAAGTCGTCAACAAACTGACAATCGAACATGAAGGTGCTTCGTTCAGCCCCAGTATTTCTGCGGGCCATGCCGTGATCGAGCCGGGTGTCAAACCAGCCGAATTGATGCTGCGTGCTGATCGGTCAATGTATGCAGCCAAGCAGGCGAAGGTGGCTTTGGACGGGTGATCATAATTTTACCGGTCCGACAGATAATAACGCTCACCCGCGTTCAGTGCCTCATCCAGTTCATAGACAATCGGCTGTCCCGTCGGGATTTCGAGGCCGGTAATATCCGCGTCCGAAATGCCTGACAGATGCTTGACCAAAGCGCGCAGTGAATTGCCATGGGCGGAGATCAGCACCGTTTTCCCAGCCTTCAATTCCGGCACAATCGTACTTTCCCAATAAGGAAGCACGCGGGCGATGGTGTCTTTCAGACTTTCGGTATTGGGGATCGCGATTCCGGCATAGCGCGGGTCCGAAGACAGATCATAAGGCGATCCGGCATCCAGCGGTGGTGGTGGAATGTCGAAACTGCGGCGCCAGATTTTCACCTGATCGGCACCGTGCTTTGCCGCCGTTTCGGCTTTATCAAGACCTGTGAGGCCCCCATAATGCCGTTCGTTCAATCGCCAGTCCTTGATAACCGGCACCCACAACCGCCCCATTTCCTCCAGCGCCAGATTAAGCGTCTTGATCGCACGTGATTGGACGCTGGTGAACGTTATATCGGGTGCTATGCCCTTTGCCTTCATCAACTGCCCCGCCGCCTTTGCTTCGGCGACGCCCTGCTCGGTGACATCGACATCCCACCAGCCGGTGAACCGGTTTTCCAGATTCCATTGCGACTGGCCGTGACGGATGAGGATGAGTTTGGGCATGGAAGGTCCTTTGGGTGCTGATTCTGTTTTTGCCTCTAGCGACGGGAAGTGCGCGATACAATTGGCGTTGCTTCACTTGGCGCGCGTAGTGCAATTTATTTCACGCAAAGGCCGCAAAGATTTTTAAGGGGGCAATCCAAACATCAATATTATTGACGCAGATGTGTGAGCGCTGATTGGTTGAGGCAAGCTCCAGGGACTGTCCCCGAACGGGGACTGTCCCTTCTATAGGTTTACATTATGCTGAAAGAGGGGACAGTCCCTGCACTTCGATCAAATCCGGCAATGACTCTAGCAACCACACCAAGCATGGCCGTTTCAAAACTCACAATTCCAAAGTCATATACCGGCTGAACGGATCTTCGACATAGTCGCCAAAGGGCGGGCAATATTCAAAGCCGTAGCGCAGATACAACTTATGCGCGGCGTCGAAATCCGGGGTCGAACCCGTCTCCAGACTCAGCCTTTGATAGCTGCGTGCCGTGGCCGTCGCGATAATATGCTCCAGCATTTGCGCAGCCGCACCTTTGCGCAAATGACCGGCATGCGTCCGCATCGACTTGACTTCGCCATGCGTGGACGAGAGTTCCTTAAGCGCTCCGCAACCCACGAGGCTATCGCCATCCCAGATCGACCAGAAGGTGACATCAGGTGCATTAAGTCCGTCAAAGTCGAGAAAATGACAACTCCCCGCCGGAGAGCTCGCGAGCATTCCGGCAAAATGCGTTTCGAGCAGAGCGCGGATGTCGGGGCCAGTGAGGTCATCGGGGACGATGTGCATCATGCGTTCAATAGTGATATTGGCAGTGTGAAATTTCGAGCATTTGTTCATCCCCGCTACCCATTACGCGATAAACAAGCCGATGCTCCTGCGTGATCCGCCTTGACCACCAGCCTTTTAAGTTATTTTTTAGTGGCTCCGGCTTGCCCGTTCCGGTAAACGGACGACGCAAACATTCACGTATCAGCGCATCAAGCTTTTTATGGGCTTTCGCATCCGCACCGCGCAGGGTTACATATTCGTCCCAGCCCTGTGCTGTGAAGCCTAATCTCACAGTGGCAGCATCGTTTCGGGATCAACCTCAATCAAGCGACCGGCATCGGCCTCAGCAATGGATTCCATCAGCCGTTTTGCATTATTGGGCGAGGAAAGTAGATACATTGTTTCCTGTATCGCGTTCCAATCATCCAGATCAATCATCACGACCGGCTTGCCGCGCTGACGCGTGATTGCAATGGGCGTATGGTCATTGACCGCACGGTCCATAATCGCCTTCAAATTGGCACGGGTTTCAGAGTAAGTTACAATTTCCATAGTGAAACATTGCACAAATTTTAGGACAATGTCAAACTCAAACCATCTCCGCCAATGTCGCCAAGCACTCGCGCGCCAGCAACATGCACCGTTCAGGCGACCAGCCTTGTTCGGGGTCGGGCAGTTCGTGATTGTCCTTGAACGGCATTTCCAGCGTCATCGATACGCAACCATGCGATGGTCCAAAACGCTCGGCCAACTGGTTGGTGGACATTGTCAGGTTGGCTTTACCCGCGCCCGCCATCGGATAACCCAGCTTGGTCTGGAAATCGGGGGTGCGGCCGGACAGACGTTTCAGGAATGCGTCGTATTTTCTCCCCTGTTCGTCAGTCCATGACGGAATGCCGTGGAAACCGGCAATGAAGGCGGCGGGGATGGCTTCGTCGCCGTGGACATCCATCGCCCAGTGCACACCGCTTTCGTCCATTGCATTGCGGATGGCCAAAACTTCGGGGCTCTTCTGAGCCGTGGGCGTCGCCCATTCGCGGTTCAGGTTTACGCCAACATAATTGGTGCGCAAATGGCCGCGGCAGCTGCCGTCGGGGTTGCAGTTGGGCACGATATGCAGGCGGCATTTCTGGCGCAGCGTGCGCGCATGCGGGTCGGCTGGGTCGGTGAGCATCGCCAGCGCACCCTCCATCCAGTATTCCGCCTGGGTTTCGCCGGGATGCTGGCGCGCATAGAGCCAGACCTGGATATCACCCTTACCCATTTCAAGGCAGTCGATGGGCTGGCCTTCGAGACTGTGCCCGAGGCAACGGTAATCGACGCCCTCATGGCCTGCAATGTCGGCAACCAAATCGTGATGGCGTTCCATGCTGTACGGCGCGAAGTAAGCGAACCAGGCGAGGTCGCTCGCCGGCGTGTAGCGGATAGTCAGCGTACCGCCGTCTTCAGCCTTGTCATAGGTCGAGGGCGCCCGCCCCCAATAATCACGGTCTTCGGACACGCAGGCGTTATAATCGGGCCAACCGCCGGGATAGGCGCTGCTCTCCAAGCCTGTGATTCGCAGCGTAATTTCTTCACCCGCCGAACATGCGACGCGGAAATGGAACCATTGCAGGAAATCCGAATCCTTGTCCTTGCGGATCGAAAGCGTTGCGGTTGCGCCGTTGATTTCATGGACGATGATGTTGCCGCTGTCGAAAGCCGCGTTGATGTCGGTGATGGGCATGTTCTTTTTCTTCCCAGCTTGTCATTCCCGCGAAGGCGGGAATCCATGGTCTATCGTAGCCGAAAATCACGACGGTGCGTGGTTACGAGAAATCAGGCCATGGATTCCCGCCTTCGCGGGAATGACAACAATTAAGTTGTCTTACGGAACGCGGATAGTTTCACCGGACACGCCGGGGAAGTCTTGAAATAACGCCTGCGCCAATTTTGACGCGGCAATACCGGGCTGTGCAGCGGGCGAACCGGCCTTCGCTGTTTGCGAGGCCTTGCCTTCCCAGATCACCAGATTGTCGCTGCGGCGCAAGATACGGACGGCGAGCGTTGTTTCAACGTGGCCCTTAGCAGCGCCGCTCAGGTCGATATTGAGACCTAGCCCGACGCCGGAGCCATAGCTTCCGGTGGAACCGCCCACGCCCACCGATACCGGGGAGCGTGCTGGCCGGATGTCGGCGACGTTGACCCGCACTTCGGCAGTGACATCGGGGTTCAATGGTTTTTCATTATACCCCACGCGCTGCATCTCCCGTGCGACAGCGGCGAGATAAGGTGACGCAGCGAGGCCTTGTCCGGCGACCTCAATTGCATAGCTGCCGCTGCCATAGGTTACGCCTTCGGACGCGCGGTTGAACCGCGTGACCTCGACCGGACCTGTGGGAACGACGCAGCCCGAAAGACTTAGAAAAAGGGTCGCGGCCAATATCTTTGATCTGATCATCATGCAGTTAGAATAGCCTCAAATCCGTTCGTGTCGAGCGTAGTCGAGACACCGTGCCGTCGCGCCCTACTTCCCGACATCTCGACTTCGCTCGATGTGAACGGGATCGGGATGAGCAGTTACTCGCGAAAACCGCCCTATGGCGCTTGACTTTCACCGTTCCCACCCATAGGAGCGCGCCTTCATTTCATGCTATATGCACATCAAGACGGGTAAATCCGATGAAAGTCGTTAATTCTCTCAAGTCCCTCAAAGGCCGCCACCGCGACAACCGCGTGATTCGCCGCCGTGGCCGTACTTACGTCATCAACAAGACCCAGCCGCGCTTCAAGGCACGCCAAGGCTGAATCTTGGCTCTGTCTGCCAGTCGCGGACAGTTGGTAATAACAAAATGCCGCTCCGGACCTGATTCGTGGGCGGCTTTTTTGTGTCCAATTGCGAGGTGGATAGGGTGACACGGACTACAACAGTCGTTTTCGATGTCGGCAGGGTGCTGTTCCAGTGGAACCTTCGATATCTGTTTGCCAAGCTGATCGATGATCCGCGCGAGCTCGACTGGTTCCTGAACAACGTCGTCACCGAAGAATGGCATTTCCAGCATGATGCCGGACGCCCGCTTGCCGAAATGGTCGCCGAGCGGAGTGCCGAGTTCCCGCAATATGCCGCGCATATCGACAGCTATGCCGAACGTTTCCTTGAAACCATCCCTGGGCCGGTTAAAGGCTCGCTCGAAATATTGGAAGAGCTGGTGGCGCAGGACGTCCCTCTATTTGCCATTACGAATTTCGGCGCCGAATTCTGGAACATGTTCCGCCCGACACAGCCGATATTCGACCACTTCCATGATATCATCGTCTCCGGTGTCGAGAAAATGGTGAAGCCGGACCCCGCGATCTACGCGCTAGCGCTACGCCGTTTTGGCCTTGCCCGGGATGAAGCTTTTTTCGTCGATGATAATAACGAGAATGTGATGGCCGCCCGCGTCAACGGCTTTGTGGCGCATCATTTTACCGGAGCAGCGGCCTTACGGGAAGAGCTGACCTTAATCGGGCTACTCGCCGCCCAATAAAAACTTGGGGCCAAAGCCTTCCATTCCCAGCTTAGCTGTGCTTAAGCGCCAGCAAATCGCTCATAGACTCGTCGGAAAAGGCTCTTCTCCCCATGAATATCCATGAATATCAGGCCAAAGAACTGCTGGCAAAATTTGGTGTGGCTATACCCGCCGGTATCGCCGCACTCAGCGTTGAAGAAGCGGTTGAGGCAGCCAAGCAACTTCCCGGACCATTATATGTCGTGAAATCGCAAATCCACGCCGGTGGCCGTGGTAAGGGCAAGTTCAAGGAATTGGGTCCGGATGCCAAAGGCGGCGTTCGTCTGGCCAAATCGCTCGACGAAGTCCGCGCCGCAGCGACCGACATGCTCGGCAATACGCTTGTCACCATCCAGACCGGTGCAGAAGGCAAGCAAGTCAACCGCCTCTACATCACCGACGGCGCCGACATTAAACAGGAATTCTATCTGGCATTGCTCGTTGACCGTGCGACAAGCCGGATCGCAGTTGTCGCCTCGACCGAGGGCGGCATGGACATTGAAGATGTCGCGCACAACACTCCGGAAAAAATCCACACCATCACCATCGACCCGGCGACCGGCATCATGCCGCACCATGGCCGTTCGGTGGCGGCATCCTTGGGCCTGTCCGGCGATTTGGCCAAGCAAGCACAGACTGTGCTCGCTGGTCTCTACACCGCATTTCTCGGTACCGACGCCGAGCAGATCGAAATCAACCCGCTCGCGGTATGTGTCGGCAAAAATGGCGATGAGCTGCTGGTACTCGATGCCAAGGTCGCATTCGACGGCAACGCGATGTTCCGCCACAACGACCTCGCTGAGCTCCGCGACCTAACCGAAGAAGACCCCGCCGAAGTCGAGGCATCCGAATATGACCTCGCTTACATCAAGCTCGACGGCAATATCGGCTGCATGGTCAATGGCGCAGGCCTGGCCATGGCGACGATGGACATCATCAAGCTCAACGGCGAATTCCCTGCCAACTTCCTCGACGTCGGTGGCGGCGCATCGAAGGAAAAGGTAACGGCGGCGTTCAAGATCATCCTGAAAGATCCCGCCGTGAAAGGCATTTTGGTCAATATCTTCGGCGGCATCATGAAATGTGACATCATCGCCGATGGTATTGTTGCCGCCGCAAAGGAAGTGAACCTGTCGGTGCCTCTGGTGGTCCGCCTCGAAGGCACCAATGTGCAGCAGGGCAAGGACATTCTCGCCAATTCGGGCTTGCCGATTGTGTCGGCCAACGACCTAGGCGATGCCGCACAAAAGATTGTCGCCGAGGTGCGCAAGGCGGCTTGAAGAACATATCCCTCTCCTTTGTGGGAGAGGGGTAAATGCAGTTGACGTTCACGTAAACGTCGAGCATGGGCACATCAGTTTCGGCGGGCATCCACTCGCCATGTGAGTCGATAGGCCAAAAATGGCCATAGAGAAGGAGAAACACATGAAAATCATCGTCCCTGTGAAGCGGGTCATCGATTATAACGTGAAGCCACGGGTAAAGCCCGATGGCACCGGTGTTGATCTGGCCAATGTCAAAATGAGCATGAACCCGTTTGACGAAATCGCGGTCGAAGAAGCACTTCGCCTCCGCGAAAAGGGCGTTGCGACCGAAGTGATCGTGGTGTCTGTTGGTCCTGAAAAGGCGCAGGAAACGCTGCGCACCGGGCTTGCCATGGGTGCCGACCGGGCGATCCTGATCGTTGCCGAAGACGTCGAACCATTGGGCGTGGCCAAGCTGCTCGCCAAGATCATGGACGAAGAACAACCCGGCCTGGTCATACTGGGCAAGCAGGCGATTGACGATGACAGCAACCAGACCGGCCAGATGCTCGCTGCTCTGACGGGCCGTCCGCAAGGCACCTTTGCCAGCGCGGTTGAAGTCAGCGGTGATAGCGTCAGCGTGACCCGCGAAGTCGATGGCGGTTCTGAAACCGTCAGCCTCAAGATCCCGGCGATTGTCACCACCGACCTGCGCCTCAACGAACCGCGTTATGCTTCGCTACCCAACATCATGAAGGCGAAGAGCAAACCGATGGCGCACAAGACGCCTGCCGATTACGGCGTTGATGTTGCCCCGCGCCTCACAACATTGAAAGTCACCGAGCCACCTGTGCGCAGTGCCGGGATCAAGGTTGCCGATGTCGATGCACTGGTCGCAAAACTGAAAGAACTGGGAGTGGCAGCATGAGTGTCCTCGTATTTGTAGAGCATGATAACGCGTCGATGAAGGACGCGACTTTGGCTGCGGTCACTGCCGCTGGTTTGCTGGGCGAAGTCCATGCGCTGGTTGCCGGTTCAGGCTGCGGCGCGGTTGCCGAAGCGGCTGCAAAGATCGCTGGTGTGACCAAGGTCCATGTTGCCGACGACGCGGCTTATGCCAATCAGCTCGCCGAGAATGTCGCGCCGTTGATTGCGGGCATGGCCGACCATCACGACGCGTTCGTGTTCCCAGCCACCAGCCACGGCAAGAACATTGCACCACGCGTTGCAGCATTGCTCGACGTGATGCAGATTTCGGATATCCTCAGCGTCGAAAGCGCCGACACGTTCACGCGGCCGATCTATGCGGGCAACGCGATTGCCACCGTGCAGTCGTCGGACGCCAAGAAGGTCATCACCGTTCGCGGCACCGCCTTTGCCAAGGCAGAAGCCACCGGCGGTTCGGCGTCCATCGAAGCCGTTTCGGGTAGTGACGATGCCGGTATTTCCAGCTTTGTCGGCAGCGAGATCGCCAAGCAGGAACGCCCCGAACTGACCAGCGCGAAGATCATCGTCTCCGGCGGTCGCGCACTTAAAGACGCAGCGACGTTCAGCGAAGTCATCCTGCCGCTTGCCGACAAACTCGGCGCAGGCGTCGGCGCATCGCGCGCGGCGGTTGACGCAGGCTATGTCCCCAACGACTATCAGGTCGGCCAAACCGGCAAGATCGTCGCCCCCGAAGTCTATATCGCGGTCGGTATCTCCGGCGCGATCCAGCATTTGGCAGGCATGAAGGACTCCAAGGTCATCATCGCGATCAACAAGGATGAGGATGCGCCGATATTCCAGGTGGCAGACATTGGGCTGGTTGCTGATTTGTTTAGCGCGGTGCCGGAGTTGGTTAGCAAGCTCTGAAATTGTAATTCGAATCAAATGGTTAAAAAGGGCTGCTTCGGTGGCCCTTTTTGTTGTCCGATCTCAAAGCCCTGCGCCGCCAGCTTCACGGAGGAAGGCGCACCTATCTTCTGAGTTGCTGACATCCACCTTGTAAGGAATTTATTCATCGGCGGTCGAAGTTCGTTTTCGAAATATGAGGAAAAGCGCTATGTCGTTGGAGAAATTTGCAAAGTCGGTGGATAGCCTGTTCTGGAATCGTACGGCTATTCGGCCCGTTTTGAAAAAGTAGTGTTGAAAACTGAAAAGCTTCGGGACAAAGCCGATCAACTTGAAGGTCGCAAGAAGCCGGATGACCAGAGTTATTCCGCTCAATGCTCTTCGGTGAAAGGCGCTTATCAAGCTTTAAGCAACGCTAATTTTTACGCTGGCGCGCTTGTCGATGAACTCCAGAACGTCATTTCCGATCTTGAAGATGCGCACGAGGCCCTCGCGGAACTTTCAAAAACGATTGGTTTGGAAAACGACCGAAAGGCAAACGATAAAATGGCCCGGAAAAGTGCGTTTTATTGATGGCCGCGGAATTGTAGATTCTTGCATTGCGAACAATTATGTCGGGGATCGAATACCGCTAGCAAGCCCATCACAATAGTTGGGGAGACAAAACAACAATCAGCCTACATCTTCCCTCCCTTGCTAATACACCCCACACGCATTATCCTCCGCAACATGGACGATATCCGCATCTCGCTCCCCGATATTGAAAAGGCCTTTGTCGATGAGCAGGTGGCCGAGGGCGATTATGCCAGTGCCTCCGATTATGTCGCTGCGCTGATTCATGCCGAGGCAAAAGCCAAGGCGCAGGAGAAGCTGGAAGACCTTTTACTAGAAGGCCTCGAAGGCGAAGATATCCAGTGGACCGACGCAAATTGGGATGAACTTCGCAGTCGGATCGCCAAGCGTTGAGTCAAGCCAGATTTGTACTGCGCGCTGCAGCGCAGCGAGACATCGATTCGCTGGCTGATTATCTGGAGACCGAAGCAGGCAAGGAAGTAGCGCAGCGTTTCATCGATGCCGCCCAAGCCAGTTTTGTCGCGCTGGCCGCGGCGCCTCACCTTGGTCCGGCTGTCCCGACGAAGCTGACTGATTTGGCGGGCCTACGAAAATGGCGCGTCTCAGGATTTTCGAACGTTCTCATTTTTTATCGCCCCGAAAATGAGCGCATCCGTATTTTTCGTGTTTTGCATGGCGCACAGGACTGGCTGGATTTGCTCGATGTCGCTAACGGCGACACATGACCACCGTCGATATCACCGCAACGCTTAACTACCACCTGCCGCAGGCCGCCGACGTGCTGCTCGCGGTGGAGGCTATTCCGATGGATGACCAGCGGTTGGTCAGCGACCTTTTGAAAGTCGCGGGCAGCAGTCCACTCACCACCATAGAGGGCATGGACGGCCTTGGGCGGCGGACGTGGTTGCATGCGCAGGGGCGCATCGACATCAGCTATGCTGCGACCGTCGCCATCGACCGTGCGCCGACCAATATCGCCGGGCTCGACGTCGTGCCCCATGCCGATTTACCGCCCGCCTATATCCAGTATCTGATGCCCAGCCGATACTGCCCGTCGGACAAACACGAAAATTTCGTCACCACACGCTTTGACGGCGCCACAAAGGGCGACCAGATCTTGCAGATGGCCGACTGGATTTACGAGAATATCGAATATGCGCCCGGCTTTTCCGGCACCGGTTCGACCGCGACCGACACCTTCATTTCGCACCGGGGCGTGTGCCGCGATTTCGCGCATCTCCTGATCGCCTTCGCCCGTGCCGCCGATGTCCCGGCGCGCATGGTGTCGGCTTATGGTCTGGGCATCGACCCCCAAGATTTCCACGCGGTGGTCGAGGTCTATCTGGAGGGCCGCTGGCATCTGGTTGACGCAACACGCCTTGCCCCCGAACAACATCTCGCCCGCATCGCGGTCGGCAGGGACGCAACCGACATCAGCTTCATGACGATATTCGGCAGCGCCGAGATGATCAGCCAGGCGGTGAAGGTGGAGGAAGCGGAAGCCTAGGTGTTTAGTCCCGGCATTTGACCTTCTGCAAATTGGGGCTGCCCCGCTTAGCCGGTGCGAACCGCAAAACCAGCGCTCCTGCCAATGCCGAGGCCAGCGACCCCATCAGCACCCCGATCTTCACCGCATCGCCTTGAGCCACATCGGCAAAGGCAAGCCCGCCGATAAACAGGCTCATCGTGAAACCGATCCCGCAGAGCAGGGCAACGCCATACACCTGGATCCAGCTTGCATCTTTCGGACGGATAGCGATGCCGAGCTTTACCGCCACCCATATGCTGCCGAAAATACCCAGCTGCTTGCCAAGGAACAGACCAAGGGCGATGGCCAGCGGCAGGGATGCAAAGGCCTGCGGCGCGCCTACGCCTTCCAGCGATACACCCGCATTGACGAAACCGAAAAGCGGCACGATCAAAAAAGCCACCGGTTTGGCCAAAGCATGTTCAAGCCGGTGCAGAGCCGAATCTGCGGCATCCGGCTCACCTGAAGTGCGCCGAAAGGGAATTGCGAACGCTGCCATAACGCCGGCAATCGTCGCATGTACGCCGGACAGCAGCGTTGCATACCAAAGCAATGCCGCGAGTATCAGATAAGGCCAAAGTGCGTTCACTTTGAAGCGGTTGAGCGCCATCATTGCGAGCCAAATGACGGCAGCGGCGGCCAACGCTGCCAAATTAAGCTCGGCCGTGTAGAACAGCGCGATGATCGCGACCGCCCCCATGTCATCGACAATCGCGACCGTGGTCAGGAACAGCTTCAACGATGCCGGTGCCCGGCTGCCGAGCAGGGCCAGCACGCCAATCGCAAAAGCGATATCGGTCGCCGCAGGGATTGCCCATCCACGGATCAATGCCGGATCGCTACCCGCCACCGTCAGATAGATGATCGCCGGAACGACCATCCCCGCGCTTGCCGCGATCATCGGCAAGCGCCGGTCGGCCCAGGTCGTCAAATGTCCATCGACAAATTCCCGTTTGATTTCCAAACCGACGAGCAGAAAGAATAGCGCCATCAACCCGTCGTTGATCCAAAGATGAATGGTCATCGCACCCAATTTAGGCGTAAGGACCGGTCCCGTCACCGCGTGGATGAAGTGGAAATATGGACCGGCCATAGTCGAATTGGCCGCGAACATGGCCAACGCCGCCGCCGCCATCAGCACGACCCCTCCGGCTGCCTCGCTCCGCAAAAATTCACGCAGTGCCGAAATATTTGCGATTGATTTACCCTTTTTATTCATCAGATTGGCTATGCCGACCGGTTAACCCAAATTCAAGCACGGCTTGACTCATTCAGGGGCCGAAATTGTTTGCGTTCTCGAATCGGGAGGCGCTAACAATTGCTAAAGGGGCAAGCAGACGTGATTGATCGGACCAGATTGACCATCATTCAAACGCGTGGGCGACTATAATGTCGGTCAAGGACCTGCAGGAATTGACCGAGGGCCAAAAGGCTTGCCTGCGACTGGTTGACGACCACCACACCTCCAAGGAAATCGCCCGTATATTGGGAATATCCCCGTTCACGGTGGATCAGCGGCTTGACGCCGCCCGACGCAAACTTAGCGCGGAGAGCCGGAAAGAAGCGGCAAAAATTTTTGCGTCCTTTGACAAGGGTATATCCGAGCCTTTGGTATACGAGCCGCAACGGCTTGAACATGATCCCATTGCCGATACGACCGCGAAGCCCGCCAAACCGGCGGCCCGAATTTTTTCGAACTTTGCTTCGTGGATTTCGGTCCCCCCCATCGGCGGTGCAAGACATGGATTATCGACGAAGGAAATATTGGTTCAATCGCTTAATATCGCTTTTTTCAGTACATTGGTAATCGCGGTAGTTATGCTGATACTGACGGGGATGATGGGACTGTTCGCCTGAGAGTGATTTAGCTCGGTAGTGGACGGTTCAGCTATAGTGGCGTTCGAAATCATCCTTTTAGTTTCTGGACTTATGCCTCGGTTAACGAGGAAACCTGGTGCGTATAATCGACGATAATGCGTGCTGGCGTCCGTCGGCATGAAAAAGTGGACGAATTATGCATTTCATCACGGTCCTGTTTAATTTTACCCTGCTGATGTGCGCCATATATGCGTCCATTTTTGGCGGTCGAACCGGGCGAGGCGGGTCAATTATTTTTATTGCTGCAACGATACTGACGATCGTGGCGTTCAACGCCAATCCTACTTGGAACGACACATCCTATGGGGTGTTTGCCGTTGATCTTGGATGTTTGGCTGCATTGGTCTTTCTGGCCACGCGAAGCACTCGATATTGGCCGATCTGGGCGGTCGGGTTTCAAACTGTGGCGGTAGCTACGCATCTTGCGACCATATTTGCCGAGGACACCGTTCCAAATGCGTATCGCGCGCTGCTCAGTTTTTGGGGTATCCCCATATTGGTCGTGATGGTCGCAGGAACGTGCAGAGACCATCAATATGAACTGGCAATCCAGCGATCACTTAAGCGTGAGATCGTACCTTGATCGGGGAAGTTTTAACCGCCCTTGAGTTGATGTACCGTGAGCTGCTGTTATTTGGCGGGTTCTGGTTACTGATCGGCGCGATTGACGACCTTTGTATCGACGTCATCTGGCTGGTACGACGCATTTACCGGCATTTTGTCTATTATCGGTCACAAGCACCGCTGCGTGCCCATGAATTGTCGGCAGCCAGGCGTTCCGGATTGCTGGCGGTATTTATTCCTACCTGGCGTGAGGCAAATGTCATCGGCGCCATGCTGGAGCAGTGTGAACGGAACTGGCGCGATACCGATTGTGACCACCGCATCTATGTCGGCTGCTATGCCAATGATGACGAGGGAATTGCGGAGGTTTCAGAGGCAGCTGCAAGCAACCCGCGCGTCCGCCTTGTTCTCGTCTCGCATCCGGGTCCGACGACCAAAGCGGACTGCCTGAACAGTCTTTGGCAGACTTTGATCGCCGATGAACTGGCTGGCGGCTATAAGGCAAAAGCCATCATACTCCATGACGCAGAAGATGCAGTTCATCCCGATGAACTGCGCGTTTTCGACCGGCTCATCGAAAAAAGTTCGGCAGTGCAGTTGCCGGTCATTCCCATCCGCACCGAACGATCGCCTTGGATCAGCGCCCATTATTGCGACGAATTTGCAGAGGCGCATGGCAAATTCATGGTGGTCCGCGAAGCGATAGGCGCTGCATTGCCGCTGGCTGGCGTGGGCTGCGCTATTGACCGCAACCTGTTGGGACGCATCGCGTTTGACAATCAGGGCAGGCCGTTTGACGAAAGCAGCCTGACCGAAGATTATGAGCTGGGCTTTAGAATTGGCGCAATCGGGGGGCGCACTATCATGGCGCGGATATTGGACTCGCAAGGCGAATTGGTAGGCACAAAGGCTCATTTTCCTGAAACCCTTGCCGCATCCGTGCGGCAGAAATCCCGCTGGCTCACTGGCATAGCGCTGGCTGGATGGGACCGGCTGGGCTGGGAGGGGAGTGTAGCGGAAAAATGGATGCTGTTGCACGACCGGCGATCGGTTTTTTCCGCACTGGTTTTGGTTGTTGCCTATGCCTGCATAATATTGACGGCACTGTTGACGGCATCAGCCGCCCTGGGCGTCCACCAGCTCACGCCGTTATCACCGTTATTGATCACATTGCTGACCGCCAACGCGGGCTTCCTCATCTGGAGGATGGCGATGCGGGCGGCCTTTGTATGGGCGATATATGGTCCAGGGCAGGCAGCGTTGTCAGTACCCCGCAGTTTGATCGCCAATATCATCGCCATCATGGCAGCCCGCCGCGCGTGTTTTGCCTATCTCCGGCACTGTTTTGGCAAACCGCTCATATGGGACAAAACGACGCATCACGTTGTTCCAGTCGCGAAGTAACAATATGGCGACCATCAAAGGCCGACAGCTGGGGTTTCTTGTGCTGCTTTTCGGCGGGTGGACGGGTGCGCGGCTTGCAATATTGTCGACTTCAGAAGTAGCGCACGAGTCCCATCTGGCCCAAACCCATAAATCGGCGGCGCGGGCTGTGCAGTCAGTCGCTTCAAAGCAACGATCTGGGGAGCAGGCGACACTTCCGGTGCAATGGGCCACGTCCAAGGAGTTTCGGTCGGTAACGGCGATGCACGGGGTCGAACCAAAAGGCAGGGCAGGAGCTCAACGCCCGAATAACCTGTTGGTCGTCTTGCCCGAAACAGTATCTGCCGCCCCCACTCCACAACCGGCCGCCGGACAGCCCGCCATTGCAGGAGACAATTTGGTCCAGCCCGAATTGGGCCATCGAACCCGAAAGTCGGCCCTACAAGCTTACGCTTACAGCTATTGGCGGTGGAGTACCCAAGACAGCGGCCTTGCTGCGGCCGGACAATATGGCGGCAGCCAAACCGGACTGATCGCTACATATTCTTTGCGCCGCCACCGACTGCTCGAAGATGGCGACGATCTTGCTCTGCTGTTCCGGGGAGCTATCGCTCCCGATAGCCGGACAGACCGCGAAGTTGCATTGGGGATGCGCTGGCGTCCGGTCCGCGCCCTGCCCGTTAGCTTTACGGCTGAACGCCGGTTTCGCCCTGTCGGCCAAGATCGCTTCGCCGTATATTTGGCCGGAGGCAAAGATGATGTAAAACTGCCTGCAAGTTTCGGCCTGGATTTCTATGCGCAAGCCGGGGTTGTTAGCGGACGCGAGGCAGGCCCGTTCTTTGACACTTCTGCACGCGCCTCTCGACCGGTTTATCGATCAAACGCGGTGTCGGCACAGATCGGCGGCGGAATATGGGCAGGCGGCCAGCGCGGTGCGGCCCGGCTTGATATCGGCCCGACATTGAGTGCCGAGATGCCGGTCAGCGGGACCCGTTTCCGCATAACCGGCGATTGGCGTTTCCGCGTTGCAGGCGCTGCCCGGCCGGGCGACGGACCGGCGCTGACACTGTCCACCAGTTTCTAGAAAATAAACAAAGCCCGCGCTTTATCACACTTGGAAAAGGCGTTAGGGTCGATCCTGCACAATAATGGATATCTACCTTCCTATCGCCAACCTGTCGGTCAACGCGCTGGTCATCATCCTTTTGGGTGGGGCCGTTGGCATGTTGTCCGGAATGTTCGGCGTAGGTGGCGGGTTTCTGACCACGCCGCTGCTCATTTTTTATGGCATTCCCCCCACGGTGGCGGCGGCATCGGCGTCGACGCAGGTAACGGGAGCCAGCGTGTCCGGCGTGTTTGCCCATATGCGCCGGGGCGGTGTCGATTTCCAGATGGGCGGCGTTCTGGTCGTCGGTGGCGTGTTTGGAACACTGGCCGGTGCGTTGATATTCGAACTGCTGGAACAGGTCGGACAGATCGACACGGTTATCAACATTCTCTATGTGCTGATGCTCGGCAGCATCGGTGGCCTCATGGCAAAGGAAAGCATCACCAGTGTGCGCGCGGTCCGGTCAGGCAAGCCGCTGCCCGCACGCAAGCGCCGCCACCATCCGCTGGTGGCAAACCTCCCGATGCGTTGGCGATTCTACCGCTCCGGCCTGTATATCTCGCCATTGGCTCCGCTCATTCTGGGCTTCGTCACCGGCATCATGACCATGCTGCTCGGGGTCGGCGGGGGTTTCATCATGGTGCCTGCCATGCTGTATTTGCTCGGCATGGGCGCGCAAGTTGTGGTCGGCACCTCTTTATTCCAGATATTGTTCGTGACCATGTCATCTACAATGATGCACAGCCTGACCACCAAGGCGGTCGATATCGTATTGGCCGTGTTTTTGTTGATCGGCAGCGTCACCGGGGCGCAGATCGGGGCCAAGCTGGCACAAAAGATGCCACCGGAATATTTGCGGCTCTTGTTGTCGGCAATTGTCTTGCTGGTTGCGATCCGCATGGCGTTGGGGCTCGGTTGGCGACCGGACGAAATTTATACAATCCAGGCCTTATGATCCGGCGGCTTGTCCTGATCCTGTTGCTGGCAACCCCGGCAATGGCACAAAACGCGGAACCCAAATTGGTGCCCGATGTATCGCAAAGACAGATACAGATCCAATCGGGCTTCACCGGGGCTGAATTGCTGCTTTTTGGCGCGATCATATATCCGCGCGGCATTGCACCCGAAGGACAGGTCGACGTGGCAGTCGTTCTGCGCGGTCCAACCAAGGCGATCACGGTACGCGAAAAGCAGAAATTTGCCGGCATCTGGGTCAATGCCGACAGCACCGATTTTCGGTCGGTACCCGCTTATTATGCCATTGCGTCGTCGCGCCCGTTGAACAAGATTGTCGATAGCAAAACAGCGGCAATCTACGAACTGGGACTGGACCGGTTACAATTGTCGCCCACCGGTGAAATCAATGCTGACGAGCAAAGGCGTTTTATGCGTGGTCTGGTTGATCTCAACCGGCGCAACGGCCTGTACCGGCAGGAAGCCGGGAGCGTGGAGATTACCGATCAGGTGCTTTACCGCGCGCGGCTTTTGATACCTTCGAGTGTACCGGTTGGCCGTTACACCGCCGAAACCCTGCTCATTCGCGATGGCCGGGTGATTGTTGCAGACGATAATGTAGAAGTTGAAATTGGCAAAATCGGTTTCGAACAGTTGATTACCGTACTCGCGCAGCGTTATTCGCTGATCTATGGTGCCTTGGCGGTGCTGATCTCGCTGATGCTCGGCTGGTTTGCAGGATATGTGTTCCGCCGCCTTTGATCCGCCGCCCATTGATCGGCATGGGGGATAGTAAATAATTCTTTACCTTCGACCTTTATCGCATGTTCCCGAACATATTACAGGGATTGCGACCAAATGGATATCGCGGGCAACCATCAATTTTCATCAGCACAGCCGGTCGAAACGGGTGGCATGGGATCGGCCTCCGTCTCGCTCGCACCGCGACCACAAGCTACTAACAGCGGCCTACATCATATCGGTTTCGTAATGGAAATTGCAGGTTCCGGATCACAAATTACTCTCGATGCCACATTGCTCAATAGCCTGGCGGACCATCAGGACCCCAGTATCGCGATGTCCGGGCAGGTTGGTAGCCAGATCAAGATCCGCGTCGGCAATACCTGGTTGCTTGCGAGTATCCGCAACCAGAGAATGCATGAAACCGAACATGGCGTCATTATGGCGGCGGTCGATTTCCTTGGCGAAGGGGATGAAGAAAAGCTGACAGGCAAAATCTACAATTTCCGGCGAGGCGTGACCCGTTATCCCGTTCCGGGTGCACAGGTGTATGCGGTGTCGAGCCCCGATATGAAGCAGGTCTATGCTGCCGATGCCCGCGCGCATGTTGAAATTGGTACCGTATTCCCGACCAAGGACATCCGCGGCGCTCTGTATGTCGATGCGATGCTCGGCAAGCATTTTGCGCTTTTGGGATCGACCGGTACCGGTAAATCCACGAGCGCCGCACTGATCCTGCACAAGATTTGCGACCTTGCTCCGGAAGGTCATATCGTCATGGTCGATCCGCACGGTGAATATTCAGCGGCGTTCAAAGGCAATGGCGCACTTTTCGACGTCAACAACCTTGCGATGCCATATTGGATGATGAACTTTGCCGAACATTGCGAAGTGTTTGTCACATCGAGCGGCGATGACAAGCAGATGGATTGCGACATTCTCGCCAAATGCCTGTTGCAGGCACGCAGCAAAAACCGGATTGCGGAAAGCATCGGCAAACTGACCGTCGATGCGCCGATCCCGTATCTTTTGTCGGATCTGACCAACATCATCCAGAATGAAATGGGCAAGCTCGACAAGGCAACCTCGTCGGCTCCGTTCATGCGGTTAAAGGGCAAGATCGAAGAACTGAAAAGCGATCCCCGCTATAATTTCATGTTTTCAGGCATGCTGGTCGGCGACACGATGGCCGACTTTCTGTCAAAAATTTTCCGCCTGCCCAGCAATAGCAAGCCGATTTCGATCATCGATGTATCCGGCATGCCTTCAGACATCACCTCGACCGTGGTGGCCGTGCTTTCAAGGCTGGTGTTTGACTATGCCATCTGGTCGCGCAACGAACCGCAACGCCCGATCCTGCTGGTTTGCGAGGAAGCCCACCGCTATATTCCATCTGATCGCATATCCAAAGCCAGCGCCGTCCGGACCATCCTTGAGCGGATCGCCAAAGAAGGCCGTAAATACGGCGTTTCGCTAGGGCTGATTACCCAGCGTCCGTCCGATTTGGCCGAAGGCGTGTTGTCGCAGTGCGGCACGATCATCTCGATGCGCCTGAACAACGACCGCGACCAAGCCTTTGTCCGCGCCGCCATGCCCGAAGGCGCACGCGGATTCCTCGATTCGATCCCGGCGCTGCGTAACCGCGAATGCATCATCTGCGGTGAAGGTGTCTCGATTCCAATCCGCGTCGCGCTCGACACGCTCGAAGAAGAAAAACGCCCGGCTTCCGAAGATCCGTTATTCTCTGAACTGTGGCAGGAAACCGGGGGCGAAAACGAGATTGTGGAACGGGTTGTGAGAAGGTGGCGAAGCCAAGGGCGGTGAAGCACATTGGTTAGGTGATCATGGTGCTCCTGCGCAGGCAGGAGCGTTGGCGGTCTGGCGGGATCACGGAATTTCAACACGGCCTGGAGTTATTGCGATTGAGGTTGAGGCAAACTCCGGGGACAGTCCCTGCGCTTCGATCAAATCCGGAAACCCCCTAACGTGCACCGTCGCTCGGTCAGCAACCTTCGTGATTGATTGGTTCACGCAGAGACGCAGAGGCGCGGAGCGTTTGTGACAACTCTGCGTGTCTGCGTGATAAAATCAGCGACATTTTGGATCAAACACTTGCAGAGAATTTTACCCGCACTTTTGATGGTGAACGAATGTTGTTTGACCTTGCAATGTTGGATTTGATTTGTGAGCGTCATTGGGTTGACTCGGAAGGGTTGGCACCGCTCTTTCTCAGTGTCGATATTGCCTGAAATCCGACAGGCCAGCCATGTCCGCTAAAGCGACAAAGGTAACAGTGAGTGTTCGTTATCCGTCGCTTTTGTCGCTCTAACTGCGAAGTCCCTCAGCTTTGTCATTTCCGCGCAGGCGGGAATCCATGGCCTGAGCTATCGTGAATCACCGCCGTGTTGAGAAAACCCACCGGGCAGACCATGGATTCCCGCCTGCGCGGAAATGACAAAGTTGGGTGGGGAGAAAAGTGACCGGTTGAAAATGGCACCGGTCAGCGTGAGCGCGAATTACATTATTGGCCCCATCCGCGACGCGTGAATTTTTGCAAAGCACTATCAACTTGCGCAGTTTTCCAGCTGTTTCCGCCTTGTTTGGGGTCCCGGCGACAACCGCAAGTCAACCCGGTTAAGGTGAGACCTTAGTGTGACTTTCCAGGTTAGGGTTGCCGCCGCTCAAACGGCTTCAACCCCCGCCCCAACCGGTTTGCGCCCAACGATATCCGGTCGCCGGACCAGTCCGCCAGAAACACAGTCTCGCGCTGCACGCCCTGCGCGATGCTCGCTTCATTGGCGTTGATCGACAGGCCGGTGCTGCTGTTGGTGCGGCCCTCCGGCGCCACAGTGATAAACGCGCTGTAATTTTCTTTGGATTGGCCTTGCACGAATACGTTGCGCGTTATGCTGCCGACGGCGCCGTTCGGCAGGTCGATCATATAGTTGGTTTCTTTGCCCCTTGTGTCGTCAAAGGCATTGTCTGAAATCGACACCCGCGCGGCGCGGCTTTTGACATAATGGCCGCCATTGCCGCGTTCAAAGCGGCTGTTGGTGACGGTCAACGAGCCATATTCGCCGATATAGATGCTATGCGCGCAGGACAGCCCACGGTCGCAGCGGCCAAGACCCGAGAAAGTCGATTGGTCGATTTTGATAGTGCCGCCAGCATCACCCGCTGACAATATGCCCTGTTCGCTGTTGCGGAATATCGCCCGGGTGACGGTAAGGTTCCCTTTTTCCAAACGAATACCGGCACCATTGGCATCAGGTACGCGCATATTCTGGAAGATTATGCCATCAACGCTGGCACCGTTCCCGCGCAACACCAATGCCGCCTTGCCTTCGCAGGTGCCGCCATCAAAAACTGTCTGGCCGGGGACGCTGGCGCGAAACGCGACTGTGCCAGCGGTCTGCACTGCGCAATCACGGTAGCTGCCAGGGCTGATGATGATCGTGCCTTCGCGGTCACCAATCGCGCTGACCGCTTGTTGCAGCGACGCATAAGATCGACCGGTCTCCGCTACCTGATAAGGTGCATTGCCCTGCGCAACGGCAGCGCTTGCCGACAACGAAAGTAGAACGATCAAAGGCAGGCGGGTCATGCGTGAAAACCTTAAGCGTTGGAAATATGCAGTCCGTTTACCGCAACGCTCCATTATCAATCCAGCCGATTAACCACGGCTGAAATTGTCTGTCCTTATTGGGGACGATGGCGATTCAATCGTTGAGATTGGGCCGCAGATACTGCTTTGCCCGGTCGAGTTCGATGTTCCGGCGCGCCGCATAATCTTCAACCTGATCCTCGCCTATCCGCGCCACGCCGAAATACGCTGCTTGAGGATGGCCGAAATAGAAGCCCGATACCGCCGCCGTGGGCAGCATCGCAAAGCTTTCGGTCAGCGTGATGCCGGTATGATGCGTGGCATCGAGCAGGTCGAACAGCACCGGCTTCAGACTATGGTCGGGACAGGCGGGATAGCCGGGTGCGGGCCGGATGCCGCGATATTCCTCACGCACCAATGCTTCGTTCGTGAACTGTTCATCGGGTGCATAGCCCCATAATTCCTTACGCACATGTTCATGCATCCGCTCGGCAAAGGCCTCGGCCAACCGGTCGGCGAGCGCCTTCAGCATGATGTCCGAATAATCATCAATCTGCGATTTGAACTGTGCCAGATGCGGACCGATGCCATGGCCGGTGGTCACCGCAAAGCCGCCGATCCAGTCGCCGTCGGGGCTGATAAAATCAGCCAGGCACATGTTCGCGCGTCCTTCACGTTTGGCGATTTGCTGGCGCAGGAAAGGCAGGCGGATATTCTCTTCGCTGTCGAGATGGATGACCACGTCGTCGCCATCACGTGCGCACGGCCATAGTCCGGCAACGCCCTTTGCGCGCAGCCATTTCTCGGAGATGATCTTGTCGAGCATATTCTGGGCGTCAGCGAACAGGTTGGAGGCACTTTCGCCGACAACTTTATCGGTCAGGATTGACGGATAGGTGCCGTGCAATTCCCAAGCACGAAAGAACGGCGTCCAGTCGATATAGGCGCGAAGATCGGCGAGGTCCCAATCATCGAAAACGTGCAAGCCGGGTTGCAAGGGCGCATGGGGCTTCAGGCTCTCGTCAATCTCGAAACCGTTGACGCGCGCCTCTTCCAATGTCGCCAACGGTTTGGCGGTTTTGCCAGCGCGGGCGATACGAATATGGTCATATTCGGCGCGGGTGTCGGCGATGAATTTATCCGCCATCGTATCGCTGACCAGCGTTGACGCAACGCCGACCGCGCGGCTGGCGTCGAGCACATGCACCGTCGGCCCCGAATAGGCGGTTTCGATCCGCAAAGCGGTGTGCGTCTTCGATGTCGTTGCCCCGCCGATCAGCAACGGCATGGTCATGCCCGCCTTTTCCATTTCCTCGGCAACGGTCACCATCTCGTCAAGCGAGGGCGTAATCAGGCCCGACAGCCCGATCATGTCGGCGTCGTTCTCGTTCGCGGCTTTGAGGATTTCGGACCAAGGCACCATGACGCCCAGATCGACAATCTCAAACCCGTTGCATTGCAGGACGACGCCGACGATATTTTTGCCGATATCATGGACATCGCCTTTGACCGTGGCCATGATGATTTTGCCCTTGCCCTTGGAATTGGCGTCCTTTTCTGCCTCAATATAGGGAAATAGATGGGCAACCGCTTTCTTCATCACGCGGGCAGATTTGACCACCTGCGGCAGGAACATTTTGCCCGAGCCGAACAGGTCACCGACGACGTTCATGCCATCCATCAATGGCCCTTCAATGACATGGATCGGGCGCCCTCCGCTGTTCTTGACGGACAGTCGCGCTTCTTCTGTGTCGTCGACGACATGCGCGTCGATACCCTTGACCAGCGCATGTTCCAGCCGCTTGGCCACCGGCCAGCTGCGCCATTCGGCTTCAGCCTTTTCGACAGCGGCGTCGGTACCCCGATATTTTTCGGCGAGCGCAATCAGGTTGTCGGTCGCGTCGTCGCGCCGGTCAAAGATCACATCTTCACAGGCATCGCGCAGCTCGGGATTGATATCGTCGTAAATATCCAGCTGCCCGGCGTTGACGATCGCCATATCCAGTCCGACCGGAATCGCGTGAAAAAGAAACACGCTGTGCATCGCGCGGCGGACAATCTCATTGCCGCGAAAGCTGAACGACAGGTTCGACAGGCCACCGGAAAAGTGGACATGCGGACAGGTCGCACGGATTTCAGCAACCGCCTCAATAAAATCGAGACCGTAGCGGCGATGTTCGTCAATTCCGGTGGCGACCGCAAACACATTGGGATCAAAGATGATGTCCTCTGGCGGAAAGCCGATGCCCGTCAGCAACGCATAAGCACGCTGGCAGATCGAAACTTTACGCTCTTTGGTGTCGGCCTGGCCGGTTTCGTCAAACGCCATGACGACGACGGCGGCACCATAAGCCATGCACAAACGGGCGTGATGCAGGAACGCCTCCTCGCCTTCTTTCATCGAGATCGAATTGACGATCGGCTTGCCCGACACGCATTTGAGGCCGGCCTCAATCACGCTCCATTTGGAACTGTCGATCATCACCGGCACGCGGGCAATATCAGGCTCGGCGGCGATGCGTTTGATAAACTTGGTCATCGCTTCGTGCGCGTCGAGCAGGCCTTCGTCCATATTGATGTCGATAATCTGGGCGCCGTTCTCAACCTGATCGCGCGCGACCTCGACCGCCGCCTCATAATCGTCGGCAAGAATCAGCTTTTTAAATTTGGCGGAGCCGGTCACGTTGGTGCGTTCGCCGATATTGACGAAACGGGCGGTGGAGGGGGTGTTTGTTTCGGACTGTGTCATTTATCTACTTTATTGTCATCCACGCGCAGGCGGGAATCCAACTCCCGCGTTTGCGTAATAGGAAAGGTTAGGAGCTGGATCCCAGTCAGCACGGGGCTGACCAATTCAAAAAATCATGTTACGCCGCCATCACAAACTGTTCCAGACCGGCAAGCCGGGTTACGACTTCGGGTGTTGGAATAACTCTCGGCGCACGGTCCTCCACTGCCTTGGCGATAGCAGCAATATGCTCCGGCGTGGTGCCACAACATCCCCCAACCACATTGACCAGCCCGTCGTCCAGCCACTGGCCGATCAACGCCGCCGTTGTTTCAGGCAGTTCGTCATATTCTGCGAGATCATTGGGCAATCCAGCATTGGGATAGGCCATGATCAGGGCATCGGCCTGCTTTGCCAGTGCGGCCAGATGCGGCCGCAACAGGTCCGCGCCAAACGAACAGTTTAGCCCGACCGTCAACGGCTTGGTATGGCGGATTGCGGCCCAAAATGCCTCGACCGTGTGGCCCGACAAATTGCGGCCAGCCATGTCGGTGATCGTCATCGAGATCATCATCGGCATATCACGCCCGCACGCTGCCGCTGCCTCTGCGGCGGCCATGGCGGCGCATTTGGCGTTTAGGGTATCGAATACCGTTTCAATAAGCAGGAAGTCGACTCCGCCAGCGATCAGCGCATCGCATTGCTCGCGGTACATGGCTTTCAGGTCGTCGAATTCGATCTCGCGGTAGCCGGGGTCGTTGACATCGGGGGACAGCGATAAGGTCTTGTTGGTCGGGCCGATCGACCCGGCAACAAACCGCCTGATGCCGTCCTTCGTCTCCGCTCGGTCGCATGACGCACGTGCCAGATGCGCGCTTTCGATATTGATCCGTTCAACCAGATGTTCGCACCCGTAATCGGCCATCGCGATCTTGGTCGAACTAAACGTATTGGTTTCGATCATGTCGGCACCCGCCTCCAGATACGCATCATGGATCGCGCCGATAATATCGGGCCGGGTGATCGAGAGCAGGTCGTTATTGCCCTTTTGATCCTTATTAAGGTCCAGATCGCCGCGATAATCGGCCTCTTGCAGCTTATGCTTCTGGATCGCGGTGCCATAACCGCCGTCAAAGACGAGGATCTGGTTGGCCGCACGGGCGATGAAGGCTTCACGCGCGCTGATCATGCGGCTTTCTCCTTGGCTACAGCCACCGGGCGTTTGCCGAGCAAGTGGCAGATTGCATAGGCCAGTTCGGCGCGGTTCAATGTGTAAAAATGGAAATGCCGCACGCCACCGGCATATAGACGACGACATATTTCGGCGGAGATGGTGGCCGCGACCAGTTGGCGGGCGGCCGGATGGTCATCGAGTCCTTCAAACAGGCTGTCCATCCATGCCGGAATTTGGGCACCGCACATCCGCGCAAATTTGCGCGTTTGGGCGACGTTTGAAACCGGTAGAATCCCCGGCACCAGTTCATTGTCGATCCCCGCCGCCCCCGCCGCATCGCGAAACCGGAAAAACGCTTCGGGCTCGAAGAAAAATTGCGAGATCGCCCGAGTTGCTCCCGCATCGAGCTTGCGTTTCAAATTATCGAGGTCGCTTTGTGGGCAATGGGCATCGGGATGGGTTTCCGGATAGGCGGCGACCGATATCTCGAACGGCGCAATGTCGCGCAAGCCTTTGACCAGCTCTGCCGCACTCGCATAGCCTTGAGGGTGCGGCACAAAAGCCTGTCCCTCAACCGGAGGATCACCGCGCAACGCCACGATGTGCCTGACCCCCGCCTCCCAATAGGCTTCGGCCACTTCTCGAATTTCGGCTTTTGATGCTTCAACACAGGTGAGATGCGCGGCCGCCGGTATCCCGGTTTCGGTTATGATGCGGGCGACGGTGGCATGGGTGCGTTCGCGGGTCGAGCCGCCCGCACCATAGGTCACCGACACAAATCGCGGTGCAAGCGGTGCAAGCGTTACCACCGCCTCCCACAACTGCTCTTCCATTCTTTCACTCTTGGGTGGGAAAAACTCGAACGAAATTTCGCAGTCACCGGCAAGTCCGGCAAACAACGGCGTCGCTAGCGCGCGGCTGGCTTCCTGCATTTGGGCGAGGGGGAGAATCATGCCACTATCCTAATTTGCGATTGTAAAACTGATTGGGTCTCGCCAGCAGTTATGCCCTGCTTTTGGCCGAGCCAGATCTTGACCGCGAGCGCACCGCCATCAAGAACCGCCTGATGGGCCAGATCGATACCGCTGGATGCAAACGCACGCTCGATCATGTCGTCGGTAAAGCCCAGACGCGCATGGGCGTGGACAGTCCGGAGCTCTTCATGGTCATGCGCGGCAAAATCAACGATCACCAACCTGCCCAGTGGAGCAAGAACCCTTGCGGCCTCCGATATAACCCGTTCGGGATGCTGGGCGTAATGCAGCACCTGATGAAACAATATCGTATCAAAGGCACCATCGGGCAACGGCAGCGCATTGAAATCACCAAGCATGATATCGACTTTTGCTGCGGCAGCCGGTTCCAGATTGGCGAGCTTGGCGCGCGCCAGCCGCAGCATTTCGGTGTTGTTGTCCAACGCGACAAAGCGATTTGCCTGATCCAGGAACAGTTCGATCATCCGGCCGGTGCCGGTACCCACATCGAGAACATCTCCCAGAGGCGCTGTGTCCAGTATCCGGCGTATCGCCGCTTCGACTTCGCTTTCGGCCACATGCAGCGAGCGCAGCGAATCCCATTGGCTCGCGTGATCGGCGAAATAGTCTGCCGCCATATCAGCCCGCGTCGCCCGAACCTGTTCCAGTTTCGCCAGATCGCCCTGGACCACCCGGGTTTCGCTGCTGGCAATATTAGCAAAGAGCGGATCGAGCAATGCCCCCGTCAGCACCGGTCCGGGACGCAGAAAAACCCATGCACCTTCTTTGCGGCGTTCGGCGACACCCGCCTCGGCCAATATCCGGATATGACGCGACACCCGCGGCTGGCTTTGCCCCAAAATCTGCACTACTTCACCCACAGAAAGCTCAAGTTGGCGGATCAACAGCACGATTCGCAACCGTGTCGGGTCCGCCAAAGCGCGCATTATGTTGAGAAGTTTATCCACGGCCCCAGTATATAAAGAATTCTTTATATGATGTCAATCGGCTCAATTGGCCGCGTTTTCAACCATAATAGTTGAGTTTACCCCAAATTAGGCGTGGGTCACCGCTGCTGCGCAAAAAGCAGATTGCCATGGATATTCGAAGCGGCTAGAGGGACAAACCGCAAGTGTTGCTGTGCGTAATGCAGGTTGCTTGTCAGGTTTTTTATAAGTTTTGCTAGGGGGTTTCCCAAATGAAGAAAATTGCCGTATCTCTCGTTCTCGCCGCTTCGCTCGGTCTGGCTGCATGCTCAGGCGCTGAAGAAGCAACCACCGAAGCAACTGAAGCTGGTGCCGACGCTGCTGAAGCTGGTGCCGACGCTGCTGTAGAAGGCGCTGACGCTGCTGCTGCAGGCGCTGACGCTGCTGCTGCAGGCGCTGACGCTGCTGCTGCAGGCGCTGAAGCTGCTGCACCTGCTGCTGACGCTGCTGCTGCACCTGCTGCTGACGCCAAGGCTGGCGAAATGGCTGAAAAGACCGAAGAAGCGAAGAAGTAATCTTCACGCTTTTGCGTAAGCTAAAAGTTAAGGGCTGTCCTGCGATACGGGGCAGCCTTTTTCTTTGCATAAAATCTGTTAAACCTGATTCATGCTGACACGTGCCGCCGCTCTTACATTTGTGCTCACGCTGACAGCATGCGGGCCATCCGCCGACAAACCCGGCCCCGGCGGCGTCAGCACTGATGACGCGCAAGCGCTCGACGAAGCCGCAGCCAAGCTTGACGCCGAAGCCCGACAGAATTCTCCAAAATAAGTTTGATCTTGGCGAGCGGGACCGAGCGTGATTTGATATTCAGTGATGCGATCTGAGCAAAATTTTTGTTCGTTATTCTCGCAAAAGCGGGAGCTGTAGACGACCGCAGGAATAGCACACCGCTGCTGGATAACCCACTGGCTAGGTGATCATGGTGCTCCTGCGAAGGCAGGAGCGTTGGAGATGTAGCGCCTAGCGTTGGTGGTAAGTGGCAACAGCGCGGGAGACGAATTGCATGAATCCCATGCGCTCCGGTATGCCAGCCGTCGTACTGCCCATCATTACCGCAACCGCATAACGTGTGCCGTCGGGTGCCGTCATGATTCCGATATCATTATACCCGGTTGAAATCGGCGGTAGATCCTGCCCGGTGCCGGTTTTGTGCAGGAACCGCCAACCTGCTGGCACACCGGCTTTCAGCCGGTTAGGCCCGCTCTTTACCCGTCCCATCAGCCCCAGCAACACCTGCGTGGATGCGGGCGAGAGCAGTTCGCCTTTCGCCAGCCGGGCCAATGCCGACACTATCGCAGCGGGGCTTGCACCGTCGACGGGATCGGCCAGATAACGGTCCAGCGCCGCCTTGCGCTGTTGATACGGTAATTGCTCACGCGCCGCATAAAAGCGTCGTCCGACAGAATATTCCTGTCGCCAGTTCAAACCGGCAATCGCGCTTTGCATCGCGCGTTCTCCAGGGCCAAAACGGATAGCACCCAGTTTACGCTTGGCGATAAAGGCCCGCACTGCATCAGGGCCGCCGACCGTTCGCAGCAAGGCATCATTGGCGCTGTTGTCGCTAGCGGTGATAGCCTGCTCCATCAGGCTCAAAACCGTTTCCTCAATTGCTCCGTTCGCCAGCACCCGTTCGCGAATCGGCTGATGAAAAACGGCAAGATCATTGGGCGTTATGCGCACTTTCTGGTCAAGCTTCAGAATGCCTTGATCGACCTGGTCCAGCGCAGTCATGGTGACCCAGGTCTTTGAAACGCTTTGTTGCGGGAAAAGGTCGTCCAGCCGTTGGCCCGTCTTCCAGCCGCCGCTGTCAATGCGCATCACCGCAATACCGGTTTTCCCCGGAAACAATTTCCACTGATCGTTGATCAGGTTTTCCAGCCCGGCCGGGGGCTGCACCGACACAGGTTGTGGGCGGGGTTGGGGCCTGACTATTGGTGCGGGCGCCCGCCGCTCGACCGTTCGGGCGGGTTGCGGGGGTTGACTATCAGCCGCGACACAAGCTGCCAACAGCAGCGACAATGCAAACAACGATCCGGGCGTTTTGAACCATATATTTGTCACCATGAAGCTGCCACGCCAATCCCTTAAAAAAACCGTTATAGCGCGCCTATACTTACTGGGGGGTGAAGGGAATTGGAGTCATCGAGCTTTGCGGCGAATGAATCCTTATCATCGGTGAATGGAGTTTCCCCGCCCGCATGGCCGCTCGCCTAAGAAATTGCGGGATTTGACTTGACGTTAGACGTCGGTGGCTGTTGTCTTGCATGAGCAATCAATTCACCACAGGAACCGGGCATGGACAATGAAAACGGCATCTACATCGGGAAAGGCGGCGGTGAGGCGCAATATCTGAACCTCAAGCGCGCCAACCGCCACGGCCTGATTGCCGGGGCAACCGGAACGGGCAAGACCGTCACGCTGCAAGGCCTGGCTGACAGCTTTTCGGCCTTGGGTGTTCCGGTGTTCGTGTCCGACGTGAAGGGCGACCTGGCCGGTCTGGCGATGGCGGGTTCGCCAATGTCCAAAATGCACGACATCTTCACCGCCAGAGCCGCCGAGATCGACTATGCCGACTTTAGCTATGCTGACAATCCTGCCGTGTTCTGGGATCTTTACGGCGAACAGGGCCATCCGATCCGTACCACCATTTCCGAGATGGGGCCGCTGCTGTTATCGCGCATTTTGGATCTTAACGAAACCCAGGAGGGCGTGCTCAATATCGCCTTTCGCATCGCCGATGATGAGGGAATGCTGCTGCTCAACCTAGCCGATTTGCAGGCGATGTTGATCTGGTGTGCAGAAAATGCCGCATTGATCGGTACCAAATATGGCAATGTCACCAAGGCGTCGGTCGGATCGATCCAGCGCCAGTTGCTGACATTGGAGGGGCAGGGCGGCGCGCGGTTCTTTGGTGAACCGGCGCTTGAAATTACCGATTTCCTGAAGGTCGATGACAAAGGCCGGGGACATGTCAACATTCTGGCCGCCGACAAGCTGATGGCCAGTCCTAAGCTATACGCCACCTTCCTCCTGTGGCTGCTGTCCGAACTGTTCGAAGCGCTGCCCGAAGTTGGCGACCCCGATAAACCCAAGCTCGTTTTCTTCTTTGACGAGGCGCATTTGCTGTTCAACGAAGCGCCCGATGCGTTGATGGACAAGGTCGAACAGGTCGTGCGCCTGATCCGGTCGAAAGGCGTTGGCGTCTATTTCATCACGCAGAACCCGATCGATATTCCCGAAACCGTTGCGGGCCAGCTTGGCAACCGTGTCCAGCATGCACTGCGCGCCTTCACCCCGCGCGACCAAAAGGCGATCAGAGCCGCCGCCGAAACCTTCCGCATCAACCCCGATCTCGATGTTGCGCAGGCGATTACCGAGTTGAAGGTGGGCGAGGCGCTGGTGTCCACCTTGATGGCCGACGGCGCGCCCTCGATTGTCCAGCGCACGCTGGTCAAACCACCGCGTTCGCGCGTTGGCACGCTTGATGCCAAAGAGCGCGCCATCATCCAGTCGATTTCGCCGTTTGACGGCAAATATGAAAATGAGGTCGACCGCGAATCGGCATCCGAAGTGCTTCTTCAGAAAGCCGCAGACGCTGCGGCCACTGCGCAAGAGGTGGCGGAGAAAGGTGCTGAAGAAGTCGGAAAGCGCGAACGCAAAACGACTTCGCTCTGGGACAAAATCACCGCGGCGGCCGGTGGTGCGGTTCTATCGTCGGCAGGGTCGATGGCGGCAAACGCCATATTGGGCAAAAAATCCCGTGCCAATCCTACCGCGTCTGCGGCCGGCGCGGTCGCCGGAACCATCGCAACCGAACTGGGCAAGAGCATCGGTATACCGGGGCTCGGCCGCTTCGCCCGCAATCTGATGGGTGGTTTGATGCGGTAACTATCCGCGCCCGCGATAGGATGGCACGCCTTGGTCGGGGAGCCACAACCCCTTGGGCGGATCTCCCGATTGCCAGAATACGTCAATCGGGATACCGCCGCGCGGATACCAATAGCCGCCGATGCGCA
>JBDTUD010000034.1:0-33089 GCA_040007915.1 Sphingorhabdus sp.
CAACCTCGGAAAATCCCCAACACCCAACAACGCCGGCCAGCTTCGTCAGTTTTTCGGCAGCCTGCTAGAGCTGCTTTGGGGATGTCAGGCGAGCAAACCCTTCATAATCAGCTCGATGGTGTGCTCACGGTACCGGTCGCGCATTATCTCGTTGAAATCGTCCTGATTATAGCAATGCCGCATCACCAGCCGCGAAGAAAAAAACCGGTCGGCAGCGCCGGTGACGGTGAAGTAAAACATCTGGGGATCAATATTGCGGAATATACCTGCCGTGATGCCGTCATTGATCAAATCGTCATAAGCCTGCGAAATCGGCCGCAGGTAAAGCTCGGCAATCCGTGCGGCTTCGACCGGCGCACTGTCGCGCACCATCCGCATCAGCAGGCGATTGAGATAAGGAAAGTCATAATAAGTATCGATCACCGCGCTGATATGGCGCCGCAGTTTTTCTTCAGGCGGCATGTCCTTGGCGACCAGCGCGCCGAGGCTCACCACAATATTGCCCATGTCGCGGTCGAGCAGCGCCAGCATCAGGCCGTTTTTGTTGCCAAAATAATATTTGACCAGCGCGCTATTCAGGCCGGCACGCAGCGAGAGTTCGCTAAGGCTGAGGTCAATGGTGTCGCCATCGCGCATGATCTGGCTTGCCGCCTCGATCAACTGGTCACGCGCGTTGCCGTTGTCGTCGCTTACCAGCTTAGGTCCGTTCTGTGGCATCCTGCCCCTCTCGATCAGCTATAGCCAGGTTCATCCCACCACGGAAAGAAATCCGGTAGGTCGGTTGAAACTTTATCCGGATAAACCGGCGGGCGCTTTTCAAGGAAGCTGGAAATCCCCTCTTGCGCGTCCCCCGAACGTGACCGGCGATAAATGGCACGGCTGTCAATTTTATGCGCAGCCATTGGATGGGCTTCGGCGGACAGACGCCACAGCATCGCGCGGGTGAGCGCAACTGATACAGGTGCGGTATTGTCGGCAATCTCACGCGCCAGTTTTTGTGCTTCGCCGAGCAAATCTTGCGGCGCGTGAACCGAGCGGACAAGTCCACCCGCCAACGCCTCTTGCGCGTCAAATATGCGGCCGGTCATACACCATTCAAGCGCTTGGCTGATGGCGACAATTTTCGGCAAAAACCACGAGGATGCCGCCTCGGGCACAATCCCGCGCCGCGCAAAGACAAAGCCGAAGCGCGCGGTGTCGCTCGCCAACCGCATATCCATGGCGAGCTGCATGGTAACACCGATGCCAACGGCGGCACCATTGATCGCACCAATCACCGGCTTGCGGCATTGGAATATCCGCAAGGTCAGCAGCCCACCCGAATCGCGTACGCGTTCGTCGCTGAGCGACTCTACGGTCTCCTCGCTGGCAAACACCTCACCACCGTCGTCTGGAGTTAGGTCCGCGCCCGCACAGAAAGCGCGGTCACCAGAGCCGGTGACAATCACCGCGCGGACGGCGTCATCGGCATCCACAGCGTCAAACGCCGCGCACATTTCGTGCATCATTGTGACCGTAAAAGCGTTCATCTTTTCCGGCCGGTTCAGCGTGATGGTCGCCACGCCGTCGGCGACATCATAGAGTATCTGGGTGAAGTCGGTCATTCCCTCTCCTCTAATTAGGGACTGCCCCTAATTACATCAACGCGGTGCCATGCGGATTGCACCATCGACGCGGACGTCTTCGCCGTTGAAATAGCCGCATTCGATCATCGTCAACGCGACCTGCGCATATTCATGGGGATGGCCAAGCCGTTTGGGGAACGGGACCGACGCGGCAAGCGCGTCCTTCACTGGCTGCGGCGCGCCGTTCATCAATGGCGTACTGAAGATTCCAGGAAGGATAGTGTTGACGCGAATGCCTTCGCTCATCAGGTCACGCGCGATCGGCAGGGTCATGCCAACCACGCCGCCTTTCGAGGCCGAATAAGCGGCCTGCCCCATTTGGCCGTCTTCGGCGGCAACCGAAGCGGTGTTGACCATCGCGCCGCGTTCGCCGTCTTCCATTGGATCAAGCGTCAGCATGCCCGCTGCCGATTTGGCGATGCAGCGGAAGGTGCCGACAAGGTTGATCTGGATAATCTTGTCAAAGGCATCAAGCGGGAAATGCTTGATGGAGCCGTCTTCTTTGGACCGGCCAGCGGTCTTGATCGCGTTGCCGGTGCCAGCGCAGTTCACAAGGATGCGTTCCTGCCCGTGCGCAGCCCGCGCTTTGGCAAAACCGGCGTCGACGCTTTCGTCCGACGTCACGTTCACTTCGCAAAAGATGCCGCCGATTTCAGCAGCAACCGCTTCGCCCTTTTCGGCCTGCAGGTCGAATAACGCGACCCGCACGCCCTTGGCTGCCAACGCCCGCGCGGTTGCTTCGCCAAGGCCGGACGCGCCGCCGGTTACAACCGCTGCGATGGATGAATCGAGTTTCATATAATCTCTCCTAATTAAGCCCCTCCCTTTCAGGGGAGGGGTTGGGGTGGGGGCTGTCAGCAAACGCTGCGGCGCCCGGACAGGCCCCACCCCCGACCCCTCCCCTGAAAGGGAGGGGAGTTAAATCAAACCCGCTCGATAATTGTGACGTTCGCCTGACCGCCGCCTTCGCACATCGTCTGCAGACCGTATCTGCCGCCACGTGCCTCCAGCGCGTTGAGCAAGGTCGCCATCAGCTTGGTGCCCGACGCGCCGAGCGGGTGGCCGAGCGCAATCGCACCGCCATTGACGTTGATCTTCGACCGGTCGGCACCGGTGTGCTTGAGCCAGGCGAGCGGCACCGGGGCAAACGCTTCATTGACCTCATACAGATCGATATCGCCGATGGTCATTCCCGCGCGTGTCAATGCCCGGTCGGTGGCGAACAAAGGTTCTTCGAGCATGATTACCGGATCGCCCCCCGTCACCGTCATATTGACGATCCGCGCTCGCGGCGTCAGGCCATGTTCTTTCAACGCCCGTTCCGAAACGATCAGCACCGCAGAGGCACCATCGCAAATCTGGCTGGCATTGGCAGCGGTAATAGCGCCGCCTTCTTGCAGCAATTTAACCGCCCCCAAGCTTTCCAGCGTCGCATCGTACCGGATGCCCTCGTCGGTATCGTGCGCGGCTTTGCCTTCGGGTGTGTCGATATCGATCACCACGATTTCATTTTTGAACGCACCGCTTCGCGTCGCGGCAATCGCCTTCTGGTGCGATTCGAGCGCAAATTGGTCAAGTTCCTGCCTTGAGAAGCCGTATTTCTGCACCATCATTTCCGCGCCCGTGAATTGGCTGAACATGATGCCGGGATAGGCTTCTTCGAGGCGCGCGCTTTTATAGGTGCCCAGCCCTTCCTTTGTGAACAACGTACCGACCATGCCCATCGGCACGCGGGTCATACTTTCGATACCGCTGGCCAGCACAATATCCTGCGTGCCCGACATCACGCCTTGCGCCGCAAAGCTCATCGCCTGCTGCGATGATCCGCACTGCCGGTCGATGGTGACGGCGGGAATCGAGCTGGGCAGGCTGGAGGCGAGTACGGCATTGCGGCCGAGGTCCATCGTCTGCTCACCGCCCTGGCTGACGCAGCCGGTGATGACGTCTTCAATCGCCTTCGGGTCAAAATCATTGCGCGCTGCAATCGCGTCGAAAACAGCAGCGCCCAAATCGACAGGATGCACCCCGGCAAGCCGCCCACCACGCCGTCCACCGGCAGTGCGCACTGCGTCTACGATATAGGCTTCAGCCATTTTTCGGTCTCCAGATCGTTAAAATTTAACTGACCGATTAAACTTTGGTGGAGGAGAGTCAAGGGGGACTTGTCCCCCCTCTCTTTTGGGGGAGGATATGCAGCCTTATGCGCGAAGCGAATTAGGCAGGGTTGGCGAGGGGTACGGCGCAATCGACAGGACACAGCCCCTCACCCAATGGGAGAGGGGCTTTCTAAGCCGCCTCACGCGCTATCGTAATCACCTGCGGATAGGTAAACTCCAGCAGCCCCTCTTCGCCCAGTTCGGCACCAAAACCCGACTGCTTGTGTCCGGCAAAGGGTGCATTATGGGCAAGGTGCATTGTTTCGTTGATCCACACCGTTCCGGTTTCCAATTGCTCGGCAATTGCCACCGCAGCTTCAGGATTGCTCGTCCAGATCGAACCGGCAAGGCCATAATCCGACGCGTTGGCGCGTCCGATCACTTCATCGACCGTTGCAAATTTCATCAAGGGCATGACCGGCCCGAATTGTTCCTCGGCGACAATCCGCGCGTCTTCAGGCGGATTGTCGAGTACGGTGACCGGGACAAAATAGCCGGGGATCGACGGGTCATGATCGCCGCCGGTCAGGAATTTATAGCCCTTGTCCTTCGCGTCCTGAATCAGTTCAAGCACACGCTTATATTGCGGCTTGTTCTGGATCGGACCAACAGCAGTGCCTTGCTCTGCACCATCGCCAACCTTCACCGCCTTCGCATATTCGGCGATTGCGGTCGAAAGCTCGTCATAAATATCCTCGTGAATATAGATGCGCTTCGCCGCGATGCAGACCTGACCGGCATTGTAGAAGCTTGCCCAGAACAGCTTTTCCGCAACCTTGGCGACATCGGCATCGGGCAGCACAATCGCCGCGTCATTGCCACCGAGTTCAAGCGTAATGCGCTTCAGGTCTTTCGACGCCGTCTCCATTACCCGCTTGCCGGTCGCGGTCGATCCGGTGAAGGTGATCTTGTCGATATCGGGATGTGCAGTCAGCATGGGCCCAAGCGCATCGCCGCCGGTAATGACATTCAGCACGCCGGGCGGGAACACCCCGGCAATCAATTCTGCCATCCGCAGCGTCGCCAGCGGGGTGAACGGCGAAGGTTTCAACACCATCGTACAGCCCGAAAGCAAGGCAGGTACGATCTTCTGCACCGCCATCAGCACCGGAAAGTTCCACGGCACGATACCGCCGACCACGCCGATCGGTACACGGCGCGTGCGGCTGAGGCGTTTGTCGCTATCTTCGCTGATCTTTTCTTCGAGGCTGAGCGTCGGCATCGAGCGGGTCATGCCAACGCAGCCGGCAATCTCGTTGTTCGCCTGCATATGCGGCTTGCCTTGCTCGGATGTCAGCAGCCGCATCAGTTCATCGCTGTTCGCCTTGATCACGTCTGCCATTTGCGCAAAACAGGCGCGGCGTTCCTCGATTGAGGTCTTTTTCCATGTAACAAACGCCTTGCGCGCGGCGGCGACGGCTTGGTCAAGCTCGGCCTGTCCGCAATCCGGGACCTGCCCGATCACCCGTTCGGTCGCCGGATTGACAACGTCGATCCATTTCCCATTGTTGACCAGATCGCCGCCGATCAGGTTGTTATATTGGGTGGTCATGTCATTCTCCTAATTCTCATACAGCCAGACTCGGCTCTTGTTGGTAGATTACCTGAAATGCATGCATTGTCATCCCCGCGAAAACGGTAATGACAGGCTGAACGTTAGCCAACTTGTCCCTGCCGTTTGAACGGCGCCATCTCGCCCAGAAAGGCAATCTCGCGTTCCATCGCGGCCCCTTCGCGCTCCAGAAAATCGGCCACCGCGCTGCGGAAACCGGGGTTGGATATATAATGCGCCGAATAGGTCGGCACTGCCTCATAACCGCGCGCCAGCTTATGCTCACCTTGCGCCCCCGCCTCGATGCGGGCCAAGCCATGTTCGATGGCACAGTCGATTGCCTGATAATAACATAGCTCAAAATGCAGGAAGGGAATTTCCTGTGTGCATCCCCAATAGCGGCCATAAAGGCAATCAGGACCCATGAAGTTGAGCGCGCCTGCAACCGGTACGTCGTCGCGATAGGCCAGGAACAGCACGATCTTGTCGGCCATGCTGTGCCCAATGATGTCAAAGAAGGCGCGGGTCAAATAAGGCCGCCCCCATTTGCGCGCTCCGGTGTCCTGATAGAATACCCAGAACGCGTCCCACATCTGTGGGGTGATGTCAGCACCTGCCACCCGCTCGATCCGCACGGCGCTTTGCGCACCCGCCCGCTCCTTGCGGATCGCCTTGCGTTTGCGGGAGGAAAGCGCCGCCAGGAAAGCATCGAAATCGGCATAATCGCGGTTGCGCCAGTGAAATTGCGTGCCAGTGCGGATCAACCAGCTGGCCGCGCGAAACAGGTCAAGCTCATCCGCTTCGATAAAGGTTGCATGGGCAGAGGATAGGCCGTTCTGCACCACCACCGCCTCCGCCGCGCGCAAAACAGGCCCCGCCAGCGCCGGGTCTTTCAACAACAGCCGTGGTCCCGGCACCGGCGAGAACGGGGCTGCGATTTGCAGCTTGGGATAATATTGCCCGCCCGTCCGCTCGAACGCTTCGGCCCAATGATGGTCGAACACATATTCGCCCTGGCTATGGGTTTTGAAATAGGCAGGAAGTGCCGCAGCAGGGATGCCATTGGCATCGCGGATCAATATCGGTGCGGGCGACCAACCGGTTCCGGGCCCGACGCTACCCGACAATTCGAGTGCGGACAGAAAGGCGTGGCTGACAAAAGGATTGCCGCTTGGGTTGAGGGCGTCCCATTGCTCAGCCGGAATGTCGGCGACCGCATTGATAAGTTCGGCGACTACGTTTTCAGCCATCCCTATCCTTTAAAAAGCTCTGTGCTCCTGCGAAAGCAGGAGCTCTGGAGTTTTACCGCTGTCTTTGCCTTACAGGACTCCTGCCTTCGCAGGAGCACATGAAGTGTATGCTAGGCCCGAACCTGCAGTACCACATCAATCTCCACTGTCGCATCGAGTGGCAACACCGGTACCGCAACCGCACTACGCGCATGTTTGCCCGCATCGCCGAACACCGCCTCCATCAGGTCGGACGCGCCATTGGCAACCTTCGGTTGGTCGGTGAAATCCGCCGTGGAGGCAACGAAAACGCCAAGCTTCACAATCCGTTCGACCCGGTCGAGACTACCCAGCGCTTGTCTGATCTGCGCGATCAGCATGATGCCGCAGGCTTTGGCGGCGGCCTGGCCTTCGGCAAGGCTGCGACTGTCGCCGACCTTTCCGGTCATCAGCTTGCCGTCGATAAAGGGCAGTTGTCCCGACACATACAGCATCCCGTTTGCCTCCACCACTGGCACATAAGAGGCCACAGGTGCGGCGGGTTCGGGAAGGATGATACGCAATTCGGCCAATTTCGCTTCGATCATATCTGCTCCATAATTATTGCAGGCGCAGGCATGCCGCCCAGCAATTTCTCTTTAATCCAATCCTGTGCCCCGGCCCACAGATCCATCCGCATATGCGCCGCGTGCGATGTCTTGATATGCCGCGCCAGCAACGGCTCACCCACCATATGCAGCCGCCAGACATCAGGAACATGTTTGGCTACCGAACCATGCTGATGCCCCAGATCGTCAACAAAGACGGCAACCGAAGGTTGATATTCGGCAATGATCCTGGCGAGCGCCTCACCCTTGCCGCCCTGATTGCAATAAACCGGCGCATTTATGCCGACAGCCCGTAATTGCTCGGTTCGCGGAGCCGCGCGGTGATCGAGCAAATTGGTGAGGATCACGACGTCGGCAATTTCGGCAAGCGCAGCAATCGCCGCGACCGCACCGGTAATCGGTTGCTGCCGGTGCATTTCGGTATCGAAAAAGCCGTTCAAATATTCCCACACCAGCCCGCTTTCAACCTGTGTGCCATCATGCTTGTGGCGCAGGGAGAAGGCAAAATTTTCGTCTGCCAGATCAAAATGGATATGGTGGACTTCGTCAAGCCAGTCGCGGAACGGCACCACCATGTGCAGCAGCACTTCGTCGCAATCGGAGATCAGCAGCGGACGGCTCATGCCTCCAGCTCCTGCCGCGCGGCCACCAATATCGCTGGCGACACACCGATAACATGGGCGCAGGCGACAAGGTCGGGCTCATGCGCTTCGAGGAAGGACAGGATCGCCGCCTGTGTGCTGCGTTCGTTAATGCTGGTGCGCAAACCTTCGGGGGTCAGCCCGGTGAGCGACAGCAACCGCTCGGCGCGCACCTCGTCCATGAGCGCCCAAGCCAATGCCTGGAACGCCATCGCCGACGCCTCTAACTTGCCATTTGTTTCATGCATGGACTTGGCTTAAGCGAAGCCACATCAAGTGCAAAGGGTGGATTCAGCAACATGACAAAAAAGGTGATGATCGTTGAGGACAATGAGCTGAACCTCAAGCTGTTCACCGACCTGCTGCGTGCGCACCAATTTGTCGTCGAGGGCGTGCGTGACGGGCGGCTGGCGCTGGATCAAGCGCAGATGTTCGCCCCCGACCTGGTGATCATGGACATCCAACTGCCACATGTCAGCGGCATCGACCTGATCGAGGCGATGCAGAAAGACGCCGCCTTGTCGGCCATTCCCGTGCTGGCGGTGACCGCCTATGCCGGCAAGGGCGACGAAGAACGCATCATGGCGGCGGGGGCGCGGGGCTATTTGTCCAAGCCGGTGTCAGTGATGAAATTTCTGGAGGCGGTTCGGGAGATTGTTGGGTGACGTGCTAACACCGACACGGGGGACGAGGTTATTATTGTGAAGCCTTCAATCTATCTCGTAGCGTCCAACCTGCCTGGCAGGCTTTTCATTATGCCCAAACCTTCGGGTGAGTGGCTGCGTGAAGACATCAGTCATTATGGATCACTTGGTATTCAGGTCATTATTTCCATGCTGGAACCAGCCGAAGCGTCAGAACTATCGCTCGAAAACGAACAGGCCGTTTGTACCGAACACCAAATAGATTTCATCCAATTTTCTGTTCCCGACCGTGGCTTGCCTTCAAAGGCGTCGTTCAATACGCTCGTTCGTAATATCGCAGAACGATTGCGAAACGCTGAAACTGTCGCGATACATTGTAGAGCCGGAATCGGCCGTTCTGGCATGGCTGTTTGTTGTACGCTATCTGAATTTGGTTATTCGGCGGCACAAGCAATCGCGCTAACAAGCGAGGCTAGGGGTGTTGAGGTGCCAGATACGCCTGAGCAGCATGAATTTGTTGAACAGTTCATGCGAGAGATGAGCGGACCTCAATAGGGGCAGCAGTATTTGCAGAAACCTAACAGGTTCGAATCAAAAAGGGCGCCCGAAGCGCCCTGATCGATACCTAAATTCAAGCAGCGCTGTCGCTTACTTGATCTTGGCTTCCTTGAACTCGACATGCTTGCGCACGACGGGGTCGTATTTACGGAACGTCATCTTTTCGGTGATGTTACGCGGATTTTTCTTGGTCACATAGAAAAAACCGGTGTCAGCGGTGCTGACCAGCTTGATCTTGATCGTGGCTGGCTTCGCCATGGCCCATTCCTTCTAGTTTCAAATTTTTGCAAAAAACCGCGCGGCAAATCTGCCGCCCCGTTCACAGACGCGGGCCAATGCTGCTTTGGCGGGTGAAAGTCAAGCGTTGAGTCGTATTTTGGCAAGATCGAATCGCTGTGTAATGTAATTGGGGACTGTCCCCAATTACTCCCGAGCCATCTTCACCTCTTATTAACCATGTTGGCGCAGACCTATCGCAACGGATTCAGGGTTGAGGGACTTATAGGGGAGTTGCCATGGAAATGGACCATGATCGGCTGTTGCTGATAAGGGCGGAATTAAGCGCCCTGCTGGACGCGCTGCAACTGACCTCGTTTGACGCCAACCCTTTGCAGTTTCTTGTCCGGCTGGAGGCGATCCGGCATACCGCAGTGGAGCATCATTTTGCCACGGTCGCGGAGGTTGCGGGGGTTTTCGAGGCCGCCATTCAACGCGTGATCAATGGCGGCGGGGCCGAATCGGTTATTTCCGGTTTTACCGGCATATTGAGCGACGCCATTGGCTGTTCGCAATTGAGCCCGGCGGTCACGCAATCCTTGCTGGCGTCGGTTGCGATTAGACTTCCCGGTTAAGTCCGCCGTCGCTCCAGCGAAGGCTGGAGCCTATCACGCGTGTCGATGCTTGCTGACCTCAGTCAATACGGAGAGACGACATAGGCACCAGCCTGCGCTGGTGCGACAGTGATGCTGGATTTGCATCGGTAGTGGGTGTTTAAGAGCTTTGTGCTAAGCAGCACATATGGACGCGCTTCTCACTACATTCCTGTCGGTATTGCTGGCCGAAATGGGTGACCGCACGCAGATTTTGGCGGCGGCGCTGGCGTTGCGTTATCACAAAAACAACGCGATCATTGCCGGGCTAATGTTCGCCACCTTGCTGAACTGCACATTATCGGCGGTTGGCGGGTCGGCCATCGACGAGTGGATCAGCGAAGCGCCGCTGAAACTGTTTGCCGGATTGGCCTATATTTTTGCAGGCGCGGGTATGTTGATGTGGCGAAGAAAAGTCGATCCGCTGCTGGGCTGGAAAACCGGGGCGTTCTGGACGGCGTTTCTGGGCCTGCTCATCCTGCAATTTGGCGACAAGAGCCAGTTCATCATTGCCGCCAACGCCGCGCGACATGACCTTTGGGGATTTGTGCTGGTCGGCGGATTTGTCGGGATCATGGTTGCCTGTGTGCCCGCAATCATCCTGCGCGAAAAACTGGCGCAGATCGTGCCCCTCAAGATCATGCGCTGGGTTGGCGGCGCGCTGCTTTTATTTTGGGGGATCATGCTCGCATTACAGGCTTTTTCACTGTCTTAGACGATCAGATATAATCTATTGATTGATTCCTTCATTCAATCTGGTCACGATACTCGGTTGGCGCGTTGATGTGCCTGACGTTATGTCAGGATATCAAAGCGACAAGGAGATACGAAAATGGCTGAAGGCGATAACAGCAAGAAGGCACTGGCCGACGCATTGAACGGCCTGCTCGCCGATTATTACGCGCTCTACCTGAAAACCAAGAATTTTCACTGGCATGTAAGTGGCCCGCATTTCCACGAATATCATCTGTTGTTTGACACGCAGGCAACCGAGCTGATCACGACCACCGATCTGGTGGCAGAACGCGTGCGCAAACTGGGCCAGGTCACATTGACGTCAATCGGATCAATCGCGGCAAAGCAGACGATCACGGACAGCGACGCAATATCCGTCGATGCCGCCAAGATGCTGACCGAACTCCACGCCGACAACGAAACGTTGGTCAAGCAGTTGAAGGCGGCGAAGGAACTGGCCGAAGATGCGGGCGACAATGCGACCGACGGCCTGCTCGACGACTGGACCGATCAGGCCGAACAACGCGCCTGGTTCCTGTCGGCGACACTGGGCAAGGTTTAAGCGCAACAAACAAAAGGGCGGGCGAAGCATTCCGCCTCACCCGCCCTTTTTGTGTTTTCAAAATCGGTTATTCGGCAACAGCACCCAAGTTGGTGGCCGAAAATTTACCGCGACGATCGATTTCGATGTCGAAGGCAAGCCGGTCACCTTGGGCCACTTGACCCATGCCCGAGCGTTCCAGCGCCGAAATATGTACAAACACATCTTCGCCGCCGTCATCGCGCTGAATGAAGCCAAAGCCCTTCATATCATTGAAGAACTTGACTGTCCCATTGGCGCGTTCGCCGGTGGTTTCGCGTTGCGGACCACGTGTGAAGCCGCCATCACGATCACCGCCACTGCGAGGCTGGAAGCCACCACGGTCACCGCCACGGTCGCCACGATCAAAGCTTTCGCGTTCGGGGCGGGGTGCGCGTTCCGGCACAGCAATGGGATCGCCGTCGATCACCAGATCGGTCGCCGATACCTTGCCGCCACGATCAACCAGCGTGAATTCCAGAGGCTGACCTTCGGCCAAGCCCTGCAAACCGGCCTGTTCGACCGCGCTGATATGCACGAAAACGTCATCGGGGCGGTCATCAACCTGGATGAAGCCAAAGCCCTTTTGGCCGTTGAAAAACTTCACGACGCCTTTGCCGGAGCCGATGACCTGTGCGGGCATCGGTGGACCACCTGGGCCACGCCGGGGTGCGCCACTGAAGCCCCCACCCTGGCCGCCGCCGCCGCCGGCACCACCGCCGAACCCGCCGCCGCTGGGGCGTCCGCCGCCAAAATCACTCTGATATGGGGTAGGTGCACGGTAACCATCGTAACTCTCGTCACCAAAACCGTCTCTCTTGTCGCGGCCCTTACCGCGCCGCTTGCGATCAAAATTCATAACTACGTATTTGCCTTCTCATCGCCCGTTGCGTCCATTGCCTGGCAGTAAAGGGCGACCATCCTGCCATGCCTGTCGCGTGATCCTTCTTGATCGCACGCCTCAGTTCATATCCTATTAACGCCAGTCGTCATAGCAATTTTATGTGACAATAGAGGTAGCCCCAGGCCCGGTTCCTGTTGCCTTGCCCGATACTGTGGGGCAGAGAGCGACCTATGAACATCCTGCAAGCATCCACGAACAACGTGCCCGCACGTCCCGAACCCGCTTCGCGCGCCCAAGAGCACGCAAAATGAGCGTTTTTCTGCATCAGGAGGACCTGCCCGCCGGGGTGTTGGCCGATGGTCCGGTGGCCGTCGATACCGAAACCATGGGGCTGGTCACACCGCGTGACCGTTTGTGTTTATTACAAATTTCGGACGGAAATGGTGACGAACATCTTGTCCGCTTCGCGCCTGATAGCGACTTTGCCGCACCGAATCTACGCGCCATTCTGGCCGATCCGGCTCGGTTGAAGCTGTTCCATTTTGCCCGATTCGATTTGGCGGCTATTTCACATTATCTTCAGGTCGTTGCCACGCCGGTGTTCTGCACCAAAATCGCATCGCGACTGACGCGGACATATACCGACCGGCACGGCCTCAAGGAACTGGTCAAGGAAATGCTGGCAACCGACATTTCGAAGCAGCAGCAGTCGAGCGACTGGGGCGGGCCAACCCTGTCCGACGCGCAAAAGGATTATGCGGCAAGCGACGTGCGCTATCTGCACCGGTTGCATACCGAATTTGTCGGACGGCTCGAACGCGAAGGGCGGACCGCGTTGGCGCAAGCCTGCTTCGACTTCCTGCCATACCGCGCCGATCTGGACCTCGCCGGTTGGCCTGAAATTGACATCTTCGGCCATAGTTGATGTCCGAACTTGCCGATATTGAGCGCACCCACCGGCAGAGATGGGCAACACCCGGCGGACGGCATGACCGGCTGATACGGGCGTTGCGTGTCATTCTGCCCAGCGTCATTGGCATGTTGCTGGCGGTCCTTGCATTCAGTCCCTTCACCGGCACGCAGGAATTGAGCTTTGTATTGGCAAAGGATGAAGTCAGTCTGGCCCGCGAACGGATGCGATTGACCGAGGCGCTTTATCGCGGCGAGGACAGCAAAGGCCGCCCGTTCAGCTTGCGCGCGGGTAGTGCGGTACAAAAAAGCTCAGCGGAACCGGTGTTAAAAATGACCGACCTGTCGGGACGGATCATGATGATCGATGGCCCCGCGTCGATTGTCGCAGGCCAGGGGCTTTATGATCTGAACAAGGAAAGTATGCGGGTAACGGGGCCGTTATCGGTCGAATCGCCCGGATATAATATGGTCGCGAGCAACGTCGAACTGTCGCTCAAGACGCGTTCGATGCAAAGCTTCGGGCCGGTCAACGGCCGCACAAAGGTCGGCACATTCAGCGCCGGACGATTGAGCGCCAATCTCGATACGCGCGTTGTCCGCCTCGATGGCGGCGTGCATTTGCGTATCGACCAGAATGCGATTAAATGAGGGCCGTGATGATCTCCCGTTCTTTTTCCATAGGATTGCTGACCGCCGTTGCCGGAGCTGCGTTGTTTTCCGCCGTTGCCCCGGCGCAAACCATTCGCAACCATAACAGCAGCGCGCCGGTCAATTTTGATGCGGGCGCACTTGAACTGCAGGATCGTGCCGACCGCGTGGTCCTGACCGGCGGCGTGACCGCGACCCAGGCAGGCCTGACGATGAAGGCATCGCGGGTTACCGCCGCCTATTCAAGCAATGGCGGCATTGATGTAAACCGTCTCGATGCAACCGGGGGAGTAACAATCACCAAGGACGATCTGCGCGCGACCAGCAATGCCGCGATTTACGATCTGGATGCGAACCTGATCACGCTGATCGGCAGCGTCAATCTGGTGCAGGGTGCCAACCGGCTGAACGGTGGTCGGCTGGTGATTGATCTCAACTCGGGTCGCTCGACGATCAACGGCGGCGGTACTCCCGGCGTCAATAACGCAGGGGGTCGGGTGACCGGCACCTTCTCAGTTCCGCAACGCAAGAATTAGTTCGTACACAAATTAGTTCGTACGCATGAATCATGCCAATTGCATATTGGCTGAGCTTTCATTAGCTGTTGCTGGCACAATATAACAGAAATTTGCGGGCCGAACATCATATGGACAGCGTGACTGCACCCACCCCGGTCGCCGATGCGACAACTGAAACTGGTCTGCAATCAGGCCTGGGCGTTGTTTCGATTGCCAAAAGCTATGATAATCGCGCGGTGCTGGCCGACGTGTCGCTATCAGTGGCAAAGGGCGAAGTCGTCGGGCTGCTTGGTCCCAATGGCGCGGGAAAAACAACCTGCTTTTATTCTATCATGGGGTTGGTCAAGCCCGACAGCGGGCGGATCATGCTCGACGGTGAGGATATTACCCGCCTGCCAATGTATCGGCGCGCGATCTTGGGGCTCGGCTATCTGCCGCAGGAAACCTCAATCTTTCGCGGGATGACGGTTGAACAGAATATCAGTTCGGTGCTCGAAATGGCGGAACCAGAACCCGAAGCGCGTGCCCAGCGACTGGAGAAGTTGCTTGAAGAATTCGGGCTGACGCGCTTGCGATCGGCCCCTGCGATGGCGCTGTCCGGCGGTGAGCGGCGGCGGTGCGAGATTGCCCGCGCGCTTGCCGCCAACCCCTCGATCATGCTGCTCGACGAGCCATTTGCCGGGATCGATCCGATTTCGATTTCGGATATTCGTGATCTGGTGAAGGAACTAAAGGAACGCGGCATCGGCGTCCTGATCACCGACCACAATGTCCGCGAGACGCTCGACATTGTTGACCGTGCCTGCATCATTTATGGCGGACAAGTGCTGTTCGCCGGCTCCCCCGAAGCATTGGTTGCCGACCCCAATGTACGCAGGCTTTATCTGGGCGAAAGCTTTGCAATGTAATGAAAACAGCGCTTTCAAATTTACGGTTGGCCGTGAGCCTGTCGAAGGGCGCCTATCGGCAACGCGGACTTCGACAGGCTCAGCACTAGCGGTTTTTGGGTAAAGACCATGTCCCTAGCCCCGCGCCTCGACTTACGCCAAAGCCAGTCACTGGTGATGACGCCGCAATTGCAGCAGGCGATCAAGCTGCTGGCATTGTCTTCGCTGGAAATCGAGGCGTTCGTCGCCGAGGAAGTCGAACGCAATCCGCTGCTTGAAACCGGCGGGGGAGAGGCGGTGATCGAAACGCCGCTCGATGATGGCCCCGTGCTTCCCTCCACCGAAAGTGGCGAGCGAGGCAGCGACGAGGTGTTGAGTGGCAATGATATGGCGGCGAGCGAGGCACTTGATGTCGATTTTGCCGCTGAAACATTCGACCGAGATGGCAACGCCGATGGTATGTTGAGCCTTTCAGGGGGTGGCGCTGCGAGCGGTGCTACCGGCGAAGGCACCGATTTTGACAGCTTTGCCGCGCATGACATTTCGCTGCGCGAGCATCTGCTCAATCAGGCAGGTTCTACATTGTCAGGGCAGGAGCTTTTCCTCGCACAACAGTTGATCGAACAGATCGAGCCCACCGGCTATCTGGGTGCCGACCTGCTCGCGACCGCGCACCGGTTGGGTGTGCAGATGACCGAAATGGAGAATGCGCTGGCCGCAATCCAGACCTTTGAGCCGACCGGGGTTGGTGCGCGCACACTGGCCGAATGCCTGACGCTGCAAGCCAAAGAGGCCGACCGGTATGACCCGTGCATGGCCAAGCTTATCGACAATCTCGACCTCGTCGCGCGCGGCAGTTTTGACCAGCTAAAGCGCCTATGCCGCGTCGATGACGAGGATTTGCGGGACATGCTGGTTGAACTGCGCAGTTATGACCCCAAACCCGGATGCCGGTTTGAAAGCGAAGAGAGCGTCGCGGTCACGCCCGATATATTTGTAACCGCGCGCGGCGACGGGTGGGCGATCGAGCTGAACAGCGCCAACCTGCCGCGCATCTTGGTCAACAAAAGCTATTATGCCGAGCTCGGCGCTGACAAGGCGACCAAGGCATGGCTGAACGACTGTCTGGCTGATGCCAACTGGCTGATCAAGGCAATGGACCAGCGCCAGCGCACGATCATGAAGGTCGCGACCGAAATTGTGAAACAGCAGGACGGTTTTTTCCGCCGGGGCGTCGCCCATCTGCGCCCGTTGACGCTCCGGCAAGTTGCGGAGGCCATCGAGATGCACGAATCGACCGTTAGCCGCGTGACCAGCAACAAATATCTGAGCTGCGACCGCGGCCTGTTTGATCTCAAATTTTTCTTCTCGTCAGGCGTTCAATCGGCCGATGGCGACGGTGTGTCCGCCGAGGCGGTGAAAAGCCACATCAAAACGCTGATCGACGGCGAGGGTGTCAAAATCTTGTCGGACGACACATTGGTCGACATGCTGAACGCCAAAGGCTTTGACATCGCCCGCCGGACAGTCGCCAAATACCGCGAAGCGATGGGGATCGGATCTTCGGTGCAGCGGCGGCGGCAGAAGAAGATGGGGCGTTAAGGCCGCTCCATCAACCCGTGCCGCATCAGGCTTTCGGCGACGATGGTTTCGATCAACTGTTCCTGCGTCCAGCCCATCAGCAATGCCGACCGGCCATATACTTTTTGCGACCACAGGTTGCAGTTCAGATTGACCTCCAGCAAATTGACCTCGCCATTTTCCTCGTTGAACCGGAACTCGAAACGGCCATAGTCAAAGGGCCTGAAGATATCCGCCATTTTCAATGTCAGTTCGCGGATTTGCGGCCAGGCCGCACCGCCTTCGAACGGAACAAGTTCATATTTATGTTCGCGCTCAACCAGATCGCGTTTTTCCCAATAGGTCCGCAAATGCGACGGGTCAGCCTGGCGGAACAGCATGGGCGGCATCACATGCGGTTCGCCATTGATCGTGATCACCGGCACTTCAACGTCGCTGCCGTTCATGAACGGTTCGACAATCGCGTCATGCCCCTCGGCATGGATTCCCGCGACGGCGGTTTTTACACCGTCCCAATCGGTTGCATCGCCGACGCCCCAGCTCGCCGATGACGCATTTGGTTTGATGACAAAACGATCAGCCTTGGGGCAGTCCTCTTCGCGCACCGGCGCGCCTTTGCGATAAATCGCCCAGTCACAGGTGGGCACGCCGTGCGCGCGGCCTTCCAATTTGGTCAGATGTTTGTCATCCGAGAGTCCGCGCAATATCGGGCTGGCCCCCAAGAACGGCAATCCCAGACGCGAGCAAAGCAACGGCAACAGCATTTCCGAATTGAAAAACCCGCCCCGGTTCAGCAGCGGGAAAACAAAATCGACACCGGGGTCGCTGAACAGCGCATCATAATTGTTGGCGACCTTCAGGTTGAGGCCCAATCCTTCCAATATGGTGCGGACCTCATGGTGATACACCGCATGGTTGCCATCTTCGCCGTGCAGCGAGCCATCGCCCAGAGCATGTTTGGCAATGAACAATATACGCACGTCCCGCTTTGCGGCGTCGGATATTTTCAGCGGAGTAGCATTCATCCGGTATTTCCTTGGATAAGGCAGGCCCTGTTTCACCCGCTTGGTCGAATATTCCGACGCACATAATAGCATCGGCAAATTTCGCAATTTCCAATTTGGTCCAATCGGCGGAAGCCACTATAGCGGCGGCCAAATCTTTCCCAATGAAAGCGGTGCATTTGTCGTCTTATTTCATATCGCCCTTGGCACAGCTTATGACGCAAGGGGGAGATGCCCGCATCCTGCTGGGCTCTGAAACGATGTTGAACCGCTATCATAGCGGGCCCTATCCGCGCGATTTGATTGCGTTTGCGTCATCGACCGCCAATGACCTGAGCGCCGATGCCATGGAATATCTTGCCGCCCGGTTCGCTGATGATGCCAGCCGTTTGAACGACGGCGCAGAATATGAAAAATTTCTGGGCGATGCCCGGCGAGACATCCGCGCGGCCTATGATCTGGACGACGGCACCGACATTTTCTTTGCAGCATCGGGCACCGACCTCGAATATGTGGCACTGCTGGCGGCAGCCGGACGCAGCCCTGCCGGTATCTGCAACCTGTTGCTGGGATCGGACGAAGTCGGCTCGGGTTGCATCCATAGCGCTGCCGGAAAGTTTTTCGCGCATGAAACGCCGTTGGGGCATGCATGTGAACCGGGCGAGGTGATCACAGGATTTCCGCCGATCTATCTCGGTGACTTTCCAGTGCGAAACAAGGCCGGGACGGCGTATAATAGCGAGGATATTTCCGAACAAATGTCCGCGCGGATCGAAGCAGCGCTCGCCGAAGGCCAGCATCCGCTGATCCATATTGTCCACGGTTCGAAAACCGGACTGGTGCTGCCGCATCTCGACGACATCGACGCGCTGACCGAATGTTTTGGCGACAAGCTTTCCTTTGTCGTCGATGCGTGTCAGGCGCGGATCACCAGCGCCGCGATCGCCGACTATCTGGCGCGAGGAATCATTGTCTTTCTGACCGGATCAAAATTCATGGGCGGCCCGCCGTTCAGTGGCTTTGCGCTGTTGCCAGCCGGTGTTGCGCAGGCAGCAGCTCCATTGGCATCAGGAATGGCGCATATATTCCGCCGTGCCGAAGCACCGCAGGGCTGGGCTGGCCGCGACATTTTGAGCGATGAAGGCAATGCCGGGCTAGCGCTGAGATTGGCGGCATCTTTGTTCGAGCTGGGACGCTTCCAAAAATTGCGCTTTGCCGAAGTCTCGCGCGTCGTAACCGCCTTCAGCGCGGCAACCGAACAGCTCGCCTCCAACCTGGGTATTTCCAAAGTTGCGAGCGCTGGGCCCGGTGAAAGCGAATGGCCGTCTGAACATCCGATTGAAATGCAAACCTTGGTTACCCTCGACCTGAGCCATGATGCCAATGGCACGCAGCAAAGGGATTTGAGTTTTGACGATGCCGTCCGCATTCATAAGTCGCTGATCGACAGCGGCGTGCGGTTAGGTCAACCGGTGCGGTGTGTCCGGCTACGCGATGGGCAATGGGGGGCCACTTTGCGCGTTGGGCTATCGATGCCGCAAGTCTGCAAATTTCATGCGCTGGATGATGGCGCGCTGGCATCCACATTGAACGGCATGATAGCAGAGATTGAAACGCGATTGGCGAAGCTGCTTTAGGATCTGAACCTTAAGCGTGATTGCGATCCGTCCCCTTCCGCCCATTCCGGGGTGGCCACCCCGGAATGGGCGTACCATTCTGACCCAAACGGACAGCAAAGTCATAAGACAAGCGTGATGATATTAGGTTTGCTGTGTTCGATTCAATCAAATGTTATCACAACCTAAGCCGCGCGCAACCGTTCAAGAAAGCCGCTGCTCGCTTCACGCAGGGCCGTCGCGCGGCTTTCAAGACCGCTCATGATCTGCTGCATTTCATCGGCGACCTCGCCGACCTGCACCGCGGCGATATTCACTTCATTGCTGAACTCGCGGACCTGTTCGGCGTCATGTGCCGCTTCTTCGGCGTGGCTGGTAATTTCGCGGGTGGCCGCCTGTTGCTGGGTAATCGCGGCCGCAATATTGCCAGCACCTTGCTGAACATAATTCATTTGCTGTGCGACCGACCCCACCATGCGCGCGGCATTGTCCATCTGGGCCTTGATCGTTGACACGGTGTCAGTGACCGAGCCGATGGCACCATGCGTCTGGTTGGCGAGGCTTTTGACTTCCTGCGCAACCACAGCAAAGCCGCGCCCTGCCTCACCGGCGCGCGCCGCCTCGATCGTGGCGTTGAGCGCCAGCAAATTGGTCTTGCTGGCCACATTCTGGATCATGGCAGCGATCTCGGCCACTTTCTCTGCTTCATCGGCCAGATGTGCCATCACACCGCTACCCTGCTTTGAACTGTTGGTGGCGGCGTCCGAGGCTTGCACCTGTTCCTGCACCTGCACCGAGATTGCGTCGGATGATTGCCCTAGCTGGCGGGTCGCGGCGGCTACGTGATGAATGGCGCTGCTCATGTTCGACGCCATATCAGCCATCGCGTCGGAACGCTCGCGGGTCTGGAAACCGATTGCAGCCAGTTGCTGCGACGATTCCCCCACCGCATGCACCGCTGCCTCCATGACGTCGATGATGGCGTGGACCGAATGTTCAAATTCATTGGCAAGCTGCGCCATTTCCTCCTGCCGTCCGTTCTCGCCCCGCTGACGTTCCTCTGTTCGGACTGTCTGGGTATTCCTGCGTTCAGCTTCTAACGCTTCCAGCCTTTCCTGTTCTGCCGCGAAAAATATTTCCTGATTTTTGGCGAAAGCTTGCGCCTGGTCGATTGATTCCATGAAACCCCGCCATTGCATCATGGCCATGCGGCGCAATGACAAGCCGAAGATGGCCATTCCGGCATAAAAAAACCATGGTATCGACATGCCCGAAGAGGTTGTGGCTATCGATCCACCAACCGTCATGACCGCCAGCCACGCGATCATTGCGGCAGGCAGGCACAGGTAAATCAGCGCACCAACCGCCGTCAGGCCAAATGTCATCGCGCTGGCGACGATCAGCCCGACTTCTCCATTATGGCCCCAGATATCGACCAGAAGCAGCACCCATATCAGGGCTGAGAAGGCGGTTTGGAAGATGAACAGACGCCGCAGAACCAATATGCGATGCCCGTCGGCGTCAAGCTCCGCAGCATAAGTCTGCACGCGTACGTGCAAACGATATCCCAGGATCGCCGCAATCGTATATAAAGGAACGCAATATTGCGCGAATCTGATGGGGGTGCCGCCCAACCACAATAAAGCGAGAGCTGACCACAAGACGGCCAGCCCCGACATAAATACGGCCACATGTGAATGCGCAGCGGCTTGCAATTGCGCAACCATGAACGCGCGCTGTTCGGTATTAGTCGATCGCCGCAAGAGCGCCCGTTCGCCCGTCATATCGGTGAAGAATGCAAATACGTCCCTGAAATGGTTCGAATCGCCCATTTAGTGCCTCGCTTCTCTCCATCCGACGCCACGGCTAACGGAAAATGGTGAATCAGCGGTTAATCAGCGACTAACCATGGGCCGCGAGCGAATGAAGTATAAAAAAGGCGGCCCAAAGGACCGCCTTTTTCTTTTTCCCAATGGGCCGGGACTTTGCATCCCATGCCTTTGTGTAAAATTTAACGCTTCGAGAACTGGAAGCTCTTACGAGCTTTTGCCTTACCGTACTTCTTACGCTCAACGGTCCGGCTATCGCGGGTCAGGAACCCGGCAGCCTTTACCGCGCCGCGCAGGGTCGGTTCAAACTTGCTGAGTGCCTGAGCAATGCCATGCTTTACGGCGCCAGCCTGACCCGACAGACCACCACCTTTAACAGTGACGTTCACATCATATTGGTCGCGGCGTTCGGCAACGTCGAACGGCTGGTTGATAACCAGACGCAGCGAAGGACGTGCGAAGTAAATGGTCTGATCGCGACCATTGACGACAATCTTGCCCGAACCGGGCTTGATCCAGACGCGGGCAACCGCGTCTTTGCGGCGACCGGTCGCATAAGCGCGGCCTTGGGCGTCAAGCTCTTGCTCACGGATGACCGCAGCGATTTGCTTCGGTGCTTCGGTGCCGAGCGTTTCGAGGTCAGCGAGTGTGTTTGCAGTTTCAGACATTATGCACCCACCTTGTTCTTGCGGTTCATGGAAGCGACGTCGAGCGTCTTTGGCTGTTGGCCGTCATGCGGATGCTCGGTGCCATTATACAAATGCAGCGCGCGCATCTGCGCACGGCCCAAAGGACCACGCGGCACCATCCGTTCGACAGCCTTTTCAAGCACGCGCTCGGGGAATTTGCCTTCCAGTATTTTACCGGCGGCAATCCCCTTGATCCCACCGATATAGCCGGTGTGATGGTAATAGATCTTGTCTTTCAGCTTGTTGCCGGTGAACTTCACCTTGTCGGCGTTGATGACAACGACATGGTCACCACAATCAACGTGCGGGGTGTAGCTCGGCTTGGTCTTACCGCGCAGGATGTTGGCGATCAGACTGGCCACACGACCAACGACCAGACCTTCTGCATCAATGAGTATCCACGATTTCTCAACGTCCTGTGGACGGATCGATTTCGTAACTCTGGATAGCGTTTTCATCGCTAATCGAACCTTTCGAATTTGGATAACTGCGCAGGGAATCATGATGAGCCTGCACGCGAAGTGGCGCTAATGGCGATGAAACATCCGATAGTCAAGCAAAAGCGCGGGTTTCGCGGCGGGTATAATAATACCCGTTTGGTTTGGATCGGCAATTGCTTCCGCTGAATTCAACAACCTGGGCCTAAGGGGACATTGGGCGACGCCCCCGCGAATGTCTGGAATTGGGGCGATTGCAGAACGTCCAGTTAGGGATGGTCGAAGCAAATAGCTGCCCGTCAGCTATCTAGCGCCAAGCTGGGTGGCAGGCGCAGTAACTGCATCATCAAAGTCGCTCTTTCTTGCCATCATCGCATCTCTTGTCAGTTCGACTTGCGTGCTGTTGCCGCCCAAAATGCCACCGCAGCAAACGCAATCAACATAAAGGCGGTACCGTAGTCGGGCCCCATGACCGTCACGGTATCGCCCACGCAATCATATCCCCCCTGACCATCTCTCACCGTCTGGGTACACTCCCCATGATACTTGGCTGTGGCTTCTTGATAAGCCGCGACCGTGAGCATTCCTGCAATCGCCGCCGTTATGCCACGATTGAGACGATCATTGTCGTCTGGGCTTAGATCGAGCTTTTCCCCGCCAAAACGCAGGGTCAGCCACAGCAAGGCAGGAATTGCTGCCAAATAGGCGAAGCGGATGACCCGCCCATATGGTTGAACAGGCCCAAAGACGAGCAGCGCCACAAACACGATAGTCACGATATAGTTGCGGTTTTTCTCGTTTAATCCGTAGACGAAATCATCGTTCATTCATCTGCCCCCAATGGCACACCTTATGCGCGCCCAAGATCGTCACCCTTAGCTGCGCCACTTGGCAATTGCGTAAGGATTTTCGCGCTTCAAACTTGAAAAAGCTCGGCGTCATCGCATAGGTCTCTAAAGACGCGTGCACACAGGTGTGGCACATCGTGCAGCCGCCCATCCGGTGTTTCTAAAACCACCGCTTCCGGCATATCAGACCAAGTTACATTGCCCGCAAAATAAGTGCCGTCGCTAAACGCTGCGCCTTTGCCTCTGACTAGGTGCTCGGCACGAAGCCCTATCAAACCAGACTTCGGATGGCGGGTCAGCTCTACGTGCTTGCCTGCGTTGGCAATCGCCCGAACCGTGTCAAAGTCGGGGAACTTCGCCGCGATCTCGTCCGCGACTTCATGAGCCTTACCCCTCCGCACGTAGGCCACCACATCAGCAAAATGGTACAGAATTATGCATGTCGCAATGGCGAGGTCGTAGGCGGTTGGTTCCGCCTCAAGGCGACGGCAGAGCGGCCCCGCCAGTTCGTCCATGTACACTTGAGGATTCGAGAAGGCCATGACTGAGGCATACTCGAACCCATCCAAATATTCTACCGGGTAGTATCACCGCCGTCCAATCGCGTCAGTCACGATTTTTGCTTTCTGGGGATCGGCAGATTTGCTCTTATGACCGGGATGGGGCGCGAAGCAGACATCATAAATCGAAAAACCAATGTCAGATACGTGCCTATTCACGACATAGACGCAAGCGAAAGCCATGCCTTGCAATGTAGGATTTCATCTGTCAGCAACACGCCCGACATCGCTAACCGCCCGATAGCTGTAAGGGCCACCAATCAGCTTTGGATTTATCTAACGACAAAATCCCCGTTTTAGGTGAGACCTTAGTGAGACCTTCCGAACCGGTTGGGGTGCATGAATGCGGGTTTCATCCGGTAAGCCGCCTCAGTTTTCATGCCCCTCTGCGTCTCCGCGTTTCTGCGTGAAATACTTTCTTCCTGTCGGTTTGCGCTCCGGTCGAGGTTACTCCGATAATTGGTTCACGCGGAGGCGCAGAGGCGCGGAGAATGTCATGACAGCATGCGACGTTCGCGGATTATCGGCAGGGCCAAGCCAGCAATTGTCCTACAAGAACAACCCGATTTGACCGTGAACCGTTGACCTCCGGTCAAGCCGTCTCCGCCGCCACCCATTCGGCAAAGGCCGCATTAGCGGATTCAGTCGATAGCCGAATGATCGCGGGTACATCATAACGGTGCAATGCCGCTATCCGCTTCATCGCGGCATCGGCCTTTGCCGGGCTGGTCTTGAAAATCACCGGATGCTCCTCGCGCGCCTCAATCTCGCCTTCCCAGCGGAAATGGGAGATAACTACCGGCAAACGGTTGGCGCAGGCGATTAGGCGCTCGTTTAAAAGTTTGCGGCATACATCATGGCCCTCACCCGCTGTCGGGAAGACCGCGTAAATCAGCGCGACGTCATTTGCCATGCGCCCGGCCCCGCCCCAAAACATGCGCGCCCCATATGGTCGCGACGACGAGCAAAGCGCCAACCGCCTGATGCGACACCGCAAGCATGATGTTCACGCCGGTCATCACCGTCGCAATGCCGAGTAGAATCTGCACGCCAAAGGCGCTATGAATTGCAAGTGACGCTGCGCGAACACCCGCCTGTCTGGTCCTACGGGAAAGCATGATAAGCGCTATTACCGTAACCCATGCCCACCACCGATGAACAAAGTGGGTTAAGAACGGATCGTTGACGAGAGCATATAGCAGACCCTTTTCCATATCGATGCCCTCGGGCACAAAATGGCCGTTCATCAAGGGCCAACTATTTGAAACATATCCGGCATTCAGCCCCGCAACCCATGCACCGAAAAGCAATTGGATGAACAATATACCCAAAACAACCCCCGAAAATCCGGTAAGCTTTGCCGGTTTCGCCTGCGCGTTGCGTGCGAGTAGCTTCAGATCAAGCGCTGTCCAGACAAGCCCGCCCAAAATAAACAACGCAGTCAAAAGATGCGCCGCCAGCCGGTAATGGCTCACATCGGTGCGCGCCGATAGACCAGAGGATACCATCCACCAGCCAATCGCTCCCTGCAATCCGCCCAATGCCAGCAGCGCCAACAAACGCGGCTTATAACCCGCCGGTATCGCCCGTTTCATCCAGAACCATGCCAGCGGCAGGGCAAACACCACGCCCACCAGCCTCCCCAGGAACCGGTGCACCCATTCCCAGAAATAAATGAACTTGAACTGCGCCAGCGTCATCCCCGCCGGGCCGTTAATCTCGATATATTCAGGAATCGCCTGATATTTTTTGAACTCCGAAGCCCAGGCCGCTTCGTTCAAAGGGGGCAACGCGCCGGTAATCGGCTTCCACTCGGTAATCGAGAGGCCTGATTCGGTCAGCCGCGTGATCCCGCCGACAACCACCATCGCGAACACGAGCAATGCGATAAACATCAACCAGCGGATCAATGCTTCGGGGCGCGCTTGCGCGGCGTTAGTGGTGGTAGCTTCCATGCGCGCCGATATGCGCGTGTCGTGGGCGGCTGGCAAGGCGGGCGGATGTAATGGGTACTGCGCGCGGAACTTTTTTCCAATGTGATGTTGTAACGTGCGCCGAATCATGGCAAGACTATTGGGCAATGACGCAAGTATGGAAAACATGGCGCTGGGATGGGCTCGGGTTGAGCGTTGCTGGCTTGTGCCTTGTCCATTGCCTTGCAACCTCAATCATCCTTGTTTTTCTGGCGTCGGCAGGCGGGGTGCTGCTTGATCCGGCCATCCACGAAATCGGCCTCGCGCTGGCCATCGGCTTTGGTGTTTTGGCACTGGGCAAAGGGCTATGGGATCATGGCTTTCTCATGCCTGCATGCGTGGGTGCGCTGGGCCTTGGCATCATGTCAGGAGCACTCACCTTGCCGCATGGCGACATAGAGATTTTCTGGACGATCCTGGGCGTCGGCATATTGGCGCTGGGCCATGACTTGAACCGCCGCGCGTCGCATTGAGCCCCAGATTGACCGGGCGTCCGGTAAGGCCTACATTATATTCATGGCAGCACATCATCATCACGAACAACATGGCGCGCCCTTGGCGGAGGCGGCGCAAGCGGCGCTCATCGATGCGGGCGAACAGTGGACCGACATGCGCGCCGATATCTTTGCTGTGTTGGCGACCTTTGACAAGCCGGCCTCGGCTTATGACATTGCCGACCTCGTGTCACAGCGCCGCGGAAAGCGGGTTGCGCCGAACAGCGTTTACCGCATTCTCGACCTGTTTGTGGCCACCAACCTCGCCCGCCGCGTCGAAAGCGCCAACGCCTATCTCGCTAACTCGCATCCGGGCTGCTTGCATGACTGCATCTTCCTGATCTGCGATAGTTGCGGAACCGCGACGCATATCGACGATGACCGGCTTTCGGGCAGTGTACGCGCTGCGGCTGAAGGGGCAGGTTTTGCCGAGGTGCGTCCGGTTATCGAGGTGCGCGGCAAATGCGCCGATTGTGACTGACAGCGCTGATTTTAGCAGTTAGGGCTGGCTTCCATGTCGCAAAAACCTGACACGCCCTTGCTCGACAAGGTCAATAGCCCCGCCGATTTGCGGCTATTGCAGCCGTCCGCGCTCCGTCAGCTCGCCGACGAATTGCGGGCAGAAACCATTTCAGCGGTATCGGTCACCGGCGGCCATCTGGGCGCGGGGCTCGGCGTTGTAGAACTGACGACCGCGGTCCATTATGTGTTCAACACGCCCGAAGATCGGCTGGTTTGGGACGTCGGCCATCAATGCTATCCGCACAAGATCCTGACCGGCAGGCGCGACCGCATTCGCACATTGCGCACCGGTGGCGGGCTGTCGGGCTTCACCAAGCGCAGCGAGAGCGAATATGATCCGTTCGGCGCCGCACACAGCTCAACGTCGATTTCCGCGGCATTGGGCTTTGCTGTCGCCAACAAGCTGGCAGGGACACCGGGCAAGGCGATTGCCGTCATCGGCGACGGTGCGATGTCGGCGGGCATGGCGTATGAGGCTATGAACAACGCGCAGGCGGCCGGCAACCGGCTGGTCGTGATCCTCAACGACAATGACATGTCGATTGCGCCTCCGGTAGGTGGCCTGTCGGCCTATCTCGCGCGGCTGGTGTCTTCGGGCGAATATCTGGGCCTGCGCAGCCTCGCCAGCCGATTGGCCAAGAAATTGTCACGCCGTGTGTACAGCGCCGCATCAAAAGCCGAGGAATTTGCCCGTGGCATGGCCATGGGCGGGACGCTGTTCGAGGAACTGGGTTTCTATTATGTCGGGCCAATCGACGGCCATAATCTCGACCAGCTCATTCCCGTCCTGGAAAATGTCCGCGACAATGCCGACGGACCGGTATTGATCCATGTCGTCACCCAAAAGGGCAAGGGCTATGCCCCGGCAGAAGCAGCGGACGACAAATATCACGGCGTGGTCAAATTCGATGTGGTCACCGGACAGCAGGATAAAGGCCCCGGCGGTGGCCCGCCGAGCTACACCGCCGTATTCGCCAAAGCCCTGATCGCCGAGGCCGAACGTGATCCGACCATTTGCGCGATCACCGCCGCCATGCCGGGTGGCACTGGCGTGGACAGTTTTGGTGCCCGTTTCCCGGACCGCAGTTTTGACGTAGGCATTGCCGAACAACATGCCGTAACCTTTGCCGCCGGATTGGCGGCACAGGGCATGCGGCCGTTCTGCGCGATTTATTCGACCTTCCTGCAACGGGCTTATGATCAGGTGGTGCACGATGTCGCGATCCAGAACCTGCCCGTCCGGTTTGCGATTGACCGCGCCGGGCTGGTCGGCGCGGACGGCAGCACCCATGCCGGTGCGTTCGACGTCACATATCTGGCGACCTTGCCCAATTTCGTCGTGATGGCGGCGGCCGACGAGGCTGAGCTGGTGCATATGACCCACACCGCCGCGTGCCATGACAGCGGCCCGATTGCGTTCCGTTATCCGCGCGGCAATGGCACCGGCGTGGCGTTGCCAGACGTTCCCGAGCGGCTGAAAATCGGCAAAGGCCGGATTGTCCGCGAAGGCAAGAAGGTCGCGATCATGTCACTGGGCACCCGTCTGGCGGAAGCCCTCAAAGCCGCAGATACGCTTGATGCCAAGGGGCTGAGCACGACGGTGGCCGACCTGCGCTTTGCCAAACCGCTCGACGAAGACCTTATCCGCCGCCTGATGGCAACGCATGAGGTCGTGGTAACGGTCGAAGAGGCGGCAATCGGCGGGTTAGGTGCACATGTGCTGACGCTGGCGAGCGATCTCGGCCTCACCGACACCGGCCTCAAAATCCGCACGTTGCGGTTGCCCGATATGTTCCAGGAACATGACAGTCCACAACTGCAATATGACGAAGCCGGCCTCAACGCCCCGCAGATCGTCGAAACGGTGTTGAAGGCGCTGCGCCACAACAGCGCAGGTGTGGAGGAGGCCGGGGTTCGGGCCTGAGGGGCCGGACACCCGGACCATATCGCCGGAAGCACAGGGACTGCCCCAACCTCAATCGGAAAGACGCTAGCGATACTCCTCGCGCCTGTGGCCGATGGCAATCACAATGACAACCAACCGACCGTCCTCAATCTTCGCGATAATCCGATAGTCGCCAACACGGTAGCGCCAATAGACTGCATAATGTCCAACCAGACCATGACCGCGTTGACGGGGATCTTCTAGCGCAGCAATTTCCTGAAGACTTCGGGTAATGCGGTCGGCGTCCGCCTTGCTGAGTTTTCTGGCCTGCTTGCGCGCTTGATCGGAGATTTCAATCTTCCAAACCAAGCTCGCGCCTTAAATTTTCCAAGCTGATATTCTGGCTCGGATCATAATCCTTCAGCGCCTCTTCGAGCAGGGCATAATCCTCCAACTCGTCGATATATTCCTCGATCGCACGCTTGGCGAACCATGTTTTGGTGCGGCCAGCGCGCTTGGCTGCGGCACTAAGCCGTTCCTCAAGTTCTTTTGTCCAGGCGGATGGCGAGCATCGGCTTTCTCCTTTGCTATACATGTATAGCAAATTTGTCTGTTTAACAAATTCAAGAGCTTTCAGCCCGGAATAACGGCCTGTGCGGTCTGGCCGTCACCTTCGGGGGCGGCGATGATGTCGCGGGTTACCGAACCTTTGTTGACGGTCACGGTGTTGGGATCCCCCACCGACGAACGGATGCCGGCATCGGCGGTTCCGGCCGAAGTCGTAATCGCGCGCTCGGTTACCGAACGCGGCGCAGGGCCGCCTAACAGCGCTTCCAACACTTGCTCCTGGCCCGTTTCTTGTGGACGTGGGGCACCTGTCTGTGATGGGGTCAAAGCAAAATCCGGCGGGATTACTAAAGGTGCGGCACGGCTGGACGCGGGCTGGCTTGCCGCCTGCTTTTTCGTTATGTCCCAGTTCCACAAATCTTCTGCGGCATTGCCAGCCGAGGCACAGCCTGAAAGCCCGAGCATCACGCTTGCCGCGCTGCCAAAAAGGACCAGTTTGTTTTTCATAACGTCATGAATCCGTTCGTAATGGGCCGCTGATTATGGATTGGTCGGGGTAGTGCCGAACATCGCGTCGAGCACCTGCTGTTTGGAATCGCCTGCTTGCGGGCGCGGGGCGTCCGGTTGTGGCGCAGGTAAAGTGAATTCGGCAGGTACCGCAAGTGGTGCGGCCCGTGTAACGGCAAATTCATCGGGACGTTCGCGGTCGAACACCCCCGACGATCCGCAGCCGGAAAGTGTCGCAAACGCGCCCAAAGCAGCAGTTATGATATATTTCGGCGTCATGGTCTCTCCGTTATGTCCGCGCTGCTTGCAGGTTGCTGAACAGGCTCCTTTTCGCGCATCAGGAAGGCGCGGGCAAGCAATATCAGCACACCGAAGGTAATGCAGGCGTCGGCCAGATTGAAAATATAAAAGGGCCGGAAGCCGCCCAAATGAAAGTCGGCATAATCGACGACATAGCCATAACGCACCCGGTCAACGATGTTACCCAGTGCACCTCCAAGAACGAGCGCCAGCGCCAGCACCTCTCCGCGCAATTTCTCACGCCACATCCAGACGGCAACTACACACGCAATCGCTGCGGTCAGCGCGACCAGCATCCAACGCTGCGTCTCGCTTCCCGCCTCCAGAAAGCCCATCGACACCCCGCGATTTTCGGCCCAGCGCAGGTCGAACTGCGGCATGATATGGATGACAGACCGGCTCTTGAGCGCCAACGGCCCGATCATCGCATATTTGACCATCTGATCGGCGATGAAGACAAGGCTGGCGAGCATGATGCCTTGCAGGCGGAATTTGGAGTTGGGGTTCATGCGCGCGCCTAGCTCTCTTTCACGTCATGCTGAACTTGTTTCAGCATCCATCCCGCAAACGGGACCGAAGCTATATGCGGAGAAATGGACCCTGAAACAAGTTCAGGGTGACGGGTGTGTGTCAATCTTCGCGTCTTCGCGTCTTCGCGCGAACCAAAAAGATATTTTGCGCGCGAAGACGCGAAGGCGCGAAGAAGGTGGTCAGGCACCAACAACATCCTCACACCGCCCACACAGTGCGCCGTCCTCGACAACCTCGGGCAGATGCCGCCAGCAGCGGCCACATTTGTGGTTGGTGGTTTTGGTAATTGTAATCGGGCCATTGAACTCACTTTGCGGCTCGGCAAGTGTCACTCGCGCTGAGATACAGAGTTCAGCCCAATCGACGTCTTTATATTGACCGTCATATGCCGTGTGCATTGGTAAATCGACCTCAGCTTCCAAGCTGGTGCCAATTGCTTTCTCTCGCCTCAAGGGCTCTATTGCCTCGTTCACGCCGTTCCGGATGATGCGGATAGTTTTCCAAAGCTCAACCAATTCGTCGCCCCAGCGTAGGCTGGGGCCTATCTCGTCTGTCCGTTCAACGCCGTCCTCGGTGGATAGGCGTGATGGGCTCCAGCCTTCGCTGGAGCGACGGATCGGGAGTTCGGGCCACTCGCTAAAATGCACGCTCTCCGCATCCGGACCAAAACGCGTCTGCCAAACCTCTTCCGCTGTAAACACCAACACCGGCGCGGCATAACGTACCAGCGCGTGGAACAACGTGTCCAGCACCGTGCGGTACGCCATCCGCTTCGGAGAGCCTAAAGGAGCATTGGCGCCAACGTCGCAATACAGGCAATCCTTGCGGATATCGAAGAAGAAGGCCGACAGGTCATTATTGGCAAAATCGGTGAGCAGGCGGACATAAGTATTGAAGTCGAAATCATCGACCGCCGTCCGCAACTTCGCGTCCATGTCGGCGAGCAGATGGAGCACATAGCGTTCCAGCTCGGGCATGGCCGAAACTTCCACCCGCTCGGCCTCGCTAAACCCGTCGAGCGCGCCCAACAGATAGCGGAAGGTGTTGCGCAACTTGCGGTATTGGTCGGACACGCCTTGCAGGATTTCCTTGCCGATCCGGTGGTCCTCGGTGAAGTCCACGGTTAGCGCCCAGAGCCGCAAGATGTCCGCACCCGAATCGCGCATCAGGTCGAGCGGGTTGATGGTATTGCCCAGCGACTTGGACATTTTCATGCCCTTTTGATCCATCGTAAAGCCGTGGGTCAGCACCGCCTTATAGGGCGCACGGCCACGCGTGCCGCAGCTTTCGAGCAGAGACGACTGGAACCAGCCGCGATGCTGGTCGCTGCCTTCTAGGTAAAGGTCAGCCGGACCTTCACGCACCAAATCAGGCCATTTGCCGCTTTCCAGCACGAACGCATGGGTGCAACCGCTGTCGAACCAGACGTCGAGAATATCGACAACGCGTTCATAATCGGCGACGTTATAATCGGGACCGAGATATTCCGCCGCACGCTCGTCACTCCACGCATCGACGCCGATTTCGCGGACACCAGCGATGATGCGGGCGTTGACGGCGGGGTCGCAGAGATAATGCCCGGTCTTGCGGTCGACAAACAGCGTAATCGGCACACCCCATGCGCGTTGCCGCGACAGCACCCAGTCGGGGCGGCCTTCGACCATCGCGGTGATGCGGTTCTGGCCCTTTTCCGGAACCCAGCGGGTGGCGGAGATGGCGGCCATTGCGGTTTGGCGTAACGTCATCCCCTCCCCCTTGTGGGGAGGGTTAGGGTGGGGGCCAGCCGCGTCTGCGGCTGAATAATCTTCACCGTCGAGAGTCTTTAGTGCCGCAGACGCGGCACGCCCCCCACCTTGATCCTCCCCCACAAGGGGGGAGGAGATTTGTTTATCCATCGGCACAAACCATTGCGGCGTGCAGCGGAAGATGACCTTGGCCTTGGAGCGCCATGAGTGCGGATAGCTGTGCTTGTAATCCGCCGACGCGGCGAGCAGGCCACCGGCTTCGCGCAGCGCGGTGCAGATCGGCCCGTCAGGCGCGTTGAATTTCGGGTTGATGACGCTGCCCTCACCGCCCAGCCACAGCCAGTCGGCGCGGTATTTGCCGTCGCCTTCGACCGCGAAGACCGGATCGATGCCGTTCGCCTTGCACAGGTCGAAATCATCCTCACCGTGGTCGGGCGACATATGGACAAGCCCGGTGCCGCTATCGGTGGTGACAAAATCGCCCGCCAGCATGGGACGCGGCTTGGCAAAGAAGCCGCCGAGATGGTGCATCGGGTGGCGGACGATGGTTCCGGCAAATTCCTCACCGAGCCACCAACTGCTGCTTGCTTCCACGCCTAGCACTCTGAGCTTTCGTCCAAGCCGGTTCTCAAATGCTGTTACCAATGCAGTGGCAATCAAATATCGATGGGTCTCGTCGGTCACAATCGCGTATGGGACTTTTGGGCCGACCGCTAACGCTTGGTTGACTGGGATCGTCCAAGGGGTAGTTGTCCATGCAACAGCGTACGCACCGATAAGGGGCCTGATCGGTGAATCCACAATCTCGAACGCCACATCGATTTGCGTCGAGACGATATCCTCATATTCGATCTCGGCCTCGGCCAGCGCGGTCTTTTCGACCGGCGACCACATCACCGGTTTCGCACCGCGATAAAGCTGGCCGCTTTCGGCAAATTTCAGCAGCTCCGAAACAATCGTCGCCTCGGCCTGGAAATCCATCGTCAGATAGGGAT